>JAGHZQ010000044.1 GCA_017746715.1 Cyanobacteria bacterium SBLK
TGTATAATCGCGTGCTGTAACCCTAACCATTAGCAGCGTTTCTGCTATCTGTTGTCGCTTCAATGGTGGTGGTTTTGTTTCATCGTGTGCAGTAACCCTAACCAATAGCACCGTTTCTGCTAACTCCAGTAGCTTCAATGGTGGTGGGATTGATTCATCGGGTGCAGTAACCCTAACCAATAGCACCGTTTCCGCTAACTCTAGTGGTTTCAATGGTGGTGGGATTGATTCATCGGGTGCGGTAACCCTAACCAATAGCACCGTTTCCGCTAACTCCAGTAGCTTCAATGGTGGTGGGATTGATTCATCGGGTGCAGTAACCCTAACCAATAGCACCGTTTCCGTTAACTCTAGTGGTTTCAATGGTGGTGGGATTGATTCATCGGGTGCAGTAACCCTAACTGATAGCACTGTTTCTGGTAACTCGAGTGGCTCGAGTGGCGGGATTTCTTCATTTGAGACAGTAACCCTAACCAATAGTACGATTTCGGGCAACTCTGGTGGCTTCGGTGGTGGAATTTTTGCTCTCGGTGGAGGGACGATAACCAATGCAACGATCGCCTACAATACGACATCGCAAAATGGTGGCGGTATCTATAATCTAGGCGGCACATTGGATGTTACAAATACCATTATTGCTAGAAACGTTGCCAACGGAACGGGAAACGACCTCGGCGGCGATTTTAATGGTAGCACCTTTACCTATAATCTCATCGAAGATACTTCCGGTGCTTCTAATCTCACTTTAAGTGATGAGAACATCACGGGAGTCGATCCACAACTCTTGCCCCTTGCCGATAACGGCGGATCCACTCAAACCCATGCCCTCAGATCCACAAGTCCCGCCCTAAACACGGGAAACAGTACCCTCGCAACAGATCAACGGGGATTTTCTCGCGGCTTTTTTCCCGATATCGGTGCATTTGAAGAGATTCCCGAATCCAGACTCATACCGGATTCTGACGAAGGGACTGTCGTGCAAGAATTTGCTCTTTCCTTTACTTCCATCCCGCAAGGATTGAACGTGGGGGCGATCGATACTTCCTCCATTTTACAGGCATTTCACAGCCAGTTGCGAGCAGCCCTTGCCAGCGAAAATACAACTGAAGCGGTCAGTTGGGTAGAACTTATGTTTTGCGAAGAATTTGAGGAGCAGAAGTGCGGTGGTACAGATAACGACGAAGATATCGTCGAAAATATCCGTGCCACCCTCAAATACATCACCCGAGAAACTAAAACGAATCCCGTCATCGTCTATGCCATTTCTTTCCCCGAACAATTGGAACTGGTTCTGGTGACTCCAGAAGATCGCATCCTTCATAAAGTCATTTCTGAAGCGAATTCAGCTCGAGTGCAAAGAATGGCGGCAAACTTGCGTCAGAATGTTGTCAATACCCGCCGTCCCAACGCTTATCGGCCAGCCTCCCGACAATTGTATCAATGGCTCATCGCTCCGATCGCACCAGAATTAGAAAAACTCGCAGTCGATACCCTCATTTTCAGTTTAGATGAGGGGTTGCGAGGGATTCCCCTCGCTGCTTTACGGGATGAGGAACAATTCCTTGTCGAAAAGTATAGTTTGGGAGTCATTCCCAGTGTCAGCCTCACCAATACCCGCTATACACCCTTGCAAAACCCTCGCGTTTTAGCCATGGGAGCCTCAGAATTCGAGCAATATGACCCTTTGCCAGCCGTTCCCGTGGAATTATCCCTCATTACCGAAAAATTGGCCGAAGGAGTCTCCATTCTCGATCGCGATTTTACCTTCGATAATCTCCGAGCCAACTCCCGAGCTCGCAACCATCAAATCCTGCATCTCGCTACCCATGCAGACTTCCAAGCTGGGGATAAAGATAACGCACACATCCAACTGTGGAATGACAAACTGGCCTTCGATCGCCTGCGAGAACTGGGTTGGACGCAAGAAAATCCCATCGAACTGTTGGTATTGAGTGCTTGTCGCACGGCATTGGGAGATCTCGATGCAGAATTGGGCTTTGCAGGTTTGGCAGTAAATACAGGAGCAAAATCAGCACTGGCGAGTTTGTGGTATGTCTCCGATGGGGGCACCTTGAACTTAATGAGCAAGTTCTATCGACACCTGCAAGATCCCGATATTACCATTAAAGCCGAAGCCCTGCGACGGGCGCAAATTGACATGTTGCGGGGAGAAGGTCAGAACGAGGAATTTTGGCAGGAGATCGCCCGATCGCCCGATCTCGCTCCTGATAGTAAAGCCTTTTTAGAAGGGTTTAGCGATCGCGATTTTACCCACCCTTACTATTGGAGTGCATTTACCTTGGTCGGATCGCCTTGGTAATTTCAGCCATCGCGAGGAGGGCGATCGCGAACTCGTATGAATATAATGAACGGGAAATGAATTTTCTTATATTTTCTGCTCGACGGAACTGATGAAATTAAGCCAATTGTTGCGCCATTCCGCTCCTTTTTTCCTATTGCCGATCGGTTCTCTAACTGCCGTTCCTCTCTTGGCTCACCCCATTATTCCAGAAAACAGTGGAACGGGAACAATCATTAACGCTGAGGGCAAAATATTCGATATCAATGGCGGTATTTTATCGCCAGACGGGCATAATTTATTTCATAGTTTTGAACGGTTCGGACTCGAAGCCGGACAAGTTGCCAATTTTCTTTCTGCACCGCAAATTTACAATATTCTCGGTCGCGTTGTTGGGGGCGACCCTTCGATTATTAATGGAACGATTCAAGTTTTACAAGGACATTCTCATTTATTTCTGATGAATCCTGCCGGGATTGTTTTTGGAGCGAATTCGCGCTTGAACGTACCGGGAGATTTTACCGCAACAACGGCGACGGGAATTGGTTTTGGGGATGATTATTTTAATGCTTTAGGAGACAACCACTATCAAAGTTTAATAGGAAATCCCGATCGCTTTGCATTCGATTTGGCGCAGCCGGGAGCGATCGCTAATGCCGGGAATTTGAGCGTGACGGGAGGAAACTTGAATGTTTTAGGCGGGAGCGTTCTCAATACGGGAAACTTAACAGCATCGGGAAATATTAACATCGCCGCCGTACCGGGAACGAGTTTGGTTAGGATTTCTCAACCGGGAATGATTCTCGCTTTAGAATTGCCAGCCGATCGCATGACTCCAGATTTTTTAGCGGTAGATATTCCGGTGTTGTTAACTACGCCAGAAGTACAAACAGCAATGCAAATAACAGCCGCAGAGCGCGAATTTCCCCTGAATAGGGGGGACGTATCCATTGCTGGGAAAATCACGGGAGAAACGGTGAATTTAGGGGCAATGAATCGAGTGCGGGTTGCCCCTTCAGAGCGTCCTCGGATAACGACAAAAGGCGGATATAGCGCCCCAACAGTGACATTATTTCCAGACGATCCAGAAAAAGCGATCGCTACTGTATTTATCGATGCAACCGCAGAAAACTATCAAGATCTTCTCTACGGGGGTAAAGCGGGAACGGTTTCCGTCGTCATTACGCCAGATGAAGCAGGGATTTCCGTCGTTGGCGATCGCTTATCCCTTATCGCTGAAGCAGGAAATCGAGTCGATGAAGTCCATATCGTGACGGAAGGGAATGCTGGGAATTTTTGGCTGGGGAAAGATTTTGTCAGTGCTGGGAATATCGATCGCTATCGAGAACAATTGCAAGCATGGGGCAAGTCTTTGAATGGCACTGAGCGGAGCCGAAGTGCCGATATTTTATTGTATAGTTGCTTTACCGCATTAGGAGAAGCCGGTCGGGCGTTAGTCGAGGCGATCGCGACAGAAACCGGCGCAGATGTCGCGGCATCGACGACTCTAACGGGGAATGCTGCCTTGGGAGGAGATTGGGTTTTAGAATCGAGTACGGGGAATATTGAAGCCTCCCTCGCATTCATACCGGAAATCATGGAAAATTATGATGGGACACTGGCCTTATACACGGTCGCGACAGTCGCAGATACGGTGAATATTGCGGATGGTGTCTTCTCGTTGCGCGAAGCGATTTATGCCGCTAACTCGAGTATAGGGGATGATGAAATTCGTTTCGCTCCGGAGATATTTAATGGTTCTCAAGGCGCGATTGTTTTGAGTAGTATAGCAGATATCGATGGCAATCCGGATTTAGAGATTGAGACCAGTAGTGGAAATTTAGAGATTTCCGGGGCGTTTGGGGCCTCTAACGTAGCGATCGATGGCGCTGGGACATCGCGAATATTCGATATTGTAGGGGGAGGTTCCGTCACTTTGGATTATTTAACCATTAGAAATGGGAATGTATCGGGAGCGGGGGGGGGAATTCTTGCGGATGGAGGAACGTTGAACATTAACAATAGCACCATATCGGGCAATACTTCGAGTTCGCCAGGGGGTGGGATTTTCACCTCGGGAACCCTTAACATGACGGCGAGCACCGTATCGGGAAACTCTGCGACAGGGGATTCCGGTGGCGGCATTTATGCAGAAATCTTAAATCTGACCAACAGCACCATATCGGGAAACCATTCTCTCAGTGATAATGGTGGCGGGATTATGCTGGGAAATGGGGGTAATGTTTCCCAGATTTCGAGCAGCACGATCGCCGATAATCATGCAGATACGTCAGGCGGCGGAATCTCTGCATCGAATGCGATCGTCAATATCTCCAATGCGATCGTTGCGAATAATACTGCAAATGGAACGGCGAATGACATTGATGGGATGGGTATCATAAGCGGGACTGTTTCCTACACTCTGATCGAAGAAACTTCTGGCACGACCACTCTAACTTTTACGACGGGAAACCTCACCGAAGTCGATCCCCAACTCCTTTCCCTCGCCAACAATGGCGGTCCGACTCAAACCCACGCACTCTCTTCTAGCAGTCCGGCCATTAATCGAGGCAATAATACTAGCGCGCCTTCAACAGATCAACGAGGATTCCCTCGAGGAAATTTGTTCGATATGGGAGCGTTTGAAGTCCAAGACGAACCGAATGCCGTCGTCATTTTTGTCGATGATAATGTCTCTCCAATCGTCATTAATGAGGGACAAGGAATTACATTATCCTTGGATGGCGCATTACCGTCGGATAGCGAACTTTTATCTTTTGCAGCGACTTTTCTTCCCGGAATAGAGGGAACAATTAACTTAGAAAAGGCTTTCTTCGATTCCTCATTAGGAGCATTTCGCCTGAATTTGCGAACGGCTTTACCCGCTAATGTCAATGCAGCCGTTACGCAAATTGAAAGTACATTTTCTGAAGAATTCAGTTCTGAAGATAGTACCAGTCAAAGAGAAAGGAATCAGGAAGACCGAGGAGAAGAAAAAGATATCGAAAATATCCGCGATACCTTGAAAAATATTACCCGTGAAACGGGAACTCAGCCCGTTATCGTTTATGCGCTCTCCTTTCCCCAACAATTAGAACTCCTCGTCATTACTCCAGAAGGACATATCCTTCGCAAAGTCATTCCCGAGGCTCATGCCGATGCGTTGCAAGCCACCGTCAAGGATATGCGACGCACTATCACAAACTCTCGCCGTCCCGATGCTTATTTTGCACCCTCCCAACAATTATACAAATGGCTCATTGCACCCATCCAATCCGAACTAGAAGGACTCGAAATCGATACTCTCATTTTTAGTTTAGATGCAGGGTTGCGCAGTATTCCCCTCGCCGCTTTGCACGATGGAGAACAATTCCTCGTAGAACAGTATAGCTTGGGACTCATTCCCAGCGTCAGCCTCACGAATACCCGCTACACTCCCTTACACGATAGCCGAATTTTGGCCATGGGAGCATCGGAGTTTAGCGAATACGACCCCTTACCCGCCGTTCCTGTAGAATTATCTCTCATTGCCGAACGAGTTGATGAGGGCGAAACGTTCCTCAATCAAGATTTTACCTTCAACAATCTCAAAACCAGCAGTCAAAACCGAAACTTTCAAATTCTCCATCTCGCAACCCATGCGGACTTTAAAGCAGGAGATGCAAAAAATACTCACATCCAACTCTGGGATGAAAAAATGCAGATCGATCGCTTGCGAGAATTGGGTTGGACGCAAGAAAATCCGGTAGAATTGCTCGTTTTAAGTGCCTGTCGCACGGCATTGGGAGATTTAGATGCGGAGTTGGGATTCGCGGGTTTGGCGGTTAATACGGGGGCTAAATCCGCTCTGGCGAGTCTGTGGTATGTCTCCGATGGGGGAACTTTAAACCTGATGGGGGAATTCTATCGCAATTTGATGAATCCGGAGATTACGATCAAAGCCGAGGCGTTAAGACAGGCACAAATCACCATGATTCGCGGAGAATATCGAAGGGACGCATTGTGGGAGGAAATTACCCGATCGCCTAACCTCGATCCTGCCAGTCAAGAATTTCTAAGAGAGTTGGGCGATCGCGATTTTACTCATCCTTACTATTGGAGTGCGTTTACTTTAGTCGGATCCCCTTGGTAATCTCAAATCCGCTTGAATCACCATACTTCTCGGTGAGGGAGCAGGAGGAAGAAGAATTTTGCAAGAAAAGCCTAAGTTCGGACAATTATCCGGATTTGATATTAATTGTGTCGGGAGATGTAGCGATTACGCGGCAACTACACTTCGGTTTAGCTTGGCAACCCTTTGAATTTTGACCCGTTTCACGGCGGCGATCGCCAAGCCAATTCGCACTACCCCCTTATTATCTCGTTTTTACCCCATAGCAGAAGCGATCGCGCTTCCTTTAAGCAGAAAAACCCGAAAGCGTTTCTGTCGTTCTGGATCTTTGGGTTTTGAGCAAGCCGATATTACTGGTTAAGAGAAAACTGGTAAAACTCGCGATCGCAATAATGGGTAGAATCGTCGTATCGGATAAAACGCTCAAAATAATGGCGGTACTAATGGGGGTCTTGGTAATAGCAACATTAATTGCTGCCATGCAGCATAGCGTAGCAATAGTAGGATGAATGGCAGGCATTCCCGAAGCGATCGCCAATCCCAAACTCGCCCCGGTAAAAAATAGAGGAAAGATAAACCCACCTCGAAAGCCACCGTGAATCGTAAAGCAAATTGCCAGCATTTTTGCCAGACAGATTCCCAATAATGTTATCGTCCCCAGAGAAGCCGATTGTGCCAGTAATTGCGTTTCGATTTGTCGTTCGCTAAAAAAGAGGGTTTGCGGATATAAAACAGCCAGCCAACCGATGCCCAATCCTCCCAATAAAGCCAAGACAATATGTTGATGCTTGATTTTCTGAATGAGCAGACCCATCAGGCGAAACATACCGATAAAGAGAATTCCCGCTAATGCGCCGATAATACCCAAGCCCACGCCTTCTAATAAAGTAATCCATGTCAGAGCGGGCAAAACATCGAAGCGACCAAAATTGTAAATTCCCCCCACATGTAACCCCGTTCCCCAACGAAAGACGCTGAAACTACAAATTCCGGCGATCGTGGCAGGGATGAGAGCTTCGTAATATTGGAGTCCGCGACGATGGGGGATTTCCAAAGCAAATAAAGGACCGCCGACGGGATCGCCAAAAAAGGCGGCGAGGGCAGCACCCATGCCACAAAAGGTGAAAACTCTCATTTCTTTGACCGTCAGTTTTAGTTTTTCTGCCAGCCAACTCCCCAAACTGCCATTAATTTGTACTAAGGGGGCCTCAGGTCCGAGACTTCCTCCAGCAGTGATGGAAACGAGAGAAGTGACGATCATATTGGGAGTCTGCTTGGGTTCCAAACGTCCCGCATCGTGAACGCGATCGATGACGATCGCCATCTCTCCGGGCTGTCCGAAAAAATACAAGCAGAGTCCGACCCCCAAACCGCCGAGAGTGGCAACCATCCAAGTGTAGTTCCAAGAGGGCAACCAAGCGGGAAACAAAGGGACGATCGAATCCCGTCCGGTTTCCCAAACCAAGGAGAGAAATTCCTCGAGGACAAAATAGTAAGCCGTCGCCACCAAACCTCCAGCAATCCCCACAATTGCTGCATATACGAGAATTTTGTGATAAATCAAAGGTTGCGGAATCGGACTATCCGATTCTGTTTTTAAAGTTGTTCCTTCCTCGAAATTCTTGATGGTTGTATTCATAAAATTCTTTTTCGTAGATTTTTCAATGACCCATGCCAATCTTGGAGGATTTTATTCTTCGATAAGGGTAGCAAAGAATACCAAATTTGCGATGTTATGAGGTTGCATGATGGTTTTAATCGGTTTGCTGCATTTTCAACATTGAGCGATCGCTCCGTCTCCGTCCCAGCCAAATTATCAATTCAAATCGCAAAAAACGCTGGAGGATGCTCCATTCAAGACGATCCAAATTCGCCCTTGACTCTCATTGCGATCGCGATCGCCCCCCTCTATTTTCTCCATCACCTCCACACCCCTTCGAGTTCACAGGCGATCGCGACGGATTTCACGCCTCCTTCGTCAGCGCGATCGCTTCTCGTCCCGAACAAAACTGGGATGATAAGCACATCGAGAAAACAACCCCCAAGAACAATGATTAACTTTGACCTCTTCCCCGGCGTACTTTCCGAAATCTTCGTTTCCGCCACCCAAAGTCAAACCCTCAGCCCCAGTATTTGCCAGAGTTTGAAGGCTGCAGCCAACGGCAACAGTTTTAATGAAGAAGAAAAAGCGATCGCCAAGCGCCTGCTCTGGGCAGTCAGAAAAGGGAAAATTCAAGTCATTGCCTAATTTTTCACCCATCAGCAATCGATACCTATTCCTTGCGTTCGGAAGGATGTTCGCGACCGGGAACGTTTTCGAGAGCCGCGATTGCCGCTCCAGATCCAGCAATAATATCTCGCTCTTCCCCACCTAAATACAGGCGTCCGAAACTGCCGATCGCCGAGACTTGTAGAATATTAATCGCCGCTGCTTTTTCTGCTTCATTGGCGGCCAAAGCCGCATAAGCTGCCGGCGTGACTTCCAAAACATATAAAGTTTGTCCCGCTAAAATCATTTGTCCGCGGCGGGTGCGGTTAATTAACTGTGCCTGATGCGCGTCGAGGTTGCGAATAATTTGACTGGAAACCACGCGAGGTTTAAGGCGTTCTCGTTCTGTAACCCCGAGAGTGTTTAAAATGGCATTTCCCGCGGTTCTCGTCTCTCCTTGACGGGGAGAATGTATCTCCAGCAAACCGTACAATCGTTCTACAAATTGTACCCCCGGTCGCACGGAAGTCGATTTGAGCGCCACATCCGTAATACGATTGATTTCAATGCCTGGAGATATCTCGATCCATAGAGACGTATCCCCGGGTAATGGCAAAAAACCTAAAGCCACCGTTCCAATATAAGCCGCGTGCTGGGGTTGAAGGTTATCGAGAAAGACGTAACTGCGTAGGTCAATGCCCAAAATCGCTTGCTCCTTGAAGAATAAAGATTCCGAACTAAAGCCCCCGTTTAAACGTTCGGCTATTGTTCATTGCTCATTGTTCATTGTTCATTGAATAGGATATTCGCACAACTTGGGTGTTGGCGTGCCTCTCGCGAATTGTTTTGTCAAGAAACAATAACAGGGCGATCCCGCGATCGCCGATAACTTCGTGCAGCTCGAGAAAATCCTTTTGAGATGCCCTTGACCGAACCTTGAGAGATTTTGTTACATGAAGTTAACAAAAGCGATCCCCAATCATGCGGTGCGACTCCGGCGGTAACTCCAAGGAGACGCTGCGCGAACGATATTCGCCAAGCGGTCGTTCGCACGGCATTCCCAGAGGGAGTGGGGATGCTGAATCTAATTCAGCATATCCAATCGACCAAAACGGGGAATGCACACCAAGACAAACGATCCCAAAAAAAATCTGGAGTCTCGATTGCAAGGGTTACTCCAATTTTGGGAAAGGGGGGGTTGTTGAAACCGATTGGTAGAAACAGTCATTCACCAGTACGGGTTTAAATCAAAACGACCTATCGCTCGCATCTCAAAAAAACAATGGCCAACGAACGCCTACCTTTAGAAGAAATGACCTTGCGGCAACTGCGTAAAGTTGCCAGCAAATATAATATCTCGCGTTACAGTCGAATGCGGAAAGCGCAACTGCTCGCTGCCATTCGCGAAGTTGCCGAACACCCGGTAACGCTAACCGAACCCGCTATCATCCAGCCCGTCAATTCTCATCCCATTAGCCCCCCAAAAGAAGAACCAGAAGTGGAAGCCTCAAAATTTCAAGTCGGTCAACAAACCCCAGTAGAAGCAACCCTTGCCTCTGTTGATGAAGGACTGGCAGAGTTACCCGGTGGCTATGGAGAAAGCGTTGTTGTTTTAATGCCTCGCGATCCACAATGGTGTTACGCCTATTGGGATATTCCCAACGATCGTAAGGAAGAACTGCGTCGCCAAGGGGGGCAGCAGTTGGCGTTGCGGATTTACGATGTGACTAACGTCAAACTGGAAACTCAAAATCCTCACAGCGTTCAGGAATATCCCTGCGACGAACTGGCGCGGGAATGGTACATCCCCATTCCCGTTAGCGATCGCGATTATTGCGTGGAAATCGGCTATCGCTGCATAGACGGTCGGTGGTTGATTCTGGCGCGATCGAGTATCGTTCGCGTTCCCCCCATCTATCCTTCCGACTGGATCGAAGACCAATTTGCTACCGTATCTTGGGAACAAGAACTTGCGGGTAAAAAAGTTCTGCAATTAAGCGGCGGGGGCGGAGGCGAAGCGATCGAAGCCCTGTACGAACGAGAAAGCGAACGCATTTCCGATTCTCTCTTCGGTTCGATGCAGCAAGTTCCCGAAGAGGGAATGAGTTCTTATGTCTTTCCCTCCGGAGTCGGCAAATGGGCATCGGGAGCAGGCATGTCTGGTGCGGGAATGTCCGGTATTGGCATGAAAGAATCCGGCGCGGGCATGCAGATGTCCGGTGCTGGCATGACCTCGGGTATGGGACTGGAAACCATGTCCGGTGCTGGCATGACCTCGGGTATGGGACTGGAAACCATGTCCGGTGCTGGCATGACCTCGGGTATGGGACTGGAAACCATGTCCGGTGCTGGCATGCAAATGTCTGGCGTTGGCATATCTGGCATGGGCATGCAGATGTCGGGTGCTGGCATATCGGGTATGGGACTGGAAACTATGTCGGGAGTCGGCATGACCTCGGGTATGGGACTGGAAACTATGTCGGGAGTCGGCATGATGTCGGGAGTCGGTCTCGTATCCGGTGCGGGTATGCAAATGTCCGGCGCGGGAATATCCGGTATGGGCATGCAAATGTCCGGCACGGGAATATCCGGTATGGGATTGGAAACCATGTCGGGAGTCGGCATGATGTCCGGTATGGGACTGGAAACCATGTCGGGAGTCGGCATGATGTCCGGTATGGGCATGCAAATGTCCGGCGCGGGAATATCCGGTATGGGCATGCAGATGTCCGGTGCGGGAATATCCGGTATGGGATTGGAAACCGTGTCGGGAGTCGGCATGATGTCCGGTATGGGCATGCAAACCATGTCCGGTGTTGGCATGATGTCGGGAGTCGGTCTCGTATCCGGTGCGGGCATGCAGATGTCCGGCGCGGGAATATCCGGTATGGGCATGCAGATGTCCGGCGCGGGAATATCCGGTATGGGCATGCAAACCATGTCGGGAGTCGGCATGATGTCCGGTATGGGCATGCAAACCATGTCCGGTGTTGGCATGATGTCCGGTATGGGCATGCAAATGTCCGGCGCGGGAATATCCGGTATGGGCATGCAGATGTCCGGTGCGGGAA
>JAGHZQ010000045.1 GCA_017746715.1 Cyanobacteria bacterium SBLK
AAACAATAATATCCCTTTACTGTGTTCATACCAATGATTTGTGATATTGGACTTGTTGCTCAAGACAACTGATAAAGACACACTACTTCTACACATTTTTTTGGACTCTCATCAATTTTTATGCAGCATTAACCCAAAAAATTTACAAAACTTTACGGAATCGCTATATTAGCAGTAATAATGAACTCCAAGGAGGACTTTTAACATTTCAAAAAGATATATCGCCTCTATACAGAGTTATAGAGACCCATTCAATTTTTATGCAGTGCGAACAAAAAACTTTACAAAACCACAAAAAATGGTTGAAGCGCAAAAAACTACTATCTCATTTAATATTAAATCCCAAGCAAAACATATCAGAAGTTCTTTATTTTTGTTGTTTCAGTTAAAGCATTTGATGATATTCTTTGTGCTCTTTAAAAAAAAATCACATTAAGTCGAACAGAAAAAATACAAATAAACTGATTAAGAAACATTAAGAATTTTTATCTATTCATTGAGTTGAGTTATTATCAACGTAGTAAATATCCCTTTACTTTGTTTTAGCCAATGAAATTCAACTCCAATAGTACCAGAAAAAGCTGGTACAAAAGTACGGTTCAAAAAAATGGGTCTCGATGGGTGTGGTTTTTGCTTGCACTTGTCCTTACGGGAACATTCACGTTTTCTTTCGAGAAATCAGTGGATGGTGCTTTACGTGTAGAAATCCACCGCGAACAAAAGCTCCCGATTTTTCCTTTGCGATTTTTCCTTTGATCGATCGCCTGTTGAATAACTAGCCGAGTCACTACTTGAATGAAGGGGTAGTGTCTTGCCCCATTCATTCTTTCATCTTGGCAGATTTGTCATTGCAAAGAGCAAAAGAATGCCATCTATCGATTTCGATCGCGACGTTCCCCTTTATCCCAAACGTCGCTCGAATACTGTTTCTCGCTTTTCTACTCTATTAAAAATCTCACCCTCTCACGGTCGCGCAATCGCTGAGTGGATTACGGATTCGAGATTAAAAGCCAATATGACCCAACTCGTTAACCTTATCCCCGATAACGCAGAAGGCGATTGGTTAACCTACTTTCTCAATATCCTTCGCAATACCGGGCACCCACAAGCAGAACGAGAGCAAGCCAGACAGCACATTTTTTGTTATTACCAAGAAACCTTTTTTTGGGTCGTGAAAAAATTATGGCGCAAAGTGAAATATCTTTATCCTGTTGCAACATGGAATGAGGTTTTTGAATGTGCGGGTGAAGATTTTGAAAAGTTAGAAAGTGCGATTGCGGTTCTAAAACACTTCGACCCAAGCCAATCTACAAGGAACTACATAAGGACAATAGTCTACCGCAAAATAAGACATTGGCTAGAAAAACAAATTGGCCCGCATCCTCGACTCGATTTGATTTCCTTTGACGAACAGATTCTCAATAGTGAAGAAGAAATCTCTACAATTCAGAATATTCAAACCGCAGTTGCAGAAGAACAAGCCCTAAAATTTACTTCAAGTCAACGAAAAAATCAACACGATCGCCTTTTAAGAATTATCGAAGTAGAACTGCAAAAAATCGAACGAGCATTCCAAGCCGGACAAGCACCAAAAATTGGCAAAACTCAGATTAGTTTGTGGGTAGTTCTGATTTTAAGTTATGGCTTAAATCTCATGCAATCGGGAGCGGCAAAGTTACTTAAAGCCAATAACTTGGAAGTCGATCAATCTGCTTTATCTCGCCATTTAAAAACTTGGAAAATCACTTTATTTATCAAGTGCGTTCATGAATTTACCAACGAATTAAAAATGAATTTTACAGATGGAAAAGAATCGGAGGAGAATGTCCCTCTCGAACAAAATCCAGAATTTCTAGAGTTTGCCAATGAGAAACATAAGCTCTTGGACGATATCCTCAAAGACTTCTGTCAGAATTGGATTGTCAAAAAAGTTCTCCAGCCTGCCCGCTCGGAAATTCAACTTCCCGTTGAAGAAGGAATTATCAAAGTTCTTGACCGTTGGTTTCAGTGTTATTTTAAACTCGTTCTTGATTTAACCTGCTTGAGCGAAGTTCAAAACAAAAAATTCAACAAAGCGGTGTCATTCTGGCAGCAGGAATTGAATCTCTAATATCCTATTAAAAAGGAGAAAAAATGGTTAATCCTCGTTCAAAAATGCTCATGCAAACTCAACATCTTACCCTCGATGCTCCCCCAGACGCGATCGCGATTGGGGAACGAGAATTAGAACGATATTCTAATAATGGTGCGGCTTGGAATGCTTATATTAATTGTCTCGCAATGGAAGCTCTCTTACCTTGGTTGCAAGAAGTAACGACAGAAAACGTTCGACCTCGGTTTGATTATGAGGAGAGAGCACACTTGTGGGAATTCTTAAACGGTACGGCAATTCATTTGGAAAAAACGCGATTAATTTTACTTCCCACAGAAGAAAAAGATCGTTGGTTCATTCCTCAAGAATGGGTAGACATTCCGGAATTGATTGCCGATTACTATCTGCCAACTTACGTTAACTTGGCAGCAGAAGAGGAATGCGAAATTGAAATATTGGGCTATGTGACGCATCAAGAATTAAAAAATAATGGAGAGTACGACCGAGTAACGCGAACTTATTCGCCGAGCCAGCGAGATTTTATTGAAGATATTACATTATTATTTCTTGCCCGTCAGGTGGTCGGCGACTGCACTGTTGCAGTTGCTCCATTACCGTCGCTCACCCTTCAACGCCAGCAGGAACTCCAAGAAGAATTGAGCCATCCCAGCGTTTGGAATCCCCGGTTGACTGCTTCTTTTGAAGAATGGGGAGCATTGATTAACAATCCAAGGGGACGAAGTGAATTATATCGACGGCGTTTGGCAGCAGTAGAATCGGAGCAAGAACCGATCGTGAGTTTGAGTCATTGGTTCGACAACCTTCGCCAAGGGTTGCAAGTGTTCGCCGAAAAAGGCTGGCAAACTGTAGAAAAAATCGCGCAAGAGTTGGGAGGCGATTTGCCCGAGTTTGCCTATTATGCGGGAAGTCCCAATTTTCGCGACGGGACATCTCACCTCTCTCGCGCCGTCCCCGGACTCCTCGAACTGCTTGAAAGTCATCCCGATAAGGAAACGGAATTAGCAACGTTACACTTGCTCGGTCAGATCGGTTATGGGAACGGTGCAGCTATAGCCCTTCTAAGCAGATTGCTTTATAAAACCAAGGATGGAGAGATTCGCCGCCAAGCGGCGGTAAGTTTGGGAAGAATCGATCCCGCCAACCCCCTAGCCGGCATTCGACGCATTAAAATTATGGACTTTGGCATGTGCTTGGATGGTACGAAGGTTGCAGTAGGAATTACGCTCCTTCCAGAAGGGCAACGCGGTATGAATGTGAATTTGCGAGTTTATCCGATAACCCAGCAGAAATATTTACCAGAAGCCTTAAAATTGAGTGTCTTAGATGAGAATGGCGATGTCTTCGAGTCAGCCAAAGCCAGAGAAGCGGATATTGCCCTGCAATTAGATTTTAAAGGGGAGCGAGGCGATCGCTTTATCCTCAAAGTCTTATTAGGAGAAATCGACGTGACGGAACGTTTTTCAATTTAAGGGAGCGAAAAAATAATCAAATGAGTAAAATCGTACTTTTGAAATTTGGCGAGGGAGATTGTGATATCGGATTTCGCGTTAACTTGCGAATTCGGGAAACGGGAAAATTGGAAATCGAGGCCGATGGCCGTCTCAATCCCGCGCCCGAGATCCCGCGCTTGTATCAAGATTGGAGAATGGTTTATGTCAATCGCCAGATTGGTTTCCGCAAGGGAAATTTTGCTGAAGCAAACAAGACATGCTATCGCCGGCTGAAAAAAACCGAAGAAAGAATCACGAATTTTTCCGTTAAGGATTCGGCAAAGGCGCTAGAATGCCGTCTCAATAAATGGTTAAGCGGTGACAATGAAGGGTTTCGACCCATTCGCGAAACATTATTGCGCCATCTCAATGAAACCGATAAAATCCGCTTTGTCATTTCGGCGCGCTCTCACATGCTTTGGCAGTTACCGTGGCATCTGTGTGATTTATTTGCCAGCTATCCCCATGCAGATGTAACTTTAGGGAGCGTAGAGCATCCTCCTCAGTTCCTTACAATTTCTCGACAAAAGCGCATTAAAATTTTGGTATTGTTGGGTGGGGCAAAAGATATCAATGTTGAAGCGGATTTGCAACTTCTGCACGATAGATTGCCTGACGAGGCAGAACTTTTAGAGCCTCTTGTCGCCACGGATTTCAAAACTCTAACAGAAGCACTCTGGCACAATGAAATCGATATTTTCTTTTTTGCCGGTCACAGTACCAGTCAGGGACAGCAAGGACGCTTTTTTCTCAATGAAACCGATAGCGTGGAAATTCAGGAGTTAAAATATGCTTTACAACAAGCGATCGCTCGGGGTTTAAAGTTAGCGATTTTTAATTCCTGCAATGGGGTACAGTTGGCGCGAGATTTGGCAGATTTACAAATGCCTGCGGTTGTGGTCATGCGCGAACCCATTCCCGATGAAGCGGCACAGAATTTTTTAAAATATTTCCTTGAAGCATTTGCAAAAAACAAGATGCCTCTATATCGGGCGGTAAAAGAAGCGAGAGAACGCTTGCAGGGGTTAGAAAAAATATATCCCAATATTACTTGGTTGCCCGTGTTGTATCAGCATCCTTACGCTAAGGATTTAAGATGGGATGAAATGCTGCGATCTCCCTATGCGACAAATCAACCTTCATTATTTTCACATCTCCATCGCTTGTCTCGTTCGACAACAGTTTTAGTTGCAACAGTTGCGATTATTTCGGGCGCGATCGGGGGATGGATTGGAGCAACTGTTGCTTCCCAGCATTTCACAAAAAAAGGAAATATCGAAGGAATGCGAGAAGAGGGGGCGGCTAATTGTTTGCTGGCGATGACGCTAGAGAAACAATTGAAGAGTCAAGAGGCATTGGAAGAATGGCAATATTGTCTCAATGTTCGCAACAGTATTAATGAAGAAAGAGAGTGGAAGCGTCTTGCTAAAAAGCGAATTCAAGAGCTAGAGGGGCAAAATTCACTCCCCTAAAATGCTAACACCTGCACTCTCTTGCGCTTAATCTACTCTCCTCATGAACGATCGCTCCCTCTGGAAAATGAACTGTCGTTTTCTTTACTTTTAAATTAACGTTTAAATAAAAATTAAATCCTTGTCAATAAAAGTTTTAGGACACGACCAACATAGCTCGTCCAAGATTCGGAAGTGGGTTGAAAAATTGTCGCGTAGAGCATGATGCCGCTCATGGCATCAAAAACCAGATCTGAATCTAAGTCTAGTGACACTTCATTTCTGGCTTTTGCTCGTTCCAAAACAATCGCAAATGCTTTTTGCCGAGGTTGTAGATATTTTGTCCAATAAATTCGAGCAAATTGGTCATTTCTCGATGCACTGCTGACAATTGTTGCCACCATTTGCCGGCCGAGAGGACTTAGGGTAATTTTAGCGGCATTTTGCACGATCGCATCGATGTCCTCTTGAAAACTGCCCGTATCGGGAATGATAATCTCTTCTCGCACGCTTTCAATTGCATCGGCAACCAATTCTGCTTTAGAAGCGTAACGACGATAGATCGTTGTTTTACCGACTTTAGCGCGGGCTGCGATGGCGTCGATACTGATGGCCTCAAAGCCAACCTCTGCTAGCAATTCTAAGGTTGCTTGTAACATGGCTTGGTGCGATCGGGTGCTTCGAGGTCTTCCAGGGCGTTTTTTATCGGTTTGGCTCATGCTATTATGATACGATACCGTATCGTATTGAAATAGGACAATGAATCAACACCCTCGCTACATGGATCGAAATAGTACTCAAACCCTGCGAGAAGGTCTAGCTGAGTATTATGCTCTCAATCCCCACATGACTTCTCCCGATACGCAACCGCCAGACTTTGCCAAGATTTTGATGGCACACGATGTCGGTCATGTCATCTATGGCTGCGATACGGGGATGTATGACGAACTTAAAATTTTACCGCTTTTTTGGTGGACGAGCGAGTGTAGGTTTCAGACTTATTTGAAAATGAAAAACTCGCCGGCTGTAGATATCATGTATGAGGATATGATAAGAGAAAAAGGAAAGTTCTGGCTGTATGGGTCGATTCTTAGGGTCATTCCCGCGTTAATTCCCACGCTGATTCAGATGTGGTTCAAAACTCGCCATTGGCAGAAACGATTACCTTTTCTAGAGTTTGAACCCTTACTCGATCGCTCGCTCCTCGATATTCGTCAAGAGTTCGATCTATTGCGATTATTTGCCTAATTTCTTGACGCGACAAGACAGTCGCGATCGCCGTCCCCGCGATCCGAACCGCATCTTTGCACCGGGAGAATTCGCTCAACTTTTCCAGAACGTCCGAGATAGCCCATCTTTCAAACTGTAGCGGATAATGGAATAGGGTGTATTGTTAGGGAGGGTTTGAGAATGGCAAATGAAGACCAATTGGCAAGACTGAAACAAGGGGTAGAGGCATGGAATGATTGGCGCGAAGAGAATCCCAGTATTAGGATTAACCTCATCAATGCCGATCTCAGAAGTGCCAATCTCATCAATGCCGACCTCATCAATGCCGATCTCAGAAGTGCCAATCTTATCAATGCCGATCTCAGAAGTGCCAATCTCATTAATGCCGATCTCATTAATGCCAATCTTAGCGATGCCGACCTCATCAATGCCAACCTCAGCTATGCCAACCTCAGTTATACAAACCTGATTAATATCAATCTCGGCGATGCTATTTTAAGCAGTGCTAATCTTAGGAATGCCGACTTCATTAATGCTAACCTCAGAAGTGCCAATCTCATTAATGCCAATCTCATTAATGCCAATCTCATTAATGCCGACCTCATCAATGCCAATCTTAGGAATGCTAATCTCACGGCAATTCAAGCCCTCAATACGAACTTTGAAGGGACAAATCTAACAGGAACTTGCATTCAAGACTGGAATATTAACAGTAAAACCAATCTCAATGATGTGATTTGCGAGTCTGTTTATCTGAATTCCGATTTAGAGATCCGTAACGGCAAATTAAACAGAATCTATAGCGATCGCCGTCCCCGCGATCGCAACTTTGCACCGGGAGAATTTTCTCAACTCTTCGCGATCGTTCAAGATAGCCTCTCTTTCTACTTTAAGAATGGTATAGATTGGCAGGCGGTTGCATACTCCTTCCAAGACATTGCAACAAATGGCACCCTCTTAGATATTGAAGGCATTAACACCACTAAAAATGATGGAGTCATTATTACCGTCAACGCCCCCGAGGATATCGATAAAGGTAAGGTAGAGGAAGACTTTTGGAAAGGATATGAGGTCGCACGACAAGCATTTGAGGAAGAGAGAAAGAAAGTCGATCGCCTCTTTGCCAGTCCAGAAGAGCAGAATGTCAGATATGAGGGGGAAATCAATCGACTCCTCGCCATGTTGGATAATACGAGAGCGATCGCAATTCATAATGGCGATCGAATTGAGAATGGTCAGATCGGATCGACTTGAGTTTTAGTGCGTTATTAAGAGCTTGATCTGTGGCAATAGTAAAGTCAGCTTCATCAATAATCTGTGAACTACGTTTTATGGCACTTTGACAAGCATGAAGAGCTAATAAGTGCGTGTAATGCGGTAAACCTTGTGAAAATCGAACTATTTTGCGTTTCACATGCTCTTCACACTTCATATTTATAGGATGATATAAAGTTGTTTTAATGCTACTTATATAAAAGCTCCCTATCCTCAACCCGAGAAAAAGCGATATTGCTAGACCGATCGCGTTAAAATACGAATGTGTCCACCAATAGAGGATTCAAAATTATGGTCGATGCAACTTATGATGAGATTTTCAGTGCAGCCTTGACCTTATCTCCAAATTTACGAGCCATGTTAGCCGAACAACTATTAACCAGTCTCGATGCCGTAGAACAACGTGAAATTGATGCAGCTTGGGCTGAAGAAGCAGAAAAGCGAGTCTTAGAACTCACCGAAGGTCGAGTCCAATTAATCTCCGGCAAACAAGTCATACAAGAATTACGATCCCGACACCAAAAATGATTTATGACTTTCATCCATCAGCCAGACAGGAATTAGAAGAGGCACTTAACTATTACGACAAGATTAGTATTGAGTTAGGAGAAACCTTTTTAGATGAATTTGAACGGGCTGTAGAGAGAATCTTGGCATTTCCCGAGGCTTGGTTTTTGTTATCTACAAACACGAGGCGTTGTCGTCTGAGTCGTTTTCCCTACAATATTATTTATCAAATTCAGGAAGAACAAATTATAATCATAGCGATCGCGCACTGGCAACGCAAACCCAATTATTGGACGGATCGCTTACCTGTATAGTTGGTATCGAAGCGATCGCTCTCCTCAACCCGAGAAAAAGCGATCGCCCCAAAATTCCTAACTCACCTTCAACCCTTCTTCTACAGCCCCTTGATGGGTGGTTTTAACCCATTTCAACCGTTTGGGACGCACTGACATGCGAGCCGTTGTCGCCGGCATGACAAAGAACCAGTGGGTTAAATACAGGGTACCGAGGAGCGATCGCCATGCCAAACCTACAATAACGGGCAAATTAAAGCGTTTCCGATTGCGAACCCGATACAGTCCGATAAACATGCAAACCGTCGAGAATGAGATCGCGCAACCCGATAAAATCCCCAAAATCGGGAAATGATGTCGCACGATTGCCGCCGCAAAATCCGCGATCGCCGCCGTAGGTAAAATATAGTGAATGACAACAAAAGTGAGTAAATCCCATGTTTTAATAAAACCCATGCGATTGCGAGCGATTAAGCGCCAATAGTCGAGATAGCGTTGGTAGCCTCCCTCCGCCCAACGACTGCGCTGATGCCAGAGGGAAACCGCATCCGTCACTCCCTCCTCATTCACCGCCGGAGCCAAACAGCAGCCGATATCCCAGCGATCCAAATGCAGGCGAATGGTTAAATCGAGATCGTCAGTGATGGTTTGTTCGTTCCAACCGCCGCAACTTTCCAACGCCTTGCGCCGCACGAATTGACCGTTCCCGCGCAATTCTCCCATGCCACCGATGGCGATGCGTTTCTGTTGAAAATAGCAATCGAGTGCCATTTCTGCCCGTTGTCCTTGGGTCCAGAAATTCTCTCCGGCATTGGCGATCGCTTTACGCACCTGTACTGCTCCCATATTATCATCATCGAACATGGGAACTACTCGCCGCAACAAATCCGGCTCTACCGTGGCATCGGCATCGAAAACGGCAATAATTTCTCCCTTGGTCCAGGAAAGCACTTGATTCAACGCGCCAGATTTACCGCCCCCCGCTCCTACGGGACGATGAATGACAGTGAGGTGAGGATATTGAGCGGTGAGGGTATCGAGAATTTCGGGGGTGCGATCGTCACTGGCATCGTCGATTGCCCAAACTTCATAGCGATCGCGAGGATAATCTAAATTGCACAGAATATGCACGAGGCGATCGATGACTGCTTCTTCATTTTTCGCCGCCACCAGCAAAGAGACGGTAGGAGCGCGATCGAGTTCTTCCTCTCGCAACATTTGCGGCATGGGATCGGGTTTCGCCACCATCAAGCGGAGGAAATAAACCACTAAAATCCCCGTGACGCTCATGACCAACCCAAAACCCCAATGCACGAGATGGAGGGTGAAAATAATTCCCCAAACCGAAATCAGCAGAAAAGCGGCTTTACTCCTACGCCCTTCCGTCCCTTGGAAAAAGTCGCTTCTAAATTCCTCTTCTTCATCCTCGGGGTCTTCCCACTCCGAGAGTAAAGAACTCAGGGGATCGAGTTCCAATTCGCTTTCCTCATTCGACCAAGAATTTTCCGGCATAGTTTACGATCGCTCCGCTACGGTAGACGGCATAAAGACAAAAAATAAATTTAATACTGGTTATTGGTGTTTTATTGTATCGGAAATTGTTAAAATTCTTAGCGAAATTTTAAGGGAGCGATCGCTCTATTCTATAATCTCTCCGAATAAAATCGTCAAAAATGCCCGATTTCCCCTAAAATACGGGAAATTCCGCCATTTACAAACCTTTAATTTAATTTGCTAATATTAACAAAATGATTCATATTGACTGGTTTTGGGCGATCGCAACGGGACTGCTAACAATACTCTGGGTCGAATTGGTCAGAGATACTTATCACGTCCTCGCTCACCATTGGCAACCCTTATATCGCTTGCATGTTTGGCATCATAAGGTTTTTCGTCCGGATCTGACCCCAGCCAGCGAAGCCATTTACCGACAGGCGCACTGGTATAACGATTTGCCGGAAGCCTCGGTCATGCTGGTGATGAGCGGATTGCCTATTGTTGCGCTCTATGGTGCTCATTTTCCCCATGCTTGGCTGACGGGGTTAGGCTCCCTCTACACTCTGAGCTTTTTACTGGCCGCGATCGCTCGGGGAAGCGGTTTGGCTTATGCAGAGGAACTCACGGATCTCACCCACAGACCCGGTGCATTTGCCAGTTTACCCGCTCGCTGGCTGGTCAATCGTCCCTATCATTGGCGGCATCATTTCGACAATCAACAGGCTTATTATTGCGGTACTTTTACGTTAGTCGATAAGATTATGGGAACGGCACTCTCTCTGAAAGGAAAAACGATCGCGGTCACGGGAGCATCGGGCACTTTAGGGCGATTGCTTCTCACGCACTTGAAAAACAAAGGGGCAAAAGTTATTGCTTTAACTTCTTCTGCAAAAGAGATTGTTTTAGAAGAAGAAAACACTCCCATTCCTTCCCTCCAATGGCAAGTGGGTAAAGAAACAGAATTATTAGAAGAATTGCAACAGATTGATATTTTAATTCTCAATCACGGGATTAACGTCCATGGGAAACGGGATAAGGAAGCGATCGCGCAATCTTACGAAGTGAATGCTTTTTCTAGTTGGCGACTCCTCGAACTATTTTTAACCACCGTCCGCACCAACCAAGAAATTGCCACCAAAGAAGTTTGGGTGAATACTTCAGAAGCCGAAGTCAATCCAGCTTTTAGTCCCCTTTACGAACTCAGCAAGCGCACCCTTGGAGATTTAGTCACCCTGCGCCGTTTGGATTCACCTTGTATCATTCGCAAGTTAATTTTAGGGCCTTTTAAAAGCAATCTCAATCCTATCGGTATCATGTCAGCGAATTGGGTTGCCCGTCAAATCGTCAATTTAGCCGTCCGCGATACCCGCAATATTATCATTACCATTAATCCCATTACCTACATCGCTTTTCCCATTAAAGAATTTTTTGTTTCGATTTACCTGCGCTTATTTTCTCGGTAAAAGTCGTAAAAATTAATTCTATCCCCCCAGCCCCTCTTTTTTGTAAGGCAGGGCTGGTTCGTCGCTACCCCTTATGGGTCTTCAATTTGCTATCTCGTATCCATTCTTATTTTTGTTTTTTATTATTGGTGTATGGAAATTTAGCTTATGATCTTACTTGGACGATATTGTTGTGTTTCTCGCACTCATTTTGTATATTCTGGGAAATGTTGTTATGAAGTTTAGTTGGAGTTCTCTTTTTGGGACAAATGGATATCGCGAAATCCACAATCGTGCAAAGGCTGGAGATACTGCTTGGGTTAAGCGCTATCTGGAACGGGGTGGCGATCCGAATATTAAGGCAGTTGGTGATATTACTCCTTTATATCTCGTGGCAAAAGCTGGCTATTTCGATATTGTTAAACTTTTGGTCGAACACGGTGCTGATGTCAACCAAAAACTTGATGAAGTTTATTCTCCAGATTTTACTCCAGTTCTTGTTGCTGCTTATGAAGGTCACGATAACATTGTAGAATTTCTTCTTAAAAACGGTGCAGAAAAGGATATTTATATAGCAGCTATTTTAGGGGATTTGGATATACTTAAAAAATATATCAAAGAAGAAGGCAATGTCCATATAATTCGCCCAAAAGGGACAGGTAAACCTTATTTTTTAGGAAAAACATTACTCCACCTTGCGACATGGAGAGATTCTCTTGATGTTGTCAAGTTTCTAATCGAGAGTAATGCAAATATTCATGCTCGTGATGAGCGAGGTCTTATTCCATTGCATAATGCTGCTTCTTTTGACAGCCAAAAATCAGCTAAATTTTTAATAGAAATAGGCTCTGATATAAATGCTCTAGATCGTGAGAAAAAAACTCCATTACACAAAGCTGTAGGACTTGGTCGTGCCGAGATGGTTAAATTTTTGATAGCTTGTGGAGCTGATATTGATGCACAAGATTCTCACGATGCCACTCCTCTACATAGGGCTTGCCACAGTCGTACTTGGGCTAATGCCCAAAACTATATTAAAGTCGTTGAAATTTTAATCGCCAATGGTGCTAATAAAAATCTTAGAAATGGAGCGGGGTTGACTCCGTTAATGCTAGCAAAGTTTTGCGAATCTAGCCCTGAAATAATCAATTTGTTAGAAAAGTGAATCGATCGATAGAGCGAAAATCTATACAGGATCGGACTCTCAATCTATATTTCTCGTACCGTTAAGCGGAAGCTCCCGATATAAGAGTTGCAGATGAGCCACCTACTAATAAAACTTGATCGAATGTATCCAGTGTTGCACCCGATCCAAAGATAAATTGTGTATCCTTTGACATCATTCCAACGGCTCCAAGTCCTGTAATACCTCCACCCATTCCAATGAATCCTCTTTGACGAATCTGCATGTCTTCTAGAGGTGAAGTGTTATCAGTATCGGTATCTGACCCTGTAAGACTCTTATCTATCAGATACTTAGGCATGATTAAAAATCGTTGATTGGTTGCTAAAAATATCCCGTTAAAAGCGAGTGGATTGTTTTCTTCAAGAGTTGCCAAATTGACAGAATATTGAGCTTGAGCAAAACTTTTACCACGTACATATTTGAGGAGTTGGTAAATCGAAGAGCCTAAACCACCAACTTCTACATTAGCTTGATTTATCCCGCTTGTTAATGTACTCGTTCCTGAAAACACAAACCCAGGCTTTACAAAATTAGGCAAACCCCAACCGGGAGGAAATAGTGGGGGATCGATGTTTGTATCGAGTACGCCACGCGTTCCAGTGGTTAAAGTTAAATCACCATCCCAAAGAACACCATCATTATGCTTACGCCAAAAATAAGTACCAATTACACCAGCCATATAAGCTCCCATACCCAAACCAATAGCTACAGCAGATGCCGAAATGGGGGAAATTGTGCTGGCTATACTTCCAATAGTTGCACCCGCATATTGCATCGCACTAAGTGTGGAAGCCCACGCATTAGCAAGAACTAGATCTATACCAGGAGCAGCAGACGCAAATTCACCACTCGGATCGTTAAACATTATCGGATTAGCATTAGCATATAAATAGCGATGAAGCGTCATCGGTTGGTCTAGCAATCCTTCAAACGGGTCAACACTGGGGAAACGTCCTAAATCCGGATCGTAATATCGCGCTCGGAGATACTGCATCTGAGCAAACGGATCGTACTGTTCTCCCTGATACAGATAATTATTCTCAGAAGTTCCCGTCGTTCCCAAAAGATTGCCATAACTATCATAGCTGTAGGTATCCGTCACCGTCCCGATTGCATCTGTGAGTTGTCGCACCCCACTATGACCGTCGTGGAGATAGAATAACTCATCCGTCCCTCGTTCTTGAGATAACAAATTCAAACCATAAGTGTAAGTCGCTTGCGTCTCGCGATTTGCTCCCTCCGTCGTGTACTCCTCCAACACTTGGTCGTAGGGGCGATTTTCATCAACGAGATATTTCGTCGTCACTCCATTCTGAGTCGAACTGACCCGCACGCCCAAAGCATTATATTCGTATTGAACGCTTTCCGTCGCCCCCTGTGCATTCGTTTTCTTAATTTCCTGCAAGCGATTCTCCACATCCCAGATATACTCAACCTTTTCGGGAGAACTTTCCACATCGGCTAAGATGATATTGCCATTATTATCGTAGGTATAGCGAGTTGTCACCCCATCTTTCGTTTCCGATTTGAGACGGTCGTTATCGTCGTAATCGTAGGTTGTCAGCACCACCCCTTCCGTACTCGTGACTTTCCGCGATAAGCGATTTCCGACCTTGTCATAGGTATAGTCAATTGTGCGATCGCCATCAATCGGATCGGTAATTTCCTCTTTAGTCAAGCGATCGAGATCATCGTAAGTCCACTGTACTTTGCGGCCGCCCAACTCCTCGATCGCCGTGCGATTTCCGATTGTATCGAGGGTGTATTGATAGCTCGAAAGGATCGTTTCATTTTCATCCTGGGTGACGATCTCCGTCAGGCGATTGAGATCGTCATAGGTGCGCGTCTCGACAACATTATTGGGATAGATGGTTTTCTCTAAGTTCCCCGACCGGTCATACTCGTAGGTTGTCGTTTCCGTCCCTTCAATCACTCCCTCGAGGCGACCCAAATGGTCGTATTTGTAAGTGACCGTCCCCGCAGGAGTCGTGATGGTTTCAACTTGGCCGACATTGTTATAGGTGTAACTTATCGTACTGGTATCCGGATCGGTGCGAGATTCCAAAAATCCCCGCTCGTCGTATTGATAGGTTGTCGTACCACGATCGTCTTGAATCGATTGCAAGCGCCCCGTATCTGTATAGGTATACTCGACAAAGGGTTCTGTTTCACCCGATCGCGTTTTCGAGATTAAACGATTTTGCTTGTCATATTGATAAACCACCGTATCGCCATTAAAATCGGTCATTTCGGTGATGTTTCCAGCTCCATCGTACTTCGTGGTTGCCTTTTGTCCCATCTCCCGCACTACAGCAGTACGCTGTCCCAAACCATCGTATTCGTAGAGAGTGCGGTGCTGATTGGCATCCCATTGCTCGATTAAATTCCCCGCTTCATCGTACTTGTATTCCGTCCGTTGTTGTTCGCGATCGATGACTGCCGTTAATCGATTCAAAGCATCGTATTCATACTGAGTTTTTTGTTGTTCGCGATCGATATAAGCGGTTGCGTTACCAAAAGCATCGTATTCTATCTGAATGCTCTGGCCATCATCGAAGATCGTTTCAGTCACTTGACCTAATTTATCGTAGCGATACTCTACCTTGCGACCCGACGGATCGATCGTTGCCGTCACCCATCCGGCTTTATTGTAAATCGTCTGAGTTTCCAGAATGCGATCGCCATCAAACTGACGGACAAGGGTTTGACGACCTGCATCATCGTACTCGTATTCTATGCGATTGCCCCGTTCGTCTGTCTGAGAAACCAAGCGCCCAGCCATATCGTAGCGCGATGTTTGACGGGAGTTATCCGATAAATCATTGGGCGTATCATCGGGAAGAATCAATTCAACCGTTTGATTGATGGGATCGTATTTGGAGTAGGTGACATTTCCGAGTTGGTCGGTAACGCTTTCGAGTTTGCCATCCGAGTCAATTGTATTGCCAAACTCAACTGTTAGATTGTCCTGTAAATCGTTGGGCGTGTCATCGGGAAGGAAAGTCTTGCTCCACGAGTTTTGTTCGTTATATCCATATGCCATCACATTATCCCGCTCGTCAGTTAATGCGATTAAATTTTGATTGGCATCGTAATCAAATTCGATTAAACCATTTTCTGCATTCAGAAGTGAAATGAGATTCCCTTCATTATCATAGTCTTTTGTTGATATCAGCGTGCGTTCTTCCCCTGTAATTGGGTTGGTCAGAGTTGTCGTTCGCGTTTCTACATAACCGTTCTCGTCGTAGGTCAATATCACTTCATTGTCCAACGCATCAATTGCATGAGTTCGGTTGCCAAATTCATTGTATTTAAACGTTGTTACCCGGTCTTCTGCTTTTACAGACGTTAGATTTCCACTGAGATCGCAGTCAAAATAAGCTGTATGATTTTCGGCATTCGTTACCGATCGCAGATTGCCCAGTTTGCTATAGGTGAAAGTGGTGGTATTCCCCAAGGGATCGGTTCCGGTGAGAATTTGGTTGCGATTGTTATAGGTATAGCGGTATGTGTTGCCGAGGGGATCGGTTTCTGTTAGGAGATTGCCGCGATCGTCATAGGTCAAAGTGTAGGTGCGGGTAACTTCCACAAGATTACCATCTCCGTCATCCTCTAAGGTAATGACGGTTTCGGTCAACATATCGTTGTTGTTATTGTAGGTTCGCTTGATTTTCTTGCCTAAATGGTCGATTTCTTCAAGAACGTTGCCGCGATCGTCGTAGATATAAACAGTGGGTTTTTCGAAGAGATCGTAAACAGTTTGAGTGAAATTATCCGGGTCGTAATCGAATTTAATTTCTTTACCATCTACGTTGATGACTTTTTCAAGGCGACCGTCATCATTATAAGCGGTGCGAACGCCATCGCGGTTTAAGGGGTCTTCGATGCGGGTGAGATAATGGGGGCGATCGCCATTCTCATAGAAGAATTCCGTTTCATTGTTCTCGCGATCGATAACCTTCACTAAATCCCCATTCTCATCGTATTCATACTGAATCTCATAGCCTTCAGGATCGATAACTGTCTTAATCCGTCCTTTTGCGTCCCGTTCAAACTTCACCTCTTGCCCCGTTGAACTGACAATCCCCGCATCAGAATAAGTGAGGGTATTGCCATTCAAATCTTTCACTTGCAATAAATCCCCTGTATTGGCATCGATTTCATACTCGATGCCTTCCGTCGTCGTCAGCGTATATATGCTGCCAAAGGAATAATGAGTCGGATTGTAAAGCACTTGATTCCAACCCACATATTCCCCCGTCGGAGATAGCGTCAAACGAGCATCTTCCACCGTCAGCGTCAACTCGGAATCTTCCTCGGAAACAAACGTCGGATAAAACCAGCCTCCCTCTCCACTGGGTGCGGTGAGAAATCCTCCCAAATGATGCGCTTTCCCCTCAAAGGTAAATGCCTCTCGCTTGCCTCCGGGGAGGGTAATATAAACTTTGTCCCCATCTCGGAAACCATTGTGATGACCTAATATTGCCTGCTCTTCCGAAGGGGGATTGACGCTCGTTTGCAGGTTCGTATCCCGGAACTCCAAGCGCCAGCCGTAACCGAAGTTATCCTGCTCGTTTGCATGCAAACTATCATAAGTCCGGGTCACGGTAATGGGAATCCCCGATAGGGGGACTTCCAAATCGGTAAAGGAGAGTTGGAAATTACCCAGCTTCAGGTCTCCGATGACATCCACTTTCTTTTCTACTGAGGAAGTCTGCCCGTTGGCTTTTGCTGTCAAGCGTAGGGTATAGCTATCGTTGGGAAGCAAGGTGGGGTCAAATGTTCCCAAATCTCCCTCCACTTCTCCCATTCCTGTAAAGATAGTTATGGGTTCCCCCCCATACAGAGGAATGGCTTCGAGGTAATACTCGACACTTTGACCGTCATTATCGATCTTTCCCGTTATCGTTACGGGTTCTTTAATTTCTTCATCGGGAATATCATTTAATTCCACGACTAACTGATTGGGAGTCAATGTATCGACCACCTTCACCTCGAAAGAGCCGTCATTTTGATTGCCGGCTTTATCGGTAGCTACGGCTCTCACTGCAATAACGCTTCCCACTGCCTCCACTGTCGCCGTCACCACCCCATTCCCGTCAGCAATAACCGGGACATCATTGATGAAGACTTGCAAGCTCTCCACCCCTTCATTATCCGTTGCTAGGGCTTGGAAAGAAATTTCCTCTTGCTCGGTTTTCTCGATTTGGTATTCTTTCTCGTCACCATTCTCCACCTCGTACACCGTTCCCAAAGGCTTGACTTTCACTTGAGGCAGTTCGCGATCGATACCCACGGCAATGCTATAGGTATATTGAGATGTTGCTCTTGCTTCATCTTCGACTTCTACCGTCACCGAGAAAGATTGACCTGCATTGGTATTGTTCGGGGTCCATTCAATGCGTCCTTTCTCATCGATCGCCATTCCTGTTGGAGCATCCTTCAAGTGATAAGTGAGTTTGCCGCCTTCCGGGTCGGTTGCTTTGACATCATAGCGATAAGCCTCTCCCACAATGGCAGTATTGGGAGCATCCCCGACAATATCGGGAGCTTGGTTATCATAGACTGTCAAAGTAAATCCTTGGGCTGCTCCCGTTTGCCCATCTTTTACCCCTATAATCACCTGATGCTCTCCCACCACGGGATTTTCCCACGTGAGAATATTCCCGTTCAAACTCATGCCGCTCGGTAGTGCAATCGGATTATAGGTTAGGTTATCTCCATCAGGATCGCTGGCTTCGATCGCGTAAGTATAGGTTTCTTTGCGATCTCCCACATAAATCGGAGTCGAAAGGATTTTCGGAGGGCGATTGATGGCTTGCTCTCCCACGTCTATCGCATATTTCTGGGTTTGAACGCCGCCGCGATCGTCCGTCACCTGAATCTCTACTTCATAAGTTCCCGTTGTATCGGGAGTCCAAGCGATCGCCCCGGTTTCCCGATCCACCGTCATCCCCGCCGGAATATTCACCGGACTATAGGCGAGCTTATCCCCATCGATATCTTCTGCCAGCAATTGATAGTTGTACTCTTCTCCCACCGCACCTTTCGTCACGGGAATCGAGACAATTTGCGGCGGCGTATTCATCCCTCGTACCGTTAGGGTATATTCTTGCACCGAAGAGGCCCCCGCCACGTCAAGAACCTCCACGATGACGGTTTGTTCTCCGATCTGTTCGGCTTGAGGCTGCCAAGTCAGAACCCCCGTTTCCGGATGAATTTCCATCCCGATTGGTGCTTCGCTCAAACTCCACAATAGCAGGTCATTTTCGGGATCTTCGGCGCTGAGGCGATACTGATAAACTCCCTCTAAATCCGCAATCGTTTCCGGCGTTGAGGTAATGCGCGGGGAATTGTTGGCAGCGCGATCGCTGACGGCAATACTCCACGTTTGAGCCGTCGTCGTCGTTCCATCGCTGACAATAACCTCTACGGTTTTAAAGCCAAAGTCTTCGGCTGTAGGAGTCCAAAGGATGCGACCATCTCCATCTATCTCCATTTCCGAGGGGGATTCGTCACTTAAAGCATAGGTGAGTCGATCCCCATCGATATCCCTCGCCACGACATTGTAGAAATAGGTGTTCCCCAAACGGACGCGGGTGGATGGAGAAGAAAGGATAGACGGAGCCCTATTGGTTTGGGGGGCAAACACTTCGGGGGTCAGGGTTTGAGTTGTTACTCCCCCCCGTCCGTCCCTGACTTCGATCGCAATTTCCGTCCTTCCTTCTTCAGTCGGAGTCCATTGCAACCATGGCTCGGTCGCATCGGCTTGTCCCGTTTCGCGATGGACGAATTGGGCATTTTCTCCCGATACCACTCGATAGGTGAGATTATCGCCGTCGGGGTCTGAGGCTTCGGCATGGTAGTAGAAGGTTTTGCCGGCCTGCGGGACGGCATCTTCGGGGAAAGTGGCGATGAATTGAGGCGGACGATTGGGCAGTTCGACTTCCACTTGGAAAGCCTGCAAATCCACGCCCCCGCGTCCGTCACTCGCCCGCAAAATAACATCGTGAATGCCCCCTTGGTCGAGATCGGGATTCCAAACTATCGTTCCCGTTTCTGTATCTACGCTCATGCCTTTGGGTTGGACGACGAGAGCGTATTCGATGGGATCGGCATCTTCATCTCGGGCGATCGCGTCGTAGCGATAGGTCTCTCCCACGGCCAAACTCGCCAATTCAAGGGGAGGTTCGGACAGGATTTGCGGTTCGCGGTTGGGGGTGGGGGGAGCGATTTCCACATTAAAAGTACGATTATCTTCACCGCCGCGTCCGTCGAGAACTTTCACCGAGATGTTGGCATTTTCCCCTTCTGTTTCTTCGGGTATCCAAGCAATTTCCCCGGTGTCTCGGTCGATGGTCATACCGGCCGGGGGATTGACGAGGTAATAAGTCAAGCGATCTCCATCCTCGTCCTCGGCCGCGATTTGATAAGAGAATTCTCGTCCCACTTGTGCCGAGGCGGGAAATTCCGTCGTAGTAATTTGTGGCGGGGTGTTAATTGCCCCTTGGGTGACGTTGAGGATGTAACTTTGGGTCGTATAGCCGCCGCGATCGTCTCGGGCTGCCACAATAAATTCATATTCTCCCGCTTTGGTGGGTTCCCAAGCAATTTTTCCAGTATGGGGATCGATGGTTGCTTCTGCTGGTGCAGATTCTAAGCTATAGGTAATGGGGTCGCCATCCGGGTCGAGTGCTTTGGCGGGATAAATGTAATCGTTGTTAATCGTTACGGGAATCGAACCGAATAAGGTATTGCTTCCCGGACGCAAGAAATGTAAGTCGAAACTTTGCGCCGTTCCATCTCCCACAAACTGCGTCGTGAAATTAACTGTATCTCCCGTACCGACTCCACCGATAATCCCCGTTAGATTGGTAAAACTTCCCGATGCGTCCGAAGCGACCAGATCGATATCGACATCCACCGCCGTCACCGCTGTTTGAATGGCCGCCGTCACGCGATCGGCCAAGTTTGTCGTTTGGACGGTGAAATAGAGAGGATCTCCAGGATCGATGGGATCGCCAATGATTCCACTCTCAATCGAATCGTTCGAACCGTTTATCGCTCCTGTCAGTGTCGCCAAACTCTCTAAAACCAAACGCGGATCTCTGTTTTCATTCGTTCCCGTTCCCAATCCGATCGTTAAAGCTCCCAAGTCGTTAAGCGCGTCGATGGTGGGTTGGATAGAGGCGCCTTTGCCCCCCGGTGTCGAACCCCGACCGTCTTGGGTAAGATCCTCTAAGGGCAAGGTTACGCCACCTACCCCAGTAATTGTATCGAGTCCGTCGGGTTGCCACACCGTTCCTTCATCAGTTGCGGCCAGAACGATTGGAAGCGTACCTTGGCGAAATCCCGCACCCCCTAGCGTTCCAGATGGAGTGAGAATATTATTGCTCGGATCGGCAACAAAGGTATCAAAAGCGGGAATGTCTCCGTTGCTGCTTTTTGTGAGTTGCGCGCTTAATGAACCTGCTACTCCATTATCGATTGTATCGCCATCATTATTGCCGTCAAATCCCGCTCCCGTTGCGATTTGATAAAGTCCTTCAATTAAGGCTTCGGGAGCATCGCCGCCACCTTCTAAATAACCATTTCTGCGATTTAATGCGGCTTCGATCGCTTCATCAAATCCTTCGGTATCAGAACTGATAATGGGCTGATTGAGAATAAATGCCCTACCATAATTACGGGGGACTACCTCTGCATAATCTCCAAATCTCCCCACTCCAAATCCCCAATCGACAGAAGGCAGTTCATTTTGCAATTCTTCCATCAAATTGGGAAATCCATTCGTCAAAGTCGGTGCGTATGTGGAAAAACTTCCTGTATGATCGAATAAGAGAAACACATCGACAGTAGGAAACAGGCTTTCAGTCGGCAAAGTTAGCGAAACTTCTCGTTGAACCACCTCTCCCAGTTCCAAATCAAGATCGATCGCAATGGGAGTCACATCTCCATCGGCAGGATTGGCCAGTCCGGGGATTTCAAACTGCGTAAAAGGAGAACTCACGATAACGGGGGGATTATTACCGGGTTCGGGTTCTACGCGAATCGTGTAGATTTGCTCCGTTTTGCCGCCGCGATCGTCATCGACTTTAACAATAACCTCGTGAATGCCCAACTGGTCTTTATTGGGAATCCAAGAGATGACCCCTTGAGAATCGATCGCCATCCCTTCAGGAAATGTTTCGAGGCTATAGATTAAAGGAGAATCGCCATCAGGATCGCTGGCAACAGTATTATAGGTATAGAGAACGTTAATATTGCCATCGACTTCTGGCGTTGAAGTAATAATCGGCGGACGATTGGGAACGTTATCAACAACGGATAAAGTAAAGGTTTGCAAATCCTCGCCCCCGCGTTTGTCGCTTGCCCGCACCACCACCGTTTGAGTCCCCACATCCTCCACCGTCGTCTGCCATTGAATCAACCCATTTTCATCAATGCTCATCCCCTCCGGAGCCACCAATAGTTCATAAACCACCTCGTCCCCATCCAAATCCATCGCCTCC
>JAGHZQ010000046.1 GCA_017746715.1 Cyanobacteria bacterium SBLK
CTCAGTTGAGATTCGAGGCGATCGCAATGTTCGGTTTTGAGGTGTTGAATTTGAGTTTGTTGCTCGCTCAGTTGAGATTCGAGGCGATCGCAATGTTCGGTTTTGAGGTGTTGGATTTGAGTTTGTTGCTCGTTCAGTTGAGATTCGAGGCGATCGCAATGTTCGGTTTTGAGGTGTTGGATTTGAGTTTGTTGGTCGCTCAGTTGAGATTCGAGGCGATCGCAGCGTTCGGTTAATGTTTTTTGTAAGGCTTCCCATTCTTGCTGCCGGCGATCGATTTGAGTTTGCTGTTCGGCAAGTTGAGAATGCAGGCGATCGCGTTCCTCGGCAATTTGTTGTATTTGTACCGTTACGGTATCAATTTGCTGCTGAAATTGTTCTTTGAGCCGTTCTACCGCTTGAAACTGGGAGAGTTGTAACGAGGCTCGAGATTGCAATTCCATTCGCAATAGTTCGATATCTCGCATCTGCTCCGGCGGGAGCATCGGCGAGGGGCCTTCCGGCAGGGATGAAGGCTGAAGGAGGAAAGAAGAAGAATTCCCATTTGTCTCACTTTTTCCCTGATTTTCTTGCCCATCTTGTAATTGAGCTAATTGTAACTGGAGTTGAGATCGCTCCTCTTCGGCCCGAGTAAAACGTTGGATGAGCCATTCCCAAACTTCTCGACCTTCTGGCGGAATGCGATCGAGAGGCAATGCTCCTCCTCCTGTCCCCCTCCCACTGGGGGGAATTGAAGAGGGGGTCGGAGGGGGAGGGAGTTGTTGCTGCGATCGCGATTGCTCGAGCTGAATACGGGTTCTTTCTTCTTCTTCTTGCGCTCTTTTTAACTGTCTTTGTAACTTCGCTACCTCTTCTTTTTGAGACTGTTGGGTCCTCCACATATAATGCGCCCAGGCTTGGATTTTTTCCAAAGAAGACATGGATATTTGATGTTCCACCCGCAAGGGACCGACCATCGACAAGCATGAGGGAGAAAGCTCCCAACCGCAAACGTGACAGCGTTGAACCTTTCCTTTTACATAGGTCGTTTGGCAAACAGGACAATCCATAATGGGTTATTGGTGATGGGTTATTGATTGTTAGCTAACAAGGGAATCGTAATGAGAAATTCCGTACCTTTTCCGGGAGTTGAAATACATTCTAAGATACCGCCGTGTTTTTCCGTAACGATTTGATAGCTAATCGATAAACCCAATCCCGTTCCTTTACCAATTTCTTTCGTAGTGAAAAAAGGATCGAACAGACGAGGCTGAATGTGTTCGGGAATACCCAAACCGTTATCGGCAATTCTAATTTGGAGATTATTGTTATTAACAATCTGGGTGCAAATGCGAATGGTACTGGGTTGTGCTTCAATTTCCTCATAAGTTCGATCGAGATCGCATTCTTCTAGAGCATCGATCGCATTGCTGAGAATATTCATAAAGACTTGATTTAACTGCCCGGCATAGCATTCAATTTTGGGTAAGTCTCCATACTCGCGAATAATTTCAATGGCAGGACGTTCTGCTTTGGCTTTTAAGCGATTTTGCAAAATGGTGAGGGTGCTTTCAATACCATCGTGAAGATTCACCCATTTTTTCTCGGCTTCATCCATGCGAGAAAAGGTTCGCAAAGAAATCACAATTTCGCGAATGCGATCGGCTCCCGTCTGCATGGAATTAAATAATTTCGGCATATCTTCCAACAAAAACAGTAAATCGATCGCATCAATTTCTTCGGCGATTTCCGGGACGGGATTGGGATAGTGAGTTTGATAAAGTTGCAGCAAACTCAGAATATCTTGTAGGTAATTATCGGCGTGATTGAGATTGCCGTAAATAAAATTCACGGGATTATTAATTTCGTGGGCGACTCCCGCCACTAACTGCCCTAAACTGGACATTTTTTCCGTTTGGATCAGTTGAGTTTGGGTGCGACGCAACTCTGTCAGGGTGGCTTCGAGTTCTTCGGCTTTCCCCCGAGCGATCGCGGCGGATTCATTGGCTTGGGCAAAGAGCTGAGATTGATTGATGGCGATCGCCAATTGAGAGCTAGCCGCCGCGAGCAATCGGACTTCCGGTTCGTGCCAAGGATGGACTTCTCGCAGGCGATCGCAGCAGATAATCCCGATGGTATCTCCAGAAACTCGCAGGGGAATATTGATGAGGGATTTAATCTCGAGTCGTTTGAGAAGGTCGCGAAAGATGGGATCGCTAACTTGACTCGTATCGGGTTCGCGGATCGTTTGCATCCGCAAAATCTGTCCGAGGGCGGAATCGATCTTGGAAAAAGGATAGCGACCGAGAATGCTGGCGATATCTTTCTCGCGAGACTCGGCGACAACTTGCCACTGTTCTCTTGTTGTTGCGGTCGATCGCAAAACAAAATAAACCCGATCGATCTTGAGAAAATGGCGAATTTCGTGGAGTGCCCGTTCGATAATGTCTCGTTCGGGAGTTTCGAGGGAACTGCGAATTTGATTGGACAGGGAGTTCAACAATTTTTCCCGTTTGACTTGAGCCTGCAAGCGTTGCTTGGATTCGAGTAGAGCCAGTTCAGCTTGCTTGCGATCGCTGATATCCGTGGCAATGGCCACCAAACCGACAATCTCTTGACGTTCGTCGAGAATGGCATTCGCCCGCAAAAAGACGTGTAGGTTCTTTCCATCTAAAGATTGCTGTTCTACTTCGTGACTCCAAGTTCTGCCGCTCATCACCGTCGCAAAAAGCCCTTGAATGGCAGAAGGATCGGCAAATAAACTGGACAGTCCGCCCCAGCGTCGCAACTGCAAAACGGTGCTGCAAGAATAGAGTTCGCAAAAAGCGCGGTTGATATAGAGAACGGATCCTCCCGCATCGGCAATGGCGATCGCGTCGCTGGCACTGTCTACGGCTTGCTTGTAACGGGTAAGTTCGGCAGAAACCCGCTTGCGATCGCTCAAATCCCGAGTAATGGTGGCAACGGCAAGGGGTTCTCCGGTGTGAGCCGAACGAATGGTAAAAAATGTAAAATCGACCGGAATGCTCTGTTCGGTGGCAAAATTGCGGAAGCGAAATTCTCCTTGCCAAGAGCCGGTTGCCATCGTCTTTGGCAAAATTTCTCTCTCAAACGCGTCCCGATCCTCGAGGGGAAAATATTCAGCGACCAAATGGGTTTTAGCAACGTCAAGAGATTCGAGTCCCACCAAACTGAGTCCGGCTGCATTCACGAATAGGGGTTGTCCCTCTAGGGTAGCCATGCCGATAAAATCCGAGCTATTCTCTACTAAAGCCGCTAATTTTTGCATTTCTTTTTCTGCTTTTTTCCGTTCGGTGATATCTCGAACCGTGGCGAGAATCACGGTTTGCGCGTGAAGGATAATGCGTCGCCAGCGAACTTCGACATCGAAGGCAAACCCATCTTTAGGGCGCTTGGCTCGCCATTCAAATTGCAATTCTTCCCCATTGCGGATGCGTTGCCAAATTTCCGGCAATCGTTCGAGATCGGAGCGATCGCTATAGTCGGCGATCGCGTATTGGGTGGCTTCCTCGTGAGTCACCCCATAGAGAGAGAGGGTACGTTCGTTGACTTCAAGGATATTACCGTCGAGGTCGTGAATGAAAATGGCATCGTAAACGCCATTAAAAATGGTACGGAGATCCTGTTCGGAGGTTCGCAGGGCATTTTCTACCTGCTTGCGATCGGTTACGTCGGTGCAGGTGCCGACATATCCGGTAACGATTGCTCTATCGCGGGGATCTTCTATGGCACAGGCTTGAGCGAAAACCCAACGCGTCGAACCATCAGAGCGAAGAAAGCGAAATTCCGATTGAAAGAGATGGCGTTCGCGATGAAAGGAATCGGCCTCCATCTGTTTCCATTCTCGCAGAACCCGTCGGCGATCGCTCCGGTGAATGGCTTTTAACCAACCCGTTCCCAAAATTCCTCGGGGGGTTAATCCCGTTAAGATGCAAGCCTGTTGGTTGCCATAAATGCACATACCATCGGGATCGGTATGGAAAATCCCCACGGGAGACGTTTCCGCGAGGACTTGATAGCGGCGTTCGCTTTGACGCAATGCCTGTTCGATGTGTTTGCGCCGAGTGATATCAACCGTTGAGACCAGAACGTAAGGGATTGAGTCATGGGGAAGTAATAACGGCTTTTTGAGGGTTTGAACCCATAATCTTTCCCCTTGTTTATTCGTGATGGATTCTTCGGGAATGAATTTTTCTTGGCAGTTGTCGATAACTTCTCGATCGTCTTGTTGAAATCGTTGGATTTGTTGGCGATTGCGAACAAAATCGACATCGGTTTTGCCAATCATCTCTGCAACTGTCGTATTCAGGGCATTTGCCAAAGCACGATTGGCTAAAATAAATACGCCCTGTCGATTCTTTACGCAGAGCCAATTGGGAAGGGTATCGAGGACTTGTTGCAATAATTCTTGATGGTGTTGCAGTTGTGCTTCGGCGTGCTTGCGATCGGTAATATCCCGGGCGAAAGCATAAATTCTTTCTTGTTCCAACAGTCCCAGAGAAGTCCAAGACAACCATTTATAGGTTCCATCTCGGCAAAGATAGCGATTCTCAAAACCGACGATTTTTTTGCCTTCCCTCAGGTCTTGCGTCACTTCGACAGTGGCATCGCGATCGCTCCGGTGGACGAATTCAACAAAAGGTTTGGACAGTAATTCTACCTCGCTCCAGCCTAGGGTTTGTTCCCAAGCCGGGTTAAGGTGTTGAAAATAACCGTCGAATCCGGCCAGGCAAATCATGGAAGGAGAGCGATGAAAAACATCAGCCCAAGACACTTCTGCTTGGATGCGATCGCTGACAAAACGGGTATGCAAGATCGCGCCACCAATTTCTCCGGTTGCCTCATACCAAGGTTTAATTTCCCATTCCACCCATTCGGTGCGTCCGTCCGGAAGTTGTAGGGGTTCGGCTTTCCCTCGTTCCGTTGCTCCTGCCAAGCACCGCCGATGAATTTCGTACCAATGGGAAGGGAAATGGGGAAAAGTATCGTAATAGGATTTCCCGATAATCTCGTTATCGAAACCGTAATCGTCTAACCAACATTGACTTGTCAAAAGATAGCGCATCTCGCGATCGCACAAGGCAAGGGCGACGGGAGATTGTTCGATGACAATTTGCAATAAATCTTGCATTGTTGGTTGTTGGTTATGGGTTGTTGGTTGTTGGTTATGGGTTGTTGGTTGCCTGCACTGAGGGACGCCGAAGTGTTGGTTATGGGTTGCCTGCACTGAGGGACGCCGACGTGGAAATCGATGAATCCCCTCCTCTTCCCATGCTCCCAACGCTTCCCACGTTCCCTATTCCCTATTCCCAACCGTCAATATTTCCTCATATTTTTGCCCGGCACTTTCCCAAGTATAATTTTCTTCGATCGATTGACGGCCGTTGCAAGCGAGAGTTTGACGCAAATCCGGGTCGGCAAATACTCTGGAGATTGCCTTAATATATTCTTCGACGCTATTAGCTCTCAGGGCGCGCAAGGGAGTATTTTCCCCGTCTACTTTCAAGCCTTCCAAACCGCGATCGCTGCCGATGACGGGAATCCCCGCAGCCATTGCTTCAATGGTTTTATTTTTAATGCCAAATCCGGTTTGCAAGGAAACGATGCAAGCGGTCGCTTGATGGAGAGAATCGACCATTGAAGGAACCCGGCCGGTCACGACGACCCCCGGATATTCGGCGAGACTCGATACCTCCGGTACGGGTCGATTGCCCACAATGCTATAGGTCACTTCGGGATGGATTTCGCGCAGTTTTGGTAAAACTTTCAAAACAAAAAAACGTGCCGCGTCGATGTTGTGGGTTAAGTCCATCGAACCGACAAAAATTAAATTTTTTCCTCCCGGATCGGCACTGCGATAGGGAAAAAGTTCTAAATCGACACCATTAGGAATCGTAACAATTTTTGCTCTTGGATTGAACTGTTGCAATTGTCGCGCGTCATCTTCCGTGGTGACGGCAAGATAATCGCAGCGATCGCAGTAGTTTTTCTCGTAGCGGTAGAGAATGGGCAGATAGAAGCGATCGCGAGCGGGATTTTCTGAAGTTCCGGTTTTGAGATAGTTAATTCGTCCCCAGTACACGGAACTGTGGACGTTGACGATCGTACGGACGCGACCGCAATATTGCGGTCGGATATAGACGGCATTGGCACTATGCTCGCAGGTAATGGCATCGCATTTGCCTTGTGCGACGTAGCGATCGACTAGGGCTTGTATTTCTGGGGAATAACGGTGTAAAACATTGGGAGGAATACCTTTGCTAAAAGATTCGAGAAAGCGTCCTGCTTTTACCCGAATTCCCGCAATTCCCTTAATCGGGATTTCATCGGCAGCAAGGGGAAACAAAATCAACTCATCTACCCACTTTTTCAATTCCTCAACGTCACGATCGCTGACATCTGGCGAACGTTGGGCGACTAAAGAAATAGAATGCTTATCCTGTAAGGCTTTGAGCAAATTAAACGTTCTAACTTCCGTTCCCGAGCGACTGGGAGGATAGGGAAAGGTGGAAGAAATCATTAAAATATTCATAAATTTAGAGGAAATTGTATGTTAACTCTTTTTTATCATAGGTAAATTTTGTCCTCCTATTCACAAGTTTTCCTTGTCTCGCTCCCGAGTTCTCCGTTCCTTATTTCCCTTTCATTATGAAAAAAGTCATCATTCCCTCCGATGCTCCTGAAAGTTGGCAAGAAGTCCATTATTACGACCGACTGGAAATTTACGGCGATCGTCAAATTCTGGGACATACCTATGCCTACAACAATCGTCGCAAAATCGTCATCGATTTAATTCAAAAAGTCGTTTCCCCCCCTGCCAAAGTTCTTGATGTTGCTGCATCTCAAGGCAATTATACCCTTTGGTTGGCGGAGTTGGGGTACGAAGTGACTTGGAATGATTTGAGAGCGGACTTAATCGATTACGTTAAGCTCAAACATGAAAAAGGAATCGTTCATTACGCTCCGGGTAATTTATTTGAGTTAGGATTCAATTCTTGTTTTGATGTCGTGGTGATTACAGAAATTATCGAACACGTTGCCCATCCCGATGAATTTCTCCAGAAAATCGCTCAATTGGTGAAACCAGGAGGCTACATTATTATGACAACGCCCAACGGCGAATATATTCGCCACAATCTTCCTAAATTTTCTGATTGTCCCGATCCGTCTCAATATGAAGAATTACAATTTAGTCCCAATTCTGACGGTCATATTTTCCTATTACATACCGATGAAGTTCCTCCTTTAGTCGAACAAGCCGGATTAAAAATCGTTGAATTTTGCCTGTTTACCAACTCTTTGACGAATGGCCATATCAAATTAGAAATTCTGCTCAAAGTTCTCCCAAAAACTATAGTTGATGCGCTCGAATCTTTGACAGAATCATTGCCTTTCTCCCTACAGCGAAAACTCCATAAAGGAATGGCTGTGTTGATGACTCGTCCAACTTAATTCACAATCGTGCTCTTGCAACGCGATCGCGATGTATTTTCTACTTCCAAAGCTCAAAATAGATGTTAGCGATCGCTAAGGAGTCATCGTGCCAGAAAAACCTTTTCTTTACATTGTTATGCCAACTCGAGGCAATGTTTCGGATTATTGGTTAGAACAGTTATTAAATGTTTGCGGCGATCGAGATAGAATTAAAGCTGAGTGGCAACCCACGCCCGAGTCAATGCGGAAAAAAGAATAGCGCAAAAGCTGGTAGAGTAGTAACTTGCAACCATAAAAATCGGGATGGAGGATACTATGCAAGCTATAGACGATAAAACTATCGTTAAAGACTATTTCAATACTAAGGGATTCGATCGCTGGCGCAGAATTTATGGCGATGGCGATGATGTCAGCAAAGTGCAATTGGACATTCGCAACGGACACCAGCAAACCATCGATAAGGTACTGACTTGGTTGCGCGAAGATGGCAATCTTGCTGAATTATCAATATTTGATGCGGGATGTGGTGTGGGAAGTCTGAGTATTCCCCTTGCAAAAGCAGGGGCCGCGGTTTACGCCAGCGATATTTCGGAAAAAATGGTCGGAGAAGCAAAAGAAAGGGCCAAAATAGTCTTAGCGGATGCAAGTCAATTAATTTTAGAAACCAAGGATTTAGAAACCGTTACGGGGAAATATCACACAGTTATTTGTTTGGATGTTCTCATTCACTATCCGCCTAAAGAACTCGAGGAAATGATCGAACATTTGACAAGTTTGGCAGAGTCCAGGATTATTTTAAGTTTTGCCCCTTTTACGGTTTGTTTGATGTTGTGGAAAAAAATCGGCGAACTATTTTCGGGTTCAAGCAAAACCACCCGCGCTTATATGCACCATAAATTCGATATTATGGATATGCTAGAACAAAAAGGCTTTGAAATTAAGCGCAAGGATAAAATTGGAACTCGTTTTTATTTCGCCTATTTAGTCGAAGCCGTCCGCAAATAGAGTTCATTGGTTTATCTTTTCAACTGGTGACTGAATTAAGAGATCGCGCGATTTCGATACAAGTTGCCAAATTAGCATCGGTTTTAATGGCTTGAGGATCGAGGTGGGTAACGGTGGCGCGATCGCCGTGATTTTGCAAGGCCGAAATTAGGCGCGATCGCGACGGAACATCCATTTTTCCCCGTCGTCCTATTTCTCCTAAAGTATAGAAATAAGGCGGAAAATCGGCTTCTCTTGCCATAATTTCCAAGAGTTTCTCCTGATAATACCAATGCCATTCTCGGGCTAAATTTTGCATTTTTTTGAGGGTATCGCGATCGTGTAAAACCCCCAACCACATTGGCCCGGTGAGGGTGAAAGGGATATTATCGCGATCGCAAAAACACTGCCCCAATTTACGCCAAGATACGATTTGATATTCCCCGCAAGGGTGACAGTAACCTAAAAAGCCATAGTTTTCCGGGGTTAATTGTTGTTGGGATAATAAACGCACCATCACTCGATAAGTTTCCCCGCTATAGAAAGAGAAAATCGGTTGAATTCCCCGACCTTGACTGGCTGCTTGTTGCTGTATTGCCCCAATAATCAAGCGTAATGCCTGTTCTCGGGCAGCAGGATGAGAACGGGCATAAGCGCCGTAATTGGCTAAACTATTTTGAGGGAGGTGTCCCGTCCCCGTCCGTCCGTCGGTACTGGTGAGATAAATCAAACCACCAGTTTTTACTGACCAAAGCACTGTACTTAAATAAGGCGATGCGGAACCAAAACAATCCACATCGACGAGATCGTAATAATCCTTGCGATCGAAACAGCGAAAAAAGAGACGATGAGCATTTTCGCAGGTAATTTGACAGCATTTTTGCGCGATCGCCTCTTGTAAATTGGCTGACAATAATGTTTGGCGATCGGGATTTCCTTCATTGGTTAAAAGCCAATTTGCCCCGCTTTCCAACCAATATCGCAGACTTCGCACCCCGCACCCGGCCATTGCATCCAATACTCGCAATTGACCCGTTTCTTGCCGGTAAATTGCCGCAGCTAAAACCCCTAAATCCCGAACGATACGACTGCCTTCGCGAAAAAATGCCCCGCCAACTTTAAATTGTGCCTTACCTTCTTTCTGCATAACCAATAACTAATCACTAATAATGGGAATTTCAATAATAAATTCTGTTCCTTCCCCAACAACAGAATTACATTTTAATTTTCCTTGATGGCGATCGACAATAATTTTGTAACTGGTTGATAATCCCAAACCCGTTCCTTGACCGACTGGTTTTGTAGTAAAGAAAGGATCGAAAATATGATGCTGAACCTCTTCATTCATTCCGATTCCATTATCGGCAATTTTTATCGCAATCCATTGTTCATTTTTGAGGAGCGTTTCAATCGAAATATATTTTAAATCTTTTGCCGATTCTTGTAGGGCATCGATCGCATTACCGATAATATTAAAAAAAACTTGATTGAGTTGTCCGGCATAACATTCAATTAAAGGTAATTCACCATAATTCCGCCGAATTCCAATCCTACAAGTATCCGAGAAAAAAAAGCGGTTTTCTAAAACAGTGAGAGTACTTTCTATGCCTTGATGAATATTGACTTGTTTTTTATCCGATTCATCGAGTCGGGAAAAATTCCGCAAGGAAAGAACAATTTCTCGAATGCGATTGGCCCCAACCTCCATGGATTCGATTAATTTTGGCAGATCGTCTTCTAAAAATTCGAGATCGATTTCTTGATGTTGCTCTTGGATTTTAGAAGTGGGTTGGGGATATTCTCTTTTATAGAGAGCAATGCAGTCTAATAAATCCTTAGCATAATTTTTAACATAATTCAAATTCCCGTAAATAAAATTAATCGGATTATTGATCTCGTGAGCAATTCCTGCGACGAGTTGCCCCAAACTCGACATTTTTTCTTTTTGAACTAACTCCGCTGTCATTTGTTGATTTTCTTGAAAAATGCGCGAGATTGTTTCAAACCAAGGCAACCAATCTCGCGCAATATTTTTCGGGATTTCCGGGCTTTTCTTTTGACTAGATGTTTCGATATGCTGAACGAGTTGGCTGGCAGGAATAATAAATTCTCCTGCAATAATTTGGTTGGCGATCGCGAGCATTAAAGTTAAACCAATCAGAAGAAGTCCCCAACCCAAACCTAATTGAAGTAAAATAGGAATAAGGATATCAATTTGTTTGGCAAAAAAAACTAAAGACCAAGGTGCTCGCTCTAGATCGGAGTGCATTAATAAATATTGACCGACCTTTTGGTTTTTAAGATTTTCCCCTTGAATTAATTTATAAACTCTTTCTCGGAGATTATTAGGAATTAAATTCCAAATGGATTCAATTTCAGGCGTGTTTTGATGGGAGTTCTCTAGAGCCGCTAAAACTTGACCGCCATTATTTATTAAAAATAACTGTCCCTGTTTGAATTTGGATTTTTCTAAAATTTTACTTAATTCATTGAGCGTAACATCGAGAGCAATTGTACCGCGAAATTGGTTTTCTTCGTAAACGGGAGCGGCACAAGTGACGCTAATCTTACCATTATCCGGATCGAGATAAGCCGTCGTCCAAAACTGTTCGCGATCGCGATTATTTGCCGGCAGCGATCGCTCGAATAATTCCGAATATAATAGATCTTTTTGGAAGTGAAAAATTTTCGAACTTACCCAAGGAAAGCGATTGATAAATTGTTCTCGGGAAAGATAATAGGCACGAAGATCGTTGGGAATAACTTTTAAGGCAGTTTGAAACAAAGGATTGAGAGAAAAAGCCATTTCAATTTCTCGATAAAAATCGGAGTCGCGATCTCGAAGCGTTCCCAATCCAGTTAAATTACCAATTAAGCGATCGGTATAAGGTAGTGGAATGTTATCTAAATGATAAGTAATTTTGTCTTGTTCTTTTGTTTCTTTGAGGTTATCAAAAAGGAGAGATTCTGCAATCCCAATTTGACCGATTTCGTAAAATGAATTGGCTCTTACTTGCATTTGTTCAACATAATCTGTTGTTGTTTTTATGGATTCATTGATTCGAATTGCGGCTTCGCGAACCCGTTCTCGAATTAGGTTAGTTTCATAAGAATATTGAGATTGAAGTTGCCAATAAAAAAGGATAGAGACAACAATTGCAAAAATAACAATAGTGAGTCGGATAATAAAGTTGTAGCGAGAAAAAATCATTCGAGTAAAGTTTTTTATGTATTTCGAGATGCACCTAAAAGAGAGGACAAAATCAAAGCACTCGACAACGATCGAGAGCGAAACTCAAGACAGACGTATGATATTGTACAAAACTTCGTACGCGATCGGGAGAGAAAAAAGCGATTTTGGCAGAAGAGAGGGTTTTCTTCATGTCAAGGGAACAGATCGTCCGCTGGAGAACGTCTCGATAGACAATCATATTTTGTTTGGGAAGGAGTACAAAAATCGTGAGCGATCGCCTTAAAACCCTTGTCTTAACTTTAACCACGGCAACTCTCATCGTAGGTAGTATCCCTCCTTTGCCCGGGTTTGCCCAAAGTGAAATTTTATACGATTGCGTCACCGAAACCGATCGCGGACGGCGAGAACGTCGAGGATTGAACCGGGCCATGGCGTGGGGGTATTTGGGAAATGATGTTGAAGAGAATTCTTCGGGAGTTCTCAGCAGTTGGCGGGGACGGTGTACCCCTCGCAATGCCTCCAGTAGGCCCTCAAGACGAAGCAATCCTTCTCCTTCCTCTCGTCCTTCTTCCACACCTCAACCGTCTTCGCGACCTTCTCCGTCCTCCTCCCAACCCTCCACATCAACAGGACTGTTAAATAGCTGTCAAAGTGAAGTTGCGGCGAGATTGGCAGGGACGCAAGCGAGTAATGTTAGGGTTGAATCCTCTTCTGTGGATGCGGGAGGCAATGCGATCGTCAATTGGAATAGTCCGGCAGGACAATCGGGATTCTGTCGCGTCGATCCCTTTGGAAATATTATCGAGTTTCGCCAAAATTAAGGGCAAAGGCACAGATCGTAAACTGAGTTAGAAAACTTTACGGTTAAGGGCGTTAATTTAGCGCCTTTTTTTGTCGATCGCGGGAAAAACGAGCTAGGATCGCGATCGTTTGCGGTCTTGCATTGGAGGAAAAAGAAACTATGAGCGCAATCGCGAGCTTTTTTATTACAGCTTTAGTAACGGCGGTCGGTTTGCTGATTATTTCCCGCTTACCTCTGGGGATTGAAGTAGACAGTACAAAAAAAGCAATTTGGGCGGGTATTGTTTTTGGTCTTCTTAATGGCTTTGTCAAACCAATTTTATTTGTTTTGACATTTCCCGTAACGCTACTCACTCTCGGTCTTTTTACGCTAATTTTAAATGCGATTATTTTTGGGCTTGCCGCTAAATTAGTGGAAGGATTTCGCTTAAATTGGGGGATATGGAGTGCTTTTTTAGGCGCGATTTCTCTCGGAATTGTGAATTCAATTCTCAATTCGATCTTATTCCGAGTCTTTCCCAATTTGGGCTAAGTTTGAGGTGGACTCATTTGGCGATCGCATTGCTTGATTTTTCGCTTTGCGATCGCTCATCCGGTAAAATTCTCCATAGTCCAGAGAATCCCTATCTTTCTTGATGAGTCAATCTCCTCAGAAAACACCACCTCAAACTTCCTCTCCCCAGCAACCGCCGCCACCTATCAAAACAATATGGGGAAAACGTACGGAAAAGATTTTCGAAAACATTTTTGAGCCGCTCGATTTGAAAAAATCAAAACAGAAGGCGATCGCAAAAAGCGATCGCCTTCTTCACACACACACACAAGATAAGCAATACACACACAACACCCGATCTCTGCTATTCAATTTCCCAACAGCTAAGCCGCATTGGCAAAGCATGGCTCGGAAATTGAAGGGATTTCCAGATAACGAAGGCGTTCCAAGACCGCCATCGTACTGTTTGGACGTTCCCTCACTGAAGGTGCGATAAGATTATCAATCAGCGCAGCGAACCGAGGATTTAACCCCGATACCCGCTCTCGCCAAATTAATCGTCCCCCCCCCTCGGGTAAATTACTGGGAGGTTGTCCTGTCAGGAGATGAACCATTGTCCGTCCTAACCCATACAGATCTGATTGTACTACCGCGTTTCCGCTTTCCTGTTCCGGAGCCATATAATTTGGCGTTCCCACTCGCGAACGATCGCCTCGAGCATTGCTCGCAACGCCGAAATCGATCAACGCCAGTTTTCCGTCGGGTTGCAACATGAGATTAGACGGTTTAATATCTCGATGTAACAAACCGCGATCGTGAATGAAAGCCAAAATCTCGGTCATTTGAACCAACCAAGCGATCGCTTGGTAAGGCGAGATCGCTCCAGTTTTTTCCATGACCTCAGTTAAATTGAAGCCTTCGATTTTTTCCATCACCAAACAGCGCAACGGTTTCAAGGTATGAGGCAAAGAGAAGGTAAAACTACCGACCGATTCCACTTTAGGGATACGCGGATGTCTCAACCAAATCAACGTTCGCGCCTCTTCCTCAAACAATTGAGACAAGCGCGGACTGTTGGATTTGAGAATTTTGAGAACTTTTTTCGTACCCATGTGTTCCGGTTCTAAACTCCAATCCTCAACTTCATAAATATCCGTGGCATAGCTCGGCGACAGGTCTCGCAGGGGGCGAAGGGCGCGATAGCGATGATTGATAAATAATCGCGTGCCGCAGACTTCGCATTCTTCAAGCTGTTCCGGGTTGGGATGGTGACAATCAGGATTGATGCAATAGGTAATAGCAGGATCTAAAGCATTCATGGCTGAATGTGCCGCATAGAAATTGCGACTCGTCAAGTTTGCGCGTAAGACCAGAGACAATTGCCTCTATAAAAAGGCTCTGGCTCAAATCTATTTTTTTATGCAAAATTGAGCGAATTGTCACAATTCTTTACAGCTTTAATTCGCCGCTGTCTCTAGATTCAGTTCGCCAAGCAGATTGAGAATATTATCGATGGAATAACCCACTTCCAAGGGGAACTTGTCCTCGAGCAAGGTTTGAATCTTGCTCAAACGCTCGCTCAGGCGGCGATCGCTGCGGAACATCCGCAACAAGCGTTCTTTCACGGGCTTGAGCAACAGATTTTCTTGCAGGGTTCGCAGTTCGCTGTCCTCTTCGTCCACCTTCAGCAAGGCATGAGAGCGGAAGGTTTTCACTTTGTCCAGTTTCTGGGTGCGGCTGAGTTCGACGATTTCCGCGCAAACCTGTTCCACCAACTGTTGGGTAATGTATTCCATCACCACGGGTTGCAGGGCAAAGACAGCACCGCCATCCTCTTGGCTTTTCTCGATTAAAGAGCGACGCTTTAAAGACTCGAGAGCTTCAAAGAGATCTTTCGGGGGCAACGGCAGAAGAATATCGTTTTGCAACTGTTCCATCGAAGCCGGGAAGCGTTCGATCGCCAGCCAGTAAACGATTTCCCGCTCCAACTCCGACAAGCGGGAGAGCTGTTGCTCCAGCAGGCTGTCGATGTCGCCGAAAACCAGCGTGTTTTGCTTGAGGAACTCTTTGACGCTGCCGCCAAATAGTTCTTTGATGGTCGTTGCCACGATTTTCAACGCTAAGGGGTTGCCGCGATAGAGATCGACCAAATCTCCCCATTTTTTCTTCTCGTCGGCCTTGTCGTCGAGACCTTTAACCTTAAAGATTTCTGCCGCATCCTCCGGTTGCAAACCGCTCAGGGTCATGGTGCGAACGGGAGTATTATTTCCGGCTCGCAGGGCAATTTCCCGGGGGGTTTCCAAACTGGTGATGACCACGCAACTTTGGTGGGTTTCTTCGGCCAAGCGTCGGAAGAAATCGCCGTAATTGCGATAGCCGTCGCGATACTGACCGGCCAATTCTTCGGGGCTGAGAATAGCATCGACGCGATCCAAGACCAAGAGACATTGGCGATCGCGCAGCACTTTAATCAGATGAGAGATTTTTTCATCCAAAGGATCCGAGAGGATCGAACGGGCGGGACGAGCGAGGGTTCGCAGTAAATCCGTAAGCAATTCCGACAGGGAAGGTGCCTGACGGAGCGATCGCCAGAGAACGCAATCGAACTCTTCTTCCGACTGTTGGGCCAGCTTCACGGAAAGAGAGGTCTTGCCAATTCCTCCCATACCCAACAGGGCGAGAACTCGGCATTCTTCCTCGAGCATCCACATCGTTGCCGTTTGTAACTCTTCTTCGCGACCGTAGAAAATAGAGACATCGGGAGCTTGTCCCCAATCTCGCAAAGGTTGGCTGGGGTCGGTCTTGGGTTCGAGATCGTCCCCGCCGCGAGCCTCTTTCATCCGATGGCGTTCGACGAGAATTTGTTGGAGCTTGGCGAGCTTTCCAGGACCCGCTCCGGAAATATGGAACTTTTTATAAATTTCACCCAAGCGCTTGCGAGCGGCAGCCGCTTGAATATTGAGTCGTGCCGCAATTTCGGCATTGGAAACCCCTTGGATGGCAAGGGACAAAACTTCCAATTCCGCATCGGTCACGCCGTACTCATCGGCAATTTCTTGGAGAAATTCGGGTGGGATGATAGTCATGGGACAATCGACAAACTAATTAACTAACTCGATAAGTAGACTTTCTCTCCTTTTACTCACCTATGTTGAGACTGGGAAAGAGAAGACTTTTATCTTAACATCATCATAGCGAATTTTTAAATCTGTCAACTCTTTCGATTGTTAACTTAGTGAGGAGAAATACCGATCTTCTCTTTTGGATTTGAGCCGATCGACACTTGACAATCGAGCCAAAACCTTCATGAAATCAGCGATAGGGGATCTCCGAAAAAACACGGAAATTAAAAAGAAGGGTTTCTAGCTTCTCATCTTTAGGCGATCGGTACAACAAATCGTTAATATAAATAAACATTTGCGCTTCCGCAAAACTGTAACGAATATTCAATTTTGCCCGAAAAAATATAAAGTTTTATGAATGCAAGCATTGTTCCACCACGATAACCCAGAACAACTTGCCGAATTGTTTTGTCCTGAGCGCGATTATCAGTAAACTTTTTCGATTTTGACCTGAGTGAGGAGAAATGGGAGTATTTTATTTTCGATTGAAGCCGATTAATGACAGATCGTGAGCCACAACCTTCATGAAATCAGGGATAGAGTATCTCAGAGAAAACACGGGAAGCCAGAAGAGAATCTTCTAGCTTCCCATCTTTAGGCGATCGGTACGGCAAGGCGTTAATATAAATAAACCTTTGCGCCTTCGCAAAACTGTAATAAATATTCTATTTGGCCTCGAAAAATATAAAGTTTTATGATCGCAACCGTTGCTTCTCCGCCACAATCCAATCCAACTCGCCGCGTTGTGTTTCCTTTTACTGCCATTGTCGGTCAAGAGGAAATGAAACTAGCGCTCTTGCTTAATGCCATCGACCCCAAAATTGGCGGCGTGATGATCATGGGCGATCGCGGTACGGGAAAATCGACCACCATCCGCGCGCTCGCAGAATTGTTACCAGAAATCGAAATTGTCGAAAACGATCCTTTCAATAGCGATCCACAAGATCCAGATCTGATGAGTGAGGAATTACGAGGGGCGATCGCGAACGGACAAACCTTTGCTACCATTCGCAAAAAAGTCGCCATGGTAGATCTTCCCCTCGGGGCAACCGAGGATCGCGTCTGCGGCACTATCGATATTGAAAAGGCCCTCGCAGAAGGGGTGAAGGCCTTTGAACCGGGTTTGCTGGCCAAAGCCAATCGAGGCATTCTCTATGTCGATGAAGTCAATCTTCTCGACGATCATTTAGTCGATGTCCTCCTCGATTCTGCTGCAAGCGGTTGGAATACGGTAGAGCGAGAAGGCATTTCCATTCGCCATCCCGCTCGTTTTGTCTTGGTGGGGTCGGGCAATCCCGAAGAAGGAGAATTGCGCCCCCAACTTCTCGATCGCTTTGGCATGCACGCGGAAATTCATACGGTGAAAGAACCAGCTTTGCGAGTCAAAATCGTCGAACAGCGATCGGAGTTCGATCGCGAACCGCAAGAATTTTGCGATCGCTATCAACAAGAACAAGATACCTTACAAGAAAAAGTAATCAACGCTCAAACTTGTCTCAAGGACGTAGAAATCGATTACGATCTGCGGGTGAAAATTTCGGAAGTTTGTTCGGAATTGGACGTGGACGGATTGCGAGGCGATATCGTCACCAACCGCGCGGCAAAAGCTCTGGCGGCTTTTGAAGGACGCAAGGAAGCCACCTCGGATGACATTCGCCGCATTGTGGTCTTGTGTTTGCGCCATCGCCTGCGGAAAGATCCCCTCGAGTCCATCGATTCAGGATATAAAGTCGAGAAAGCCTTCAATCGAGTCTTTGGAATTGCCGAATAATCAGTCCCAGCGATGCGAACCCGGCGAATTGCATTCGCCTAGCGCTCAGACCCAGCGTTCGCGAAGCGTTCCCAGTAGGTTTCCAACTCCTTCGGAGACGCTACGCGAACGCCTGGGGAATGCTGACCCAGAGAGGAAACGCGCATCGAACCAGTCACCAGTTGGGAAAGAGGATGAATCCCATTATCGAACTGAGAAAAGTCAGCAAGTCTTTTGGCGGTAGCGTGGTTTTGGACGCGATCGATCTCAGCATCTATCCAGGCAAGGCATTGGTAGTGATTGGACCTTCGGGAGCGGGAAAATCGACGATTCTTCGCATTATTGCCGGTTTGATGACCCCGGATTCGGGAGAAGTCTATATTGCCGGACGGAGACGGACGGGATTAATTGAAGACAGTCCCGATCCGATTGCCATTAGCATGGTATTTCAACAGGCCGCGCTTTTTGATTCTCTCACGGTGCAAGAAAATGTGGGCTTTACCCTCTTTCAACACTCAAATCTCGATCGCGACGAGATCGCTCGTTTGGTGGAAGAAAAACTAAGTATGGTCGGATTGAGCGGCATTAGCGATCGCTATCCCGCTCAACTTTCCGGGGGAATGCGAAAGCGGGTGAGTTTCGCTCGGGCGATTATGGCCGATCCCGAAAATCCTCAAGACAATCCCTCGGTGATTCTTTACGACGAACCCACAGCGGGTTTAGATCCCATCGCCTCAACAGTTATCGAAGATTTAGTGCGACAGTTGCAACGCCAAGGTAGTTGCGGCACCTACGTCATGGTTTCCCACCAAGAAAGCACGATCCGCCGCACTGCCGATCGCGTGGCCTTTCTCTATGGTGGTAAGCTAAGCTGGGAAGGCAGCGTTGACGAAATTGATACCACCGATAATCCTTTCGTGCGCCAATTTTTTAGCGCCAGTTTAACCGGACCGATTCGAGTGGTGAATTAAATTGGTTATTGGTGTCTTGGTGCGCATTCCCTAGGCGAGGCAACCTCACCGGGGTCGTACCGCTTGTTCGTTCAATTATTCGGTTCAAGGGAGACAAAATCAATTATGCGATCGCGAACGATACGAGAAGGATCCGTCGGCCTGTTTATCCTCATCGGTCTCGCTGTCTTCGGAACCCTAACCGTTTGGTTGCGCGGTTTGCGACTCGGGGCGGACAGCTACGAAATCGAGATCCTGTTTGATAATACGAATGGGATGGCGGTGGGGGGAGCCGTGCGCTATCGCGGTTATAAGGTGGGTAATATTACAGCAATTACCCCAGAAACGAATGGGGTTGTAGTGACGGTTTCCATTGCGCCGCCGGATCTCTTCATTCCCCAGAATTCCCGCGTGGAAACCCTGCAAGCGGGGTTGATTGCGGAAACGGGAATCGAAATTACTCCCCTTCGCGATCTTCGCGATCCCGAAACGCTAGCCGATCCTCTCAGTTCTCGCTGCGATAGCACCCTGATCGTCTGTCAGGGCGACCGCATTCAAGGAGATTCGGGGATTACGTTTAATGACGCCCTCCGCAGTACCGTGACCATGAGCGAGCGCCTGACAGATGCGGAATTTTTCGAGCAGGTGAAGGCACTGACAGAAAACGCCAATCTTGCGGTGAGAGAATTAGCGGTTTTGGGAAAGGAACTCGGGTTGCTTTCGAAAACAACGCGGGTGCAATTGAGTACGGTGTCTCGGGCGGCAAATTCTATTACCAATGCCGCCGACTCGACAACGGCGCAGTTGAATAATACGGTGGAAGAATATGGTTTGCTGGCGAGCAATCTCAACACAATTATTGCGGACAATCGAGGAAGTTTGCAGACAACCCTCGGAACCCTCGGTCAGACCAGTCAACAATTACAGCTTTTACTCGTAAATTTGAATCAAGCGGTCGGCGGGCTCGATACGGCCGATACGATGCAACATTTGGAAGAGCTGACGGCAAATGCGGCGGCGGCTTCTGCAAGTCTTCGCGATGTGACCAATTCTTTTAACGATCCCGCGACGTTAATGACGCTACAACGAACCCTGAATTCGGCTCGCGTGACTTTTGAAAATACTCAGAAAATTACTTCGGATTTGGAAGAGTTAACGGGAAATCCGGAGTTTCGCAATAATATTTTGCGTTTGGTGGATGGTTTGAGCGGTTTGGTTTCTTCAACGGATGAGTTGAGCGATCGCATTCAAACGGCTCGACAGTTGGAAGAAATGCAAGAGAAACTGACTCTAGAGCCAGAACAACCCCCCACAGAAGCGGTCGAAGTGCTGGAGTCTGAAGCCGCGATCGCCGAGGAAATCCAAAACTCAGAGGAAGAAAATCAAAATCGAGAAAATACTCCTCGTTCGCCAGCCGTTAATGGATCGAGGGATCCCGTGACAATTTTTCAAGCTCCTCCATTAGAAAAGACACCTGAAAATGAGGGCGATCGCATTCCACAAATGACAACGGAAGAATGGGCAAGGAGAATTTTTCAAAATCGAACTTTCTCGGAGATAGAAACAGGAGAAACAGAAGAAATAGAAAATCAATAATTCAAGAAGAAATCGGTAATTCGTGGAACTAGCAAGATGCCAATTTCCTAAATATTGAATCCCTCGAGAAATGCAGCAAATACGAGGGATTGCCCTAGAAAAAGAGCCATAAACATAGACTACTTTTCTCCCTCATTTTTAACCTTAAGTATTGTTTGCCAATTGTTCCAAACGCTGTTGCTGATCCTGCGAGATACAGGCTTGCACGATCGTATCAATATCTCCAGTTAAGGCATTATTTAAGGTGAAATTCTGCCCCAAGCGGTGATCCGTCACCCGATTATCTTTGTAATTGTAGGTGCGAATTTTCTCCGATCGCGCCCCCGTCCCCACTTGCGATCGCCGCAGATCCGTCACTGCACTCTGTTGTTCGTGCAACTTCATCTCGTATAATTTAGCCCGCAAAATTTGCATGGCGCGTTCTCGATTTTGCAACTGCGATCGCTCTTCCGTACAAAAGACCCGAATTCCCGTGGGTTTGTGCATCAAATCCACCGCTGTTTCCACCTTGTTCACATTTTGTCCTCCCGCACCGCCGGATCGTGCTGTAGACATTTCGATATCTTTGGGATCGATATGGACTTCCACATCATCCACTTCTGGCATGATCGCCACCGTCGCCGTAGAGGTGTGAACTCGTCCGCCAGCCTCTGTCACCGGGACGCGCTGCACCCGATGCACTCCTGCCTCAAACTTTAACTTGCTGTAAACGCGATCGCCTTGGATTTCCAAAACGGCTTCTTTAAATCCCCCATGTTCGGCGAGGGATTCGCTCAAAAGCGAGATTTTCCAGCCCTGAGATTCGGCATAACGAGAATAAATCTTCACCAAATCCCCCGCCCAGATTCCCGCTTCATCTCCTCCGGTTCCGGCGCGAATTTCCAACATGATGTTTTTCTCATCGTTGGGATCGCTGGGAAGCAGCAAGATTTTTAATTGTTGTTCCAAGTTAACAATTTGTTGCTCTAACTCCTTCACCTCTAAAGTAGCTATCTCGTGCATCTCGCGATCGCCATTGGCTTCTTTGAGAATTTCTTTGGCTCCCACTAATTCCTCTTGAGATTTTTTCCAAGTGTCGTAAGTATTGACTGTTTCTTCCAAAGAAGCTCGCGCTTTTGCTACTTTTTGTAACTCGTTCGGATTTGTCACTACATCGGGATCTGCAAGGCGGCGAGAGAGTTCGTTAAAAGTTTGTTCGACGGATTGTAATTTGTCCAATAAATAAGATTCAGCCATGATTTTTAGGAAGTGGGGAGTAGGTTTAAAGATTAGAAGCCAAACAACCAACAACAAAATAAAATTAACCCAGCAGAAATTCTGCTGGGTTAATACAGATAAAATTACGGCTATTTTTCTTGAGCTTCAGCAGTTGCACTGGTATCGAGCATGCCAAACTTCCGCATAAAGCGTTCGACTCGCCCTTCCGTATCGATCATTTTTTGCGTCCCGGTGTAAAAGGGATGATTCCCCGACCAAACTTCCACGTAAATTTCCGGCTGCGTCGAACCGACGTGCATGACGACTTCACCGTTACAGATGACCTTGGCTTCGGGATACCATTCGGGATGAATTCCTTCTTTTGGCATTACGATCGCTCTCCTATGCTTGATAACAATGATAACAAAAATTGGATAACAAATAATTGCAGCTTTAACGCTTGGAGTATTGAGGCGCCTTGCGAGCTTTTTTCAATCCATATTTCTTGCGTTCTTTGGCTCTGGGATCGCGGGTTAAATATCCCTCGGCTTTTAAGTCCGCGCGATAGTTGTTTTGAACGGGGATCGTACACAAAGCCCTAGCCACACCTAATTTTACAGCTTCTGCCTGTCCGGTTAAACCGCCGCCATGAGCATTCACGAGAACGTCATACTCGTTTTCCAGACCCAATGTTTCCAAGGGGGCTTTAATATCCGCTAAATATTGAGGGTTGTAATTAAAGTAATTATCTCCCGGTCTTTTATTGACAATAATTTGACCGCTTCCCGGAACGAGGCGCACGCGGGCAACCGCACTTTTACGCCGTCCCGTTCCCCAATATATAACCTTATCGGTACTCTCTTCTGACATGGATTTTTTTCCTCATTAAGATGGATGAATTGCAACTTGTTTTGACTTAACTATTCGTATTTAACTCGATAGTTTCCGGTTGCTGAGCTTGATGTTTGTGATCGGGACCGGCATAAACTTTTAATTTGGTAAAAAGTTTGCGACCCAAGGCATTTTTGGGTAACATTCCTTTCACGGCTTTTTCCACGATCCGCTCGGGAATGCGTGCTTGAAGTTGAGAGAATGTTTCGACTTTCATTCCTCCCGGTCTGCCAGAATGACGGCGATACAATTTTTGCGAGGATTTTCTCCCCGTGACGATAACTTTTTCGGCGTTTACGATAATCACGAAGTCACCCGTATCCATATGGGGGGTAAAAGTAGGTTTATTTTTGCCCCGCAGAATGCGCGCGACTTCTGTGGCCAGTCTCCCCAAACGTTGGTTTGCCGCATCAATGACATACCATTTAGGGTCGAGGGTTTCTTGAGTGGGTAGGATTGTTTTTTCCACGATCGGTTTATGGGTTGAATTTGGGTTTAACTTAGATTTAGGAATTGAAAATAAAAGTGGGTTGAGTGTCGTACCAGACTTCTCGGGTAAAAGGAAACTCCTCATAGCCAACTCGCAACAAGCACAGGCCTTTTGCTGGAGCCGAATATTTGACCAGTTCTCGTCGTTGGTTGACCCAAATATCGGTAAAATTCGAGGGCGATCTCGTTCCATTGCCCACTTCTACGAGCAACCCCACCAGCAGCCGTACCATGCCGTAGAGAAAGCCGTCGGCTTGAATTTCAATGCGGATAAAAGCGCCATCTCGCTTGCATTCTGCCGCTTGTATGCTAACCCAAGAATGCTTTCTGGGAGAGCCGGCACGGCGAAAGGCCGCTAAATGATGTCGTCCTAAGAGGGGATCGAGGGCTTGCTGCATCCGGGTTTCGCTCAAAGGCTGGTGATAGTAATGCCAGCAAAAAGGTTGAATAAAGAGATTGGGACGCTTATCCGTATAAAACGTATAGCGGTAGCGCCGCCAAAGGGCGGAGAAACAAGCGTGCCAATCTGAGGAAACTCCTGCCGAAGCGCGAATGAGAATATCATCGGGCAAGCTGTTATTGAGAATCGTCGCCCATTTTTCGGCGGGAATCGGCCCGGTGGCATTAAAATGGGCGACTTGTGCCGCCGCGTGAACGCCGCTATCGGTGCGTCCTGCACCGCTAATGGCAACGCGATCGCCGAGAACTGCCGCGATCGCTTTCTCAATTTCTCCTTGTACGGTGCGCCCTGACTGTTGTCGCTGCCAGCCATGAAAATGCGTCCCTAGATATTGAATGACGAGGGCGACGCGCTTGCTTTTTTCACGGATATCCGACACGACCATGGCTTGCTGGCAAAATTCAAAATTTAACTACTCGTCGAGTAATTCGATAATGGCCATTTCGGCATTATCTCCCCGACGGCGGATCGTTCGCACGATGCGGGTATAACCGCCATGGCGATCGCGATAGCGTTCGCCGACTTCTTCAAACAAAGCCTTCACTAGCTCTTTGTCGTAAAGATAGCCCAAAGCACGGCGGCGAGCGGCCAAGGAGCCATCTTTGGCTAAAGTAATCATGCGTTCGGCTTCCGAGCGCACGGCTTTTGCTTTTGCTTTGGTCGTTTTAATTTGCCCGTTGCGGAGCAATGCCGTGGTTAGCGATCGCAACAGTGCTTTTCTTTGATCTGCGGGTCTCCCCAATCGGGAAACGCGACATTTATGGCGCATTGTTCTTGTTTGTTGTTTGTTGACTAGCCTTTTGCTTTTTCTGCCGGCAGGGTAATTCCCAAACGCTGCTGTAATGCTTCGATCACTTCTTCTGCTGACTTTTGACCGAAATTTTTGATTTCTAAGAGGTCTTCTTGGGAATAGTCGAGGAGATCGGCAACTGAGTTGATTTGCGCGCGTTTGAGACAGTTATACGCCCGTACCGAGAGGTGCAACTCTTCGATGGGAATTTGACTGGTGGGATCTTCGCTTTCGCGATCGTCTTCTTGAATGGACTCGAGAGTTAAATCCTTCAGGGGATTAAATAACTCCACCACGATTCCTGCTGCTTGGGAAAGCGCTTCTTCGGGTTTGATACTGCCGTTCGTCCAAATATCGAGGGTGAGTCGGTCTTTGGGAATTGCACCATCGATAATGGTATCTTCTACCGAATAATTAACCTTGCTAACGGGCATAAAGATTGCGTCGATTTGCAAGAAGTCCAAAGAAGAAGCATCATCCCGATTGCGATCGATTGCCCGGTAGCCCTTGCCTCGTTCGATGCGAAACTCCATTTCCAGTCGCGCCCCTTCTGCTAGGGTGGCAATATATTGATTGCGATCGATGACGTTGACTTCCGAGGGTAAATCGAATTGGGCTGCCGTTACCGTCCCCGCATCATTGGCGACCAATCTTCCGATTTGAGGAGTTGTTGCAAAACTTTGAAAGACAATTTCCTTCATGTTGAGAAGGATCTCGAGGACATCTTCGCGAACCCCCGGAATGGTATCGAATTCATGACTGGCCCCGGCAATACGAACGGCTGTTGCGGCTGATCCTTCTAAGTTTGCCAGCAAAACTCGCCGCAGAGCGTTGCCGACGGTGGTTCCTTGCCCTCTTTCTAAAGGTTCGAGGACAAATTTGCTATATTGGCTTTGATTTTTTTGCGTCTTCGATTCAACGCATTCAATTTGAAATTGCGCCACGGCCTGCTATCTCTCCTGTTTGTCGTTGTCCCTTGGACTCTACATTGAGATTGAAAACTGGCAAGATCTTCTGCACGATCGCTTCAATCTTGCCATCCTCGATCTTGCGGGAATTATCAATGCGATCGCGGACTCTAAACTCGACGACGTTTGGGGGGACGACAGCCATTGTGAGGAATGGGAGTCACGTCTCGAATGAGGGTAATTTCCAAGCCGGAGGCTTGCAAAGCGCGAATGGCTGTTTCCCGCCCGGCACCCGGCCCGCTCACCATCACTTCGAGTTGGCGCATTCCTTGCTCCATTGCACGCCGTGCCGCACTATCGGCGGCGGTTTGCGCGGCGAAAGGGGTTCCTTTTTTCGCCCCTTTAAAACCGCTCGATCCCGAAGAAGCCCAAGAAATTACATCCCCTTTAGCATCGGAAATCGTAACGATTGTATTGTTGAAAGTCGAAGTAATGTGAGCAATTCCATTGGGAACATTCCGTTTTGTTTTTTTTGCTCCGCCTTTTTTTGTCGGTCTTGCCATATTATTGAGTAATCGGTAATGGGTAATCGTAATTAAAAATCGGGAATGGATAGATGGAAAGAGGGATAAAGAAAAACACGACTACTTCTTAGCGCTTGCCTTTTTCTTCCCTTGGATGGCCGTGCGCTTGCCTCGCCGCGTGCGAGCGTTGGTACGGGTTCGCTGGCCGCGTACGGGCAAGCCCTGACGATGGCGGCGACCTCTATAGGTTCCGATATCGATCAGGCGCTTGATATTCATGTTTTCCCAACGTCTCAAATCCCCTTCGATTTGATAATTCGCCTCAATGAACGAACGCAACGAAGTCACGTCCTCATCGCTGAGATCTTTGACTCGCGTATCGGGGTTCACTCCTGTTTTTGCTAAGATTTCTTGAGAGCGCGACAAACCGATCCCGTAAATATAGGTCAGTCCGATTTCAACGCGCTTGTTCCGAGGAAGATCTATTCCTGCTATCCGTGCCACAGTTCTTTTTTCGACTCCGTAAAATGAGAATAGGGGAAACGAGCAATTTTTAGGTGCAATTTTGAGTCTCTAACCCTGTCTTTGCTTATGCTTGGGGTTGGAACAAATTACCATTACTCGACCGCGCCTGCGAATGACGCGGCATTTTTCACAAATTTTTTTGACTGATGCTCGAACTTTCATGCCTTTTTTGCCACACTGCAAGCTCTTAATTATATCAATAATCGCTAACTTTAGCAAATTTATAACCTTTCGCAACAGGTCGATGGGACTGGGCAAATTCGATTCGTCAAATTTGATTCATCATTGAGCCTTGTCAACATAGCCATCTCTCAATCTCAATTTGCCACCTAGAAAACGCGGGTTAGCTGCCGATTTATTTTTTTCGCAGGCGATAGGTAATGCGACCTTTGGTCAAGTCGTAGGGGGTCAGTTCGACTTTAACGCGATCGCCCGGGAGAATTTTGATGTAGTTCCGACGGATTTTTCCGGAAATATGGGCTAAAACATTAAACCCATTATCCAAATCGACGCGGAACATGGCATTGGGAAGGGATTCGGTTACGGTTCCCTCCATTTCGATTAAATCTTGCTTAGCCAATTGATTTCGAGCCTCAATGATGTTTTTTCTAAATTAATCTTAGCAAAAGTTTACGTAAATCCCCTTAAACGCCAACGATCGCGCTCAGTGCTTGACGAACTTCCTCGAGGGTGCGATCGCCATTTACCGAATGCAAACTCCCTTGTTTTTGGTAATAATCGATCAGAGGTGCTGTTTTTTGCCGATACACTTCCAAGCGATAGCGAATGGTTTCCGGGTTGTCGTCTTGAGAGCGACCCCTCGCTACCAAACGTTCGACCAAGGTCAGTTCTGGAACCTCTAAATTGAGAACTTTTAAGGAATTGCGATCGAGTTGGGTCAGCAATTCATCGAGAAAGGTGGCTTGGTCTACCGTGCGGGGAAATCCATCGAGAATCCAACCTTTTTTGGCATCGGCTTCGTGCAGGCGCTCTCGTACCATGTTGGCAACGAGGGTATCGGGGACGAGATCTCCTTTATCCATGTAGGATTTTGCCTGCTGTCCCAAAGGCGTATTGTTAGCGATCGCGCCTCGCAAAATGTCCCCCGTGGAAATATGGGGAATTTTTGCCGTTTCTGCCAGCATTTTGGCTTGGGTGCCTTTACCCGCCCCTGGCGGTCCCAAAAAAATTAATTGATAGTACATTTGACTGTTGTGTAATGGGTAATGGGTAATCGATTCCGATATCAACCAAGAACCGATTACCAAATCATTACTGTTTCACCATTCCTTCATAGCGTTGAGAAATGACGTAGGTTTGAATTTGTTTGGCAGTATCGATCGCTACCCCAACAAGAATGAGTAAGGAGGTTGCTCCCAATCCCCGCAGGGTTTGAATGCCCAAAAGGCTTTCTACTGCTGTCGGCACCGTGGCGACAATCCCCAAAAACATCGCCCCTAAGAAAGTTAAGCGATTAATGGTTCGCTCCAAATATTCGCTGGTGGCTCTCCCAGGACGAATTCCTGGAATACTAGATCCCATCTTTTTCAAGTTTTGGGACATATCCACGGGATTGACGATCAAGGAAGCATAGAAATAACTGAAGAAAACAATGAGGGTAAAAAACACCAGCACGTACGCCCAAGGGGTCGGACCGTTGATGCTGATGTAGTTGGAAAAGCGATTTAAAACTTGGTGCAAGTCCCCTAAAAACCCTTCCTTGCCTTGGGTAAACTGAGCCAAAGAAGCCGGCAAAAATAACATTGCCGACGCAAAAATAATGGGCATCACTCCCCCCTGATTCAAGCGCAAAGGCAAGTAGTTCGTGCGTTCGCGATACAATCGGCGTCCCACTTGCCGACGGGCAGAAATAATGGGAATGCGTCGGGTTCCTTCTTGCACGAAAACAATCCCGACGATCATCATCAAGAAGGCCAGCAGGAGGATTATCACCTTAGCAATATCTTCTCGTCCTCCTTGTTGGGCGACATCGATGGTATTGCCCAAAATCGTGGGGAGAACGGCAACGATATTCACAAAGATTAGCAGAGAAGCTCCATTGCCAATGCCGCGCTCGGTAATGAGTTCCGAGACCCACATGACGAACATGGAACCGGCTGTAAATGCCAAAACCGTTTCCACAAAAAACATCGGACCCGGTTCGAGGGCAAAGGCTTGAATCCACGTTGCCAACATCAAACTTTGCAACGCCGCCCAACCCAATGCGACATAGCGGGTAATTTGGGAAATTTTCCGCCGTCCTGCTTCTCCTTCATTTTTTTGTAAATTTTCTAAAGAAGGGAGAGCTGCCGTTAAAAGCTGCATGATAATGGAAGCATTGATAAAGGGCAAAATCCCTAAAGCAAAAATCCCCAAGGCTGAAAGACCGCCCCCCGAGAACACGTCGAGAAAGCCAATTAAAGGACTATTGCCAATATCGTTTAAGAAGCGTTCGCGATCGATGCCCGGAATGGGAATATAAACCCCCAGGCGAACTAAAATCAGCAGGCCGAGAGTGACGAGCAATCGTCCTCTCAGGCCTGCTGCTTGTGCCATTTGAGAAAAAGTTTCTTGAGCCGTTGGTGTTTTATCTCGGCTGACAACCATAAAGGTTTACCTCGTTGAATTTGAAAATAGGGAATCGTTAAATTGTTTTTTGGGTGACATAGTTTTTATCTTACTCGACGCACCCGCGACGGTATTTCCTCCCTTGTCGCGGGATTCTGAAGCTGTTTAAATCTAGGGCGTGCGATCGCTGGCCTCAAACAATTTCCCACGTTCCCCCAGCTGCTTGAATTTTTTCTTTGGCGCTTCCCGTAAAGGCAGCCGCTTTCACCGTCAGAGCAACATTCAGTTCGCCGTCTCCAAGGATTTTTAAGGGTCCGTCATTTTGGGTAACGATTCCGACTTCCATCAGGGAATCGAGGGTCACTTCAGTATTGGCAGGTAAAGAAGCGAGTCTGCGAACGTTGATAATGGTATAGTGCCGGCGATTGATAACCGTGAAGTGTTTTAATTTGGGAACCCGTCGATATAACGGCATTTGTCCCCCTTCAAATCCCGGTTTCGTTCCCGTCCCCGATCGCGATTTCTGCCCGCGCATCCCAAATCCGCAACTTGCTCCCTGTCCGGCGGCAATCCCTCGTCCCACCCGACGAGGGCGGGTTTTCGAGCCTTTTTTTGGTTTTAAATTGTGTAGTCTCATGGGTTTGAATTATGCAAAGAGTTGTTCGAGAGAAATTTCGCGTTCTCGGGCGACTTCTTTAAAGGTGCGCAAGGTTTCTAGGGCATCGATCGCCGCCCGAGCGTTATTGAGGGGGTTATTCGAGCCGAGTTGCTTGGCGAGGATATTTTGAATTCCCGCTAATTCAAGGACAGTACGCACTGCTCCCCCAGCAATTACCCCCGTACCGGGAGCTGCAGGACGAATCATCACTTTTGCACCGCCTGCCGAACCGCGAGTCGGATGGACGATGGAATTTGCTTTAGTGAGCGAAACGTCGATGAGTTTCTTTTTCCCATCGGCAACGCCTTTGCGAACGGCACCAATGACATCGGCAGCTTTCCCTACGCCCACGCCGACTTTCCCTTTTTCATTGCCGACCACGACGATCGCCCGGAAACTGAGTTTTTTGCCGCCTTTAACCACTTTGGAAACCCGACGGATTTGAATGACCCGTTCTTGGAAGGCTTCTTCTTTTTTTGCGCGGTTATTCTTTTTCTTTTTGTTAGTCTTAGCCATATTTTCTATAACGGGTAATGGGGTATGGGATATAGGAATTAAAATTCGAGTCCTGCTTCTCGGGCGGCATCGGCAAGAGCTTTAATGCGACCGTGATAGAGATTGCCGCCGCGATCGAAAACTACGTTTTTGATCCCTTTTGCTTGCAGGCGATCGGCCACTAATTTCCCGACAGCGATCGAGGCTTCGCAAGTATTTTTGGATTCGAGTTGGCTTTTGAGTTCTTTATCGACAGTTGAAGCCGAAACAATGGTATGTTGGGCTATATCGTCGATCGCCTGAACGTAAATGTGATTGTTAGAACGAAAAACCGCTAAGCGAGGGCGTTCTGCAGTTCCGCTTAATTTTTTCCGCAACCGCCGATGGCGACGGCGAACGGATTCTTTGCGAGTCAGTTTCATCTTAGAGAATAGAAAATAGGAAATAGGGAGTCGAAAACTGAAATTATTTCTTACCGGCTTTACCGGCTTTGCGTCTGATGTATTCGCCTTTGTAGCGGATGCCTTTGCCTTTGTAAACTTCAGGAGGACGCACGGCTCGAATTTTAGCGGCAACATTGCCGACAACTTCTTTATTAATGCCGCTAATAATCACTTCAAGACCTTTTTCAACCACCTCAAATTTAATCCCCTCCGGGGCATCGAGTTCTACGGGCTTGCTGTAACCGACATTGAGAACCAATTTCGTCCCCTGAACTTGCGCCCGATAACCGACACCGACAATACTGAGGCGTTTTTCATAACCTTTCGAAACTCCTTCCACCATATTGGCCACTAAAGTTCTCGATAAACCGTGGCGCTGGCGAGAGATTCTCGAATCATCTTGGCGTTGAACGAGTACCGTACCATTATTTTGCTCGACGATCGCGGTTTCTGGGAGCACGCGATCGAGTTGTCCTTTCGGCCCTTTGACGCTAACGTGCCGTCCGTCAATGTTGACGGTTACGCCTTTGGGAATTTCTATGGGGCGTTTGCCAATACGAGACATAATCTTTTTGTTGTTGGTTGTTGGTTGCTTGCACTGCTTGCCTTGAGGAGCGAAGTCGAAGTATTGGTTGTTGGTTTGTCGCCATTGCTGTCAACTGTCAACTGTCAACTGTCAACTGTCAACTATCAACTATCACCTCTTGCTTACCAGACGTAGCAAAGAATTTCGCCACCGACGCCTTGTTTTCGGGCTTCGCGATCGGTCATGATGCCGCGATCGGTGGAGATAATGGCAATACCGATCCCGCCTAAAACCTTGGGCAGTTCTTTACGGTTTTTGTAGACCCGCAAACCGGGTTTGCTGACGCGCTTGAGGGTAGTAATGATGGGTTTGCGGTTTTTGCCCTTATATTTTAAGGACAATACCAATTCTTTTTTTACCCCCTCTCCCACTTCTTCAAAATCCCCGATAAATCCTTCTTGCTTGAGAACGCGGGCGATATTTCGGGTCATTTTAGTCGAGGGAACGTGGGTGGTTGGATGCCGAACCGCACCGGAGTTGCGAATGCGGGTAAGCATATCGGAAATCGTGTCGTTTGTTGCCATGCGCGAGTTTTTCCTCCTTGCTGTTTAGCCTAGGGTTTCAAGCCCCTAGGTTGGGGGTTCGTCCCTATTGGGCACGGAAGGGCATTCCCATTTCTTTGAGTAGGGCGCGTCCTTCTTCGTCGGTGTTGGCGGTGGTAATGATGGCAATATCCATACCGCGAATTTGATCGATACTGTCGTATTCGATTTCTGGGAAAATCAATTGTTCTCGCACCCCAAGGCTGTAATTCCCCCGTCCGTCAAAACTTTTGGGACTCACGCCGCGAAAGTCGCGAATGCGAGGTAGAGCGAGACTGATGAGGCGATCGAGGAAAGCATACATTCGTTCTTGGCGCAATGTCACCATGACCCCGACGGGCATGCCTTGGCGAATTTTAAATCCGGCGATCGCTTTCTTGGCACGCGTGACTACGGGTTTTTGTCCGGTAATCGTGGCCAGTTCGCTCAAGGAAGATTCGAGGGCTTTGGCATTTTGCGAGGCTTCCCCTAAACCCCGATTAACCGTTACCTTGGTTACTTTGGGGACTTGATGGATATTTTGATAGCTAAACTGTTCCATTAATTTAGGAACAATTTTTTCTTGGTAAAGGGTTTTTAAGCGTTGAACCATGATTTTGTTTGATGAATACCCAATAACTAATCAATGATTTCGCCTGTTTTTTTGAGCATTCTTACCTTGCGTCCGTCTTCGGTAAACGTATAAGAAATGCGGCTGGCGACTTTTTCTTTGCTGGAATAAAGCATCACGTTGGAACTGTGAATGGGGGCTTCAAAAGTTTCAATTCTGCCCGATTCTCCTTCCTGACGGGGTTTAACGTGTTTGGTTCTCACATTTACCCCTTGCACGACAACTTTGCTGGTTTTGGGAATGGTTTTGATAATTTCGCCCACTTTTCCTTTATCTCGACCGGAGATGACCTGAACGGTATCGCCAGTTTTGACGTGCATTTTGTAGCGCTGTACGGGTTTGGGTTTCGTGTTTCTGGCAACCATTTAAAGAACCTCCGGTGCGAGAGAGACGATTTTGGTATAGTTTTTATCCCGCAATTCCCGCGCCACGGGTCCGAAAACACGAGTGCCTTTGGGGTTGCCGTCGGCGTTAATGATGACGGCGGCATTATCGTCAAAGCGAATGGTCATGCCGCTATCTCGTCGCAGGGAGTGACGGGTTCTCACGATCACGGCGGTTACGATATCGGATTTTTTCACCCCTTGGTTGGGGATGGCATCTTTCACGACGGCGATAATGCGATCGCCGATGCCGCCGGTATCCCGATTTCCCGCCCCCAAAACCCGCAAGCACATCAGTTTGCGAGCGCCGCTATTGTCGGCAACATTGAGATAGGTTTGTTGTTGAATCATGGCTTTTTTTCAATGAGCAATTATCAATAGGATGCCAATCGATTATTTTTGAGTGGTTTCGAGGATTTCGGCAACCGTCCAGCGTTTGGTACGACTTAGAGGACGGGTTTCGCGAATGCGGACGCGATCGCCCTCTTGACATTTATTTTCTTCGTCGTGAGCTTTATATCTTTTGGTTTTGACGAGAATCTTGCCGTATTTGCCATGAGGGGAACGGTTTTCAATAGCAACGACAACGGTTTTTTCCATCTTGTTGCTCACGACGACACCCACTCTTTCTTTTGTTGCCATAATGCTTTATTCCTCTTCAGTAACGGATTCTTCAGTTTCGGCAGGTTCGGTTTTGGCGGCGGGAGGTGCTTCCTCAACTCCAGAGTTTTTCCCTTCATTGAGTTCTCGTTCCCGTTCGATGGTTAGCAGTTGAGCGATCCAACGTTTGGTGTGCTTGAATTCGTGAGTTTTTTCCAATCGCCCGGTTGCTCTTTCTAAGCGGAGTTGAAAGAGTTTGCGCTTGGCGGTCAGAATTTCTTCGGCCAGGGCTTCATCGGTGAGGGCTCTGGCATCTTCAACTTTAGATAGAGCCATATTAATAGTTGAGAGTTGATAAGTTGATAGTTGGATCGCTATTCGTCAATTTTGGGACGAACGAGAAATTTAGTTTTAATGGGCAGTTTTTGGGCGGCGAGGCGCATGGCTTCTCGAGCGATTTCTTCGGCAACGCCAGACATTTCAAACATGATCCGTCCGGGTTTGACCACGGCAACCCAATACTCTGGAGAACCTTTTCCGGAACCCATTCGGGTTTCTGCCGGACGCATGGTGACGGGTTTATCGGGGAACACGCGAATCCAAATTTTTCCACCCCGACGAATATAACGGGTCATGGCGCGTCGGGCGGCTTCGATTTGCCGAGAGGTAATCCAACAGGGTTCGGTGGCTTGCAGGGCATAATCGCCGAAGTTAAACGTCGTGCCGCCTTTGGCTAACCCTCGCATGCGCCCGCGCTGTTGTTTGCGGAATTTTGTTCTTCTAGGACTTAACATGATGGTTATGGGTTAATAACTATTCCGATCGATCTTCAAATTGTTGGCGGCGGCGCTGACGGCGAGAGGGAGTGTTTTGGGGTTCTTGGGGAATTTCCTCTTGACCGGGGATGATTTCTCCTTTGAAAACCCAAACTTTAATCCCTAAAATGCCGTAAATTGTCTTGGCGGTACGGTAGGAGTAATCGACATCCGCTCTCAAGGTATGTAGAGGAACTCGTCCTTCCCGCGTCCATTCGGTGCGGGCAATCTCTGCCCCATTGAGGCGACCGCTCACTTGAATTTTGATGCCTTGAACTTCTGCCCGTTGCGCCCGTTGAATGGCTTGGCGCACGACTCGCCGGAAGGAAACCCGACGCTCGAGCTGTTGAGCGATGTACTCGCCGATCAAAACCGCATCGGCATCCACGCGAGAGACTTCAATGACATTGACGCGAATTTGACGATTGCCCCCGAGGAAGTTCTGCAAGCCCGTCCGCAGGGATTCGATGCCACTGCCGCCGCGACCGACGACGACCCCCGGACGAGCGGTATGAATGGCTAGATCTACTTGATCGGCTTTGCGCTCGATTCTGACTTCAGAAATCCCCGCATTGCTGAGATTATTCTGAACGTAGGTGCGAATTTTGCGATCTTCTTGCAGGAGTTCCGGATAGCGTTTCTCGTCGGCGTACCAACGAGAGCGATGTTCTTTGGTAATTCCCAAGCGAAAACCAGTTGGATGAATCTTCTGTCCCACGAATTATTCCTCTTAATCCTCTAATTTCGATGCAACGGCAATGGTGACATGACAGGTCGGCTTTTGGATTTGATAGGCGCGACCTTGCGCTCTGGGGCGATATCGCTTCAGTTTGGGACCCATATCGGCATAGGCGGTGCTGACGACTAAACTCGCGCGATCGAAGCCGTTATTGTGCTCGGCGTTAGCCGCAGCCGATCGCAGGGTTTTTAAGATGGGTTCGCAAGCGCGATAGGGCATGAATTCGAGAATGATTAGGGCTTCTCGATAGGAGCGACCGCGAATTTGATCCAGCACCCGCCGCACTTTGCGAGGGGACATCCGGATATAGCGGGCTGTTGCTTTGACTTCTTCGGATAAATCGACTGCCATTGTTTTCTTCCTTCTGGTGTTTGACCTCGATACGAACTATCGTCTGGCTTTTTTATCGCTTTTCGCGTGACCCCGGAAGGTACGGGTCGGGGCAAATTCTCCTAATTTGTGACCTACCATTTGCTCGTTGATGTAGACGGGAACGTGCTGTCTGCCATTGTGAACGGCGATGGTATGACCGACCATTTGGGGCAGAATGGTGGAGGCGCGAGACCATGTTTTGATGACTCGCTTGTCGCCTTTCGCATTCATTTTCTCGACTTTCGAGAGTAGGCTATCGGCAATAAATGGACCTTTTTTTAAAGAACGACTCATAGTTAGTTAGGGGTTATTATTTTTGATTGCGACGGCGGACGATCAGGCGATCGCTCGGCTTTTTCTTTTTGCGGGTTTTGCGACCGAGGGCGGGTTTACCCCAAGGGGTCACGGGTCCGCTCCGACCGATAGGGGCGCGACCTTCACCGCCACCATGGGGGTGATCCACGGGGTTCATGGCACTGCCTCGAACTTGGGGTCTGCGTCCCCGATGGCGCGATCGCCCGGCTTTCCCGAGTTTCATGTTGCGGTCTTCTGCGTTCCCCACGCGCCCCATGGTGGCATAGCATTCTTTGCGAACCATTCGCACTTCTTTAGAAGGCAGGCGCAGAGTGACGTAATTGCCTTCTTTGGCGACCAATTGCGCGCCAGTTCCCGCTGCCCGAACGATTTGACCGCCGCGGCCGGGGTTGAGTTCGATATTGTGAACGTCGCTACCCAAGGGAATTTTGCTGAGAGGGAGAGCGTTTCCGATTTCAAAGGGCGCGTTTTCACCAGCAGTGATGGTGGTCCCGACGGCTAATTTATCGGGGCATAAAATATAGCGCTTTTCCCCATCTTCGTATTGCACGAGGGCAATGCGAGCGTTGCGGTTGGGATCGTATTCGATCGCAATCACTTCTCCATTGATATTGCGCTTGTCCCGACGAAAATCGATGATGCGGTAAAGGCGTTTGTGACCGCCTCCTCGACGGCGAGAAGTGATAACACCGCGATTATTGCGTCCTTTTTTGCGGTGCTTGTATTTAGTAAGAGATTTCTCCGGTTTGCTCTTAGTAATCTCGGAAAAGTCAGACACGCTGGCCTGCCGAGTCCCCGGAGTCATTGGTCGAAAGATACGAATACCCATTGTGGTTATTGATTATTGATTACTCCCCTCTTGGGAGGGGTTGGGGGTGGGTTGTTATCAGTGTGGGTTGTTATCAGTGTGGGTTGTTATCGGTAAAGACAAGGCATGCTTTGTCTTTACACTTCGGGGAAGAGGATAATTTCATCGCCTTCGGCAAGGGTGACGATCGCTCTTTTATGCAGTGCTTTATAGCCGATGAACCGGCCGACTCTCTTTTTCTTGCGAGTCGGGTTCAAGGTATTGACTTTTACGACTTTGACATCGAAAAGACTCTCGATCGCGGCTTTGATTTCTGGCTTGGTCGCTTTGGGTTTGACATCAAAAACGTATTTGTTATACGCCATTTGAATTGTGGCTTTTTCCGTGACTACGGGTTTGATTATCAAATCCGCCAGATCTCTGGGATCGTATTGTTTGGTTTTGTAAACTCTAGTCTTCACCGTATACCTCCTCGATTTTGGCGATCGCCGAATGGGTTGCGATGATTTTGTCGGCATTGAGCAAGTCGTAAACATTTAAGTTGGTCGCCAAAATCATTCTGAGCTTTTTAATGTTGCGACCCGAGAGATAAACGTTTTCATTCTTTTCGCCTACCACGAGCAAAACTTTTTCGTTTTCTTCAATTCCCCATCGTTGGAATGCCGAAATGAGTTCTTTCGTTTTCGGACGCGAAATTTGCTCGGCAAAATCTTCTACGACGATTAAATCCTCCCCGCGACTCATTAAAGCCGTTCTTAAGGCCAATCTCCGTTCTTTGCGGTTCATTTTTTGGCTGTAATCTCTGGGTTTGGGTCCGAAGATAACGCCGCCACCCCGCCATAAGGGAGAACGAATCGATCCGGCACGGGCGCGTCCCGTTCCTTTTTGCCGCCAGGGTTTGCGTCCGCCCCCTCTCACTTCGGCACGGGTTTTGGTAGAAGCCGTTCCCTGACGGGCATTTGCCAATTGCCGCACGACAGCGCGATGGACGATGTGAGAAGCATTTTCTTCTTTAGCAACTTTGAGTTCTAAGGTTGCTTCTCCAACCTCTTCTCCTTGCCAATTTTTAACTGCACGGGTAACCATTTTTGTTTGTTGCTGGCACTGAGCCAAGCCGAAGTGTTCGTTATTTGTTTCTCCCCTCTCGGGAGAGGCTGGGGGTGGGTTGTTTGTTGTTTGGCGATCGTTAACGAATAACCAAAAACCAACAACGAATAATCAATCTACTTTTTCGCTCCGACAATATTGGCAGGGGCAATATTCAGTAAATTTCCTGCTTTTCCAGGGATTGCACCTTTAATGAGCAAAATGTTTCTTTCTGCGTCCACTTGCACGACTTCCAGCTTGCGAACGGTGATTTTTTTTCCGCCGTAACGTCCTGCCATTTTCTTCCCGGGGTAAATGCGTCCCGGTGTGGTCCCTGCTCCCGTAGAACCGGGTAAGCGGTGGTTTTTTGAACCGTGGGACATGGGACCGCGTCGGAAGTTGTGCCGCTTTTGATAGCCGGCAAATCCTCGTCCGATGGTTTTGCCCGATACATCCACCAGTTGTCCGGCCTCAAAAATATCGGCTTTGAGGGTTTGTCCCAATTCATAGGAAGAAGTATCTTCCACGCGATACTCTTTCAAGTGACGCAGGGGAGTCGCTCCCGATTTGTTTAAATGTCCCAATTCTGGCTTGTTAAGGGCTTTGGGCTTCACTTCGTCGTAACCGACTTGAACGGCAATATATCCGTCCGTTTCTTGGGTTTTAATTTGCGTCACCGTACAGGGCCCTGCTTGGATAACCGTTACGGGGATGGAAATTCCCGTTTCTTGGTTAAAAATTTGGGTCATGCCGAGTTTGGTACCGAGAATCCCCACTGACATGGGTTTTACCTCTCTCTTTTTCTAAACGACGTTCATCTATTGCACTTCATGCAAAACGAAGGCAATTTTATTTTTGGAATTCTTGCAATGCCTTTCAAGTTCGCCCAAAAAGTGGGCGGTGGCGATCGCAATGTCCTCCCAAGACCATAAATTTCCCAATTCTTAAATTTTGCTTGGGAAACTAAAGGGCTTCGATATTGATTTTGTTTAAAAACGCAACATTAAATTGTAGAATCGCTTAACTCCATTGAAGACTTAGGAACTTGGTCTTGGGAACTCAAAGCCCCAGTATCTTGCAATGAAACGATATTAATGAAACGATATTAACGATATTGTTTACAAGAAAATCGTTAAAGGGGTTTCTCGATCTGCGATCGAAAAAAATACTTTTAACGTTTTAATGTCACAATCATCAACTATATCGAGTTAAGGCGCTCGTGTCAAGTCTTGGAGGAAATTTTATTTTTTGCGATGGCGATATAGATTTTTACGAACTCGGTATCCGATGCAACCGAATCACCCTACAATAGGAAAGCAATCCTCTCCCACCCGTCAATAAAGATGCCTCGGACACAGCGTAACGATAATTTTATCGATAAAAGTTTTACGGTCATGGCAGACTTGATCCTTAAGTTACTGCCGACCAACCAAAATGCAAAGAAAGCCTTTGCTTATTATCGCGATGGCATGGCAGCACAAGCAGATGGAGAGTATGCAGAAGCTCTCGATAACTATCACGAAGCGCTCACCTTAGAAGACGATCCCAACGATCGCAGTTACATTCTCTACAATATCGGGCTGATTCACGCCAGCAACGGCGAACACGACAAGGCTTTAGAGTTTTATCAAGAAGCGATCGATCTCAATCCGAAAATGCCCCAAGCCCTGAATAATATTGCGGTTATCTACCATTATCAAGGAGAACACGCCAAAGATGACGGCAGGGAAGAAGAAGCCGAGGCACTGTTCGATCGCGCCGCAGAATTCTGGAAACAAGCCATTCGCATCGCCCCCAACAACTACATTGAAGCACAAAACTGGCTCAAAACCACCGGGCGCTCGGAAATTGATGTATTCTTCTAATCTCTCCACCGCTTGCCCCGCCTGCCCTGAGCCGAGCCGAAGGGAGCTTTGTCGAAGGGATAACCGTTCACTGATAACTGATAACTGAAAAAAGATGCTCGATCGCGAACAAGTCCAAAAAGTTGCTCACCTCGCTCGCTTGGAACTCACAGAAACCGAGGAAGAAGCATTTACCCGTCAACTCAGCAGCATTCTCGAATATTTCGAGCAACTCAGCGAACTCGATACTCATGATATCAAACCCACAACGCGGGCAATTGAAACCAGTAATATTACTCGTCCCGATACTTTAAATCCTTCTTTAGAACAAGAGAAAATGTTGAATGCCGCACCCGATCGCAGCGATCGTTTTTTCCAAGTTCCGCAGATATTAAGCGATTGAGGAACGAATCTCGAAGATAGAGCGACTTGTTTTCCTACACTGAGGATATTCCCTGCAAGCATAACTCTTAATAATGAACGGGCAAAACGAGTTTAAAATAAATTTTATACTGGTTTAGGGACTGGGATGATGCCCTATAGCAAATTCGATCTCTCTCGAGTTCAGCAGGATCTCGGCTTAACAATTCACGAAACCACGCATTTTTTACCGGATTTGCCGACGGTAGCACCGGATTCTCTCTTGCAAGAAACTCTTGCCAATACGATGCCTTTAGCTCTGGCTCAAGGCAATGAAAAAGCTCGTAGCGAATGGATTATCAATCCCATTTTAACGGCAGTACGCCGCCTTTCTTCGTCGCCAGCGAGCGTATTTTCGGGGCGGGAGTTTAATATCGACTCGGAGCGAGATTTGGTAGGGTATGTGGATTTTTTGTTGGCACGATCGCCTCGCTTATTGGTATTAGAATCTCCAGTTATTATGTTGGTAGAAGCCAAACCGGAGAACTTAAATGCGGGTTTGGGACAATGCGCTGCCGAAATGGTCGCGGCGCAAATTTTCAATCAACAACCCGAGCTAACGATTTATGGGTGCGTGACGAGTGGGGAACTTTGGAAGTTTTTAAAGTTGTACAAAACCGATTTGACGATCGATCTCGAACCCTATGCGATCGCACCTCTGGATCGCTTGTTGGGAATTCTCATTTATTTAGTTTGCGAGGGGTAAGAGTAAAAAAGCATTCGGCCGCAAAAAGGAGGTACAAACATTTATAATAGATAATGCTAAAATGCTCAAATCGCGAACGGTGATAAGTGATGACTGAAGAGAAAACAATTTGGATCGTGACAGCAAATTCCCCTGAAAATGAAATTGCAAGCTCGGAGGAGTCCACGGGAGAAAAAGGATTAAAGTTGAAAGAGACGAGCGATCGCATTGCTCAAAGCGTGTGTATTAGTGCAAGTACCTTAAAACAAAATATGTCTGAGTTTATCGATAAAGATATTCGCAACAGCGATCGCTCCTTCAACAATAACCCAAAAATGCGATCGCTCTTAAAACTGTTGATAAAATAAAAATTAAGCAAGTAGGGTGCAGTATAGCCTCCGGCATGGCTGCGCTAAAGCGACAGCGTAACGCACCAATTTTTAGACTTCTGGTGCGTTACGCTCCATTCCATTACGCTAACACACCTTACGACTTTCATTTAATATTTGCCTTACGAACAATCTCTCATTCAGTGTTTCTGGATCGAGTTCTTTAGTTTTTCCCGCACGATATTCAGTCATTGCTACAGCCGCAAGTTTTGCAAGCGTATCGGGAGAACGAGCAAATGTTTCATCCCAACGTCCCTCATCTTCTAATTCTTCTAATATCATTGTCGCGATCGCATCTTGTTGGCGATCGGGTAAAGTTTTTACTCGAGCGATCGCTCGCTCTAGCAGATCGGTCATGGTAACTTCTCTTTACACTCTATTTTTAGGATTATATCGCGCAACGGCGATCGCATTTTCGAGAATACCCCCAAAAATGCGATCGCGTGGCAATTGTTACTGCGAACTCGAAACCGGACTTAAGTTCTGAACCGATCGCATCCCCGTATCGGGAAAATCCGTAAAGAACCCATCTAAACCCTGATTCAAATAATATTGAATCTCTTCCTCGCCATCCTTAAATGTCACCCAATCCGGCAAAGAATCGTCCCGAAACGTCCATGCGTGAACCTCCAACCCCAACGAATGCGCCTCTTGGATGAAAGTGCTCGGCTGGCGGCCTTCCGGTAAAATCAAGCGCTTGTAAGCGCCCACTCCATCGGCATAGCGAGCGATTTGGGCGAGGGGATAATTGGGACGAGCGGACGTATCTTCCCAACCGCGTTGGCGTCCCTGCCAAACCAATTGCACCAACTTCGCGTTAAACCCCGGATCCCCATCCAAAATCCGCAAAATCTTATCGTGAAAAGATTGCACGTAAATCGCCGCATCTTCGCGATTGAGATTGTTTTGGTTCAAAACCGCCTTTAAAGGAGGAATATAATCGAATCCCTTGGCTTCGAGAATTTGCGGATCTTTAGTTTCTGGATAGAGTCCGATGGTACGCCCTAACTCGGCCTCCTTGGCTCTGACCAGATCGATGACTTCCTGAAACGTCGGGATTTCGTAGCGACCATCGTAGGAAGAATCGCGATCGCGGGTCTGAATCGCCCGCAATTCCTTAATTTCCGCCAAGGTGAAATCCTCCACCCACCAATCGAGACGATCCTCGGTATCGAAAGACGTTCTATCCTTGCGTTGGCGATCGGCAAACTTGGCAAGAGACGCAATATTGGTCGAATCGCTGAGATAGCGATCGTGTCTCGCCACTAAAACACAATCTTTTGTGAGAACTAAGTCCGGTTCCACATAATCCGCCCCTTGAGCGATCGCCAGTTCGTAAGCCGTGAGGGTATGTTCCGGACGATAGCCGCTCGCCCCGCGATGGGCAATGACGAGGGGTTTTTCACCGCTTAAAGTTTTATACCCCGTGGAAACCGCCGACCCGGGTAACCCAATCGAGAATGCAAAGATAGCGAGGGGTAGCCAGAGTACAGTTGCAATGGTAGAGATTTTCATGGTCTGTAATAAAAAGTAGGGGCGCAATGCTTGCCATTGGTGTCAACTTAGTCTAGAATCTGAGTCCCTAGGATGTTTTGAACTGCCCCGCCAAGAACTTGAGTTCTTGGCTCATAGCTCAAGCAGGCTGAAGCCGGCTAAACCGAAAGAAACCTTAACCTGCTTTAGCGGGTTTAAGCTATAAGCCTAGGGTTTGAACTAGAAGGAAAGGGGTAAGAGCGTTAAGTTGACACCAATGAATGCTTGCGCCCTGATGTCAATGCGTTTTAACCATGTGGTGGTAATTCAAGCAAATCGTTCTTACCAGAGTCCCGGAATGGGCTGACTGCCAAGGCGACGCACGGCAATAACCGCAGGTTTGGGGGGATCGTTCCGACGTTTACCCGGCCAGTTCGATCCGATGGGGATCTCGCGAGTTTGAATAAAGTCCTCGCCGTCCGTCGTTTTCATTGCATACTTGCGAGTTTCCGACTCCATTCCCTTGCGGATGCCATTCCGTTCCCCCGGATGTTGCACCGCTAAGAAAAGCGTTTCCTCATCTTCCGAGAAGAAAGGTCCCGTACACTCGCACTCGGTGGGTCCGATACCAAACGGATAGGCTTCCCCCGCACCGGATCCGGAGGTGGGAACGAACCAGATGGAATTATTCCCGAAAATTCCCAATAACTCTTTCTGAGAAATGGGTTGACCTTGTTTGAGATTGTCCTTGGTACGACTGGGAACGGGTTTATTGTGAGTGCTGGTGGACATATCCGTGACCACCCAGAGATTGTCGTTGTTATCGATTTCGATATTATCCGGGTTGGAGAAGCCCATGCCTCCCGCAGCCGGTTCCCCACCCATAGCGAAAGACTGCCAGCGAAAGGTCATGGCACCGGGATCCAAACCGTCTTCTTTCAAGCTGACGATCCAACCGAATTCGTAAGGGACTTCTCCATTAGGTCCTTGGAAAATACTGGTATCGGGTCCCCCATCTCCCCCCGGAGTGCCGGAGGTGAAGGCAATATAAAGGGTGCCATCTTTGGCGACGATGGTATCTTCCGGACGCGCTGTAGTGGTGATTCCTGCCGCATTGCCGGCATAATGGGCATCGATGAGGATCGCCCCTTGTTTCTGTGCTTCCGTGCCTTCGTAGAGGTCGCCGAGGGTACGGAATTTCGATTTTATCGCCGCTGCTTCCGCATCGCTAGTGACTTTGACGACACCGCCGGCATTGCGATCGGGGTTGGGGAATTTCACCATACCGCCGCCGACAGTGCTGGGCATAATGGGGTCGATCGCGGTACTCGGGGCGAGGGGAATCCATTGTCCGGTACCGTTGGCGTTGAACTTCGCCCCGTACAACATGCCGTTTTCGAGGAGGCGAGAATTCACTTTGTCGGTAACGCGGCGAACCGTACCATTAGAAACGAACTTGTAGAGGTGTCCCCCCCGGCGATCGCATCCGGAATAAACCGCCAATTTTTTACCCGGACGGGCCAAAAATCCGACGGCTTCGTGACGGTAGCGACCCAACCAAGTGTGCTTGGTGCCGTAGTCGTTGGGGTTGGCGGGATCCACTTCTACCATCCAACCGTACTTGTTGCCCGCCAAGCCAAAAGGATTTCCCTGTCCTCGAATACTGCCGATATTGAAGGGTTTTGCAGTCGGAGGCAGAGAAGAACCATCAGCCATTACGGGTTCGGGGACGAGGTCTTGGAAGTTCTCTTCCGCACTAAATACGGTTCCCCAAGGGCTGGTTCCTCCCGCACAGTTGCCGAAGGTACCGATAATTCGACTGCCCAAGCCGTCATCATAGCCCTTTTTGTTGCTTTTGTTGAAAATCGCAACGCTAGGGCCCGTAGATTTGAGATAGCGTCCGTCTTCGAGACCGGAAATTCCAGTGATGCGGCGATCGCGATTGTCATAGGTGCGCTCCCATTTGCCGTTTGCATTGCGACGCAAGGAAATGACTCCCATGCCTACATCGATCATTGCTTCTTTGGCAATTTCTTGAATCTGTTCTTTCAAAGCATTATTTGGCAGTGCAAAGGCATCAATTTCTCCCTCGCTACCTGTCAGAGCACTGGCCACGGCAGCAAAGGGAAGAGATTGGCCAATAACTTGGGGATAGGTTTCCATCCAAGTTTTGCCGCTAATGTACTCGAAGTTAATCGTTAAATAGCCTTCGTTGGGTGCGGTTTCCACAAAGGAAAGATAATCGTTGTTATAACCGAAGCGAGAATCGCCGACGCGATCGCCCCAAGCAGCGATAACATCATAGGTAAAACCGGGAGGCAGTACCACATCATCTTGGACTTGGTAAGTACTGTAAGACTCAATTTGCTTGTTCTGAGTCAAATTGTTAATATCGAGAGGGATAGGAAGTTTAACGGGTTCAAAACTCAAACCATTAGTTCCCAAGGAAGACCTAGAGCCGGAAAATGGCATGGAAAAACTTTTACGCGGCGAGGCAAGAGAACCGAGGGCAACACTCCCGGCACTTGCTCCCATAAATACTAAAAAGTGACGACGTTTAATGCCCATTATATTTATCGTTTGAAGGGTGTTCGTTCTCTCGTTTTTAAGAATTTGAGGCTGTTTGAGGCAGCGCACAACACCCAAGGCTAGATCGATTTATTGAAGAGTTCGTAAATTTGAGGTAATCTTGCGGTTAAGAGTCCCTGAGTCAATTATCAACTGTCAACTATCAACTATCAATTGTTCTGTCGAGGGGTTTAAAGCGTAATGTAGAAAAATCTCTTCTCCGATCGCCTCGGCACTCAAAAGGCGCAAAGCTTTGGGCGATCGCAAGGAAAATCCCGTTCCTCCCACAACTCCTGGTGCATCCTTCCCCCCCACCATTAACGGGCAAATTGTCAGCCAAAACTCAGCGATTAAATCCTCTGCCAGTAACGCCGCAACCAACTCTCCACCTCCTAGAACCGCCACCCGATGCCATCCCAATCGATAGAGGTATTGAAACGCCGCTCGCCAGCGATCGCCTGCTTCTAAAACAATAACGCGATCGAAATCGAGACTTCCCTGCCACCTTTTTGCTCCCTCCACCGAAGTCAGCAACCATCGAGGAATGGGTTGCTGGAAAAAACGCCATTGAGAATCGAGATCTCCCGAATGAGAGCAAACTGCGTGAACGGGTTGAGGGGGTTTATTTGCGTCTCGCCGTTGCTGAAGGAGTTGGCGATCGCTCAAGGGAAGCGTCGTTTGATAAGCCTGCAACGTTCCCCGACCGAACAACACCCCATCAACCGCCGCAATTTGCCGCTCTAAATGCTCTCGATCCGCCTTGGAGCCAAAACGTGCCGGCGATCGCCGAACATCGGAAATTTTGCCATCCGCCGTTGTTGCTAAAATTGCCGTTGCGTGAGGAATCTTCACAATTTTGCCATTGTCTGTATTTCTACTCCCAGAGAATATCAATCCCATCGGTCATTATTCTAGCTCGAGAGAGATTTACACGAATTCTTTACGGTAAATTTATAGAAATCCATAAATTCTTTAAAAAAATGCTCGATTGTGATACTTATCATTGATAATAGCTACCGCTTTGAGTATAGCCATTTGCTCGCGGTCGCAGTTTTTTCGGCAAAAGGACACAATATAAAGAGATGATAGAAGGGGAGCGAAACAACTTGAGGGATTGGCGATATCTCGTCCGTCTTTCCAACCCTTCCCCTATTTTCTCCTTCTCTTGCGATCGAGCAGTTGGAGGTTGGCTGCGCTTAAAATAAACCTATGGCTTCTTTCCGTCGCATTTTACTGTCGCGTTTGTTGCTGCTCAGCGTTCCCATTATTTTATTGGGGGTGAGTACGACTTACTTTGTCACTTACAGAAAAGCTCGTTCTGGATTACTCGAAACCGCTCGTCAAAATCTTACAGAAAGTGCGATTAGAAGAGGCAACGAAATCGCCAATTCCATTGCCGCTCTCAAGTCTAATCTGGTTGCTGTCAGCTATCACCCCGTTTTTAGAAATAACAACGAGCAACAATACCCCGAATTTTTAGAACGATTGAGCCAGCAGTTGCCAACGCAAATCGAATGCTTGCAACTCATTGATGCGACAACGCGAGAGAGTCTTGCCGATACCTGCGATCGCGAAATTGTCGAACCTCTTGCACGAAGAGTTTGGCCGCAGCAATACGAGAGTCTTTTACCCCCTCCCTCCACTGTCAAAATTCAACCCATACTCCCAGAAAATGGCCCCGATCTCGGGACGAGTTGCCAAAAACAAGACGCAACTTCTAATGCCAATCAATTAAAACTTCTGAGCAGCATTCCCATCTATAATGAAGCGGGACGGTTTTACGCGATTCTGGTGGCGCGATCGGTGATTCTCGAACCCAACACCCTAGAACCCGGTTCCCTGACAGGCAGTACGGCAATTCTCGATCGAGACGGAACAATCCTCGTCCATCCTTGTTGGGAACGAGTCGGACGCAATATCAAGGAAGAAGCCAAGGAAGATAGCGGACGCTTGCAAAGTATTTTACGGAAAGCCCGAGCGGGAGAACAAAATTTTATTCATCTCTTTTCTTTTGAACAAAAAGGTGTTGAATTATTAGCGGGATATGCAGGAATTCCCAATCCGATCGCAGAAGAACGAGAGGATATTTGGGTGGTTTTAACCATGACCCCTTTAAGAAATGCTCTTGCTGCTCTCGATGAGATTCAACAGGTTTTATTGAGTTTGTTATCGAGTCTGACCTTTGGTTTGATTATCGGGACGATTCTGACAATCTTATATGTTTCTCGCGAAATTGCGACTCCCCTCGAACGATTAATTGAGTCCATTCACGACCAGGATCCTTTACAATCACAAGATCCCATTCCCGATGATTTTAATGTTTACGAATTCAGACAACTCGCTCGGGCATTTAACGCCGTCCTCGATGCAACGAGAAATTCTTACGAGCTTATGGATAGAACGCTCCAAAATGCAGTTCAAACTTCGAATGATTTAAAAGAAGCCAAGAAACAACTCCAAGAAGCCTTAGAAGCAGAAAGATTGGCTAACGATCGCCTCACCCAAACGCAACAAAAACTCCAAGAAGCCTTAGAAGCAGAAAGATTAGCTAACGATCGTCTCACCCAAACACAACAAAAACTCAAAGAGTCTTTAAAAGCAGAAAGATTGGCCAACGATCGCCTGCGAGAATTTTTGCGGTGCATGTCGGATCGCTTTCGCACGCCTTTGACGGGGTTGATAATGAATCTCGATTTGTTAAGGGATGAAGTTGAAGATGGTACGATAGAGATCGGCTCGGAAAATGAAGAAACTCTCGAAGATGCTTATGTGTCAACCAAGAAACTTTACGATCGGCACGAGCAAATTGCTCAAATGTTTTCTATCGCCGGGGATCAATTCAATAATCCCGATATTCAACAGGTTAATCTCCCTCGGGTTTTACTCGAACTGAGGGAAGAATATCATCTCAGAATTCAGGAGAAAGGACTCGATTTTCAGGCTAGAGGCTGGCAAGATACAGAAATTTTAATTTATGCCGATCCCGTTCGCTTAAAAGAAGTTCTCAAAGCATTAATTGATAATGCAGTTCATTATACCCATACGGGAAGCATTACGTTGAATGCTCATATTGAAAGCGTCGAAGGAGCGGTAAAACAGATGGATTCGGAAAATAATAATACTAATGGAAGTTCCTTTTTTCCCACGGGACAAAGAGCGTGCATTGTCATCCAAGATACGGGAGTAGGGATTTCTCCTCACAAATTAGAAAAGGTAAATAATCCTTGGAAGTATAGAATGACCGAAGGATTATCCATTGTCATTGCTCATATTCTCATGGAAATGATGAAAAGTACGATTGTTTTTGATAGCGAAGGAGAAAATAAGGGAACGACAGTATATCTTTGTTTTCCGACTGTTAAAAAATCATGAGGTTTGGTTAGGGGTTATTGGAGCTACAAAAATATGTTTTTTCCTTCTTGTTGGAGCGATCGCGTTAAGGCATCGAGAATTTGAACCAGTTCTAACCCGACCCAACCCGAAGACAGAGGAGAGGGGGTTTGAGTGAGTATGCTTTCGATAAAGCGATCGCAAACTCGTCCCAAGGGTTCGCAAGTATCGAGAGGAAGAGTTTCCTCCGATACCTCGATGGGAATGAAACGAGATTCTTGTTGCTGAAACGTCCCGCGTTGTAAGGTTAGGGGGGAATCCTTGCGAATTTCGTCAAAAATGAGAGTGCCGCGATCGCCCACCGCACACAATCGGCGCTGTTTGTCGGGATTGCTCCAGCATAAATGAATTTGTGCTTGAAACCCGCTGGGATAGGTTAATGCGGCCCAAACTAAATCGAAAAGGGGCAATTGCGGGCGATCGCTCGGAAATTCCATCCGTCCCTCGGGTTGCAACCATACGTTACCGACAGCGCGAACGCAAGTGGGAGTTTGGCCCAGCCAAGTGTTAAAAATGCCAATATCGTGAATGGCTAAATCCCAAAGTGCATCGACATCTTGGCGCACGGGAGATAAATGGGTTCGCGCGGCATAACCGTAGCGCAAATTTCCGATCGCGCCATCGGCGATCGCTTGTTTTCCCGCCACCACTGCCGGATTGAACAGATAAGTATGATCGACGAATAATTGCCGCCCTTTTTCTTCTGCCAATTGGCACAATTCAAGGCATTCTGCGGGATCGAGGGTAAGGGGTTTTTCCACAAAAACATGATAGCCCGAGTGCAGGGCATCGCGAATAAGGAGATAGTGAGTCGAGGCAGGGGTGGCAATAACGACAGCATCGATTCCGGGATGCGATCGCACGGATTCCCAACTTTCTGTCAAGAGAATACTGTCATCAAGCGTAAACTTTTCCTCACAGGCGGTTAAATGTTCCTCGTGAGGATCGACAATAGCGACTAAATGGGTTTGAGGGTGATTGGCAAAGTTCCGAACTAAATGTTTGCCCCATCTTCCTACCCCCAAAACAACAATTCCCAAACTCATAATTTGTTATTGGTTGTTGGTTGTTGGTTGCTTGCACTGCTTGCCTCGAGCGAAGTCGAAGGGAGCGAAGCCGAAGGGAGCAAAGCCGAAGTGTTGGTAACTCCTAGAAATGCTTCTTTAGCAGCTGCTTGTTCTGCTGCTTTTTTAGAACGTCCCGTGCCTTGTCCCAAACGGCGATCTTTGAGCCAGACTTCGGCGGTAAATCGTTCTGGGTTATTGTGCCCTTTATCGGTCTCGCGAACGCGATATTCTGGTAAAGTTTTGTAATTCCCTTGGGTCCATTCCTGCAATGCGTCTTTGTAATTATAAAATGCCGGATCTTGACGGACTTCCTTGGCTTTGACTTCGAGCAGGGCATCCAACCAAGGGCGCACGAGTTGCATGGTTTGGGTACTTAAATATAATGCACCGAGGATGGCTTCAAAGGCATCGGCTAAGCGAGACTGACGACCGCTTGCGTTGGTTGCCGTTCCAGAAGAAACAAGGAGATAGCGCTCGATCCCGTAAATATCGGCAAATTCTGCCAAAAGACGATCGCTGACTAAAATCGAGCGTACGGCGGTAAATTCGCCAACGGGGGCACGGGGATATCGTTCTAGTAAGATTTCCGAAGCAGCCAAGCGCACCACGGCATCCCCGATAAACTCTAATTGCTCGTAATTGCGATCGCGATCGTAACTCGAATGAGTCAGCGCCAAATCCAAGAGAGCGTAATTCACGGGGGCATTAACGGGCAATCCCAATTTTTGCACTAAAGTTTGCAGTTGCTTAGTTCGTCGCGGGTCTTTCATTTCAATGAACCGTTCGACAGGCTCAAGATAAACAATTATCAATTATCAATTATCAATTTGGGATAACAGATAAAATACTGGCTGAAATAGAAAGCGCGATCGCTTTTAAAAATAAGTTGGTAACAATCATTTCGAGCCCCCCAGCCCCCCTTGATAAGGGGGGAGAATCTGGAAATCCCCCTTGATAAGGGGGATTTAGGGGAATCTAAGTTCCCATCGTCCAAGAATTCATATACTCGACTTGTTCTGGAGTCAGAGTATCGATCGCAATGCCCATGGCTTTCAATTTCAAGCTGGCAATTTCCTTGTCGATTTCTTCTGGAATGGAGTGCAATCCGGGTTCTAATTTACCTTTGTTTTTCACCAAATATTCACAAGCGAGGGCTTGGTTGGCAAAACTCATATCCATGACCGCACTGGGGTGTCCTTCCGCCGCCGCCAAGTTAATCAGGCGACCTTCACCCAAAACGACGACAGATTTGCCGTTGGGCATTTTATACTCTTGGGTAAAGGGGCGAACGTCTTTGACTTCTTTCGCTTTTGCGCCCAAAGATTTCAGGTCGATTTCAATGTCAAAATGACCGGAATTGCAAACAATGGCACCATCTTTCATCGCTTCGAAATGTTCGGCGCGGATGACGTGCTTGTTACCGGTGACGGTAATGAATAAATCGGCTTGGGGGGCGGCTTCTGCCATGGGCATAACCCGGAAACCATCCATGACGGCTTCGATGGCGCGAGTGGGATTCACTTCTGTGACAATCACATCTGCGCCCATGCCTTTCGCCCGCATGGCCGCACCTTTTCCGCACCAACCATAGCCGACGATAACAATAGTCTTTCCGGCAAGAAGAATATTGGTGGCGCGAATGACTCCATCGAGGGTCGATTGTCCGGTACCGTAGCGATTGTCAAAGAAATGCTTGGTGTCGGCATCATTGACGTTCATGGCGGGGAAGGAAAGCACCCCATCTTTGAACATGGCTAATAAGCGCACGATTCCGGTGGTGGTTTCTTCCGTGGTCCCGATGAGGTCTGGGAGTTGCTCTTGGCGTTCTTTAATAATCGTCGCCGTTACATCGCTACCATCGTCAATAATGATATTGGGGCGATGGTCGAGAGCCGTTTGAACGTGGCGGTGATAAGTATCGTTATCTTCGCCTTTAATGGCAAATACGGGAATGTCGTAATCGGCAACCAAACAAGCCGCAACGTCATCTTGAGTGGAGAGGGGGTTGCTGGCAATCAATAACGCGTCGGCACCGCCGTTTTTAAGGGCGATCGCGAGATGGGCGGTTTCGGTGGTGACGTGACAACAGGCGACCAAACGGATTCCCTCAAAGGGCTTTTCGCGGGCGAATCGTTCCTGAATTTGACGTAAAACGGGCATTTCCCGTCCCGCCCATTCAATGCGCTGTTTGCCTTTGGCGGCAAGGGCAATATCTTTGATTTCGTATTTGGGCTTTGTCAGTGTTGCTGTCATTAGAGTTTTGTTACCAAAAAAAGAGGTTTCCAGCCTCGCCCCTTCTCGGGCGATTTTTAAACGATAGGTTCGTACATTTCGCTCCAATATTACCATGGAATTTCGCGATCGCCACGGAGCTAGGCTTCCTAGAGAATGCGTAATCTTTTCTTAAGGAATCCTTCAAAAAAGAGCGATCGCCGCCAATCCATGAGGAAAAGATCGACTCGCCTTCATGCTAAAAAAGAATATTAGCGAACCGGATCAATAAAAATGAATGATATTTCGAGTCCGAACGATAAGGGCAAGACCCCTCAATCCCCTCAAACAGAAACGTTAAAATTGACCACTAAATTTGCTTTTGGTGCGGGGGATTTGGGACCTGCGATTACAAGCGGGATACTGGTTTTTTTCTTATTATATTTTTTTACAAATGTTGCGGGATTATCGGCAGGTTTGGCAGGTTTGATTTTAGCAATTGGTAAAATTTCTGATGCGATCAACGATCCTTTCTTGGGTATTTTAAGCGATCGCACGCGCACGGTTTGGGGTCGTCGCATTCCTTGGATGTTAGGAGGTGCGATTCCTTTTGCCATCTTATTTCTTTTACAATGGCTGGTGCCTCAGTTTAACGCCAATCCCGATGTCAATCAATGGTATTTATTCGCCTATTACGTCTTGATTTCCATTCTTTTTAATTTAGCTTACACTGCCGTGAATTTGCCCTATACGGCACTCACGCCGGAGTTGACCCGAGATTATAACGAACGCACGGGTTTAAATAGCTTTCGTATGGCTTTTTCCATTGGCGGCAGTATTTTTGCTTTAATTTTAGCGCAATTGGTTTTTCAATCCTATCCGGACGAACCGTTCCGGCAATATTTTTCTTTGGGTTTAGTGGGGTCTCTTGTCTCTGCGATCGCGATTTTATGGTGTGTTTGTCGCTTGCAAGAACGGGGCGCGCAGTCTTTAATTCCCTATCATCGACGCAAAATATTGGGGAAAGTATTGGCATTTTTGGGTTTAGCGGGTGCTGTTTCGAGTGCGATCGCTTTGCAGGGGGGATATTTTAATTTATTTATGAGTATTGCTGGCATCTTTCTGAGCGGATTGATTGCTGCTTTTGGGTGGACGTTAATTTTTTCGCAACCGGAATCTCATTTAGTGGATGAAACAGCGATCGCGGCACGATCTCAATCTCAAGATGTTCCTAATATTCCCTTTACCGAACAATTAAAGATTGTTTTTAGTACGAAACCTTTCCTCTATGTTATTGGAATTTATCTATTTTCGTGGCTGGCGATTCAACTGGTTGCTTCAATTTTAATTTATTTTGTGGTGAGTTGGATGGGGATGAAGGAAGCGGATTTTTCTTTAGTAGCGATCGCGATTCAAGGGACGGCGTTAATGATGCTTTTTGTTTGGAAACAGGTGAGCGATCGCTTTGGCAAAAAGACCGTTTATTTTTTAGGGATGTCGATTTGGTTGATTGCAGAGGTGGTTATTTTCTTCCTCCAACCCGGTCAAGTGGGTTTATTATTTTTCGGTGCGGTTTTGGCAGGTTTGGGGGTATCCGTGGGTTATTTAATTCCTTGGTCGATGATGCCGGATGTGATTGAATGGGATGAGTTAAAAACCGGTCAAAGACGGGAAGGAATCTTTTATGGTTTTATGGTTTTGCTGCAAAAAATCGGTTTAGCAGTGGCTTTATTAATCGTTGGTCAAACGTTAGAATTTGCCGGATTTATCGAACGCATTCCCGGACAACCGATTCCCGTCCAACCCGACAGCGCATTATTTGCCATTCGTATTGCGAATACGGTTTTTCCGGTTATCTGTTTGATTTTGGGGATGATTTTAGCATATTTTTATCCCATTACGCGGGAAGTTCACGCACAAATTCGCTTGCAATTGGCCGAACGAAAACAAGCGCAAGAAAGTTAAATATCAACCTTGGATTCAAATCCAAGGACTTCGGCAACGCTCAGTCGAGCACTGAAAGCGAAAACCCGTTTTAACGGGTTAATATATTAATATAACGGTGATATTCTAGCCTGCTTTAGCTGGCTTTCGTTTTCAGCCAAGAATTTGAATTCTTAGGACTTTGCTGAGATGCACCCAGTTTTTAGATTAATCAATCTCTCTAAATCTCGTTTAAAGAATATCGGGATCGATGCCATTTTCTAGGAGGAGTTGTCGGAAGCGATCGGCTCTTTCTCGTTCGAGATTAGCTTGTTCGTTAGGAGTTGTAATCCAATTTCCTTCGCGATCGCAAAACCGCAACCAAAGTCCTTCGATTCCTTCATATTCTCCTTGCCAAAGTCCCAAACTCAATCCCAATTCTTCTAACCACAGTCGATTATCGGGAAGTGGGACAGTCTGATAGGAATTTCCTTGTAAATGAAAGGCTCGAAATTGATTCTCGTAGCGATCGTAAATGACATAGTATGGGACTTGCAAAATTTGTTCGTATACTTGCCATTTTGTCGGGGGACGTTCGGGATCTCGTTCGGTTTGTCCGAGGTCTTCTGCTTCGGTACTGGGGGATAATAATTCGATGACTAAATAGGGGCTAATTCGTTCTTGCCAGATGACATAACTCAATCGTAAGTCTTGCTGTTGTCTGGCGCGATCGACTCCTAAAACGATAAACCAATCCGGTCGTTTATGCCAGAGGGTATGCTGGCGATCGTAGTAGATGTTAAAGTCACTCGCGACTAAGTAATTGTCTCTTGGATACTGGGGCGATCGGCAAGTTTGGCTCAATAAAACGGGTTGAACGCAATGAAAAAGGTCTGGCAAACCGGACTCCTCTGGAAATTCGCTCGGTAAGTCGTACATTGTGGGCAAATTTTCGTCATTGGGAGGGGTTAAGGATGGATTTTTCTGCTTTGGGGAGAGGTTGACCATAACGGAGATATGAAGAAATATGTTCTTGTCTTAATACAAAGTAGCAAACCTGTAGCGGCGTTGCATGCAACGCCGCTACAGGAGGGATAGGAATACATCCTCAGTAATGCGGATTTGGTATCAGCTATCAGTCTAAGGTTTGAATCCTAGGAAGAGAAGGAGTAAGAGCTTATTTTGAATTAATAATTTTGAATTTTGAATTGATAAAGGGTGCGTTACGCTGTCGCTAACAGCACCTTACAGGCATATCCTATTGAAAAGCGAACATCATTCCATCCTCAAAATAGCAGAATCTTAGAGCGTTATTCCTTCTCATCCGTTCCCTCGATCAGTCGCAGAATATCTCCCTCTAGCAACGATATTTCCCTTGCTATTTTTCGTTCGTGTAAGCGGTTTTCTCGCAATCGAGTTTCTAAATGTTCTCCATCAGCTTTCACATACGCCAGATGAGCTTGCTGTAACGATCTCAACTGGCGAAGAATTCCCCCAAGACTTTTCTTTTCGAGATGTTTGTAGCGAGCAAACCTCTGGCAAACTGTTCCACTAACTCCGAACGACTTAGATGCAACCCCTCCGCCATGTTATCCAAATATTCCACCGCAGTTGGAGTTAGAGTCAAAGTTGTGGGTTTCTTCTTTTCGCCGTATGTTTTGTTCTCTGCTCTCCCTGTCATATCTATTATTTATAAGACTTCAGTTTGAGCTTAACATAATTATATTGCCATATTTATAAATATAATTATGAGAAATTTCAGTGTACTTAATATGTTTAAAATCTGACACAAATAATTACCAATAAATATTTATTCCTGCTACTTTTCCTCGTAAAAGCCTAAAATCAACCTATTTGGCGTTCACATATTTATTGTAAATATGATTTGACTATGATATACTCATGATAAATATATTGCTACTGAGGAGGAGAGAGCGTCGCCAACCCATAACGAGAACCACAAACGTGCAAAAACACCATTCAAACCCAAATCAATCATGATGAACCAACCCAAAGACAACCCAAACCAGCCCGATTTTCCCGACTTCAACTCCCTTTCTGACGTTTTGAAGTTTCGCACCCTCTCATCCCTCATCCCTTCCGAGTTCCCCTCATCAGTAGAAGAAGCGATCGACTCTCTTGACGAAGCCAAAATCGCCTTAATCTGTTGCTGCTTCTCAAGTATGCTTTCCGAGGGAATCACTTGGTTAGAAATCTTCCAAACGATCGCCTCGCGAATGCCATCAATCTCAGTCAAAGAACAAGAAGCGATCGCCACTTTGGAACGTGTCGGAAAATCCCTGACGCTGACTCGTGATGATTTCGTGCAATCGTAATTGAAAGCAAGCGATCGCCAAATCCTGCCGCGATCGCTCGATAAACTCCAGCAAAAGACGAAAACGGCATTTTGAACAAAGCGATCGCCTTGCCACTCTCTCAACCGAAACCCAGAATTACGATATACTTGTTCTAATTAACCTTGAGGGAATTCGAAATTATGTCCGTTCAATTGCTGCGCGAAGAACAACCTCAAAACTCAACCATAGAGGAAGAAATCCAGCTCCCTCCCACCGATTTACCCTACGACGACGGAGAACCCTTGGAAAGCAATCGCCATCGTATCGCTATGAACGTTCTGATCGACTCCATCCATCAAGTTTACCAAGAACGAGAAGACTATTTCGCAGGGGGTAATATGTTTATCTATTACAGCAGCGAACAAGTCAGAAATCGAGACTTCCGGGGACCCGATTTTTTTGTAGTTTTAAATGTAGATGGAACGTTAGAGCGTCGCAGTTGGATGGTTTGGGAAGAACGAGGACGCTATCCCGATGTTATTGTCGAACTCATGTCAGCTTCTACAGCGAGCGAAGATACGGGTAATAAAAAGCGAATATACGAGCAAACTTTCAGAACTCAAGATTATTTTGTTTACGATCCCTTCGATCGCGAATCTTTGCAAGGTTGGCATTTAGAACGCAATCAACGTTACGAAGCGATCGCCCCCGATGAGCGAGGATGGTTGTGGTGCGAAAGTTTGGGTTTGTGGTTGGGAACGTGGGATGGTACGCTGACTCGAGAAAATGCTCCTTGGTTGCGCTTTTACGATCGCGACGGTAATCTAGTTCTACTCCCCGCAGAAATCGCTCAACAAGAACGAGAAATTGCTCAACAAGAGCGAGAAATTGCTCAACAAGAACGGGAAATCGCCCAACAAGAACGGGAAAGAGCCGATCGCCTCGCTCGTTTGCTACAAGAAAATGGTATCGATCCCGATCGGATGTAATCTTAAAAATGGGTGGATTTCAAATTTGTAACTTAATGCTTTTCAATTTCTCAAACCAACAAACGAACTGGCTGGACAAGCGTAGCCTACGGGGGGGGTTTGGGGGCGTCGTAACCGCTCCCAATGGGGGGTCTGGGGGGCTAGCCCCCCAGAAAACTTACGGTTCCTAGCAAAAATTTATCAACATCCTAACGTTTTTAACAATTGTATTCTTTTAACTCAAACCGACATTATTTGAGTTTTTCTCTACCAACATTATTTGAGTTTTTCTCTCTCCGATGAATAGTTTCTGCTGGGGGGGAAGAATCGCTTTCGGAAAAAAAGATAGGAAACAATGACACAACAAATTTATCACGCTCTCGGATTGCATATGCACCAACCTCCGGGAAATTTAAAACTATTAATTGAGAGCGATCGCTTTGAAGCCGAACAAATTATGCGTTGTTACGAAAGAGCAGTTCGTTATGCCGATTTATTGCAAAATACGGCTTGTTTGCAAGTGGGTTTCTCTGGCATTCTTTTAGAGCAGTTTCTCGATCCGGAAATTGTCGAAAAATACGCGCCTTTTGTCGATATTCCCAATATGTGCGATCGCTATGGAAAAGCGAACAATATCGAACTCATTGGCATGGGATACTATCATCCCATTTTCCCCCTCATTCCCCAAAGAGATTGGCAAGAGCATTTAATTCGAGGAAAAGAGATTGTAGAGAAAGCATTTGGACGTTCTCCGACGGGATTTTGGCCGCCAGAAATGGCATTCTGTATGGAAATGATTCCCGCTTTAGTTGAAGTGGGTTATACCTATGTTGTTGTTGATGGGGTACACATTCAACCCGAAAGCGGCATTCTCGATATTTATAAGCCGTATCAAGCAACTTATGAAGGCAAAACGATTACCATTATCCCCCGCGATCGCAATATTTCCAACGCCCAAGAAAGCGGCACCGATCCGGTTTGGTTCGATCGCGAAGTTCGCCAAAAAATTGCCCATTCTCCCGCACCGGATGCACCTCGTTTAGTCACCACTTGGTCCGATGGTGAAAATGGCGGTTGGTTTCGCCAGATGCACGAAGAATCGGGATTTTTCGGTCACTTTTTTGCACCGTTTATTGAAACGATTCGCAATAATTCTACGCCATTGCGATCGCTCAAATTATCGGACTATTTACAAAAACATCCTCCCCAAGAGTCCGCATTTGTGCAAACAGGTGCTTGGAATGTCGGCAATACCTCCGGGTTCGATCTCAGTCAATGGGCGGGGTCTGAGGCTCAAAAACAAGCCGTAGAGACGATTGTTCGAGTCAGCGATCGCTATTGGAAAATTGTAGATTCTCAAAACAATTTATCAGCCACGGATCGACAAATATTAACCGAAATCAGAGCGTTAACTTTAGAAGGAGAAACGAGTTGTTTTCTATTTTGGGGAGATGATTGGATTCCCCAATTATACGAGCGAACTCGTCCCGCAGAAGCATTACTCGATCGCCTTGAAAGCAATTTTATTGGTAATTAAACTCAATAAAGCAGTAGTGGAACGAGCATCCCTGCCCGTGTATCATTGAAAAATAAGAGACTGTTCGTAAAGAAAATATTAAAGGAAAGTCGTAAGGTGTGTTAGCGGAATGGAATGGAGCGTAACGCACCCGAAGTCTAAAAGTCGGTGCGTTACGCTGTCGCTTTAGGGCAGCCATACCGGAGCTATACTGCACCTTACTTGCTTAATTTTTAATTGATAAACAGTCTCTAAGCACCATGCTCATTCCACTATTGAGAAGTTTTATCTTAATGAACTGAATTATAAATTTACAAATTTAAGACGCACCCGATCGCTCGTTACACCTCGGCACGATATCATGATTAAATGAAGTGATGCCCAATATAAAAACTGTCATGGCAAATACTTATAGCGTCGAAATTAATCACAACGGTACGACTCAAACGATCTCGGTTGCTGAAGACCAAAAAATCCTCGATGCTGCTTTAGCAGAGGGTATTGAACTCCCTTCTTCCTGTACTGCGGGAGTTTGCACCACCTGTGCGGCTAAAATTTTAGAAGGTAAAGTCGAACAAGATGTGATGGGACTGTCTCCCGATCTGCAAGCGGAAGGATATGCGTTATTATGCTATGCTTATCCGCGATCGGATTTGAAATTAGAATCGAATAAAGAAGAAGAAGTCTACGATCGCCAGTTTAAATCAGCTTAGGTTAACGAATTAGGCGATCGTCGAGTGGGAGATTACATCTCACTATTTTGAATTAATAATTTTGAATTTTGAATTGAGTGGATCTACCTTCTTTTCTGTGGCTGTGGAAAATCGCAGCATGGTCGATGGGACTCGCGATCGCGGCTTATTTTCTCTTAGCGATCGCGGGAATTTCTCTGCGCGTCTTGCGCTTGAAAAGGATGCCTTATCCCCGAGGATTGCGAGAATTTCACCTCGCGATTGGGGGAATTCTCGTCTGTTTAGTCTTGCTTTTACTCTCGATTGGCATTATTGGCACATTAGGATATTACGGCAATTTGGGACATTCTCCCCACTTAGTTGCAGGAATTTTAGTGGTTGTTTTAGTTTTAGTTTCTGCGGGTAGTGCCTTGACAATTGGGAAATGGGATAAGGCGCGATCGCTTCATCTCCTCACCAATATCATACTATTTTTTGGCTTTCTTTTTGTTTCCTTTTCCGGTTGGACTATCGTGCAAAAATATTTACCCTAGTTGACCATTTTTGAATTCAAAATTCAAAATTATTAATTTAAAAAATCTTGATTTGACAACCTAGATCGGGATAGCTCGTTAATTTCCCTCGAGGAAATCATAAAGAATCTCATCGGGTTCATCTTCTATTTCCTCTTCAAAAGAACTATCAATAAGCGGTTGGGGAAAAGGTAATGGCGGTGTTGAATTTGTCTTGAACTGCAGATCGGTTTTGGCAATCGCTTGCTGTTGCTGTAATAATGTTACCGTTGTATTCAACTGACTTAACATCTGTTTTAAAACGGCAACTTCCCCTTCTAAAGCCAGCAAGCGATCGCTAGAATTAACACTCGCTTCTCCCAAATATAGCGCGATCGCTTCGGAAACAATCTCTTCCGAGGATTTGTGGCGATCGGCAGCAATTTTTTCAATCTTCTGCTGCCAATTCGGGGAAATTTGACAAGTCAGCGTAACTTTTGGGTTAAAATGTTGCTTCATGGGATCTCTGGAAAATGAGGAATCACTTTTCTTTCCATTCCTCGGGGATTTTTGCGACGCGTTCCCGACCCGTGGGAACGTGAATGGTTTTTCCCAAAGGTCTGACCTTTAGCGTACCATCAAAATAAGCATAAGTGCGAGCGATCGCTTCATCCATATATTTTATTTCCCGTTCGCATCCCACCGCTTTGCGATCGTGTTTTAAAGCGGCAATAATCGAAGATCCGACTCCCATATAAGGATCGAACACCCAATCCCCTTCATTGGTCAAGGCGAGAATACAGCGTTCTACTAACTCGACTGGATACTGACAGGGATGAATGGTTTTCTCGGGATGTTTGGCTTTAACATTGGGAATATCCCAAACTGCTTGTTCCCAATCTTGCCAAATAATTTCCCAATAATCCGAAGGGTTTTTACCTTTTGGATTTCCCGATGGTTTGCCTTTATTAATTCCTTTGTAATAGCGTTTACCTGGATATTTTGAAGGAACCCTAACATTATCTAAATTAAAAGTATAATCTTTACTTTTTGTCAACCACAAAATCGTTTCATAGCGTCCGGAAAATCGTTTTGAAGCATGCAAACCGTGTCCGAAGTGCCAAATAATCCGGTTACGCAGGTAAAAATCAAACCTCTTAAAAATATCATAATAAAAGATATCGAGAGGAAAGATTTCTCCTTTTTTGACAAAACTACCGACTTGCCAACAAATACTACCATCATCTTTAAGAATGCGATGAAAATGGGAGATTGTTTCTTTTTGATGTTCCAAATATTCCGTGATTGCAGTTGAGTTTTCGTACTCTTTACCCAAATTATAAGGTGGAGAAGTGACGATTAAAGAAATAGAAGAATCGGGTAAGGTCGGGAGAAACTGATTGACATCTCCGGGATATAAAACCAAATTTGCATCTGGTTTAAATTGGGTAGCAATTTTTGACATTGAATTAAAACGATTGGTTTGTTCCATCGCGAACGGTCAAACTTAAATTTGCGTTCTCATTGGACTGAGAATCTAGGGATTTGAGGAATTAACTGGATGAAAGAAATACTGAGAGAGGTCATGCTTAGATCTGGCACGGGTAAGATCTCCGTACTTTCACTTGTACCTTTTCTGTTTTAAGTATTCCTCTGTTATTTTAAAACAGTTTGTCACTTGTTTGTGGAAAAAAGATCGTGGCGTTGCAAAAGATCCAATATAAACTCGGTAGCAGAACATCGTATTTTACCGTGTCTTGCGTTACTCCAACCGAGAGATGTCTGTGGCGATCGCCATAATTCGAGGTGATCGACCCCCGGATCCGCATAAAAACTCTCTTCTCCGGCTCCGAACAAGGCAGAACTCCAATGGGTAAAATAATCGTGACTGAGGCGGTAGATGGTAAAATCTCCTACTAGGGGTACGCCCCACCCATCCAGAGCGAGTAAAGCACTAACCGTCCCACCTTGATATTGCCATGCTGAAGCGGCAAAAATCGCCCCCACGACCCCCGCACTAAAGGCAATATTGAGAAGGGGGACGTTGCGATCGCAATATTGATTGAGAAAGTTTAAGACGGCAATTCCCGAATAAGGCGGGATGTGCGGAGGGAGCACGAGAAGGCGATCGCGGGATAATCCTACGTTGTCAATAAAACTGTCAGTAAATTCCGGTGGGTGAATACCCGGACAGATAAAGATTTTCATCTAGTGAGAGAAAATAAAATTAAGTGATAATGTTTGCAGATCGGGAGAAAATTACAGTTGCGATCGCGCTAAAATTAAAACGTTGGGACGTAATTTAACCAAAATGACTGATTCATTGACAATTCCGGCGATTGTTGAATCTATTGCCACCCTTTCAGAGGAAGAGCGATCGCAATTATTTGTACAATTATACGAACGCCATCTCCTGACTCCAATATCAAATGAGATGTTCAGAGAAAATGTCAGCTTTCAATCTACTGAATTGAAGCATGAAGAAGATGAGGAAATATTGGATATTGCTAACGATCCTCTCATAGGTTTATTTTCTACAGATCCGAATTTAGCAATAGAATCTGAAGATATTTTAGAACGAGAAATTACGATGCGATCGGGATGGACATGGAAAGAAGAACTTCAGTAGCCGATACGGGTTTTGTCGTTGCTTTGCTCAATAGTTCCGATCCTCAATACAAAACTGTCGTTAAAATATATGCAAAACAGCGAGCAATCCTTTTACCTCAAACGGTTTTTGCTGAAGTTGCCTATTTAGTAAGTCGTAATGCAAGCACAAGTAAACTTATTGATTTTTTACGGAGACTCTCAGCGAGTCGCTTTCAGATCGCTAGATTGTTGGAGTAAAAGATGCAAATCTGAAAATCAAAAATTGTAATTTTTTTTCCTTCAAAAACTCTATTGAGAACGAAATTCTCCGACAAAAGTTTCTTCTTTATTGTAATCAAAACAGTGAAGTTCAATTAAACTCCAGTTCGCACCCTGCTTTACTCCTCTAAATATAATTCTTCCTTTTATTGGTATATTCGAGGCTAGTGTTAAAACAGTATCGCCATTACTAAACATAAAATTTTCGTCGTTAACAGTATTGCCTTGAGAGTCAACAAGTAAAGCCTCTAGTAAGGCTATTTGTCTTCTTTGTGGCTGTTCATTTTTAACTAAAAATTCACAGGTTAATTCTTCAGACGAAGTTCTCGAACAACTTTGTAGCTGAAATGCAAAACCATTTTCCCTAAATGCAGGAAGTGAAGACGGTACCGATTGAGCAATAATAGTTAAAACCTTTAGAGATCGGATCGGATGAAAATTTATATTTTTCCCAACTTGCATACTAGGAAAAAGTATTTATCCAGCCAAGAGAGTTACTCTGGAAATTAGCTTTAAATAGAACCAGTTACCAAACATAAGTGTTTTGATGTATTTGTTACACTCGCTAAGGATAGCACACAACAGATTACCATTTAGCGCGATCTCCACAACTATTTGATATTTTTATCGTATCTTCAAATCTTGCAGGGCGATCGCGCTACGATACATTATTATTGATATAGTAATGAGAATAGCTCATTCTCCCCATGCCCGCTAAAGACACTTTTCACTATATCGTTCGCTCTGCTCTTGAAAAAGATGGTTGGCGCATTACTCACGATCCCCTGTATATGCGGGTTAGCCCAACAATCGGATTATACCTCGATATCGGCGCAGAAAAACTTCTGGCCGCAGAACGAGAAGGACGTAAAATTGCTGTTGAAATCAAGAGTTTTCTTGGTCTCTCCAGTTTGAGTGAATTCCATCTTGCTCTCGGTCAGTTTCTCAACTACCGTTTAGCCTTAGAAGAACTGGAAAGCGATCGCGAACTCTATCTTGCTGTCTCTGCTGATGCTTATCAAGAATTCTTCAGCGATCCTTTTATTCAAAAATCTATTGTTCGCTATCAACTTAAGTTGCTTATTTTTCATTCTCAAAAGGAGGTTATTATTGAATGGAAAACCTAAATTACTCCGGTGCAATTAAGCAAATTTTTCTCGAACATCTCCAATATGCCCAACAAGATAAGACCGTAGAAACTCAAGTTATTTTTGATGACGATCGCGGCCGCTATTTACTACTGAATGTAGGATGGCAAGACGAACAACGAATCTATGGCTGTCCCATTCATGTAGAAATTAAAGATGAGGAAATTTGGATTCAGCGAGATTTTACCGAACCCGGTATTACTAGAGAATTAATTGCACTTGGTGTTCCTCAAAATAAGATCGTTCCTGCTTATCGATCGCCCTTTGTGCGACAATTAATCAATTCTACTGTTGCCGAAGTAAGTTAGAGAAAAATGAGGAGAATCAAATGTTAGATATTGCCTTTTATTCCGATCGCACCGGACAGCCTTGTTATATTTCCGTTGCCAAAGATTTTCTGTTATGGTTGGCAAAATCCGACTTTATCGAGATTGGATCCGACCAAATCACAGAGATAGAAATTGATGGCGAATCCGCACAATTACCCTTAGTCAAATTAGGTCAAGGAAAAATTAGCAATCGCCAAAGATTTAGAGATTTCTTTTTGGAAACCATTCGCCAAGAAAGCGATCGCGTTTTAACTTGCTCGGGAGACTCTCCCAGTAAAGAAGAATATCAAACCGTGACCTATCGCCTCAAAAAACTACTCGAAATTCTCCGATGTATTGAAGATGAAAATTATCTCTATCTTCAACGAATTTAGAAATCGATCGCCTATTTCAACACTGTCATTTTCGCCATAAATCGCCCTAAAACCTGCTTTAATACCATCGCCGTCCAATCGATATCTTCTGGGGTTGTATCTTTCCCCAAAGAGAAACGAATGCCCGCCAGTGCCATTGCATCGTCGTATCCCATAGCTTGTAAAATAGGGCTGGGACTGAGTTTGCCGCTATGACAGGCAGATCCGGCACCGATCGCAATCCCTGCGAGGTTCATCTGACGCACGATCGCCTTTCCCGTGACTTCTCCAGCGAGGGGAGGAGTCAAGCAAAAACTAACGTGGTGAGGCAAACGATGCAAGCGATCGCCCGTTGGAATTAAATAAGGACAGTCTGCCAAGCGATCGAAAAGGCGATCGCGCAGTTCTCTTAATCGAGATCTCTCTATTTCGAGATCTTGCAAGGCGAGTTCTGCTGCTACTCCAAAGCCAGAAATTAGGGCGATTGCTTGAGTCCCCGATCGCACCCCCCCTTCTTGTCCGCCTCCCATCAATAGAGGCAGCAACTTGACACCCTGCCGGACGTATAGCGCCCCCATTCCTTGGGGTCCGTAGAGTTTGTGACTGGAGAGGGATAACAGATCTACGCCTAATTGCTCCACGTCTAAAGGCAGGCGTCCCGCCACTTGTACCGCATCCGTATGAAATAATACCCCGCGATCGCGGGCAATGCGGGCGAGCTTTTCAATCGGTTGTAGGGTTCCGACTTCACTTTGACCGTAAATGATGGAAATGAGCACGGTATTGCTGCGAATACTGGCTTGTAATTCTTCTGGGTTGACCCTTCCCTGGCAATTTACCCCGAGGCGCGTTATTTGCCAGCCTTGTTGTTCTAAAAAATTGACCGGTTCGGCGATCGCGGCATGTTCGACGCGAGAAATAATTAAATGTTGGGGTTGGCAATACTGGCGGGTAATACCAAAAAGCGCTAAATTATCGGCTTCAGTTCCTCCCGAAGTGAAAGTAATTGTATCGGGAGCGGCGGCATGAATTAAACGAGCAACTTTAAATCTTGCCTCCTCGAGGAATAAAGCCGATCTTTCCCCCCAAGCATGCAAACTCGAAGCATTTCCCCACTGAGATGCTGCCACTTGTTGAATGTTCTCGGTAACTTCCCAACGTTGGGGAGTCGTTGCACTGTAATCGAGATAAATTTGCATAATGTTTGGAACGAGAGATACTCGATAGCAATTAATCAATATCGATCGATAACTGATAACCGCTTGCCTTGAGCAAAGTCGAAAGGATAACTGCGATGCCCCGAGCTTGTCGAAGGGATAACTGATTTAACCGCCCGGTTTGCAAACATTATAATCTTCGTGAGAAATGACGGCTTCCGGTACGAGGAGATTTCCGCAGTCGCGACAGATCAAGCGATAGTTTCGCGTGACGGGAATACTGATAATAAAACGATCGTGACGAAGGCGCTTGCCGCGAAATTGACGATAATCTTGTTGTTCTTGAATGCCACTAATAATTTGCCGTGCTTTGACGACAACATTTTTAGGCAGATCGGTCAGATCGATGAGATCGTGGGCAAAAGTTGCTTCCCACTTTTGTTTTTCTTGTTTCTTTTTTTCCCGATCGTCTTCTTTTTGAGCACATCGGTGGCAAATTTGTCCGTATCCTTTGTGACCGCAAGGAAAAAGTTTTTTTCGTCTAGCCATGATTCTATATCATTCTTGCCCGACTGTAATGCGGCAAAAGTCATCTTAGCGATGGAATTGCAGCAATATTGCAAGATGGTAATGAGATTTGCAGATGCCGTTCTCAACAAGGGCGATCGCCTTGACGATTGCGTCTCTTATTGAGGTTGAGGAAACAGCAATAGAACGTTATTTTAAGTACATTCTCCCATTCTACGATACAAAGGGAACTTTGTGTTAATCGAGAGAGTCGTTCTTTTTTCAATAATTAACAAGGGAGAAGAAATGGGCAAAGGACAATTATAGATAAGTTAAAAAAGATTTCGGAACGATATTCAACTCTCCCGACAAACAGCGATCGCGGGGAATCCACAAGGCTCTTTTTTTGCGTTTCCCTTCATGAAAAGCAATTTCTTCCCGTTGATAAAACGCAATATCGGCAAAATCGCATTGATAGACTTGCAGAATTTCGTGTTTGGCTTTGCCATTAAATGTAAATAAACTTTCCAAACAGCCCAAATAGTGAATATTTGTTAAATCGGCTTGCAATTCTTCTTGAAATTCTCTTTGCAAAGCTGCCAAACTGGTTTCGCCAAAATCGACTCCACCTCCGAGGGCGCGATAAAAGCATTCGTTTTTTATACGATCGTAACCTTCTGAAAGAAAAAGGCGATCGCCATCGCGAATTAATCCTAACGCCAACAGGCGAATTTTACCAGTTTTACTCATAAATTTCGTTAGCTGACGAATCGAAGACAGCGCGATCGTGTTTTTGTAGCGGCCAATCTTCATTTTCGCCGCCAATAATGAGTTGTTGAATTTCTACATATTCCTGACTCAAACGGAGGAGGGCATTAATTAAAACATCAAGAGCGATCGCATCGCTAGTTCCGAGATCGAACCAACACCGTCCCCAAGTGCCCTGATATTCAAATTCTCCCATATTGTGCATGAGTGCCATGAGGGAATCATCGGCGGATTCGACTTTGTACTCGAGATAGCTAATATCGATCCCAGTATCCGTCACTTGCAAATTTTCGGCATTAAAGCCGCCCAATTTTCCCAGATAAAACCAAGAGTCAAACACTTCCTCAATATACTGTTGCTCCATATAGGAAGGAACGGTAGAAAATTCTACCCAGATCCAGACATCAAAAGGATTAAACTCTCTAAAACGAATTTCCATCTTTTGTTATTAGTTATTAGTTATTGGTTATTGGTTACGACTCGCTAGAGCATTCCATTCTTTGGCAGCATCTTCTAGTGCGCGATCGACGCTTTTTTCTCCGAGCATAGCAGCTTGTAAGTTGCTGTAGATAGCTTTTTGCAGTGCCTTGAGATTATCCATTGCCGGGAGTAAGACCTCGGCTTCGTTTAATTGTTGCGCTCCCACCTTGGAGGCGCGATCGAGAGGGGAAGGTTCGGTTTTGTCGTTTAATTCGCGAATATATTTTTGTACGGAATCATGGGTGGAGGGTAACACATTAGCTTCTTTGGCAAAAGCGAGTTGATTGGCGGAATTGGTCACGAATAGGGCAAATTTGAGAGCATCTTCGGGCTTGTCCGTCTCTCGAGGGATAACCAAATTCATCACTGCAACATTCTTTTTGCCCGTCTCTCCTGTGATTTGCAGCCCAATATCGGAAACTGTAGCAATATCGGGAGCATTATTTTCAATTGTCGGAAAAAATTGCGCTCCCGTTGTCAATAACGCCGTTTCTCCAGCCTGATAAAGTTCGATCGCATAACGATGTCCTTGGGTCAAAACTTCAGGCGGTAATAGTTCATTTTGATAGAGATTTACCCAATATTGAAAAGCAGCTTTTCCTTCTGGCGTATTAAAGGCAGCTTTTCCTTCTTCATCGAGCAAACGCACCCCCATTTTAATCAAAGATTCCAAAATCTCTCCCGAATCTTCCGGCACGAAACTAACAAAAAATCCGTATTTTCCCGTCGTTTCCTTAACCCGTTTTGCCATATCTGCCAATTCGATATAAGTGCTGGGAGATTTATCCAGCCCGGCTTCTTGCAGGAGGGAGCGATTGTAGATGACAATTTGAGTGGTGAGATACCAAGGAATGCCAAAACTCTTATCATTTAAAATGCTTGCTTGCCAAATATTAGGAAGATATTGCGATCGCGCTTCTGGAGAAATTTGCGTATCGAGATCGGCCCAAACATTGCGGGTTGCCAATTGGGAGGCAAAAACGGGATTGAGATTCACCACATCGGGGGCGGTTTTTGCCGAGACTGCAGTGAGAATTTTACTTTCCATTGCACTCCAAGGGACATCTATCCAGCGCACCGTCACCCCCGGATTTTCCGTCTCGAACTCGGCAATCAAATCGTTAAAATAATCATTAAATTTCGGTTGTAGTTGCATCGTCCAAAACTCGATTTCTCCCGCATCATCTGCTGCAGGACGCGAACCGCAGCCAACGGAGACGCTCAATAACAGTCCCGCGAGAACAGATAAACTCAAATGAAACGGTTTCATAGATTGACGAATAACGAACAACGAATAATTATCAAGGAATAACGAACAACAATCAACTCATTTCTCCGAGAGTCGATCCAACGCGATCGCCTCTGGGAAAGAAAAATCGTTTCACGAGAGCGGGATTTCCTCGAGGCGATCGCAATTCCGCGGCGGGGAATTCCAACTCAAAAGAAAAAATGCTTCCTTCCCCCAAACGACTCCGCACTTGAATTTGCGATCGCTAAATTCTTCTGCTAAAGCGAAAACGCGCTGGCAAAATATCCTGATGATTCCTTTTTGCTCGAGTTTATCCTTCTTCGAGCAAGTCTTGGATTTCCTTAAGTTGAAAGTTATCCACTAATTCGTTTAAGCGATCGGCCAACGCCGATCGCTCGGGTGGAATTTCTGCGATTAATTCTAACACTTCATCATCATCGAGAATCATACTGGCATGATACAATCGCTCCTGCCATTCTGACGGCATTGCTTTTAAGTCCGACAAACTTAAAGTCTCAACAGTCGTCACTTCTGGCTTTTCTTCCCGTTCTACTTCTTCTGCATAGATATATTCAACCCCCAAATGTTTGGCGATGGTCTCAAAAATTGTGGCTTCTCGAAAGGGCTTTCTCAGGAAATCATCGCACCCAGCCGAGAGAACGATCGCCCTCTCTTCTTCTAACACGCTTGCGGTTAGGGCAATCACGGTAGTCGCATTCCCTTTCAGGGTTCCTTTAATCTGTTGGGCGGCTTCGTAGCCATTCATCACCGGCATTCTCATATCCATGAAAATCAGATGCGGAGCCCAAGCCTCCCATTGGGCGATCGCTTCTCGTCCGTTACGAGCTTCTCGCACTTCAAAACCGAGGGGATGCAAGAGTTTGACCAACAACAAGCGATTGTGAGGGCGATCGTCTACAATTAAGATTTTATAGGTCGGCTGACCGGGTTTGAGGGCGGCAACTTGCCTCGGACTGGATTTAACTTCTACATCCAAAGCATTGACGATCTCGGCATTAATATGAAAGGTTGCTGTCGTCCCTTTTCCCACCGTGCTGCTCATGGCAATTTCACCCCCCATCAAGCGGATAAAGGTTTGGGTAATGGGCAGTCCCAACCCCGCTCCTTGTTGGCTTTGCTTGCCGCTTTCGGTTTGTCCGAAAACTTCAAAAAGTTGCTCGAGTTCTTCTTCAGCAATTCCTGCTCCTGTATCTTGCACTTCAAATACGATTTGGGTTGCTTGCCCCGAGGGACGCCGAAGTGTGGGTTGTTGCGGGTTATCGGGCAAACAACCCGCTCGTACGGAGATACCGCCCTCTGAGGTAAATTTAATGCTGTTGTTGATCAAGTTCAGCAAAACTTGGCGCAATTTTGTTTCGTCGGTGCAAATGTATCGTGGCAGGGCATCATTGCGATCGAATAGAAGTTGTAAGCCTTTGCTTTCTGCTTGCAGGTGCAATAAATCCTCGATTTCGTTCAAAAATAAATAGAGGTCGAAATTACGGGGATTGAGAGTCATTTTACCCGCTTCGACTTTGGATAAATCCAGAACATTATTAATTAAAGTGAGTAAATAGTCGCCGCTGCGGTTGATGATGCCGATATTTTCTCGCTGTTCCGAAGACAGATAGCGATCGCGAATGGCAATTTGCGAAAATCCCAAAATGGCATTTAAGGGGGTTCGCAATTCGTGGCTCATATGGGCGAGAAATTCGCTTTTGGCTCGGTTGGCACTATCGGCGGCTTCCTTTGCCCGGGCGAGTTCTAAGGTGCGTTCTTCGACTTTCAGCTCGAGGGTGTCGAAGGCGGTTTTTAATTGGTCGGCCATGCGATTGAAAGCCCCGGCCAGAATGCCGAGCTCGTTGATGGGAACATCTCCCACGCGATGGGCGAGATTTCCGCTCGCGATCGCATCTGCCCCCCGGGATAAGCGGAAGATAGTCCGAACGATCCAGCGAGAGGTAAAAATTCCCGATATTGCCGCGATCGCGAGGGCAATTCCACAAAGAACAATAGTATTGCGGTTGTTGGCATTGATTTGCGCCATAAAGTCTGCTTCGGGAATAACAATGGCGATCGACCAATCCAAACCCGCCTCATCGTTGAAAGGAGTCACTTGTAAAAAATGCTTGTCTCCTTCAATCTCGAGGAGATGATAGAAATTTTCGCCCCGTTTGATGCGAGATGAGTCGCCCAATTCTTTTTGCAGATATTCCCAAGTTTGATGGATTATGGGGTTGGAAATTTCGGCAATAGAAATGGGGTGGAATTCATTGCCATCGCGTTGGACAAGGACTTCTCCCGTTGAGGTGCCGATCGCAATACCCGATCTCTCAAAGATAAAAGCCTGTCCGGTTTTACCAATGTTGAGGCTGGCAAGAAATTCACTAATCGCATCCAGCGCAAAGGTTGTGGAAAAAACGCCAATGAGTTCGTCCTTGGTCTCTTCCCGATAAATGGGAATGACGAAATCGATTCCCAATATGCCTTCTAAATACCAAGCATAGGGAGAAGTCCAAGCAACGCCTTTGGTTTTGACAGCAACTTTATACCAAGGGCGTTTTCTGGGATTGTAGTTATCACCGCGATCGATTTCCGCGCCGATATTGCCATCGCGATCGCTTTCGAACGTTACCACCTCACCACTTTCCGAGCCATCGGCAAGGGCAAGAGCGAGTTTGCCGTTCTTATCTCGAAAAGCACCTGCCAATTGGCCCCGTTCGTTTCCCCAAGCCAGATAGCTCACCTCGGGAAACCAGAGAAGTTGTTGCAGAAAATGGCGATTGAGATCGAGCAAGTCATCTAAGTTTAACCGTCCGGCGCGAACCAGATCGGCATTCATTTCATTCACAATCCCGGGGACATGGGTGTAAATCGCAAGACGCGTTTTAATCCGCTGTCCGATCTCGCCTTGTAACTCTCGCGCGAGGGTGACAATCGCTCTCTGTCCGTTGCGAAAGGAAAGCCATCCCACCAAGCTGACGGCGGCAAAAATTTGCGCGAGAAAGGGAACGATCAAGACCCATCGCAATGGGAGTTTGCGAGAAGAACGAGGGGAAAGCGCCGATACATTTTCTTTTCCAGTCCATTGATGGGGATGTTTCTCGGGGGGAATAATCGCCATAATTTTGAGACCGCCTGCCAAAAATATTGCTTTTTTTTTGAGCGTCGCTCGCGTGTAATTTAAGTATAATCGAGAGAATCCTACTGTACGATCTCTAAATTTTTGGTTCCATCGCTCAATAAACCCAAAAAAGAGGGCTGGAAAATTTTCTCCAGCCCGATCGGATTGCCATCGCTTTTATTATCCTTTCCTCGCTTATTAATGTTCTGCACAAGATTTTAGGATACGACGATCGCTCTCGCTTAATTCCTCCAGTCGATGAAAGCCCTGCAAACCGACCGTTCGCATGAGTCCGTCACGAGTGGCGAGCGTACTGCGATCTTCTAGGGCAATCTCGTAAGGATAGATTGTTCCGTCTATATCTTGTACTGATAAACTGAGTTGTTGATTTTCTACCGTACCGATAAAACACGAGTATTCGGAAGCCACTTCATAAAATGCCCCAGCAGTCGTGCCTTGACGCACCTCAAAAACCGCATAAGTCACGCCGTATTGTTCGGTTTGAGGAGACCGACCGAAAATATAGGTACCATCTGCAAAAGGAGAAATTGCTGAGGAGTTGAGAGCGTCCGCTTCGGATTCCACCACTGCCGATTTTGTTTTGTTGAGTCCTTCAATTCTCGCGTTGGCGATCGCGGGCAGGGTATTGACGATCGCGAGAAAAGCGATCGCGACTGGGCAAAGATTAAACTTCCACAATTTGCTGGAAAATGTTTTGCCAAACTTTTGGTTCGCAATACGAAAGACTTCTTGTGAGATAAAATTCAAGATAAAATTCAACATTGTCAGGCACCCTTATCACAACGCAATCTGCAAATTTCTGGACAAAATTATTATGCTTTTAGTGTAGCGAATTCAAAGAGAACGCAGAGGGGGATTAACAATCTTTCGCATTAAATTATTCAAACTTCATTATCTTTTCGGATTTTTCGGCTTTGAGGTGACATTTTTTATCTTTTACTGAAGATTTATTACAAAAATGGGCAAGCAGGCGATCGCACGACGACGGTAATTTTCGATCGGCTGAAAAATGTCAAGACGAAGGAAGGCACGTATACTGGCCGAGAAGAAATAATTGAGTAGAGTAGATTAGAAGGCGAGACTTTCTCTTCCTTTGCGTGCATCAATGGCTAGATATAAATTCTCTCCTATCCCTTAACCCAACGATGACCGAGCTAAAATTGCGCTTGCATATCGAGGGCAGTCCCGAAAGTATTGTCCCCGTTACGACCGACGAGTTGATTATCGGTCGCCTGCCCGAGTGCGATATTTGTCTTCCCTTTTCAGAAGTTTCCCGCAATCACAGTCGTTTGTTTAGGGGGACTGGCGGAAAATGGTTTGTTGAAGATATGGGAAGCACCAATGGAACGATTGTCAATCAAAATCTAATTGTTGCCGCCCGGGAACTGCAAACAGATGATGCCATTCAAATTGGCAATGCCTTTATTTTTGTATCCTTGCGGGATAGTGAAATCACAAAAAGCACTGTCGTCCGCGATCGCAATACAATTTTACGCAACGCCGAGGAACTGCAAAAGCAGTGGTTGAATGTCGATAAGGCTCATCGCGAAGAAGCCGATTCCCAAAGAGCGATCGCCAGGCTGCACTATTTGGTGGAAATTTCCAAGGATCTCAGTTCTGCCGAATCCATCGAAGCTATCTTTGAAAAAGTGAAACGGGTAGTTTTTCAAGAAATCCAAGCCATTCAGCGATTTACGTTACTCGTGGATGTTGCGGGTAATGGAGAGTTACAGCCGATCGAAGCCGCTTCGCGGCACGGCTTAGAAACGTCGGAAACGCATACTTACAGTTGGATCGGTCGCAGTATTTGCAAGCGGGTTTTTGAAGAGAAAGTGGCGATTAAGACCGTTGACGCACAGGAAGACGAACGTTTTGAAGGAGAACACAGCATTTTAGCGAAAGGCATTCGCGGTGCTTTAGCAGTGCCGATCTGGGATCGCGATCGCGTGGTGGGGGTTCTCTACGCCGATGCTAGTTTAAAACTGAAGGGTTCTGATGCCACCGAAGATGAGGAAGATTTGAGCTTTTTCTCTACCCTTGCCAACCTCGTTGCTTATAGCGTCCAACGTTGGCTGCTGACGCGCAAACTCCAAGAAGAAGCCAAAATTCGCCAACAACTCGAACGCTATCACTCCCCCGGAGTGGTTCAGCAGCTCATTGCCGTCGGTGCTTTGGAAAACGGCCGCCTCGAACCCAAAGAAGCGGAGATTAGTATTATTTTTGCCGATATTGTCGGCTTTAGCGATATGTCCGAACGCATGACCCCTCAACAAATCGCTCAATTATTAGATCGCTTTTTCGAGGAGATGTTGCAATACGTGTTTGCCCGAGGGGGAACCCTCGATAAATTTATCGGCGATTGTATTATGGCTTTTTTCGGCGCGCCGGAACCCCAAGCCGATCACGCCGATCGCGCGGTTATGGCTGCATTAGAAATGTTGCAGCGTTTGGATCGACTCAATGAAGCGAAAATTTGGGAGCAGCCTTTACAATTGCACGTGGGGATTAATAGTGGTAAGGCAGTGGTTGGAGATGTTGGCAGTTCCCAACGGGTAGACTATACGGTTTTAGGATCTGCCGTTAATTTAGCATCTCGCTTGGAAATGATTTGTCCTCCCAATGAATGCACGATTTCTGATGCGACCTATGCACTATTACATAAAAAAGACGGTTTTTATTTGGTTGGGGAACGCAATTTTAAGGGCATTCATCGGCGTATTCCCGTTTATCAAACCAGAAGACACAAGAAACGAGAAATAAAATCGTGAGGAATTAGCAATAATGAATCAAAAGGTTTTAATTTTAGGAGGATGCGGCAGAATTGGGAACAATGTGGCTGGCGATCTTTTGAAATATACCGAGTCTACTGTTATTGTGACCAGTCGTCGGTTGAATGGGGAGAGTGTCGGGGGTATCGGGAGCGTTGGAGAAGGGGGGAGAAAGGAGTTTTTGCAGCTAGATTTGGCCGATCGCGATCGCCTCTGTCAAGTGATTAGAAGTTGCGATTTAGTCGTTCATTGTGCGGGTCCCTTTGATTATCGGGATGCTTTTGTGTTGCAATCTTGTATCGAGTTGGGGGTGAATTATCTCGATGTGAGCGATCGCCCGCCTTTTGTGAAAAAAGCGCTGACTTATCGAGAAGCGGCGCAAAAAGCAGGAGTTACGGCAATTTTAAGCACGGGGGTGTTTCCGGGAATTTCTAACAGTATGGTACGGCAGGGGGTGGAATCTTTGGATCGCGCGGAAGCTATTTATCTCTATTATGTGGTTGCGGGATCGGGAGGGGCGGGGGTTACGGTGATGCGAACGACATTTTTAGGGCTGCAACATCCTTTTCAGGCTTGGATTGAGGGAGAATGGCGGGAGGTTTTACCTTATAGCGATCGCATTCTTGCAGACTTTCCCGATCCCTATGGAAAAGTGGGGGTTTATTGGTTTGAAGTGGCAGAAACTTACAGTTTTGTCGAGTCATTTCCGGGAGTAAAAACTGTGGTTACGAAGTTTGGCTCGTTCCCGGATTTTTACAATCATTTAACGTGGCTGACGGCTCGATTTATGCCTCCGGCTTGGTTGAGTAATAGTATTGAGTTTTTATCGCAAACGGCTTATAAAATGACGGAGTTTACCGATACGTTTAGCGGGGTTGGCGTGGCCATGACGGCGAAAATTCAGGGAATTAAGCAGGGTAAAAAAGCGACTGCTTTCGTTCGGTTTGTCCATCCCCATACCGCTACGGCTGCCGGATATGGAACGGGAAGCGTCGCGCGATCGCTCTTGATGGGAGAATTAAAAAAACCGGGAGTTTGGTCCGTCGAACAAGCATTTCCCACTGCTATTTTTCAACGGGAAATGAGAAAAAGAAATATGGCGATCGAGGTGCAGATTACCAATCTCTAATTGCAGAACTTTATAATCAAAATAGCTTTTGAGAAAATTGAACATTGAACGGCGATCGTAATTTCTTGTGTTATTCTTTCTACTGAATGAGTTGGCGAATAGTTTGCAGTGGCACAAAAAGAATGGATTTTTCATCTTTTAATGGCATAAAACTAAATCTTTGATAATATTGCTTAACTGCTTCATATTTTGCATCAACATAAACTGCCCAAACACCAGTTTTTTTAGAAATATCAATAGCTGATTCAAAAGCATGTTTTAGAAGTTTTTTCCCCAATCCTTGTCTCTGAACAGATTTATCCACTGCGAGTCTACCAATAAGAAGAGCAGGAGTTTGTTGGGGAAATTTATCCTGTAGATTTGGTATGGATTGAGTTGATAAAGCTCCTGTGCTTGAGGTATAAAATCCTTGGATTACATTACTATTTGCAGAACAAGCGACGAAAACTCGTGAAACACCTAATTCATGATTTTTCCAAGCAAATCGTTTTAAATATCGATCTAAATCGGGTTGACCGGATTCAAATTGACACTTTTTTAAACTATTTCGAGTGATTCCAGCCGAATCTAATGGTTTAATCTCCCAATCCACAAACGTTAAATCCTTTTTATTTGCAATTGTGAAGTATATACTAATATTATCTTTGATAATTTAAAACTCTATTAGAGTTAACTAATAGAGTCTTGAAAATTTTTTGAACTTTAGAGAGAACATGGAGTTATTTAAATAACGCCCGAAGCTCATCAGATGGCTCTGGTGGATTCATCATTGCACTGTAAATAATTTTGCTATCCTCTTCTGATAAATGCAAAATCAATTTGTCTTCTGTTTGCGGAGTTTCCAAGCTCTTATCTCTTTTTATCGAGAATCTTTCAAGAAGAGTGTTCCACCAGTTTGATTTTGGCTGATTTAGCTTAATAGGGTTTTGTGCTAACAACATGGTTTCCTACTTAATTTTTTTAGTAGTTAGTAGTGCATCTAGGCTAAGATGCTGGGTAGATAAAACTCTGTGATGCATATTTTACAAAGCATACAGTGATTACTCTACAATTTTAAATACTTATTTACTTAATCCTATGGTCAGGATAGCATAATTTAGTGCAAATGTCAAGTCCGATTTATTGAAAGCTCGATATCGATACAAACTCTTTTCAGTCTAATGCCTAAAATGGCGATCGCTTCTAGGAAATACTCGCACTCGGCTCTAACTCTTCTATTACCATCGTTCCCAAGAGGCGATCGCGCCAATCCCCCTTAAAATAGAGAAATCGTCTATTCTGCCCTTCTCATGACCGATTCCCCGCCGAGTGCCGATCGCAAGCCCTTAACCGCCCTGCAATGCGTCGTGGGGGCGCTGACAGCAGGGGGTTTTGCCTTCCCTCTCTACTTGCTGACAACCTCGATTGCCAATACTTTCGCCGGGAAACCCCTCCCGTCCACCAACCAAACCGCTTTAAATATTGCCGTCGCCGTGCGAACTTTGGTGGTAGGACTTGCTACATTAGCAACAGCAATCTTTGCCATTGCCGCGATCGGGTTACTCGCCCTCGCTCTGCAAACCGCTTTGAGCAAAGAACAAACGGAATAGTTTCGATTAGCGATTACCCATTCCCTCTTACCCCATACCCATTCATGTCCTCTCAACGGTTTCAAGAAATTTACGAAAGCATTTACGACACGGGATCGAGACTCGTGCAATATTTGCAAGAGTTGCGAGAAGAAGAACTCGCCCGAGGGGACGATGCAGAAACCTTACGGGCGATTGAAGAGGATGCGAGAAAAGCACTGATTGCTTTGCGCGAACAAAAGTATCATGTTGCGGTCATTGCTGCCATGAAAGCTGGAAAAAGCACCTTTCTCAATGCTCTCATCGGTGCTGATGTATTGGCCAGCGAAACCGAATCCTGTACGGTTTGTAGAACTGACGTGCGTCCCCTATCCGAGGATGAAGTGCCGAGATTGTTGGAATATCGGGAAAAGCAAAAACAGCCCGTACTCGTTGCAGAAGGGGATGCGCGGATGATTCGCCAGCATTTTCTCGAACGCACTCACCTGATCCGGGCGACGGATAACCGCGATCGCGTCATTCGCTTTGAATTGGAATATCCCATCGATGCGATCGGGAATTTTTCCGCCTTAAAAGGCTTTACCCTCGTTGATACACCCGGACCCAATGAATGGCAAGATGGCTCTTTTGATAGCGTTATGCTCAAGCAAACCGCTCTTGAAGTCCTCCGCAATTGCGATGTCGTTCTCTTCATTCTCGACTACTCTTCTTTTAAAGATAACACGAATTCCGAGCTTTTACGAGACTTAATCGAACAACGCAGCGATTTCTTACAACGCAATCGCGGGGCCATTTATTTTATCCTCAATAAAGTCGATCGCAAGACGGAAGAAGATCGTCCCATTCAGCACGTTATTGACGATCTTAAACGAACTTTAACCAAGTTTGGCATTCCCGAACCTATCATTTACCCTGCCAGTGCATGGCAAGGACTCCTCGCAAAGATGATTCAACGAGGACTGGCAACGGACGTGCATTTACGCAACTTTAAGCGCTTTTTTGGAGGGCGATATGCCAGAGAAACCCCCGAAGGCGATCTCATCGTTCCTTCGCCACAAAAAATAGCTCCGCAAGCCTTAAAAGATAGTTTAATTCCTATTATTGAAAAAGCCATTGTTGGCGAAGTTGTCGATAATGCTGGCTGGAATTTATTAAACGATGCGATCGCCAAACTCAATAAAGCCGGACAAGGAATTGAAGATGTTATTAATACTCGTATTGGTGGTTGGAAAATCGAAATCAAGCCCTTGCGCCAAAAGATGGAGGAATACAAACGCTTAGCAAAAAATGCGATCGTACAGATTCGCGGCGTTAAGAAACTGGTAGAACAGCAAGAAAAACAATTAATCGAACAGTTTAAATGGGAAATTACCGATTTTGCCGAACGTGCCAAATTAACAATCCAACAAGAATTTGAAATTTTCGTTCACTACCGTTTTGCCGATTATACCGTTTCTCCCGACCCCGAAGAAGAGACAGAAATTGACGAAGAACCCGAAAAGAAGACACGTTTTCCCGTACCAAAAAGATTAGCAGAATCTTTAAAAAAAGTCATTGATGAGCTTTTAGGCGATGAAGAAAATCCTTATAAGATTCGCTGCGAAACGGAAGAAGAAGTCGAACAAATCAAAAAAGATATCAATCGTTTTTGTGCGATTTTAATTAAAGATTGGTGGACGAATACCCAAGATAAGCTCTCCCGAGATGGAACGCTAATTCGGCAAGAACTGGTCGCACAGATACGAGATAACGTGCAAACTATTTCTGACGAACTTTCCAAATATCTTGGAGAAGCCTTGGAAATCTCTATGAATATTAATCCTATCCAAATGTTGGTTTTTGATTTCCAAGGAATTGATACCCAAGTTCAACAGCAAACTGAAAATTATACGCGCTGGACGAGGGAACGAAAACAAGCATTTTGTCGCGATTATGAGGTCGATATTCAAGTAGACGATCGCCGTTCGTATTACGAGATCGATCTCCGTCAAACTATTGTCGCTATCAAGCAGGAAATCGATGCTCAAACCTCTGGCAGTTTAATTGTGGTCGAACGAGCTATCAAGAACCAAGTGAGCGAAGATTTCGGCCACGCAGAACAGCAAATTAATGAATATATCAATCGTTTTTTAGTGGAATTCGATCGCCTGCTCAAAGAACGGGAAACCCGAGAAAGCGAAGTCGATAAAATTTTGGCAGACTTAGAGGCAGAGAAAAGCGCCCTCTATCTCTATCTTGAAGAATTAGAAAAATTGTCTCAAATCCTCGATAGCGATCGCTAAAAAATTATCAATACGACCCAATTTCAGACTTCCGACTCCCAATCCTCTATTCCCAATTAGCTAAATTCGATTCGTAATTTGCAATACTACACCTTTTGTGGGGTTGGAAAAGCAGGGGATTTTGTTAAACTGGGGGAACGCGATCGCGATCGTTGGGGCAATCTCTCCGAATCCAATATCGGTAATTTCCTCCCAATGCCAGAAATGCCAAAAATGCGATCGTCGAGATTCCTTGCAATAGAAGGGTTTGTAACTCAATCGACCTTTAGCCCAGCTTATTATTTCTCATTATGCCTCCAAGCACGCTTCTACTGACCAAAGAATTACCCGACCTTCAATACATCTCAACGCCAGAATGTTTTGATATTACATGGGAAGCGCCCCTTTCAACCCTTCTCGGACTCGGACGGGCAGCCGGGGCTGACTTTATTGAAATTTTTCTAGAACGAACAAACTACATCAGTTGTTTGGCAGAAGAGGATACCATTACCAGCATTAGTCCTCGGTTGGCGACGGGAGCGGGCGTGCGCGTTTTTCGCGGCAAAGGAGATTGTTATGTTAGTACTAACAATTTGTCTTTTAACGGTTTGAAAGCTGCTCTCGAAAAAGGACTCTCAATTTTAGGATTGAATCTTCCCTCGCCCAATGCTTACGTTCCCGAAATTTACCTCGAAATGATTCGGGACTATGCCGAGGCCAAAGATAAAGAAAAATGGCTGCCCGAATGCAGTTCCATGCAGGAAATGGGAGATATTTTACTGGCAGCCAACGATCAACTCGGAAAGAAAGCCTCCCACGTTCAATCTCGCCGCAGCATGTATTCCCGAGATTGGCAAGAAATCATGGTGGCTGCCAGCGACGGTACATTTGCCCGCGATATTCGCCTGACCCAAACGGTAGGATCGAATTTACTCTGTGCCGATGGCGAACACCGCACCTCGAATGGTTTGCGAGATGGGGATACCAGCGATCCGGATTTCTTGCGAAATTGGGGTTACGAGAAAACCGCCGAAGAACTCGCAGAAACGGCAGGAAAAATGCTCTATGCCGATTACGTCGAATCGGGAACTTACCCGATTATCATGGCCAATCATTTTGGCGGCGTAATTTTCCACGAAGCCTGCGGACACCTCTTAGAAACCACCCAAATCGAACGGAAAACCACGCCTTTTATTGACAAAAAAGGCGAGAAAATTGCTCATGAAAATTTAACGGCTTGGGATGAAGGGCGATCGGAGGATGCCTTTGGCTCCCTCGATATGGATGATGAAGGCATGCCCGCCCAACGTACCTTATTAATTGAAAATGGCATTCTGAAAAACTTCCTTGCCGATCGCGCCGGATCTATGCGTACCGGACATCCTCGCACGGGAAGCGGTCGCCGTCAAAACTATACTTACGCGGCGGCTTCTCGGATGCGAAATACCTATATTGCCCCCGGCCCTTACAGTCTCGATGCCCTATTTGCTTCCATTGATAAAGGGATTTATTGTAAGAAAATGGGTGGCGGTAGCGTCGGGCCCACGGGAGAATTCAACTTTGGCGTTGATGAGGCCTATCTCATCGAAAGAGGAAAAGTGACCAAACCTTTAAAAGGCGCAATTTTAATCGGAGAAGCCAAGGAAATTATGAATAAAATTTCCCTCTGTTCCGACGATCTCAGCCTAGCCCCGGGTTTTTGCGGTTCCATTAGCGGCAGTATTTACGTCACCGTCGGACAGCCTCATATTAAAGTCGATTCCATCACCGTCGGCGGAAGGTAATTGCTGCATTCTGTCTCAATTCTTAATTCTTAATTCTTAATTCTTCATTCCGTCCATGATTCAAGTTCGAGAGTTAGCCAATTATGCGGGGGATATTGCCCGATCGCTTGGCATCAAAAAATATGATATTTACGGGTCTTCCATCGATTCCACCAACGTGCAAGTCGATCGCGGCGAACCCAAACAGGTCAAGTCATCCAACCGTTCTAGCGTTATCGTTCGGGTTTGGAATGAGAATGATACGGTAGGGGTAACGAGTACCACGGATGTGGATCGCAATGGGATTAAATTGGCGTTGAAAACCGCTTGTGAGGCGAGTTTCTTTGGGGTTAAAGAAAATATCCCCGATTTTAGCCCGGAAGCGACGAACCCCTTACCCGAGTTGAAATACAATAAAACCAGTCAAGTTCCGGTTTCCAAGTTAATCGAACAGTTACTCGATGCGGAAAAGCAATTATTAGACACTCATTCAGCCATCGAAAGCGTCCCTTATAATAGTTTGTCCCAACAGGATATCGATCGCTTTTACCTCAACAGCGAAGGAGCATTACGAGAAGAAGGACGCACCTATGCAATGGTCTATCTCTACACGAAAACCGAAGAAGAAGGCAAAAAGCCCCGCAGTGCTGGCAGTTTTCGCATGAGTCAAGGAATGAAGGAATTGGCGATCGCCGACTGCATTCAAGAAGCCTCGGAAAAAACCATCGCTCATTTAAACTATCAAAAAGTCCCTTCCGGGAAATATCGCGTCGTTTTCTCAGCCGAAGCCTTTTTGAGTCTCTTTGGGGCATTTTCTAACTTGATGAATGCTCAAAGCATTCTCGACAAGCAAAGCCTTTCCACTCCCGAATCTTTAGGAAAAGCGATCGCCTCCCCCCTGCTATCCGTATGCGATGATGCCTTGCACCCAGAAAACGTCTCCGCAGAAACCTTTGATGGAGAAGGCACTCCCACCCGTCGCACTCCTTTAATTACCGAAGGCATTCTTGCGGGATTTTTACATAGTGCGGGGACGGCAAGACGCATGAATGCCCAACCGACAGGACACGCCAATTTAGGGGCAAAAATTACGATTAGTCCCCATTTTTATCATGTTTTTCAAGGCAAATCTCCCGAACGAGAATATCAACTTCAAGAAGAAGAGAATATCATTTTGATTGATGAATTAAACGCCCTCCATGCCGGGGTAAATGCCTTGCAAGGCTCTTTTTCTCTGCCCTTTGATGGTTGGTTGCTCAATAACGGCGATCGCGTTAGTATCGACTCGGGAACCGTTGCAGGAGATATTCGCGAGGTTTTAAAATCCATCATTTACGTGGAAAAAGAACCAGAACTCACTCCATCGGGAGTATGTCCGAAAATTTGGGTAGAGGGTTTATCGATAACGGGAGAAAATGACGAGAGTTAATCGTTGAGTTGAGAAGAATGGAAGAACGAAAAATCTTGTCTTTTCTCTTGGTCTTTTTTCCTTGATAATTCAGAATTTTACCGTTTCTTTATCCCTTCTTTACGCTTTTTCTGCAATTCTTTATCCCTGCTTCATCCTTTCAAAATACCTCGATGGCATAAAAATAGCGATCGGGGTATTTGTCGTATATAGTTAAACAATAGCCAAAAACTTACACAATTGAATAAAGATCGCCCCGAGTGCTCTCGGTTGGGGGATTGAAGGAATTTCTCCATCACATTCAAAAATTTTCAATAAGGAATCGGTATCGTGCATAAATATCTCCTTACTTTTTTAACACCTGCTTTACTGGTCGCTTCGGGTTTTGAACTAGCGGTTCGAGGTCAAACCTCTAGTCAAACTTCAGCAGAAGTTGCTACAACATTACCGCAATTGACCTTTTCAGTAACGGGTTGCGAGGATGATTTTTTGCGATCCTGTTCCCAGAAAAACTTAAAAAATGAGTTTCATCCCACCGATATCAGCGTTGAGGTTCAAAAAAATACCGTTTTATTTTCCCATCGTTTGGGGTATGCTTGTTGTGCGGATATTCAATTAGACAGTCAAGTTAGCGAGAATGTGATTACGATTATCGAACGGAATGAGGGTCAATACTGTCGCTGTTCTTGCAACTATTCCATTGATGGCACATTAGCAGATTTAGCACCGGGCAATTATGAATTGCAAGTTTACGGAATGAAACATCGCGATCGCGGCAAGGAATTATTATTTGTAGAAAATATCGCGATCGAATAGCTGGAAATTTTATTGCCCGACGTAGAAAATAATAAGTCAGAAAATAATAAGTCAGAAAATAATGAGTCAGACTTTCCTTGGCGATCGCTTATTGCACCAAGCGGCGAATTTTCCCTAAAGCAATGTAGGAACCGCCATTTGAGGCTTCTTTAATTCCCTCGACAACAAATAACTCCCCTTCCTTGCGAACATTGCGAGGAAAGCGAATATTATAATCGGGATTGTAGCCGTCGGAAACGACGCGAGCGCGCAATTTTTTCCCATCTTTAACGCATTGTACTAATACGCCATCTCCCACCGTATCCGTTGTTTCTAAATCTTCTAACGTTATCGTTGATTTTACAGATTTCAAGTTTCTCGCTTTAGTTGGTGCAGCCGATCGCACCGATCCCGCAGCCCGTTCTTGCCCGGATTTAACAAGTTCTTTAATCGTTCCCGAGGCGCGATAAAACGAACCATTTGCAGACAGTTGTAATTCTTCCACAACATAAGTCACCCCATCCTGACGAATGCTGCGGGGAAATTGCACATTTAAATTGCCGTTGTAGCCTTCAGAAATAGCGCGAATTCTTAACTTACCGCTTATCTTTTCGCACTTGACTAAAACACCTCCATCTGCTTGGGAGACCCCCTCCAAACTGTTCGCAGATCCCGCCGCAACCCCTCGCAGTTTTAAATCCGTGCGATCGCGCGTCCTCGCCTGATAGGATTGATCTCGCATTTCTTTACGTAGAGAGCGATCGAAGCGCTGTTGCTCTAAATTTTGCGCGTAATGTTCTAACTGAGAAATTTCCTCAGCAATTTCAAAAGACTCCTGTAAAGTTTTGAGTTTTAAATCGGCGATTGTTTCTCGCAATTTCTGAGAAGCGCGATGGTATTTACCACCATCTGCCAAGTTAACCGCTTCATCTTTGATTTTAGCGATGCGAAGTTGTCCGATCCGTTCTAAAAGTTCTGTATTTAAGTGCACTTGGCTGGCTTCTTCTTCCGAGGTAACCGAGGCTTTTACTGTCATTTCTCGGGTCATGCGTTCTATTTTTTCATCAACGATCGCCTGATATTCGTAGGAAACAGCGAACAGATTTTGTTCGCCGAGTTCGCTTTGTGGCGGAATTTCAAGAGCGATCGCAAGGGTTTTCTTTTCAGATCCATAAATATCTCCTAAAAAGACTTGTAGGGTACTCCCCTGAGTTTGAGTGCCATAATTGTTGAGAATTTCGGTAATTTTGACTGAGTTTTTGGGATTGAGAGTAACGGTTAAATTCTGGGCTGCAACCGAAACCAAACTTTCAATTTCAATTCGAAATACATCTTCTGCATCTTCGGGAGATTGAATATAATAATAATTCCCTCCAGCAGCATCAGCCATACCGATCAGCAAATCTTCATTAAAATAATTACCAAACCCTAAAGTTGTTGTAATAATGCCTTCTTCTGCTTTTTCTCGGGCGGTATTCATTAAAACATCGGGTTGTGTAATTCCCTTATTCGCTTGTCCGTCTGTGAGTAAAAGAACGCGATTCAAATATTCCGCCGAAAATTGCGATTTAACCCAATCGCACCCTTGCAACCAACCGCCGCTCAAATTGGTCAATCCTCCCGCACGAATGCGATTGATTCTTTGTTGGATTTCGGCTTTATCTCGAACTTTTTGATGCTCAACAATTGTACTGATATTATCATCGTAAATAACCACAGAAAGATAGTCTTCCTCCGTGAGATAATCCAAGAGATTGTTAGCCGCTTTTATCGCATTTCTCAGAGACGTTCCCCCCATCGATCCCGAGCGATCCAGAACAATACTGAGATTGAGTGGACGGCGAGAGGATTTGCCTTCTCGGGAATCATTGCTTTGAAAATCGATCGCGCAATCTAAGAGGGTTTGGCGATCGCTCGGAATGAGAGATTGACTGAGATGATAACTGGCTTTCATGGATTTAGTTATGGATGATAAGTTATTATATTGGATGCCAAACAACCAACAACAGCTCGACTGAGCGCGCGCCGAACGTCTAATAACTAACACTTCGACAAAGCTCAGCACAAGCAACTAACAACTGACTACGCCACATGCAATTGCGAAACCGCAGAAGGCAAACTCAACTCAAACGGATGGGGTCTGGCGATGCGATACCCTTGAACGTAATCCACCCCAATCGCGGTAATCTGGTCTAAAATAGCATCATTTTCTACAAATTCGGCAATGGTTTTTAAGCCCATTAAATGACCGATGCGATTAATGGCTTCGATCATGGCAGCATTGACCGGATCGCTGGTTAAATTTTTGACAAACTGACCGTCAATTTTGAGATAGTCAACGGGTAAATTTTTCAAGTAATTAAACGAAGACATCCCGCTCCCAAAATCGTCTAGGGCGAAAGAACAACCCAATTTTTTCAACTTGCGGATAAATTTAGCCGCCTTGTTGAGATTGGCGATCGCGGCGGTTTCGGTAATTTCAAAACAGATTCTTTCGGGAGGAATTTGATAACTGGCAAATTGTTGTTGTAAAAAGTCGAGGAATCCCTCATCATTGAGACTGAGTGCAGATAAATTAACGGCATACCAAGTCGGAGAATTGTCGCGTTCGAAATTGTTTTCTCTAAAGTAAGAAGATAGGGTGGAAAATAAAGTTCGCACCACCCAGCGATCGATTTCCGGCATGAGATTGTAACGTTCTGCGGCGGCGATAAACACCCCCGGAGAGATTAATCTGCCGCGATCGTCTTTCATGCGAATTAAGAGTTCGTAATGAAATGCACTGGCATTACTCGCATCAGCAATGGGTTGGGAATAGAGAAAAAAGCGATCGTCTTCCAAGGCTTTAATGATGCGCGAGACCCATTGCATATCCCCTTGACGCTGTTCGAGATCGCGATCGCCATTTTGATAAAGATAAATGCGATTGCCGCCGCGATCTTTGGCGGCATACATGGCGGCATCTGCCCAACTGAGAAGTTTTGCACCGCTTTCGACTTCGCGATCGATCGCCACGAGACCGACACTGGCCCCAACGCTAAAGGTTTTTTCCCGCCAATGGAAGCGAAAAGCCTTAATACTCTCGATCAATCGCGTTGCCACTTGCTGGCCTTTCACGAGAGGACGATAGGGTAGCAAAATGGCAAACTCATCTCCCCCCAAACGGGCAAGAATATCGGTAGAACGGAGTTGACTTTGCAAAAGTTCGGCAATTTGTCGCAACAGTTGGTCTCCTGCTGCGTGACCTTGGGTATCGTTGATGATTTTGAACCGATCTAAATCGAGATAGCAAAGGACGTGTTCGTGTTTGCCTAATTTGGCTTCAAGGAGAATGTGCTGCAAGTTGCGTTCGAATTCCCGTCGGTTGACCAATCCGGTTAAGGCATCGTGACTGGCTTGCCAAGAAAGCTGGCTGGCGAGATTGTGAGAATAAGTCACATCCCGACAAACCAACACGGCTCCGACAATGCGATCGCTTTCCAAACGAATGGGGGCTGCCGAATATTCGATGATAAATTCTTGGGAGTCGATCGCTCTCAAGAGCATATGATTGGAAGGTTCGAGGGTATTGCCCCGGTTTAACACCCGAGCGATGGGATCGTTGATAGGAGATCCCGTAGAGGTGTCAAATAGCCATAATACTTTCTCTAGGAGACGGCCTTTAGCTTCTTCTTCACTCCATCCCGTTAAGGTTTGTGCAACGGGGTTTAACGATTGAATTCTGCCTTTGGCATCAGTGGTAATCACCGCATCGCCGATGGAGTGCAAAGTAATTTGAGCCAGTTCTTTTTCTTGCAGGAGTGCTTGTTCGATCTGCTGGCGATCGCAAATCTCCTGTTTGAGAGCAGTATTGGCGAGGGCGAGTTCGACGGTGCGATCGCGCACTCGCATTTCCAATTCGGCCTTCGCTTGTTTGAGTGCTTCTGAGGTTTGCTTGCGCTCGATGGCATACCGCAAAGAGCGTCTCAACACTTCGCAATTGATAAATCGCTTGACTAAGTAATCTTGAGCGCCTTGACGGACGGCTTCTACTGCCAGTTCGTCATCGTTAGTATTGCTCAAAACAACAATGGGTAAATGCGGGACTCGATCGAGTAAGGGGTTAAGGGATTCCAAGCCTTGAGAGTCTGGAAGGGTCAAATCCAAAAAAATGACATCGAATCTCTCTTTTTCTAGATAAGCGAGAGCTTCCTGCAAGCGCTTGGCACAACAAAAGCTAAACTGATTCGCTCCTACACCCTGTAATAATTCTTGTAGCAGTCTAGCCTCTGCAGGATTATCCTCAACCAAGAGTATTTTTACTGAGTTCTCCTGCATGATTCTATGATTTTTTTTATGGTTGTGTTTTTATTATGGCTTAATATTTACTTTACTTTTGGTGGATATGTATATATTTATTCATAAATCTTAACTTTGCTGAGAGTAGAAGGAAACCGTTCGCTTTAGGATAATTATCGAGGGGGATCCTAGAAAAGTCGGGAAAGGGGATTTTTTGGGTTTACGTTGAAGGTAAGATGGCAGCCATTAGCCAAAACTCCTCGATTTTGCGGACGACTTCAAATAACTGCTGGAGATTGCTCGATTTATTTAAGTAACAATTGGCATGAAGGGTATAGCTGGTCAGGATATCATTTGTGTCTTTAGAGGTAGTCAGGATGAGAACGGGAATGCATTTGAGGTCTGGATCGGTTTTAATTTCTGCTAGGACTTCATGGCCGTTTTTTCTCGGTAAATTTAAATCGAGGAGAATCAAATCCGGACGAGGTACGCTTGTATAATTGCGTTCTTGACGCAGATAAGCGATCGCCTCTACTCCGTCGCTCACATTTGTCATTTGATGAGGGCCTCCACTTTCTTTGAAAGCCTCTTCTATCAGACGAACGTGAGCGAGGTTATCTTCAACCAACAAAATGTTGCAATTTCTCATATCTTATTATTCAATTGGGGGTGGTAAACAAATATTGCGATCGATACTGATTTGTTTACTTTATGAATTTATACTTAGTCTTTTATACAAGATTTATTTACAGTTTGCAACAATCGAGGGGGCGTACCCTTTACAATTCGCAATAATTTAAGAAATCGTGACAATTTTTTACTCTCACAAAATGTTATTTTTTCGCTCTGTTTGATTTCATTTTAAAGAGGGGATTGACAGGAACGAGTAACTTATCTAATATTAAGGACAATGAGCCGGTATAGAGTAGCATCATCGGGAAAGCAATGCACCAAATTGGCGAAACGATTCAAAAACGCTATTATCTTTTAGGAGTTTTGGGGGAAGGAGGAAGCGGGATTACTTACCATGCGAAGGATATCAAAAACAAAGAAAATGTTGCGCTTAAAGCTCTTTCCTTAAAATATTTACAAGATTGGAAAGCGCTCGATCGCTTTGAGAGAGAAGCCAAAATATTAGAGCAGCTCGAGCATCCCGCCATTCCTCGCTATTTAGATTATTTTCAAATCGATAGGTCCGGCGATCGCCATTTCTATATCGTCCAGGAACTCGCACCGGGTCAATCGTTAGAGAGTTTGGTTGCAGGAGGATGGCAAACGAGCGAAAGAGAAGTGAAAGAAATTGCCAAACAGATCTTAGAAATTTTAGTTTACCTGCACGAGCTTTCTCCTCCTGTCATTCATCGGGATATCAAACCGCAAAATCTCATCCGACGGGAAGACGGGAAAATATTTCTCGTCGATTTTGGTGCAGTGCAGCAAACCTACCAAAGCACCCTTGCAAGAAGCAGTACGGTAGTGGGAACGTTTGGTTATATGGCACCGGAACAATTCATCGGTCAAGCCGTTCCCGCGACAGATTTATATGGCTTGGGAGCAACTTTATTGTTTATTTTAACCCATCGTTCTCCGGCAGACTTTCCTACCGAGCGATTGAAACTCAATTTTCGCGATCGCTTGTCCGTTGCCCCAGAATTTGGAATCTGGTTGGAAAAACTCCTCGAACCCGATCTCGGCGATCGCTTTTCTCATCCTCGGCAAGCGCTAAAAGCATTATTAAATCCGAAAATTCAAACCGCGCGATCGTCTGTTTTTAAGCGTCGAAAAAATCGCGCGATCCTAGTTCTCGGAATAACAACTATTTTGATTTGTGGATATATATTTCGTTATACTCTCCTCAGCAGTTTGGGATTTACTCCAGAACCATTTTATAAAGCTATTCTTGATGGCAATACGGAAAAAGTACAATACTATTTAGAGCGAGGAATTCGAGTCAATACTCGAGATATGTTAAGTAGCAGTCCTCTGCATTGGTCGGTTACCAATCAGCATCCAGATATCGTGCGATTATTAATTCAATACGGAGCAAAATTGGAAGATACTTATTCTCGAGATGACCATCGCGTTTTACACATTGCCGTACAACACCAAATACCAGAAACGACTCAATTATTATTAGAACAAGGAGCAGATATTAATGCGCGAGATAATTTGGGTCGAACGCCTCTTCATTCTGCTATTTATAAACCCGACGTTCGCAATTCTTTTTATTATGGAATGCAGAATATCCCCAGAGAACCTTCGTTAAACACGATCGCTTTACTTTTGCAAAATGGTGCGGATGTCAATGCGCGCGATTTGAAGAATATGACCCCTTTAGACTATGCTCTGCAAGTAGATGCCAAAAAAGTAGAAAATTTACTTCGTAGCTACGGTGCAGAATAGAGCCAAATCTAAAAAAAGATTAAAGAGGGAATTATGCAGGACCACCAAACCGGAGAGATCGTTAATAACCTATACCAAATTCTCGATATTTTGGGACGGGGAGGAACGGGGATAACTTATAAAGCACGACATTTACAAACCAAAGAAATTGTTGCCTTAAAAACTCTTTCCCTCAAACAAATAAACGATTGGAAAGTTTTAGAACTCTTTGAACGAGAAGCACAAACTTTATCGAGATTGAATCATTCTGGCATCCCCCGCTATCTCGATTTTTTCTGGGTAGACGACCCGAGCGATCGCCGTTTTTACATCGCGCAACAGTTGATTGATGGGGTTTCTCTGGAAACTTTTGTCGCTAAAGGTGGATTTAAAAATCCCGCACAAATTTGGCATTTTGCAGGGATTCTTCTCGAAATTTTAATTTATTTACAAGATTATCAACCGCCGATCGTTCATCGAGATATCAAGCCTCAAAATATTATTATTCAAGCTCCTACTCAAGGAGAAAATCAAGCAAAAAGGCAAGTTTTTCTTGTGGATTTTGGTGCCGTGCAAGATACCTATCGTCATACCATTACCAGAGGCAGTACGGTAGTCGGAACTTATGGATATATGGCCCCCGAACAATTCCGCGGACAAGCCGTACTCGCTACGGATTTATATGGTTTAGGCGCAACATTGCTGTTTATTTTGACTCAAAAGAACCCTTCCGATTTACCCCGACGCAATCTAACAATTGATTTTCGTTCCGTTATTACTCTCGATCTTCCTTTTGCAAACTGGCTGGAAAAAATGCTCGAACCTGCCATAGAAGATCGTTTTGCATCGGCACGAGAAGCACTGGCAGTTTTGAAGGGAGAAGAAAAAATCAGAACGACTCCCCGACCGATAAAGCCGCTTAACAGTCCTATTGCCTTACAAAATAGTGAGGGAATCCTAAAAATTGAGATTCCTCCTGTTGGTTTTCGAAGCGATCGCGGTCTTTTTTACGGAAGAATTGTTTTTATTTGGAATGGAATTTTATTACTGTTGGTATTAGCGATGATTTTTCTTTCTCTGATTTTGACCCCAACAAAATATTTAAGTTTCGGTATTTTTGTTGTTTTAGCATTATGGATGTTACGAAAGTTTCTTTACAGCAATTTGTCTCGCATTCATTTAGAAATTAGCTTGCAAGAGATCCGCTTGCAAAAATACCTTTGGGGAATGCGCCATCAAAATATTCAGCGTCAAATCGCACCTCGCGCTCGCACCCGAACGTACAATTTTTTCCCTAAGTTCAAACGATTATTTTCGGTATGTCAAATACAAACTGCAAGGAAAACCATATCTTTTGGTTTTTTTCTGACAGGGAAGGAACAAGAGTGGTTGGTCGCAGAAATTAATGAATTTTTAGATCGGAAAAAGATACGATGAACTTAATTTGTTCTGTCAAAGGTATTGGCTGGGATGGAATCTTTTCAATAGCCGAATTTTCTCTATTGAAATGAGATCGCGCTCCCGCACGGTCAAGCGATCGTCCTGCAATGGTATAATGACCAACTGCTCTAGCCTTACCGCCAGAGAAGGATAAATATAGTAGCACTCACCCTTAAAAATTTTATGAGCGAAGTTGCAGAACGTCCCCTCCCTAAAGTCGATACTTCTGATGTGAAACTCACCGAACAAGAGGCATCGATACTCTACGAAGATATGGTGCTGGGGCGACAATTTGAAGATAAATGCGCTGAAATGTACTATCGGGGCAAAATGTTCGGGTTTGTCCATCTCTATAACGGACAAGAAGCAGTTTCCACAGGGGTGATTAAAGCGATGCGCCCCGATGAAGACTACGTTTCCAGTACCTACCGAGATCACGTCCACGCCCTCAGTGCAGGAGTACCCGCCCGAGAGGTGATGGCGGAATTGTTCGGCAAAGAAACGGGCTGTAGTAAGGGACGAGGGGGATCGATGCACATGTTCTCCGAACCCCATCGCTTGTTGGGAGGCTATGCTTTTGTGGCTGAAGGTATTCCCGTGGCAACAGGGGCGGCATTTCAGAGCAAATATCGTCGGGAAGCCCTCGGAGATGAAAGCGCAGATCAAGTGACTGCTTGTTTTTTTGGGGATGGTGCCAGCAATAACGGGCAGTTTTTTGAATGCTTGAATATGTCTGCCCTCTGGAAATTGCCCATCCTGTACGTCGTCGAGAATAATAAATGGGCGATCGGCATGGCTCACGATCGCGCCACCTCCCAACCGGAAATTTACAAAAAAGCCAGCGTTTTTGGCATGCACGGGGTTGAAGTGGACGGGATGGATATCTTAGCAGTACGAAAAGTCGCGCAAGAAGCGATCGCTCGCGCCCGTGCTGGCGAAGGACCGACGTTAATTGAAGCCCTAACCTACCGTTTCCGGGGTCACTCCCTCGCGGATCCCGACGAACTTCGCAGCCAACAAGAAAAGGAATTTTGGAATGCGAGGGATCCCATCAAGCGCTTTGCCAGTCACGTTGTCGCACAAAATTTACTGAGTCAAGAGGAATTAGACGCAATCGACCGGAAAATTCAAAGCGTTATTGAGGATGCCGTGACATTTGCCGAGTCCAGTGCCGAACCGGATCCCGGCGAACTCTATCGTTATATTTTTGCGGAAACGTAAACGCGAAAAACAGAACTTGTAGTTTTCGTTCAACTATCAATTCTTTGCAAAAAGAGGCTGTTTTCTCAAGAAAACAGCCTCTTTTTAGACAATCGCGTTTTTTTATATTCAGGGTCTTTTATGAATGCGACCCCATTTAAAAATTAGAGTCTTTATCTGAGCTGACTCTATTTGAACTTTTATTATCCTGTCAGGGATCGCGCCTTTTTCAAGAATCCATAATATTTTCTTTAGGTTTTTTGATTTTTTGCCTTATTTCAAGGAATCCCCCCGATCCCGGAGCGATCGCATTCTCAAGTTCCCGTCAAAGACACGGGGCGAGGTTGTTGCAATCTCTCGGCAACAAGAGCTTCCGAGGAGGCAATATCATATTTAACGAGATTGGCTAATTCTTGCAGTTGGCTGATGGCTTCTGCCCCCTCCAACTTCATCAACTCGCGATCGTCTCGCATTTCCGTCCACGTAATCCCATAATCGGACACGAGAAAGCGAATGAGATGATTTTCGCCCAAACTTACCATAAAGGAAGCGCTATTCATCTCGTCGCCACAGGTATAGCAGGATGCTAAATAGCCTCGATTTTCCAACACCGTTGCCAGTGCTTGTAAATTCATGACGAGATCGCGAACGAATTGACGGTGTTGCTGTGCTAATCGTAAGAACACGGTATTTTCCTCCAAACACCACATAACTCTAATTGTAACTCTTTTAACATTTTCTTAAGATTTTGTCTCAATTCAGTCAATTCAAATAGTTGGCGATCGCGGGATCGCTTGATTTAAAAAAGTTATGACCCAATTGGACAATTTCTTACCACACCCCTCGCAGATCGAACGCTTACCCTAATTACGATAGTGCATTCCTCAAATGCGATCGTTTGTTGATTTGTTTTGAGAGTGGTGTCGTTTTAACTAATACATATTTAATTTTTTTTGTCAAGTTTTTGGCAAATATTTTTTTTGGCAATCGCCATTTCTTCGAAAAATCCGTTAATCCCCTGTCAAACAAGGGATTTTCCTGTTTTGTCCTATCGGAGCTTCGAGAAGAGAACGCCTACCTTTAGATATATTTGCAACTCTTAGCAAAACTTCATATAATCAAACAAAAGCAATGAGTATTTATTCCTAATGCACTGGTCAAACCTTGAATTTCCGTGGCTCACAGCAACCATCCTGTTGCCCCTAGTCGCATCCTTCGCAATTCCCATCCTTCCCGATAAAGACGGCAAAACCTTACGCTGGTACTCCTTCGGCGTTGGTTTTGCGACCTTAACCCTTGCCCTGTGGGGATTCTGGCAAAATTACAATCCCAACGAAACGGGATATCAACTGACAGAAACTATCGTTTGGTTACCGCAAATTGGAGTGAATTGGTCGTTAGGGGTTGATGGATTATCCATGCCGCTTATTATTTTGTCTTGTTTTATCAGTACACTTGCTCTTTTGGCATCGTGGCGTGTAGAACGGAAACCCCGATTATTTTACTTCCTGATGCTGGTTCTTTATAGCGCTCAGATTGGCGTTTTTGCAGCTAAGGATTTGTTCCTTTTCTTCCTCGTTTGGGAGTTAGAATTAGTTCCGGTTTATCTCTTGATTTCTATTTGGGGCGGTAAAAAGCGCCTTTACGCAGCAACTAAATTTATTCTTTATACAGCCTTAGCTTCCTTATTTATTCTTGTTGCTGCTTTAGCAATGGCCTTTTATGGCGGTAATGTCACGTTTGATATGGCGGAGTTGGGTTTAAAACAGTATCCTATCGCCTTAGAAATGTTGGCTTATATCGGCTTTCTCATCGCCTTTGGCGTCAAACTCCCGCTCTTTCCCTTACATACTTGGTTACCCGATGCTCATGGAGAGGCTTCCGCACCTGTCTCGATGATTTTGGCAGGAGTTTTACTAAAAATGGGCGGTTATGGTTTAATCCGCTTCAATGTAGAAATGTTCCCTCTCGCTCATATCAAATTTGCCCCCATTCTCATCATTTTAGGAATTGTTAACATCGTTTATGGTGCGTTTGCTGCTTTCGGACAAACTAATTTAAAACGCCGTTTGGCTTACTCCTCAATTTCTCATATGGGATTCGTTCTTATCGGGATTGCTTCCTTCACGGAATTGGGAATGAGCGGGGCAATGTTACAAATGCTTTCCCACGGTTTAATTGCCGCAATTTTGTTCTTCTTAGCTGGCGTCGTCTACGATCGCACTCATACCTTGATGATGGATGAAATGAGCGGTTTAGCCAAACTAATGCCGAAAACATTTGCCTTATTTGTTGCGGGATCTATGGCTTCCTTGGCATTACCGGGAATGAGCGGTTTTGTTAGCGAGTTGACGGTATTTTTAGGACTGTCCAACAGCGATATGTACGGCACATCTTTTAAAGTCGTCACGGTATTTCTCGCCGCAGTAGGATTGATTGTCACGCCGATTTATCTGCTCTCTGGATTGCGAGAAGTATTCTACGGGAAAAATAAAGAATCTTTATCCTTTAATCCCTTTGAAACCGATGCTAAACCCCGGGAAGTTTTCATCGCTGCTTGTTTGGTTATTCCCGTGATCGCTATCGGAATTTATCCCAAATGGGTGACGGATACTTACGACTCGAAAACTGTAGGGGTTGCGATCGCTTCTCGTCAAGCGTTTCCCATCATTGCTCGAGAAGTTACCCCCCAAACCAGTTCCCACTTTTTGCCCCTCGCGACTCCGGCTCTAATTGCCCCTCCTTTGGAAAATTAGCAAGTAAAATCAATAAATCTTAACAAAAAGAAAAGCGATCGCTTTTACTAGAAATAGGGCGATCGCTTTTTTGCATCTCCTTGCTATATCATCTCTAAGTCTCGTTCAATCTCGGAATCAACTGAGCCAAATTACAAGGACGATGGCGAGAATCGAGTTGGTCTTTAATAATACTCCATCCTGTTTGACAAGCACCGCTAGAACCTGGCAGACAAAAAATATAAGTAGCATTCGCTACCCCTGCCAGAGTCCGAGACTGAATGGTAGAAGTTTTAATCTCTTGATAAGAAATCATCCGAAATATTTCGCCAAAACCTGCAATTTCTTTATCTAATAATGGTTTAATTGCTTCTGGCGTACCATCTCTTCCCGTAACTCCCGTACCACCAGTAGTTAAGATGACTTGGACAGATGGCTCCGCAACCCATTTCGATATTACAGCGCGAATTTGGTAAATGTTGTCGGGAACAATAGTTTTTTCTGCTAAAAAATGTCCTGCTGTGGTTAAGTTATCCACCAATATTTTGCCCGATTTATCATCAGCTTCAGTCCGCGTATCAGAAACCGTCAGCACGGCAACTTTTAAAGGGTGCAAAAATTCATTTTTGTTCATTTTTCAATCTCGAATCTAAATGTTAGTTTTATTCGTTAGAACTTCTTCTAAACTTTCTTTCAAATCAATTATATTCATCGTGCCAATATCTCCTTGTTGGCGAGTCCGAATACTCAAAGTCTGGGTTTCGACTTCTCGCTTGCCAACGATCGCGACGACGGGAATTTTTTCTAATTCGGCATTCCGGATTTGTTTGCCCAAACGTTCCCCCGTGCAGTCTATTTCTGCCCGATAACCAGCCTGTTTGAGCATCTCTAGCACCGCATTCCCATACGCCCTTTGTTCCTCGCCCACGGGGAGCAGGCGAACCTGTATCGGAGCCAGCCATAAAGGAAAGTCCCCTGCATAGTTTTCGATTAAAATTCCGTAAAAACGCTCTAAAGACCCAAAAATTGCCCGATGAATCATAATCGGACGTTGATGAGAACCATCGGCGGCTACATATTTCATGTCAAAGCGTTCGGGTAAGTTAAAATCAACTTGAATCGTAGAACATTGCCAAGTCCGCCCGATCGCATCTTTAATTTTGATATCGATTTTAGGACCGTAGAACGCACCGCCTCCCTTATCTTCCAAGTAATCCCAACCCTTTGTATTTAATGCTTCGACTAAAGCATTAGTCGCCAATTCCCAACCTTCATCCGTCCCGACAGACTTATCCGGGCGAGTGGAAAGATTGACCTCATAATCCTTAAAACCAAAATCCGAAAGAATCTTTTCCGTTAAATTGAGTACGCCGAGAATTTCTTGTGCAATTTGGGTGGGTAAACAGAAAACATGAGCATCATCTTGTGTAAAACCCCGTACCCGCATTAAACCATGTAGTGCCCCAGAACGTTCATAGCGATATACCGTCCCTAATTCTGCCCAACGCAACGGTAATTCCCGATAGGAATGGAGTTCATTTTTATAGGTTAAAACGTGAAAAGGACAGTTCATCGGCTTGATTTGATAAGCCTGTTTCTCAATATCCATCGAGTCGAACATATTCTCCCGATAGAAGTCAAAATGACCCGATGTTTTCCACAAGTCTAAGTTAGCGATGTGGGGCGTGTAGAGGAGTTCGTAACCTGAATCTAAATGAGTCTTGCGCCAATAATCTTCAATGACATAGCGCATCTTTGCACCGCGAGGATGCCAAAATACTAACCCCCCCCCTGCATCTTCTTGAATGCTAAACAGTTTTAACTCTTTCCCAAGTTTGCGATGATCTCGGCGTTTGGCTTCTTCTTTTTGCTTTAAATACGCCTCTAATTGTTCTGGAGTTTCCCAAGCAGTTCCATAGATGCGCTGTAGTTGAGCCTTGGTTTCATCTCCTCGCCAGTATGCCCCCGCTACACTTTCTAGGGCGAAAGCCTTGGGGTTAATCTCTCCGGTATAGTTAATATGAGGTCCCGCACAGAGATCCCACCAAGATACGGTCGGAGGAATTTTAATGGGTTTAATTAAGGACGGTTCGGGTAAAGCTGCTCTGAGTTTTTCTCCGACATCAGGCAATCTCCCGCCGTCTGGACTGCCAATATAGTAACGAGTAATGGTTTCTCCTTCGGGAATGCTATCCAAGATTTCTAGTTTATAGGGTTCGCCTAACTGTTCGATTTCCGTTTTAATTTCTTCTCTGGTTATCTCTTCCCGAATAATCGGCAAATTCGCTTTAATCACTAAGCGCATTTGCTTGGTAATTTTTTTCAAATCTTCTGGTGTAAAGGGTTGGGGGCGATCGAAGTCGTAATAAAAGCCCGCATCTGTAGTCGGTCCAATCGTAACTTTTGTCTCGGGAAACAAGATTTGTACTGCCATTGCCATAACATGGGCGCAAGTGTGACGAATGCGTTCTAATTGTTCTGGATTGGCAATTTGTAGGGGAGACTGGGTTAACTGACTGACCATTGCGGAGTTATGATAATGATAACGATTATCATAATAGCGTAAATCGATCGCAGAATTTGATTTGAAGACTAACATCGATTAACGATCGCGAGGGAATCCCAGAATCACCTTTCGTAGGGTAGCAGGAGTTTCAATTATGTTACTTCGATCTGTTAAAATATCAATTTAAGATTGTCTATTAATGAAGAAGACAAGCGATCGCGTTGAAATTGTTATTGTCGGGGCTGGAGCTGCTGGAATTGGCTGTGGCGTAGTCTTAAAAGATTTAGGAATTGAAAACTTTATTATTTTAGAACGACATCAAATCGGGGCTTCTTTTCGCCGCTGGCCGGTCGAAATGCGATTCATTACGCCGTCGTTTCCCAGTCATGGTTTTGGATTGCTGGATCTCAACGCGATCGTTTTAAATACTTCTCCGGCCCTCAGTTTCAGAAAGGAGCATCTTTCGGGACAAGAATATGCCCTCTATTTGGAGACTGTAGCGGAGTATTTTCAACTCCCTATAAAAACCGAGACCAATGTAAAAAGTATTACCGCTTTACCTCAAGGCCAAGGCTTTGTTTTGGAAACGTCTCAAGATGAGTTGCGATCGCGCAGTGCCTCAGCTTCGCTGAGATCGCAGTTTGTAATTTGGGCAGCCGGAGAGTTTCAATATCCCAATCTTAATCCTTTTCCGGGGGCCCAATTGTGCATTCATAATTCCCAAATCCGTTCTTGGACAGAACTTGAGGGGAACGAATTTGTAGTTATTGGAGGTTATGAAAGCGGTGTAGATGCAGCGTCAAATTTGGCAGCATTGGGGAAAAAAGTCAAGTTAATCGATCGCCAGAGTAGTTGGTTAAACTCAGACTCGGATCCGAGTGTTTCTCTATCTCCTTATAGTCTAAAACGTTTAAAAATGGCTTATGGTATCGGTCGGGTCGAACTCATTGGAGAACGGCAGGTTAAAGCTGTCAAAGCCGTCACAAAAGGATATATGGTGGAGAGTGAATCCGAACAGTGGTTGAGTTCTACACCGCCAATTCTCTGTACGGGGTTTAATAGCAGTTTACAACAAATCGCGCCTCTATTTGACTGGTCAAATGGCCATGCAGCCCTAACTCGAGAAGATGAATCTACTCTAACTCCGGGGTTATTTGTTGTCGGTCCTTCTGTGCGTCATGGAGACCTAATTTTTTGCTTTATTTACAAATTTCGACAGCGATTTGCCGTGGTGGTCAATGCGATCGCTCAACGTCTGGGAATCGATACAACAACCTTGGAAACTTATCGCCGAGAAGGTTTATTTTTAGATGACCTTTCTTGCTGTGATAACGATTGTGTTTGTTGAACAATAAGATTTATGCTGTGTTGCTATATCTGCCCTAGCGATCGGTACTACAAACATTGAGCAGAGTTTGAAGTTTATCCACCAAATCGAACCCTACTGCGATCGCTTGCTTCAAGAATTGATAAGAATGGTGCGTTCCCAAAATTTATCGGTAGGATAGTAGGAGTTGAAGTAGGGAACGCACCCTACAAGATCTGCGATCGCTCTCATAGTATGATGTCAATATTGGAAGCTCGCGCCTGTATGTTAGAATTGACAACTATACAACAAACCGCCCTCGATTATCTCTTGTCCGATCTGGACGTATTTCCAGAACATCGTCACTTGTTTGAGGTTGTCGGTACAACCTGTTTTAAGAATAATGAGTGGATGATTAACATTAGTATTATCGGTTTGATTGGTAAATATTGGAATGTTTTTGTCGACGGCAACACGGGAAAAGTTTTACCAAACTGCGAGTTTTATACCGATCGCCAAGACTTGCACGAACCCCATCAATATTCCCATTTGCCCGACTATTTAAATCAACTACTCAATCGCCAGACCGAACAAGTTTCGCAGGTCAATTAAACCCTGCTTTGTATGCGATCGCTATGACTCGTCTAAACTTCACCCTATCCGATGCCCTGCCATCTTTACCTAAAATTGGGATACCCGTCACGATCATTACGGGGTTCTTAGGGAGTGGCAAAACGACCTTACTCAATCAAATTTTACAGAATAAAGATACACTGAAAATAGCGGTATTGGTTAATGAATTTGGTGATATTAATATTGACGAACAGCTCCTGATCTCAGTGGAATCGGATATGATAGAACTCGATAATGGGTGTATCTGCTGTACCATCAATGATAGTTTAATTGATGCTGTTTATCGAGTTTTAGAACGAGAAGAAAAAGTCGATTACTTAATCATTGAAACGACGGGATTAGCCGAACCGTTACCGATTATTCTGACTTTTCTCAGCCCAGAATTAAAATTTTTAACGCGTCTTGATGCAGTTATTACGGTTGTGGATGCAGCCAGTTTTGATGCGAATCATTTTGATAGTGAAGCTGCTTTAAGCCAAATTAGATACGGTGATGTGGTTATTTTAAATAAAGTGGATTTGGCAACTGAAGACAAAATGAGTGAGTTAAAGGAATTGATTGAAGATATTAAACCGGGATTTAGAATTTTACGCAGCGAATATGGTCAAGTCCCTTTACCACTCATTTTGGATATTGGTTTAACTCAAGTCAATAATTATCAAGATAAAATTTCTGACTTTCGACGGGATAAATCTGCTTTTAATAATCATTTAGCCAATGATAAATTTAATTTTGTATCTTTTCAAAGCGATCGCCCGTTTAAGGTTGAGGAATTCGAGCATTTTTTAACTCAACAATTATCAAATAATATATTTCGTGCCAAGGGAATATTATGGTTTGAAGAAAGTTCAGATCGGCATATTTTTCAACTGAGCGGACCTCGTTACGATCTACAAGCAGATGATTGGACGAGTCAGCCCAAAAACGAACTGGTATTCATCGGGCGTAATTTGAATGAGTCTTTAATTAAACAACAGCTTAATAAGTGTTTGGTAGAGTTATAGCAATCCCAATTGAGATGTGAAAGGAGTGTAGGCTAAAACTCGTGCTCTTGCGAGATCGCTTATTTGAAAATCAAATAGACTTGCTATATTATGGAGTTATTAGAATAGGAGCGATCGCTCTAAAAAATTCAGCTCATGAAACAGTCTCCATTGCCTTTACCTCCGCCAATTTTATGCTCTGAAGAGAATTCTTTCGCTCGCTATACGATCGCAAATCGATTGCCTGCCATTCTCAAAAAAATTATTAAAAATAACCATTTCTCTCCTCGAATTAACGAGAATTTAGAACGATTGCAAGGAGAAATTTTCACGGGTAAAATACGAGGGATTGCGTCAGATGGCGGAGCAGATTTAGAAGATTGGGAAAATTATATTCAACCGTTTAAAAATAAAAGTTGGTTTGACGTGCCATTTTATTTTATCGAAGCATATTTTTATCGTCGCATCTTGGAAGCAACCGAATATTTTCAGAATGGAGAAGCGATCGATCCCTTTACAATCTCGAAACAAGAAGGATTGCGATCGCATCTAGATTCGATCCGCAATATTCTGCAATCTTCCCAAAAGCTCACGGGTTTATTCCATGGGGTATTATGGGGAAATCGTGCGGATTTGAGTTTGTGGAAAGTAGGAGGAAGCGATCGCGATTCTTTCGATTTCGATCCGCAACAAGATAATATTTTAGTTGACGATACAACCAAAATTTTAGAGCGATTGGCGAAGATGCAAAGGGAGAGAATTGATTTTATTATTGATAATGCCGGATTTGAATTAACTTGCGACTTATTGCTCTGCGATCGCTTATTACAAGAAGAAATTGCCGAGACGATTGTACTGCATTTAAAAGCCGATCCAATCTTCGTTTCCGATGCAACGATTGCCGATGTTAATTATACCATACACATCTTTGCTGAAGATGAGTTTGAGGAAATGAGATCGCTTTCCGCTCGCTTGCAAAATTATCTCGCTTCTGGTGCTTTAGTTTTACAATCGGATCGGTTTTGGAATTCCCCCTTAGCTTTTTGGGAAATGAGCGATCGCTTAACTAAAGAACTGGAAAAAGCGAGTTTGGTTTTCATTAAAGGAGATGCAAACTATCGGCGCTTATTGGGCGATCGACATTGGGATTGTACTGACTCATTTTCTCAAATCACTCATTATTTCCCGGCTTCTTTTGTTGCCTTGCGGACTCTCAAATCAGAGATTGTTGTCGGACTTCAATCCGCTAAAATCGATCGCTTAGATCGCCAAAATCCACAATGGAAAATTGATGGATCGCGAGGAGTCATTCAATTTGTAGAGATTAATAGAAATAGCACATAAAAAATGTAGAGACAAGGCATACCTTGTCTCTACTCTTGTTTCATTTGTTCTCGTTCGATCGCTTCAAATAAAGCACGAAAATTTCCTTCTCCAAATCCTTCAGCTTGTTGGCGACGTTCGATAATTTCAAAAAAGAAGGTAGGAGTAGAAAAAATGGGTTTTGTGAAGATTTGTAGTAAAATTGGCGGATCGTTTTCTAAAGGAAATTGACAATCAACTAGAATTTTTTCTCGTTCGATAAGAACCCATTCTCGTTCTGATGAGAATAAATTGTGCAATTGAGAACGAAGTTGACGATAATAGGTTGCAGGCACATCTAAAAAATGTACGCCAGCCTCTCTTAATTTTGCCGTTGTTGCGACAATCTGTTTTGTTTGTAGGGCAATATGCTGTACGCCAGATCCGCAATTTTGATTGACAAATTCTTGGATTTGTGAATTGGGTGAAGTTGGCTCATTGACTGGGATTTTAATGCCGCTTTTTGGATGTACCATGACTTGAGAATGCAAACCCGATCGCATTGTTTGAATGTTAAATGTTTGTTGACATTCAAACCCAAATATAGATCGATACCAATCAACGGTTGGCTTTAATTGACCTGCTTCGACATTTAAGACGATATGATCGATCTCATGAAATAAATGACTGTCCCTTGGCAAACTTTTCTTATCTGTTGTTTTCCAGAGAGTATGAGCAATTCCCGCAGGGCTTTGAATTTGACAGTAATGGCGATCGCCCCGAATTTGCACGGGTGTTAAAATCGCACCGCCATAGTCTTGAATCCGAGTTAATATTGCCTCTAAATTGGGAACGACAAACTCAATATCAACAACACCGGGGGGATGCTTTTGCAAATAAACGGCAACAGGACTAGCCTCGCTAAGGGGAGAAGAAAAAGAAAAAACAATCGCACCACTGCCAATGACTTCAGTGTAAGTACTAAAGTTCCTAGAAGTCGCGATCGCGGTAAACCCCATTACCTCGATAAACCAGTCTCGCCATTGTTTTGCATCTTCGACATAGAAACAAATTCGCTCGATTTTCATCAGGTTTGGCCGATAGCACGAATTAAGATAGGGTTTGTTATCGAGGATAAACGCGATCGCCAAAAATTGGGAATGAGTTTCTGGATTGAGTGGATTATTGCCACATTCTTAGGATTTCTCCTGAGTTTATTTTTTGTGGAAGTGGGGGAAATTCCCGACGTTACCGCAGTTAGCGGGGCGATCGGGGGAGGAATTATCGGATTGATGCAAGGATTGGTGTTGTTGGGTCGTGCCGATCGCCTGCGAGAATGGATTTTAGTCAATGCGATCGCTTGGGGGATAATGGCTCAAGTGGGATTGGGAGCAATGGGATGGGTTGCCCCGAGGACGGATTTTTTTGTCGTCCGCTTGACTTATGGCTTGGTTTGGGGGGCGATCGCGGGAGGAATTTCGGGAATGATGCAGGGGTTTGTCTTGCGAAATGTCATCCCTTTTGCTTATTTATGGGTCATTCTCAATGCTTTGTCTTGGGGCTTTAGCTTGTCTTTGGGATGGACGATCGGGGGAATTGTGCGATCGCTGACCCATCTTTACCTCGGAGAAGCGATCGGGTTGGGGATCGCTTGGATTTGTTCGAGTGCAATTATGGGATTTGCTCTGAGGGGTTTGTTGGACTGGGGCGATCGCTGAAACTGAAGTTTGGCGCTATGATGGCAATACGATCGCGTTTTATCGTTTGCAAAACTCGATTTAAAAGCAAATTTTGGTATCTTGAAAAAGAAAGCGATCGCTAATTTACTTAGAGTCGTCATGATTGTCACTTCTGCTCCAGAAACTCAACACCGAGTATTGTTGCAAAATATACGTTGGGAAACTTACGAAGCCTTATTAAAAGACTTTGAAGAACAACCGACAGTGCGTTTAACTTACGATCGCGGCTTACTGGAAATTATGACTCCTCTAGATCCCCATGAAGGTAACAAAAAAATTATCGGTCGCTTTGTAGAAACGCTAACAGAAGAGTTAGAAATTGAAATTCGGAGTTTAGGATCGAGAACCTGTCGCCGTCGGGATTTATTGAGAGGTTTAGAACCAGACCAATGCTATTATATTACTAACGAATCTGTTGTTCGAGGAGTGCGCCAAATCGATTTAGATCGCTATCCTCCTCCCGATTTAGTTATCGAAATTGATATTACTTCCAGTTCCATCGATCGCATGGCTTTATATATCACCTTGGGAATTCCGGAAGTTTGGCGCTATGATGGCAATGCGATCGCATTTTATCGTTTGCAAAACGGACAATATCAAACTTGCGAGACTTCTGTAATTTTTCCTTTCGTGCGATCGGAGGATATTCTCCAATTTTTAAATCGAAGCGGAACAATGGGAGAAAATCGTTTAATTCGCTCTTTTCGGGAATGGGTGCGAGAGCGATCGCAAGGTTTTTAAAAACTTTACGAGACTCCTCGGTATGCGAAAGAATATCGACTTTATGATTCTTCGATGTCCAAGGTGTTTAGCTGGCGATCGATCCAAGCGATCGCATTTTCTTCATTCTCTTCTATTGCTCGTTCTACTCCCTTTCTGGCAATTGCTAGGAGTTTTTGGGATTGTTGTTTGACTCTCAATGAATCTTTATAGTTCTGAATAATTTCCTCCTGTAAATAAACAGGAACAAACGGAATGATAAACTTTTCAATATCCTTTGGATATAGCTCTAATTGAGCGCTACCAGCACATAATTTTTCTGTTTGCAATCGACCAATAATCGAATTGATAACAAAACCAACATATATTTGATTTTCATTTTTTAATCGTAAAATATTAACATGATTGCTGGCCAAAGCCTTTTTAAAACTAAGATAAATGTTAGCTCTTCCAATATTAGCACCAGTCGTATAAATTAAGATATCATTTTCATAAACTCTTGCTTTTTTTTGTAAAATCCAATAGTTTTGATGCGTTTTTTCAAAGTTTATATAATCTAAATGTTGTTCGAGAATATGTCTACTATTGATAATGTCTAAATTCCCATCTTTAACATACTCGGGTTGCAATCCTCTAGCATTATATTGTTGTATTTCTTTGATTGTTTTCAAATACGAAGCATTGACTCTAATCTTTTCTTCTAATTCATTATATTTAGGTTGATAATATTCGGCATCGAGACGATCGCTTTTGCCAAAGGACTCAGAAAAACTATTAATTGCAACATTTTTATCTATCGGTTTCCAGTCTTTTAAACCCAGTTCTGATAAAAGTAAACTTTCAGCTTGTTGATGAATCTTAATCGCTTTTAATCTATCTTGATGACCTCGTTCAAATAATATTTTTAATTGTGCTTGAAACGTTAAACTCAATAGAGGAATTTTAACTGATGCTAATTCTCGAGCATTAACATTTGATTGATTAATTGAAATTCTTGCTCTTCTTTTGATATCCCAAATTCCCAAGCTAGAATTGAGAAACGCAACTAAATATTCGGGTAGAATTTTCGAACTGTTAGTTCTTATTCTAATTAAGTAAGATGCAAAAACCATATCTTCTGTTGTAAATTCCTTAAATAACCCCGTCCTTCCAACCCAATCAAAAGAATTTGTCCGATTAAATAGAATATCTCTATCTTGGAGTTTAAACACTTTTAAATCTGTAGAAGAAATATCTGCAAACTTAGACACGTCAACATCACACAACATATTGTGAATCTCATTCATTCTATATATTCTTGTACCTTGACCTTCTGTATTCATATTTATTGATATTCCATACTGAATAAAAGTAAGAATATCTGAAATATTAACATAATGATAATTCGGATTTTGTAACGGTGGTTTTCGATGAAATTCACTATCAATTCTAAAATCTTTATTCTCTAAAGCTGTTCTAAAGAGAATTTCCACTGCTTCTAGCCTATCCATCAACCGTTCGTATTTCTCAACATCAAACGGCATAACAGATAGGCTAGACTCAAAAAAACTGAGCTTCTCCTTCTTTGCAAACTCGATAAATGCCTCCGCTATCCCGTCCTCCGTCTGTCCTTCATGGTTGAACAAATCGTGATCGACTACCCAATATTCGCGAGTATCTAGTAATAGCTCTCGCTCTTTTTCTCGTTCCGATAAACCCTCCTCATCCTTGGGAATAATGCGGCGATAAATCTTTTCTCCCGAGTTATCTTTCCCCGACTTTTGCATCGTTGCAAAAAAGATATTGTAATCATCTTGACGCGGACAAAGATCCCCTAATTTCGGGTCATCATTCCATTTTTGCACGAATAAAACCGATGTTTTTGTTCCCGTATGAGGCTTAAAGGTATTCCCGTGCAACCCCACCACCGCCAAAATACGACAGCGTTTTGCAATATAATCGCGAATGTATTTATCCGAAGAATTATTAAACCGTCCTTGCGGCAAAACGATCGCCATTCTTCCCCCCGGTTTCAAAAAATCTAGATTCCGTTCGATAAACAAAATATCTCGCCCGATCTTATTTTGCCACTTCCCATTCGACTTTTTACCCAGATCGTAACGATGAATAATTCGACTTTCCTTAATATCTCCTGCAAAAGGCGGATTAGCCATTAAAATATCGAACTGAAACTCTTTATAACTGCGTTTATTTGTTCGCAACTTCTTCAACTTTTTAAAACCTTCATGATAAGTATCGATCCAATCTTTATCTTCAGTAATTTCATCCCAAAGATCGAAATCTAACGTATTCAAATGCAGCACATTAGTCTGTCCGTCTCCCGCAATAAGATTCAAAGTTCGCGCCACTCGTACCGACTTTTCATCAAAATCAATCGCAAAAACTCGTTTTTCTACATATTCCGTACAACGATAAGGCTTATTTTCAACAGTGAATAAATGACTGGCGTTCATGCCTTCATCTTCTAGGATTTGTTGCCAAACGTAAAAGATCGTATGGACTGGAAACCCCGAAGATCCTGCCGCCGTATCGATCGTAAATTCATTCTCTTTTGGATTGAGCATTTTAACGCATAGATCGATAACATAACGCGGCGTAAAATATTGTCCTTTCTTTTCCTTGCTACTTTGATTGACAAGATACTCAAAAGCCTCATCAATCACATCCAAATTAGAATTAAATAACTTAACATTTTCCAGCGATCGCACGCAGATCGCCAAATGAGAAGGCGTGAGAGTAATTTTAGAATCTTCACCAAATACGCCGCCCCATTTCTCCTTTGAGCGATCGAATAAATCTTGAATCTTGTCTTTCAGTTCTGCCTCTGTTTGACCGGTATTGCGAAATTCAAGGATGCGCTTGCTGCGATTGTTTCCTTGTCCCGAAACCCACTCATCATAGAGTTTCGTGAAAATCAATTTAAACACCTCCTCAAACACATCAACCCCCGCATTGGCCAGTACTTCATCTTCCATATCCTCAATCAGAGAACGGAGGGATTTTCGCTCTTCGACTAGGCGATCGTTCGCAATCAAATCCTCTAGCGTAAACTTAATTTGCAGAATATCTTCGAGGGTTTGAGTTGCCGTAGGAATATTGGTAATCAGTTCAAAATAGTTCGGATCCTTGCGATGCCAGCGAGAAATTGCATCGCCATTCGTCCACACGGCTATAGGCGCGCCCGTGGCATTACAATAAGATTTAAGCTGCTCCTTGCCGTCCTTTTCCTTCGGTTTCTTCAGTTCAATAATGATGTAGGGAACAGTCGGGCGATCCTTGTCCATAATGGCAATATCTGCCTTCTTGGTTTCCCGTCCGAACTTCACCGAATATTCTACGATCGCGCGATCGCGCGAATAGCCATAGCGATCGCGCAACACTTTCAAATAAAGCTGTCGGATCGCCTCCTCGGGTTTTAATTGAATATCCTTATTGCGAACCAAGCATTTAATATAGGGAGTATCGCCCTTTTTCGTCTTCTTCAGAAAAATCGAGGCTTCCAACCAATCAATCTCTTCTGGCTGAAACTGCGACAGCTTATAATTTGAATCTCTAAGAATCTCTGCTAAATTCATCGATATTCCCCAAACATCTATCACAAATTTTTCCAGCACCATCGCTGGTTAGATGTTCAAGTATATCAGTACAATCAAAAATCTAGAATTTTTTGAGATGAGAATCGACGCAGCAATCGCTCCGATCTCTCAATAAACAACAAAAACTAAAAGAGAGGTTCGCGATCGCAACCTCCCCCCAAACATGACGGCGTATTTTTTCAATGTATTATCAAAAATCGCCAAAATTCTAGAGTAATCCGGTATTTACACCTTGCTTGCCCGTAGCTAACTCAACCTTGACAATTTTGCCGCCCATTTTCATAATCCGTTGTTGTTCGCGAAACCAATTCTCAAAAGGAACGAGCTTGGTGAAATAGGTGTTTTGAAGTTCGCGTTGAGTGCGGGTGCGCGTCAGAGAAGGGACGCAAGCCGTAATTTTGAACTGTCTCATGAAATTATCGCTCCTGAACTGAGGATGAATGCTCTCAAAAAACGCAACTCAAAAACGTTACATTTTTAAAAAGCGAAAAAAATTGATTTGCTATATATTTTTGCTTTGATGTTGCCGTAATTCTACTTTTCTAGCTTCATCTACGCAACAAAGCTCGGGAGTCAACGTACCAATATTAGAAAGCTAAAACCTACCTCGAGCCAGTAAGGTAAGCCTTTGACCCACTAACACTCGATCGCCGACTGCCCGAACTTATTCATTAAGAATCTCAGTTGATTCAATTCTCGAGTCGATTCTCGTGACTTAGCTTAAACCAGAACAGATGTAGTCGAAGTAAACGCCCATTTCTTTACCGGCATCAACACCGACCAAACCAGCAGTCACTTCTTTCATGGCTTGGATGGCTTGAACCGTTGCACCAACGGGAACGCCCAAAGAATTATAGGTTTCTTTTAAACCGTTGAGAACTCGCTCGTCTAAGATGGAGGGATCGCCAGCTAACATGGCGTAGGTTGCATAGCGCAAGTAGTAATCCAAGTCGCGGATGCAAGCAGCATAACGACGCGTGGTGTACATATTGCCACCGGGACGGGTGATATCGGAATACAACAAGGCTTTAGCAACGGCATCTCTGACGATTGCAGCAGCATTGGCACTAATCGCACTCGCGGCACGAACGCGCAAAGCTCCACTTTGGAAATAGCCTTTGAGCTTTTCCATCGAGGAAGAATCAAGGTATTTACCTTGAACGTCGGCAGAATTAATAACAGCAGTAATTGCGTCTTGCATTTTTGATTTCCTTATTTGAGCTAATCTTTATCGATTGCGAGCCGCAAAAGCGGAATCTTAATTAACGGGGAGGCATCTCGCCTTAGCCCATGGCGCTAACAACGTAATCGAAGTAGGTCGAGGCTTCAGCAGCATCTTCGCCAGAGAGCAAAGAACCGGCAACGTCTTTCATTAAACCGACGCTCTTGGCAACTGCACCAATGTCTGTGCCTAAAGACTTGTACATTTCAGCAACGCCCACCAAACCGATTTCTTCGATGGGGGTAACATCGCCAGCAATTACGCCATAGGTGATCAGGCGCAAATAGTAATCCATGTCCCGCAAGCAGGTCGCGGTCATTTCATCGCCATAAGCATTTCCACCGGGGGAAACGACATCGGGGCGCATTTGGAATAAGCGATCGCCGGCTTCTTTAACGATGCGCTCGCGAGATTCGGTGAGCACTTGAGCGATCCGCAAGCGGCTTTCGCCACTGGTAACAAAGGCTTTAATGCGATCCAGTTCGCCGGGGCTGAGGTAACGCGCCTCAGCGTCAGCATTCACGATGGATTTCGTGACGATACTCATCTATGGATTCCTCCAACAAAAAAAATCTGACTGAGTCGCGATCGCTCGCCGCATTTCTATCCGAAAATGAAGGGACTTTGATGCTATCGAGACATCGCCCCAGTCAGCAACCTTCCGCAATTATTGTGAGGCATTGCGATCGTCTCGAGTATCGCTTCTTAACATTTTGTAATGTTTTTCCTCATTTTTTTGGGAAAAAGGATCTCGAAATGGGCGATCGCCAGAGAAAATGGTGCAAATTTCCCTCAATGGGGAAAACTCTTCTGTAAAAAATTCGCAATTTCCCCCGAGAAAGATCGATCGTCTTTCCACAGACCTAGCTAAAATAGCAGTTAAGTTAAGCGAAAGGTGCAACAAGTCTGGATGAACTTCGAACAGGATAAACAACAATGCCTCGAGAAGCTCGAGTGGGCGATGAGTCAGCTAAAAGTTAACGTTGACAACAAAGAGCTCGAGCGGATTACTGCGTTAATCGTCCAAACGATGACTGGACCGTGGCGCTACTTCCATACACCAGACCACATTTTTGAGGTCGGGGGTTCTGCCAATGCCATTGAAGTCCTTGCCGCCTTATTTCACGATTTGGTTTACGTCCAAGTCGATCAAAGTGTTAATTTCAATCTAACCTTCTACATTTCACCGTTTATTCAAGAAATTAAAGAACATCTGTACATTCGCGAAGAAACCGATCTGCCCGATAGCCGGATGTTCGATTTGGTCATGGGGACTTTTGGGTTCAAACTCGGACAGCAACTTTCACCCTTTGCGGGACAAAATGAATTTTTGAGTGCTTTAGTCTGTGCTTTAGTGTTAAGTCCCCTATTGGATGATGGATTGTTATTACAAATCGTAACTTGTATTGAAGCGACCATTCCCTTTCGTCCGGAAAAAGAAGGATTGCACGCGGCAGAACACCTTTTCCATCGCATTCAAGAAACCAACGACAAACTCGGTATCGGTTTGAGCGAAAGTAAGTTAATCGAAGCGGTACAGTGTTCCGTCAGAATGGCCAATCGAGATGTAGGCAGTTTTGCCAATCCCAGTTCCGCTCGCTTTCTCGACAATACTTGGAGTCTGCTCCCAGAAACCAATCACAATTTGAAAAATCCCAGTTCTTATACGGTTAATGAATATCGGGTCGCCTTGCAAAAGATGGACGGTTTTATGAATTTTCTCAAACCCGATTTAGTCTTTCAGCAGTTCAAGGGCGAACCCAACGATCGCGAGTTCCACAACAAGCTCGATCGCGCCGATCGCAATATCAAAATCGCTCGCCTTTATTTGGGATGCAAGCTCTTTACCATGGCGTTGTTAGAAGCCCTTTCGCGACGCTTCGGCCGCAATATTCCCCTTTCAACCATTATGGGAGAACTCAATCCCCTTGGATTGTCTATTGAAAAATTAGAAGATTTCCTCCCGGATGTTTCCAATCGCTATCCCCTTGAAGGAGATATGGAGAGAGAAGTCTTCGATTTGCTCTCGAAAGGACGTTTTAGCGATTCTCCGTACGATATTAAAAACTCTCCTTTGACGACGTTAATCGTGAAAATTATCGGTTTCGATAAAATTCGCGATTTATTGGGCAACTCGAAAGCATTTTTTAAAGACGAAATTACTGGAGAAGAATTTCTCCAAGATTGCGATCCGGCAGTCGTTGAAATTATTACCGATAGTCTCTCGAAGTTGTTTGACAGTCGCAAAGCCGCTCTCTTAACGCCGATTGCTTCTTGAAGGTCGGGAGCAGGGGAAGCGTCGGGAGCAGGGGGAGCATCGGAAGATTTTCCTTCTTTATCCTTCCAAAATTCCTTTTACTTCAATTGTTTGTCCGCTTTCTGTAGATTGTCGGATGGTGTCGGCAACAAGGAGAGCATAATAACTCGATTCAGGGGAAATGTAGAGAGGTTTGCCTGTTAGCAAGCCATCTAGAGCTAATGTTGTATCTCGAGCGAATAATCCTCGGCGGCTGCCAATTTTAATGGCAGTCGTTTCTCGATCGCGGATTAGTTCCCCTCCCTCGGGGGAAAAAATTAAGGTTCCTTGACTTCCATGTAGTTCAAAAGTACGAGTTGATTGCCAAAAGCGATCGCCTTTGCCGTAAACCAAATCGGCAATTAAACCATTTGCAAAACACAACTGTGCCTTACACAAACAGGCGGTGTAATAAGGATTGGACTCCTCTGCCTGCCAAAAGCGCGAGTATCCGCTAACAGATTGCACCGATCCAAAAAGATCCGTAAACCGATGAATGCGGGAAAGCGCCGCACTGAAAGGAAAACCAAAGCGATCGCTTCGGTACGACCAAGATACGGGGGTGGGATGTTTGGGTTTGATGGTGATATAGCGAGCGTAATTCACCTCGCCAATTTGCGGTAGAACTTCCCGCATGGTTTGATGCAATCCTCCCAATATCTCGATATGTTCGACATGGAGAAATTGACGGCGCGATCGCGCTAGTTCGACGATCGTTCGCGCTTCTCGGGGATCGAGGGAGAGAGGATATTCGCAAATAACATTTTTGTCCGCTTCGAGGGCAGCCAGAGCGATCGTGCCATGGTCGCAATTGATCGTGGCAATAATAATCAAGTCAATCTCGGGAATTTGCAGCAATTCTTGCCAAGAATCCAATCCTTTTGCACCGCAGCGATCGCATAAAATATCCCGACTTTCGCGATTGCGTCCGGCAATAGCAACGACAGATGCGCGATCTCTCATCTGCTGTAGGGCTTCAACTCGTTGTTTAGCCGCATAACCCGTGCCTGCCAGTCCGACTTTTATCGATCTATCCAATTAACTTTTAATTTGTTAACTTTTTCTTTGTCTATTGTAACTCTTCTTAATAATAAGAAATCCTTATTTATAAAACAAAGGGATATTATCGGCTGTCAGTCTCCGTCCAAAGACAGACAAACTCTTATGTATTCTGGCTTACCGTAATTTATCGGTCTCTATTTTTTGGAAATCCTCTTGATAATTTATCATAAGTATTTTTTATGTTAAATTTCATTCACACTTTCATTTCTAATGCAGTCTAAACGCAGGAACCTTTTCCCTTAGGATCGAAAATGAAACCAAACATTCATAAGCCAACAGGCTGCTATCCAACTATAAGAGGAGTTTGACTCATGGCAGACTACACAGTTAAGTTAATAACCCCCGATGGCGAGCACACGATTACCGTTCCCGAAGATGAAATCATTCTTGATGTAGCGGAAGAACAAGGTTATGACCTTCCCTATTCTTGCCGGGCGGGTGCCTGTTCGACTTGCGCGGGTAAAATCGAGGCAGGAACTGTCGATCAATCCGAGCAATCTTTCTTAGATGACGATCAAATTGCAGCCGGTTTCGTTTTAACTTGCGTAGCGAAGGCGACTTCAGATTGCACGATCAAAACTCATCAAGAAGAAGAAATTTACTAAGTCTCGAAATCGCCGATCGCAATCGCCTTCGAGAATTTAACCTTCTCATTCTTATCTCGCGCCAATATTTTCGATTGGGCGCGAGATACGACATAGTTGCTCGTAAAAGTTGATTTTATCAAAATAGCAAATTGCTTACTCAAACAGGTACTTTGTTTTAGCAAGAAGGCATTAATGATTAATCATTGAAATAACGGGACTGACGGGGCTCGAACCCGCAACTTCCGCCGTGACAGGGCGGTGCTCTAACCAGTTGAACTACAGTCCCAATTTTTTAGTCCCAATTTTTTAATTTTTGCGACAATAACTAGTGTAACTAAATCTTGTCTTGTTTGTCAATGATTTCAGAGAATTTATTTTTTGCAATCCCACGAACAAGGCGATCGCGACTAAAATCCCCCATTTTGAGGAATATTTGCCTAGAGAAGAACGAGACAATTTATTGGGTGGAGTGAGTCCCAATGATAATATCCTTAAACCGCAAGAGGAAAAACAAGCTCAATAAATGAATCGACCAATGAGCGATCGCAAATCCCCAAATCAAACAGACTACAGCGATCGCTGCTGTAAGAACGCGGTAAACATCTTGGGAGAGACGCTGATAGAGAAACAAGTTGCCCAAGGCAAAAATTAAGAGGAGGAGGGGAAAGACTTGCATCGTCATTATACCTTCCATTGATGATGGGAGGACGAGTTCGAGAACATTTGCATTAGCGATCGCCAATTAGGCTAAGTCCATTCATACTCTAACGTTGCCGTTCTCATTCGCGGCCAAACATCAATTAAAATGAACGAGATTGAGATATTTCTTTGAATAACGTTAGCAAAAGGAAATTTTTTGCAAGTCAATCCTCATTTTTGAGTAACGGATTATTACAATGAAGAGCGATAAGTCCAAAATTGCTCGAACCATGTTTTGAGGTGATAGGTAGCGCGGCAGTCGTCCTCATTGTAGCGAAGAATAGTTTCCAAGAGAGAGCGATCGCCACCCTTTAACCAGTTGTCATACAGGCAAACCGCACGATCGCCAGCAATATCGCTATCTCGCCAAGTAAATCCCAACCAATTGGCTAAAGATTTGAGAGAGTAACTTTCAACAGGTAAAGTTGCCGTTGTTGTCACCCAATGATGCAGATCGACAAAGCGCGAGAGCACAGTTTTTAGAGGAAAAGGGGTATTTTTGTATAATTTTGTCAAACGCTTGACCGTATCGACTTCGTACTCTGAAAAATGAAAAATAGGCGCTCCGGGATAGCGAGCGAGAAGCGCGAGAAATTGCTGCCAAATGAGAGATTCTTCTTCCGGTCGTTCTGCGAGAAACCCATAAAATTTCTCGGTTTGGGTTTGATGGTTGACGCAAAGGATGCCAAATAAATAATCAACATTGCGATCGGGTTCGGCTTCGAGGTCAAAATATAATTCGATCGGGGCAGAAGGAAAATTGCGTTGGGATAAATGGGGAGAAAGCGGACGCAATAGAGGGCGATTTTCGAGGAGAGATCGCGCTTGCTGTTGGAGTTGAATGGCGGTATCCGAATCGAGAAGCTCTGGATCGACAAAGGGGTCGAGAGCGGCAAGCGCTTCTAGGGTATTAATATTTAAAGTTTGCAGGCTTTCGTAACGGTTGGGAGTAACTCCGGGGACGAGAGAGAGATGATTTTGAGCGCGAGCGATCTCGTGACAATAACCGGCCCAATGGCATAAACTGCAACGCTGACGGGAAATAAAAACCTCGGGTTCGGCGCGATCGGCAAGCATTTGCTCGCAGGTTTGGAGCACTCCCAGCATGCGGGGAATCCAACTCTCGAGATCGACGAAATATTGCTTTTTGCCCCGTAAAATTAATTCGGCATGGGGTGATAAAGTGCCTTGCACTCGAGCGAGAAGATAGGCATGAAAGGCTGCAATCGTTTTATATTCGGGTTTGGGTTTCTTACCCAATTTCACGTTTACCGGAACGTAACACCAATTTCCCCACACCGACATCCCAGGTTGTTTGATTAAAAATGTCGGCTTGGCTAAATAGGTAAAGGAAGGGATTGGACTCATCTCGAAGAGATGAGAATTTTGCCAGCGATCGCCCGACCCGCAAAGGACTCCGCGATAAATGACGTCTACCCCCTCCGCCATCAAACTTTGCGTGTTTTCGGCTCCTTCTTGCCAATCTCCCTTCTTAAATTGAGGTTGGACGTACTTGACTTCCTCTGCCAAGATTTCCCGAATTTGCTGTCGATTTTCGTCCCGCAATTTGAGCAGAAAATCTCGCTCGGGTTCTTTTTGGGCGCGATCGCCGCAAACATTCAAAAAAGTGCGTCGCTGACAGCGCTTATAGTCTAGAAGGAGATCGTCGCTCAAAAACATAAAAATGGGCAAAATTTGGGAATTGGCGATCGCTAACGACTTATTAATCTTATCGATAAAAGCGCGAGATCGTTATTGTCCTGAGTATCGATCAAACCGCACAGATCAAAACGAAAGGCTGAACGATTAAGGTTTTAAACATCTTTTCGGGTTGTCCGTTCCAATTTCCTAAATCTTCTGCCGAGGGTTTCACAATCAATTGTTCGTTAATCCAATGGGCGACGGATTGTTTGTCATCTTCTGCGATCGCCACGCCTACTTTCACTAAATCCAATAGAGGATTGACGATAATTAAAGCATCTCGACTGGCATGAGGCTTGAGAGAAGTCCAATCCACCTCGGCGAGCTCTTCTTGGAGTTGTGTTTGTAAATCTGATGGCATTGCAGTTATCAGTTATCAATTATTTTTGCTTATTGTGCCAAGGCCATTTTGTTCCCATTTCCGTTAGTCCGGACAAACAGAGATAGAGAATCAAAATTAGAATTCCGCCAATTAACCATACTGGATCTGAATCGGTCATTAGGGTTGATGGTGAATATTAAGGAGAGGACAAAAGAGTGATTTCCTCCCCTCTTCCCTAACTGGTGAGGTAGTAACGAGTGATTGTTCTCACCTACATTGTCAAAGATTGAACGTCGCTTTCAATTAACTTTGCTAAATCTTGTAAGAAAGCAGCCGCATCGGCACCATAAATGACGCGATGATCGCAGGTTAAATTGACTTGCATTTGACGCTTAACCCCTAACAAGCCTTCTGGAGTTGCCACGACTTGGGGACGGGATGCACCGATCGCTAAAATTGCACCTTGTCCGGGAGGAAGAATGGCATCGAAGCGATCGACTCCAAACATGCCCAAATTGGACAGGGTAAAGGTGCCGCTATTGTATTCATCCGGTTGTAATTGTTTGGCCCGGGCGCGATCGACTAAGCCTTTCCAAGTGCGGGAGAGGGAATAAATATCTTGTTTGTCCGCATCTTTTAAAACGGGAGTAATCAAACCGCCATCGGGCATGGCTACCGCAACAGAAATATTAATGCCATTGGGATGGGCGATGGCGTCCCGCACGTAAGCGGCGTTAACAATAGGGTGTTTTTGCAATGCCATGGCGACGGCTTTTGCCAGCAATGCTGTCATGGTTACGCCCTTGGGTTTGATTTTCTTGTAGAGTTTGTCTAACTCATCCGTGGTAATGGTATAACCCACATGAAAATCGGGAACCTCCAAACTGGTTAGCATATTCCGCACCACGGCTTTTTGCAGGGTGTTCATGGGCTGGGTTTCCCCAGGGATTGCCCCACTGGGAACATGGACGGGTTGGGAGACAGGGGGGGCAGCTTTGGCAACACTCGTGACGGCAGGTGTAGTGACTAAAGCCGTGGTAGGCGTTTTACCCGTTGCTGCCTCTACATCTTCAGCCGTAATGCGTCCGTAGGGACCGCTTCCTTGGAGGGTTGCCAAATCAACCTTAAGGGTTTTGGCTAATTTACGGGCGCGAGGAGAGGCAACAATTCTACCATTGCGACTGGTGGCGATGGGGACTGGAGCGGCGACGGGGGTTTCGCTAACTTGCGGTTTCGGGGCGCTTGGAGAGGCAGAAGGAGCAGGGGCAGAGGGGGCGGGAGTTGCAGGAGTGGCACTCGCAGTAGCAGGGGCTTGTTGTTTGGCTTGTTCGATTTCGGCTTCAGTTTCGGCGAGGAGGGCGATCGCGCTGCCCACGGGGGCTTCTTGTCCGGCTTCCACTAAAATAGTAGCCAGATAGCCCGTATAGAACGATTCCACGTCCATATCTGCTTTATCTGATTCCACCACGACGACGGTTTCCCCTTTCTCGACTTTATCTCCTGGGGATTTCACCCAAGAGACGATTTTCCCTTCTGTCATGGTGGAACTGAGGGCGGGCATGAAAATATCGTGAATCATTCTTCTATTATCGTTTCTCGATTACCAACTCTTCATTATTGATTATCGATGTCCCGATTATCAAGATATTCGGACATGGCAATGATGCTCGCACGCTCAAATTGCGTGCGATCGCGTTCTATTTCGGGCTAATTTTGCTTTGTACTGCGCGATCGCTTTCCCTTCATCCTCGCGCAAGATATTTTTGGGCAACCCCGTAAGCATTATCTATACTGAGAAGCAAAAATATAAAATTTTTCATTTCCCTTCTACCATTAGCCATGAGCATTTCTCTCGATGGTATTGCCGAGGGTTGCGATTCCCCCACCCGCTGCATGATTCCCACCCTCAAATCTCCTCAAAATTATGCTGCCTATCGCATCAGTCCTTGCGATACCAATCGTTTGGCGATCGTCTTCGATCCCGAAACCGCAGCCACCTCCCTCACCTTTTGCGTAGAAATCTTCGATCCGGGGGGAAAAACGCCCCCTAATCGTCATAATATTGCCGTAGAAATGTTTTTTATTCTCAAAGGTTACGGGGAAGCAATTTGCGATGGCAAAACCGTTTCGATTCAAGCCGGCGATAGTTTGCTCGTCCCGCCGACAGGAGTTCACGAAATCCGCAATACCAGTTCCGAAAGACTGTATGCCCTTTGTTTTATGGTGCCGAATGAAGATTTTGTCGAACTCATTCGGAGTGGTACGCCAGTCGAATTAGATGAGGAAGATTTTCGGGTTTTAAGGGGCGATCGCGATCGCTAATTCTCTGAAAATACGATTGTCAAGGCGCAAGAGTGTATTAATTATGGCTTACAGTAGTTTCAAACTGGAAAAACTGGTTAAAGATTTTCAATTGGAGATCGTGGAATCTTCGGAGATTTTTGCAGAAACTGCTCCAGTTAAAGCCAGTGCAACTCTCACCGATCTACTCCAAGAAAATATCAATCTTGCTGTTGCGATTAATACCGAAAAAGCGCGATCGGAAATGCTCATCGCTCCCGTTTTTTGGGAAATTCGCCGCCAAAATCAAGGAAACGTCGGTCTTTTTTCCGGGGTAGAATTTAATGTCGATGAAGCCCAAGGACTCAATGGAACTTGCGATTTTCTCCTGAGTAAAAATCCAGAGCAATTATTTGTCAAAAGTCCCGTTGTTATTGCCGTTGAAGCCAAAAATGAGAATCTCAAAAGCGGTTTTGCTCAGTGCGTTGCGACGGCGATCGCCGCCCAAATTTTCAATCGACAAGAAGAGACTTCCATTCCTTCAATTTGCGGTGTCGTTACCATTGGTACGATTTGGCGTTTTTTGCGCTTGCAAGAAACTACTGTGGAAATCGATCTCAATGAATACTATCTCAAAACCGATCTCAACAAAATACTCGGCATTCTCGCCCATTTTTTGAAATAGTTCTATTCGATCGCAAATCGAGAATGAATGTTGAAAAAAGACTTGATTTTTTTGACTTGACAATGATATTATAACAGAGTGGAAGAATGTGCGATCTTGTAGCCTGTTTTTCAAAAACAAAAGCATTCAAAGAGAAAACAGTTCGTTAGATAATTTGAAGAATGGCAGTTAATGAGCGATCGCAAATTGGAGTAAAATGAAAATGAATTTACACTATACAATTGTCATTCAGTGGAGTAACGAAGATCGCTGTTATTTAGTCCATTTGCCAGAATTTACCAGTCAAACTTATCGCACTCATGGAGAAAACTACGAAGAAGCATTTAAATGTGCATACCTTGAAGATCTGATACCAAATCCAGTTACTACAGACTGTATTCACGCAATCGCCTGTAATCCTGTAGGGGCGTTGCATGCAACGCCCCTACGGAAGGGCTGGGAATACCTCCTCAGCAGTGCGGATTTGGTATGACAGTATCAGGACGAGAATACTATACAATCGCTGAGAAAAATCAACAACAATTCAGCGTCATCCACTGGAAGTCACAAAATTTTCAAGACGCAGGATACTCTCCGCAACGTCGATGTATTGAAGTTGCACCTCGATTTCAAAACGATTATCGTATTCGCACCCCCGATGGTGTAACTTACGCAGGAACTTTTAATCGACTTACTGCTACCTTAGATAATCCCCCTCCAGCTAACGCAACCTTAAAAGCAGCAATACAAGAACATCAAGACAAATATGGAAAGTGGTAAATCATGGATTGACTTTTTCTTCCTCTTGATAATACTTTTCAAGGTTTACCTCGCTATTCTTTACCTGCAATGCGAATTGCTAAAAATTTTTATGTACAATATGGTTTTATTTCTCTGAACGATCGTCCTCTAACATTATTTATGCCAATCAAAACACTTGCAACTGCGATCGAATAAGCAAACGATCGCACCCTAAAAAAGGGGCGCATTATCGCCCCCCTTTCAGTTTATACCATTACCCCTTCCGGCATGGGTTTATAGCCCGATAATTCCATCGAAAACGTCGCCATTCCCGAGGACAAAGATCGCAACTGAGTCGAATAACCAAACATTTCCGCTAAGGGAACTTCTGCTCGCAAAACGGTATAATCCGGCATGACTTCCGACCCGACTAAAACCCCGCGACGAGAGAGTAAATTCCCTTGAACGCGTCCGGTAAATTCCCCCGGTGTTTCCACTTCTACCGCCATAATCGGTTCTAACATGGTCGGTTTTGCTTCGGAAAATGCCCGTTCAAAACCCAACTTTGCCGCCGATCGAAAGGCAGTTTCGTTAGAGTCAACCGCATGGAACGATCCGCCTTCCAAAACCACTTTTACCCCAACAATGGGATATCCTTGCAAATACCCCGTCGTCACGGCATCTTTGAACCCTTTCTCGCAAGCGGGAATGAATTGTTTGGGAATCGCACCTCCCACTACGCGATCGCAGAAAATAAACTCTTCGACCCAGGGTTCTAAATAGCCGATAATATGGGCGTACTGACCAGGGCCGCCGGATTGTTTCTTCAAGCGGAAATCAAAGCGAGATTTTTGGGTAATGGTCTCTCGATAAGCCACCGCAGGCTGTCCCACATCAACCCCTGCCTTATATTCTTGCTGCATCCGTTCGATGTAAATCTCTAAATGCAGTTCTCCCATCCCGGAAATGAGGGTTTTTCCAGATTCGGGATCGGTGCTGACGTGCAGGGTAGGATCCTCTCGCACGAAGCGATGCAATGCCTTCGCAACCTTGGCAATATCTTCTTGGGTTTTGGGAGTAATGGCAAGGGTAATGACGGGATCGGGAACGAACATTCCTTCTAAGGACAGATTCGTACCTTCAGAACACAAGGTATCCCCAGAAGCACAGTCTAACCCGATCGCCGCCACGATCGCCCCCGCACTCGCTTCCTCGATTTCTTGGCGCTCGTCTGCGTGCATCCGTACCAAACGACTCACTCGCACGGCTTTTTGCACGCGAGTGTTCAGGAGTTTATCTCCTTTTCGTAAAGTGCCGGAATAAATTCGCAGGTAAGTTAGCTGTCCGAATTCATCATCGGTTAACTTGAATGCCAGAGCGACTAAAGGCGCATCGGGATCGGCAGAGACGTGAGTTTCTTGTTGATTCGCCACATCAAACGCCGTCACGACTTCGCGATCGCTCGGAGAAGGCAGATATAAAGTCACCGCATCTAATAAATTCTGAACGCCTTTATTTTTATAGGCAGAACCCATCAAAACGGGAACGATATCCAAATGCAAAGTAGCCTGACGAATAACATCCCAAATTAATTCGCGGGAAACCTCTTCATCCATCAATAAACGTTCTGTCATTTCCTCTGAATAAAAGGAAAGTATATCCAGAAGTTTATCCCGCGCTTGTCGGGCATCTTCGCGAAAGCGATCGGGAATATCTTTTCTAACCCATTCTTGTCCTTTCTCTCCTAAGAAATAACAGGCCTGCATGGCAATCAAGTCAATAACACCCTCAAAGTTATCCTCTATACCCATTGGATACTGCAAGAGAACGGGATTCAAATTGAGTTTATTTCGTAAGGCTTCAACCACCTTAAAAGGATTCGCACCCGCCCGATCCATCTTATTGATAAATGCCAAGCGGGGAACGCGATAGCGCTTCATTTGGCGATCGACAGTAATGGATTGAGATTGCACGCCGGAAACGGCACAAAGTACCATAATTGCCCCGTCCAATACTCGCAAAGCACGTTCGACTTCGATAGTAAAATCAACGTGACCTGGGGTATCGATCAAATTAATTTCATGACCGTTCCAAAAACAAGTTGTTGCCGCAGAATTAATCGTAATTCCATGCTGTTTCTCCAAGTCCGTATAGTCCATCGTCGCGCCGCTACCGCCGCCTCTAACTTCCTCGATTTTGTGAATTTTTCCGGTGTAGAATAAAATTCTCTCGCTCAAGGTCGTTTTACCCGAGTCGATGTGAGCGGAAATGCCGATGTTGCGAGTATATTGCAAGATTTTCACGAATCGTGACTCCTTTTTGCTGAAAATAGCGATCGCTCTCAAGGCGCGATCGTTGTTATACTACATAAATAATACACGAATTGCGGAAAATCTCCTAATTTCCAATAACTCCCTCACCCCCTCACCAATTTTCAATCCAATACCCAACAACTAACAACCAATACAATGATGGTTTTAAGCGAAGAACATTTAAGAGTACAGGAATGCGATCGCGCCTATGAAAGATTACAAGAACTAACACCTCAAAAGTCAAAATTATCAATTCAAAAAATAGCCGAATTTTGAATTGAGTTGACGATGAATCGTCTAAGATGTATTTTTATTATCGTTTAAACTAGGATTCATTATGTTTGCTCGCAAAACATTATCGTTACCCGATAATATCCAACTTTCTTATCTAGAGTGGAATCAAGGCAAAGAACCTCTACTTCTCTTACACGGATTAGCCGATCATGCTTTAGTGTGGCGCAGTTTGGGAGACCATCTTGCCGAAGACTATCACATTATCGCTCCCGATTTGCGAGGTCACGGCGAAACCAGCAAGCCGAAAGCGGGATATGGTTTTGACGAAGTTATCGGTGATTTACAAGCACTCATCGCGCATTTAAACTGGCACTCCGCTCATGTTTTAGGGCATTCTTGGGGCGGCAAATTAGGCTGTGTTTGGACGATGCAAAATCCCGAACAAATTCGCAGTTTGATTTTAGTCGATCCGATTTTTATTGGTTCGATGCCGAGTTGGATGAAATTTACTTTTCCCTTACTCTATCGCGTCTTGCCTTTTTTAAAAGGAATGGGACCTTTTGCCAGCTATGAAGAAGCCGAAAAACAAGCCCGGCAACTCAAACAATATCGCAGTTGGACGGATTTCCAAAAACAAGTTTTTCAAGCTGGAATAGAAGAAAAATCCGATGGAACGTGGGGGAGTAAATTTGTTATACCCGCGCGGGACGGAATTTTTGAAGAAGTTATGAACGTTCCGGGGTTAACGCAATATCTTGATTTACCGGCTTTATTTATCCAACCCAAAGGAGGAGTTAATCGCACGGAAATCCAACTCAAACCTTATAAAACTTATTTAACACAATTGCAAATTCGCAAAGTCCCCAGCCATCATTGGGCATTTTTAAGCGAACCGGAAATATTTAATCAAACCGTGGCGAGTTTTTTGAGAGAAATTGGCAGTTTGCGAAAATAATACTCGCCTCTTGTGGAAAAATGGCCAAAATTCGTTAAATTGGGTTATTAGATTTGAGTGTAGGAGTGGAGCTTTGAAGAAAGCGAGCCAACCCAGTAAATCGACAAAATTGGCAGGCAATACGGGGCGCGAGATTCCGATCGCCCTGCGGGAGATGCCGCGATCGCCAACCCCCTCTCGCAGGTGGCTCTGGGTACTGGTGGGAGGAGCGACAGGATTTAGCGCGATCGCCGTTATTATTGCCGTAATCTTCTTCAACCGCACCACTCAACCTCTTGCCAATTCTCAAGGACAGCGATCGGCGACAGCTGTTGCCGCACCAGATGACCGTTGGCAAGAAGAGGGAGAAACCCCTCGAGATAATGTTTTAGGGCATTTGTCCTATGAGGAAGCACCCGTAGAAGAATTGCAGGCAATTACCGCCGATGGCCGAGTTCGCCTGCGTCGTGCTGCAGCAGAGAAATTTATCCTCATGGCAGAGGCAGCGCGATCGCAGGGCATTGTTCTTTCTGCACTTTCGGGTTATCGCACGGTTGACGAACAAGATAGCCTCTTTTTTGAGGTGAAAGCACAACGCAAACAAACTCCCGCCGAACGTGCCGAAGTCAGCGCGCCTCCCGGTTATAGCGAACACCATACAGGGTATGCGATCGACATTGGCGATGGCAGAGCACCCGCAACTCATTTAAGCGTTAATTTTGAAAATACGGCAGCTTTTCGCTGGTTGCAAGAAAATGCCACCCGTTATAACTTTGAGTTATCCTTTCCCCGCCATAATCCCCAAGGCATCAGTTACGAACCTTGGCACTGGCGTTTTATCGGGGATATCGACAGTTTAGAAACCTTCTACAGAGCGCAAAACCTCGAATAGCAAACAGTTATAAGCGATCGGCGATCGCTGAAGTCAATGCTTTTGTCCCAAACCCTAAACCCCAAACTCTAAAACAATGCCCGATTACGAACTAGAAAGCCGAGAATGGTGGGTAGAACGATGGCTGGCATTATTGGATTCCTATCGTTTTAAAAAACGATTGGAACGCGCGAGAAAATATGCCAATGAAGGAAATGTCCTCGGGATTGAATTTAGCGGCGCTCGCGTGCTGGCACGGGTTAAAGGAAGCGAACCCGAACCCTATCAAGTTTCCCTATCATTAAGTCCATTCAGCAATGAAGATTGGGGCTTTATCGTCGAAACGCTATCGGAGAAAGCCATTTATTCGGCGCAATTATTAGCAGGAGAAATGCCGGCCAATATTGAAGAAGTTTTTACGGCTAACGGATTAAATTTATTTCCTTTTTCATTAGCCGATATTCATTCGCGTTGCACTTGTCCCGATAAAGCCAATCCTTGCAAGCATATCGGGGCGGTGTATTACGATCTGGCCGATCGCTTTAGCGAAGATCCGTTTGTTTTGTTTCAGTTGCGCGGACGCACGAAAGAACAACTTTTAGAAACTTTGCGCCAGTTGCGCGGTAAGGGCATTAAAAATCGTCGGGATGGGACGGCGAAGAAAAAACAAGTCGCAACCAAACAAGTCACCAAAACGCCGTTAACCTTGGCGGGATTTTGGGATTATAGCGAACCGTTAGCGTCTTCTTTAGTGGCGATCGCCCCCTCTCCAGACGCGAAAAGCATTTTAGAAATATTGGGAAATTTGCCTTTACCCGCACCGGAAGCGGCAATGATTAAACAATATTTGGAGATTGCCTATCGAGAAGCCTCCCAACAAGCGATCGCGACGGCATTAAATCGCGAGGAATAAAAAAAGAGAAAAAAAGTCCCGGAGTTAAACTCCGGGGACTAACCAGGGTGCATCTACCATTACTCTCTTCTCTGCGAAGAAGGCTCATCCGGAAAATCTCAAATTTTTTTTTTCGTTTTGGCATTTCTTCGCTTCACTCAAGAATATCCCCCATCATCGCCTCAATATGCGATCCTCCATATGCGATCGCCAACCCTTCGAGAAGAGTCTTGCCATCCACCCATCCGACCCAACCAACATCGGCGATCGCAATCCCCTTCTCTTTAAAGTACCAAAAAATCGCAAGCACTCATGAAACGGATTAACCCATTGCGAAAAAAATTGCAACGCGAGAATAAGCCAAAATCATTGATAATTGGTAAATTGTTCGTGGTTGATATCAATAATGCAACTGACTCCACAAGAGAAAGATAAGCTCTTAATTTTTACTGCCGCTCTCCTTGCCGAACGACGCAAAGAGAAGGGACTCAAACTCAACTATCCCGAGGCAGTTGCTTATCTTTCCGCAGCCATTCTCGAAGGTGCCAGAGAAGGACGTACCGTCGCCGAACTCATGGAATACGGCAGAACCCTACTCCGTCGCGAGGATGTCATGGAAGGCATTCCGGAAATGCTTGTGGAGGTGCAAGTTGAAGCCACCTTTCCTGATGGAACCAAACTCGTCACCGTGCACGATCCAATCTATTAAGACAATGCGCGCTCAGAAGGTTTTTGCTGATAATTTTTTGGCTGACCATTGGAGTTCTCGATCGTGAAACTCCCCAAATGGTGGAAACGACTCGGCCAAATATGCTTCGGTTTGGTTTTTCTTTGGCTGCTGGTTTTATCTTGGCAGTTATATCGCGCCGCATCCCAACCCGTCGAAGCGCTTTTAGTTTTGGGGGGAAGCATTCGTCGAGAAATCTATGTTGCCGAAGTGAGTCAAGATTATCCCCATGCCAAAATTTTAATCTCTAACGGCTCGCGATCGCCCTGCATTTGGTTGATTTTCGATCGCGCCAATGCATCGATGAAAAATGTTTGCCTAGAACGATGCTCTCGCAACACTTTTCGCAACTTTTACTACGCAACCCCCATTTTGAGGATGTGGGGAGTCAAACATATCAAACTGATTACCTCAAAAACCCATCTCCCTCGCGCTCTGTGGATGGCACGCATCCATCTGGGGATTCACAAAATCTGGGTAGAATTAGATATGGCCAAAGAAAAAGGCGTTCCCGGAAATCAGGAGTTTTGGCTCAAAACTGCCGTAGATGTTGCTCGCAGCGGCGCTTGGGCGATCGCGAGTCTTTTCCTGCCGCCGCCAAAATGCGATCGCATTCAGCCTTTAACTGAGGTCAATATGCCAGCATGGCTGGAAATGGGATTCAAATGCGAACATCAAGCCAAATTAGATAAAATTATTCAACAACTCCAAGAGCGACAAAAATCCCTAAATCCCTAAATTTTCTCTCCCCATTGATAATTCTTATCGGGGAACTATAATTGAACCAAGTCTCGCCATCGCCGTTCGTTAAAATGAGTAAGTCTGCCAATCAATTCGCCGTACTTAACAATTTGCTAACCGGGCAAAATATCGTGTTTACCGGGTTGGCTTGGTCGGCAGCTACGGTTTTCTTTTTTCTGTCTTTTAGCATTACCCTCCCCGGGGAAGAAAGCCCCCTCTGGTACTCCTTGGGAACTTATATCCTCGAAACCGTTCCTTACGGTTTGGCAGCATGGCTGTGCTATCGCAATTGGAAAAGCCCTCAAATTGCCAGCGGACGAGAAGTTTGGTTTTTCATTGGTTTGGGACTGGGGGCTTATTTTCTCGCGAATTTCTTATTCGGGATTTGGGAACTCTATTTTGGGCTAGATCCTGAAATCTCTCCCGCCGATTTATTCTACGTGAGCTTTACTATTTTTGTCGGTTGGGGAATGGTTTTGGCGGTTTTGCCGAGGCGTTTGAACTTAGAATTCAAGCAGTGGGGCGTGATTGCCCTTGTTGCGATCGCGGGTATTGCTTTTGCCTTGTGGTTGAATGCTGCCACGGCTGAGGAAGAAGTCGCAGTAGAAGAAATTGGAGTCGGGACGGCGATCGCTCAAGTGGAAACCGTTGAAAATCCCGAAGCGGGGACAGCGAGCGCCACCGTTGCAGTCGAAGAGGAGGAAGATCAATACGAAGGACTTCCCGGTATTATCGTGGCAACCGATCGCTTTTTGGGGGTATTTGCCAGACCGATTAGCTTATTCTATGCCGTAGCGGATGTTGCTCTCATGATCGTGGCTTCTACCCTGTTACTCGCCTTTTGGGGCGGGCGTTTTTCCCAATCTTGGCGGATGATTGCGGCGGCAGTATTGGCAAAATACATTGCGGATATGTGGTTGAAATACGTGGCTTCTTTGCCAGGGCAATACGAAAGTGGTGGCTTGTTGGAGGTGTTTTACGTGTTTGCTGGCGTTTTATTCGCGATCGGAACGGCTTTAGAATATGACGTTTCTACCAGCCGTCGGGGACGGCGCAGAAGGGGGTTAATGTAAATTAGTTATTTGTTGTTTGCGATTCCTCTCTCGCTCTCTCCTCCATGGAATATCTTGACTGCACGATCGCTAAGTTCGATTTTCACAATAGAATTGTAGGCAATGCTAGGAATCAAAGGTGCAAGAATTTCCAAGGTCGAACGGTCTTGAAAATGTTGGGGTTTGGTGTCGGGATGGGGATAATAGATAAGACTTGAATACGTTTTTTCTTGAAAAATTAGCCGACAGGGGGAAAAAGAAAAATCCTCTGGGGGAGTTTCTGCATACCATTTCACTTGACGAAACGCGTACTCGGGTTGGATGAATGCAAACTGATGCGGTGCGATGGAAACGTTTAACGTCCCAGAAAAATAGGGCGTTAAATCTAACCCCAATTGTTGAAAAAAAGGGGCTTGCATGGCAATACTCCCTCGGGGATAGGGGGTATTGTCTCCTTGTCCCGAGGCAACGCCATATCCGGGTTTAACGACTCCTTTCACTGCGATCCAGTTCATAACTTCCCAGCTAGTTTATCTGTCAAACGATTTTGCTTTGAATTGCCCGAATCAGTGCGATCGCACCCTGAATTGAAGATCGCGCCCAACCCGATCTTAAGACAAATCGACCCGAGGAAAGGGTTCGACCAATAAAACAGTGGTATCGGAATGACCGATAACGCGGACGATTTCTCCTTCTGGAATAGTAACATTCAACTCGCATCGGGCTCGCCACCACGAGGCACGATAGCGCACCTGTCCGATTTGATGCGGTGCAATCTCGCGGGTAACTATTGCTTCATTATCGAGTGGTTGAGTTAATTTCACTTTCGGAACAATGCGATCGCTTCCAAGAAGATTGTCTGTGCTGGATAACCCCAAAAATCGGAAGACGGATAAAAACACGGTCATTCCCTCCTAATCGAGCAACAGAGTGAGAAAAGTATCTCTTTAATATTCTCTCTGGAATAATTTGGGGTTTTTATGCAGGAGATTTCGATCGCGGTGGCAGTTTTCTGTATATTTTGGCGATCGCATGAGAGAAAATCGAGGAGATGCGATCGCTTGGATTCCAGATAATTATGAAGATGGAGATCCTTCGATCAAAGAAAAGCGATCGCTACTTGAGAAAATCGAGAAAGAGCGATCGTTAATCACACCAAATCTGCTTTGCTAGAGAGACCGTTAGATTTGGTATTATATTGTTTTTTTGTTATTATTAAGTTTTATTCAATCTCCAACTTAATCGTTAGCTTTTCGAGGTTTTCTTCTAGCCATTTTTCAAAAAGCTGATTCTTCAGTTCTCCACTGACCTCCTCTAAAGAAACAGGCAGAACTTGTTCAAGTCGAAATAAACAATAACGTCCATCGATTTCTAAGGGACCGACGATTTCTCCAGGAGTTGCTAAATCGATTGCCGTCCTCAAAAGATCGGGCATTTGTCCTTTGGGAATTGTTCCCATCATTCCATTAGCAACGCGATCGTCTGTTAAGGAATGTTCTCTGGCTAAAGATTCAAACTGGGAGCGATCGCCCAAAATTTTCTGTTTGATTTGTTCGGCTAACTCTTGATTATCAAGGATAATACGAGAGAGAATAGCGCGATCGAGCAAAGGTTTTTGCTCTTGAAAATAACTTTCTAACTTTGATTCCGAAATCTCGGTTTTGAGCTTTTCAATTTTAAATCCGAACACGATATTGGTTCTGAATTCCTCATAAGGAATTCCATTTTTGTTTAACCAATCTTGAAATTGTTCTGGAGTCTGTAAGTTATTGTGTACGCGAAAATCCATTAAGGCTTGATCGATTTGAATGTTGCTCACTTGGATATCTTCTCGATTGTGAAGTTCTTCTTCAAGGAGATATTGCCTGACAATATCTAAAAGAGTTCGTTGATAGCCTCCAGAAGATTTCAAATAGCGCAACGCCTGTTGAAGAGAAATACTGCGATCGTCGATCTTCAAAAAAGATGTATTTTGGATAACTTTCATCATTGATATTTCCTGATGTTTGAGAAAGGACGATCGCTCGAAAAAATGGAGAGAGCGATCGTCTCGATTGATTAGCAATAGACTGAGAAACAGAAGATGCGATGTGCTTTAAGCAGCAGCCCCCCAAATTTCTCCTGAATGAGTGACAGAACCAGTGACTGAAGCCGATCCGGTATATCGGTTAATAGTTATTTTTTGACCGGATGCCGTATAGCCTGTCAGAATGCCATTCTCCAAAGTCAACCCATAAACATTCCGGAAACCAAGATTTCCAATGTTTTTCAAACTGCCTGTATTGACATTGAAGGAAACCAAGCGATCGCTATAAGTTCCCCGAACAGTTGCCAAAATTTCGCTGGAGTTGTAGAAAACTAAATCTCCACTACTCGGACTTCCCAAAGAGCCAATATAAGTTGCTTGACCATTGTAAGAAGAAATGCGGAAAAGTTTGCCATTGTTACTATCTGCACCAAAAAGCTGACCGCTCGGAGAAGAAGCTAAAGCGTTAATACTCGCTCCTCCAAAAGATCCTAAATATTTGGCTGACTTTGTTGCAGTATTGACCTCATACAAACCCGAAAAAGTAGAACCGTACAGTTTTCCATTCGAGTTCGTTGCCAAATCGGTAAAGGCAGTACCTTGATAAACAAGGCGTTGGATATTTGTGGATTTATCAATTTCCCAAATTCGTCCGGCACTACTGGACACATAAACCTTTTGAGCGGGTTTGGGATCGTTGTCATAGATATTGACGTAACCACTCGTGCTGCTGCCATTGTTATAACCTGAATTGGCACGCAAGGTCACTTTCACCTGTTCGGTGCTTTCGTAGTGGGAATCGTTAATGGGTTTGATGGGAATGTAAGCCGTTGTCGAACCGGCGGGAATGTCTACATAACCATACAAACGACTGTAGTCACTGGCATTGGTGGCTGTTCCGCTCAGGCTGTAGTAGACCCGTTGGCTGCTATTGATATTGCCACCACTACGAGTAACGCGCACTGAACCATTGTTGCCGCTTTCTGTCGCAACAGTGTCATAGTTGCTGATGCTGACAGTAGATTTGTAGTCGTTGTCATAGATATTGACGTAACCGCTCGTGCTGCTGCCATTGTTATAACTCGAACTCGAGCGCAAAGTCAGGCGAACTTGTTCGGTGCCTTCATAGGTCGAGTCATTGATGGGACGCACGGGAATATAAACCGTGCTTTGTCCGGCAGGAATATCTACATAGGTATTGAGTCGGCTGTAATCGCTACCGTTACCGGCCGTGCCGCTCAGACTGTAGTAAACCCGTTGCGCGTGACTGAGACTGCCGCCACTGCGAGTGATGCGGATCGAACCATTATTACCGCTTTCACTGGCATAGGTGTCAGAGTTATAAACGCTAATCGTGGGTTTCGGTCGGGGATCGTTGTCATAGATATTGACGTAACCGCTCGTGCTGCTGCCATTGTTATAACTCGAACTCGAGCGCAGGGTCACTTTCACCTGTTCGGTGTTTTCGTAGTGGGAGTCATTAATAGGACGGATGGGAATGTAGGCTGTAGTTTGTCCGGCAGGAATGTCTACATAACCGTACAAACGACTGTAGTCGCTGGCATTAGTGGCCGTACCGCTCAAGCTGTAGTAAACCCGTTGGCTGCGACGTAGGTCTCCCCCACTGCGAGTCACCCGCACAGAACCACTATTGCCGCTTTCTGTCGCAACAGTGTCGTAATTGCTGATATTGATGGTGGATTTGTGGTCGTTGTCGTAGATATTGACATAACCGCTCGTGCTGCTGCCGTTGTTGTAACTCGAACTCGAGCGCAGGGTCACTTTCACCTGTTCGGTGTTTTCAAAGTGGGAGTCATTAATAGGACGGATGGGAATGTAGGCAGTGGTTTGTCCGGCAGGAATGTCTATATAACCATGCAAACGACTGTAGTCGCTACCGTTACCGGCCGTTCCGCTCAGGCTGTAGTACACTCGCTGAGCGCTACTAATGTTTCCACCGCTACGGATAACCCGTACCGAACCATTATTGCCGCTTTCATTCGCATAAGTGTCGTGACTGTACAAGCTGACAGTAGATTTAACCGGACGGGGGTCATTATCGTAGAGCCAAACCGATCCGGCTTTACTGCTGCTGAGATTGTAGTTACTGTTGCTGCGAAGGGTAACGGTAACAGTTTCGGGATTTTCAAAGCGGGAGTCATCAATGACATTAACGGGAAGATTCACACTGGTTTGACCCGCCGGAATCGTAACATAACCCGAAAGGCGACTGTAATCGCTGCCATTGGTTGCGGTGCCGCTCACCGAGTAGTAAACTGTCTCGCTGCGACTATTATTTCCGCCGCTACGAGTAATGGTAAATTGACCGGGGTTCTTGCTTTGATACCACTTGCGTTCGCTGGCGTACCAGTCCGATACGCGCAAGCTCATTGTCGATTTGGTTGTCCGAGGATCGTTGTCGTAAATCCAAGCGGTGCTGCTGGAACTGCTGCCGATGTTATAGTTACTGTTGCTCCTCAAGGTTAATTTGACATTTTCTGTGCCTTCGTAGCGAGAATCGTCAATCACATTGATAGGAATGTCAACGCTCGTGCGACCTGCGGGAATTGTCACCGCACCGGATAAACGACTGTAGTCGCTACCATTGCTGGCAGTGCCAGAAAGGCTATAGTAGACGGTTTCGGATTTGTTGATATTAGAACCGCCCCGAGTGATGCGGAAAGAAGCTGGATTTTTCGATTCCCACCAGCGTTTTTCTTGGGCGTACCAGTCAGAAGCACTAACATTAATTGTAGATTTGCTAGGTCCGCTTCCCAAACTTTGCAGGGCGCGATTGAGGTTGAGTCGTCCGCCGGTTACGGTTTTACCTTGAAGATCCGATACTGAATCGGTTGTCTTCATGAGGATATCTTTGATTTGGGTCGGCGTTAAGTTGGGATTCTCAGCCAAGAGAAGTGCCGCAGCCCCAGCAACATGAGGGGCAGCCATTGAAGTACCGCTCTTATAGCCATAGCGATTTCCGGGTGTGGTGCTCAGAATGTTGACCCCCGGAGCGCCAAGGTCTACAGTAGTGCGACCGTAGTTGGAGAAGGAAGCGAGGCGATCGTTATGGTCGGTTGCGGCAACGGAAATAACATTGGGTGCGGTGTAGTTGGTTGGATAATAGGGTCGGGTATCGTTATTGCTCCTGTTGTTTCCGGCAGCTGCTACGAATACGGTGCCAGCATTATGCGCTTGCAAAATTGCATCGGCAAGGGCTTTTGAGTAACCCCCTCCCCCAAAGCTGGCGTTGATAACATCGGCGCCCATTTGAGTGGCATATTTAACGGCGCGTACGGCATCTAGGGTAGAACCGCTACCATTAGCCCCCAAAAACTTCAAGTGCATGAGGCTAACGTTGTGATTCACTCCAACTACCCCAATATTGTTGTTTCCGACAGCACCAATCGTTCCCGCAACATGAGTGCCGTGTCCGTGGTCATCCATTGGATCGCCGTCATTATTACGGAAGTCGTATCCATAGACATCATCGACAAAACCGTTGCGATCGTCGTCAATTCCATTACCCGCAATTTCGCGAGTATTGCGCCATGTATTGGCAGCTAAGTCTTGATGTCGATAATCTCCACCCGTGTCAATAACAGCTACAACGACGGATTTACTCCCTTTTTGATGTTGCCATGCTTCAGGTGCATCAATGTCGGCATCAAAACGTCCTCCGGTTTGCCCCGTGTTGTTCAAACCCCACAGTCGATTAAAGGATGGATCGTTCGTTCCCCGAACGCCGATTTTGTAATTGAGTTCAATGTCAGCAACAGTGTCTTCAGTTGCAAGGGCTTCGCGAACTGCCAATAAATTTGTCTCGGAATCAAATTTGAGGACTTTCCACTGACTGCCGATCGCATCGGTGTTTTCCCCATCATCCATTAAATTTTCAACGCCAGTGGCACCAAGGGCTTCAGCTAAATTTTCGATTTCTGCTTTGCTGGCATCGGCTTTAAACTTAACCAACACTTCTTCGGGATTGTACTGACGACCCGTTTCGGGATCGACAGGTAACGAATCATCGGGATTTCCCGGATTTTCGGGTTGCTCTGGATTTTCTGGCTCGGGTTCGTCTGGCAGTTCGCCAATAGGTTCGTCTGGAGCTTCCGGCTCTTCTGGAGGATCGGCAATATCGGGATCTCCTGGTTCGTCACTATCCCCATAATTGACCAATTTTTGACCCAGATCGCTTTCGCGCCAGTCATCATCGGGATCGATTAACTCATCCATCAAAGGAGCTTCCCCTTCTGCTCCTTGGACGCGGAAGATCAAATCATTATAATCTTGGTCGTACCACTTATGGTCGTGGCGCACGTCCTCCATAACAAATGTATCGCCATCCCCGGTCACATCGGCAATCTGTCCGAAATGGAGATTATCGTCGGGATTGGCGGTCGCTAACGAGAAAAGCGCGCCTACACTGGGATCGTCGTAAACATTCCGTACCGAATCATTGGCAACCAGCATTACTGCAAAGCGATCGCCGGCTTCCATCTGGAAAGTCTTGACCCCTTGATAGGTTCCGGAGTTCCAATCTTTTCCTTCCCCTAAAGTGCCGTCAAATCGCGCTCCTTCTGCACTATCGCGAATGACCACGCGACCCATTTCGGAATCGCTCAAGGCACGGCGAGCGGCTTCTTTGATAAATTCCTCAGATCCCGGTTCAAACTCATCCATCCCCTCTAAATTGAAGATGGCAACTTCTCCTTGGTATTTCCCGCCGTCAAAGAGGAAGTCAATTCCGACTTCTCCCGTTTCGCCAACGGTAAAAACTCCTGTATCTTCGATAATCCAAGGACTAACTTCATAATCATCCGCACTAATCGAAGATTGGAGGGATGAAACATCGGGTGGAGCGACAACATCGCTGTTTTCTCCTCCTGCATCCTCTGTCATCCCATCATCAGTATTGTCCGCACTATCAATGCTATCAATAATGCTATCAATATCGATATCATCGTTGGGATCGTTGGGAGTATCGACTAAAGCACTGGGAGTCAAAATCTCTTCCAGGACAAAAGATTGCAGGAAGCGATCGCGCTTCGATTTCTTACTTTTCTTTTCTTTGGTAGGCGTAACAAAAAGTCTTTGCAATAATTGCAATGAAAGCAACATGGGTAGTTCTCTCGATCGGCTAAAGGATAAGCGAGAAAGTAATATGCTAATTTCTCACTGGCGATCGCGAGACTCTGTAGGATTGACCAGGATTGACCGGCAAATCATGAGCGCGGTTGCGTGTAAAAGACAAAATTCCGGACAATAATAAACTATTGGCTTGAATGCGAAATAAAAATCCGACTCGTTCAAGCTAGGAAATTCAAACCATTTTTTTACACTGCTATAGCATACCCGATTATTTTTCTTCTGACAAGGTCTTTTGCAGAAGTTCTCGATTTTTTCATTTTTGTGTCACTTTGTAAAGATCCTTACTATTTCCCAGAGCGATTGCCTTGTCGTTAAAAATACTGGCGCAACTGCTTCCAAATTTCCCGCCACCAAATGCGATAGCGAGGCAGGCGTTCCACTGCAATTGAAGCATCTGCCTCGGAATTGGGAGAAAGAAAGCGATCTCGATTATTAAAAGTCGCTCGCACTCGCATTAGTTGTTTTTGTCCCGATTCATCGCGATCGAATACGGGTTCAATATCTTTAATCGAACTCTCAAAAGCCGCAATTTCAATTTCTCTCGGCTTCAATTTAACGGGTAATTCTCGCTTGCCAAAAACTTTTTTGACTAACCCTGCATCCCCTTGGGTAATTGCAATCGTCGCGACCATTTCGTCTAGATTGGCGATCGTGAGTACGGGTTTATCTTCTGTAATCTTTTGACCGATTTTTTGCGGTAAATCTGGTGTAATGACCGTTCCGGTAAGAGGGGATTTAATAATAGTATTTTGAGAATGCAGTGTTTCCAATTTCTTCACCTCTGATTCTAAGGTCTCGATAACGGGAATCAAATTCTCTACCGTGATTTTAGCGGCTGCTAGTTTTTGCCGAAGCGGTACGATATCAGCAACTTGAGAGATTAGTTCATCTTGACGTTCTTGCAAGCGTTCTTGACGATTTTCTTGCAATAATTCTAACTCCGCAGATTTAGCGCGAATTTGATGTTGAATATCTAAGGTATGCCGATCTTGTTGTTGAATTTGTGCTTGTAAGGCGACTTTTTTGGATTCTAATTCAGTGAGTTCTTTTGTTAAAGAAATACGCGAAATTGCGCCATCTTTTTGTAATTGTTGCATTGCTGTCGTATCGTATTCTTTCAAAATATTATTGATACCTTGAAATTGGCTAACTAATTTGGCGCGTTCGCTTTTAATATTCATCAATCGCGTTTCGATGGAGTTAATTTCTTGTATGATTTTTTGCATTTCTGGAGCATTAATTCCGCGATTCAACTTAGTGCGAAAATCTTGTTCGCGACGCTTGGCGATCGCGATTTTTTGTCCTTCTCGCATGAGTTCGGCTTCGAGAACGGTAATTTGGGTTTTCTGTGTTTCTAATTGTGCCTGTTTCTCTTGAAGTTGTGCCTTTTTTTGAGTAATTTCCGACTCTAAAGCGATCGCCTCTACATCTGCAAGCAGTTGCTCTTTTTCTACTTCTTCCCCATAGTTTACCCAAAATTGTTTTACTTTCCCCGGAAAATCGAGAAAAATGCCTCGTACTTGATTTTCTCGAGGTTCAAAATGGGCGATTCCTTTAACATAAATTGTTGCTGGAGAGAGAATATATACGCCTCCAGCAATTAAAATTAAAGCGATCGCGCCCGTGCGGAGCTTGTTGGCAGAATGGGGGATTTCCGGCGGTGGAGAAGCAGGTTCTCGAGAGGGAGAAGGATTCTTTTCCGGTTGTTTGCTAGGAATATTCGTTGGAGGAACGGCTTTAAGAGAAGGACGAGAAGAAGAAGTCATGATCATTATTAATGAGAAGAGTGAAAGAGCTTAGAACAGAGCCAGTAAATGAGAATAATGATGAGAATAGTTTGGGTGATTTGAGGAAGATTAACCCAAAACCATTGCAAAATTTGCAAGATTAAAAAGCCAAAGATAAACCATAAGTACAGCAAACTCAGAGGTCCGTAAAGTGCCAAGATCCAACAATCTTTTTTCGTTTCTAAAATTGGCTTTCCCGTCAGTAGATTTATGTAAAGCGCGCGCGATCGCCCTCGCAAATTGAGGATTCCCGTCAATGCCATAAGAAAGTAATAGCCATCAAATTTAGCCAAAGGATTCAAGTTAACAGCGAGGGTAAAAAGTGCAGCAACGAGAAGCAAATAACCGATCGTTTGTAAATGGCTTCCCGGAATGGCAAAATTCCAAATTGTTAAAGCGATCGCGGCGAGGGTTAGCTGTATGAGAATTCCCGCACCAATGACCAATAAGCGTTTTCCTCGCGGCAGGCGATAAGAGTCAGTCGTATTGGTATAGGCGGCAGGAAATAACATCATGAGTAACAGTCCGATTTCGGGAACGATACCGCCAAAACGTTTGAGAGTAAAAGCATGACCGAGTTCATGAATAACAACCACTAAAAGCGCGAGAATAATGAAAGGAGCAATGAGGGAATAACTGTAAAATTGCCAAAGTTTTGCTCCTGCATAAGCAATTTCTCCGCGCTGATTCCAACCAATAACCGTGCAACTGGTAAGAAAGATTGGCAAACAAAAACCCATTGTTTTCGTCCATAACCAACGCAGACGATTGCAATATCGATCCAAAAAAATATCAGGATCGAATAGAGGAATTTGCAAGTATAATAATTGCAAGGGATTGAGAGAAAATCCTTTTTTGAGAGATGGATCGATTCCCGCTAACATTCCCGTTGCTGCAAGAATTTGTCGTTGTTGTTGCAATTCTCTTGGAGAATAATCGCAGCGATCGACAACTGTTTCGAGAGGAAATTGTTGCAGGAGTTGGATAATTTGATAACTCTCTTGATTGAAAAAAAGATAAACTAAATTAGGGATTTCCTTCTGGAACAAACCCCATTTAGGCGTACCGTTAGGATTTCGCAATAACCAATATCCGGCAGGATGTTCGATCCATTGCGCTTCCGGCTTTAAAGTAAGATAAGGCTGGGCGATGTTTTCACTTAAAATTCCTTCTGCCAGCAAGCGATCGCATAACTTCTCGACAAAATCGGGAGAAATGCGAAGATATTTTTGCCGACAGCGTTTTTGAATTTGAGTGACGCTAAACTGTCCGGTAAAATGTCTGAGGGCATAATCCTCTTCTGGAGAAAGAAGAATTTCATGAGAGGTAGATTGAGATTTAAGTAAATAGCGATCGTCCTCCTTCCGGCGCAGGAGTTGCCAATAGTCGCGCAAGTTCGGACAAAGGCGACGATCTGCAGTTCGATCGAGCATAAAGTAGTGAAACGTTTGGGTGACTTACTCGTCTCTGGAGAACCCTCCTACTTTTATGCACTAACTGGAGGATTATTAAGAAATCTTTACAAATTTAACCGTTGCCGTCGTGCTTCGTAGAGAAGTAGTGCCGCCGCCACAGACACATTCAGCGATTCTACTCCCCCACAGAGAGGAATAGAAACTTGTAGATCGGCAGTTGCGATCGCTTCTTCAGATAATCCCGCACGTTCATTCCCCAAAAGAATGAGGCTGGGCTTTTGCCAATCTACCTCCCAATAAGTAAGAGGAGATCGCGGGGCAGTTGCAACAATTTGCAAGCCGCGATCGCGATGGGCGCTCAGGGTTTGCGCCAAATCCGCACTCACCTCGATGGGAAGGCGAAACCACGCTCCAGTAGAGGCTCTCAGGGTTTTAGGATTATCTGCTTCCACGCTATCGGCACTCAGCCACAACCCCTCAGCCCCTGCCGCTACCGATGTTCTAACAATCGTACCCAAGTTACCGGGATCTTGCAGTCGCTCTAAAAACAAACCCAAAGTGAGATTTTTAGGAACGATAGAATGAAGTCGCTGGCGGGGAATGGCCGCCACAATTCCATCAGGACTTACCGTAGTCGCGATCGCTTCTAAGACTTCTGGGGTAACGATTTCCGTCCGTTGTGCCCGTTGGAAGACTTCTTCCCACAGGCGAAAATAACGAGCCTGCCAAGTCAGCGTACAGCAAACAATCGCGATCGGGCTGTTGGTTTCGCAAGCCGCTTCGAGTAAATTCGTTCCCTCTAACAAACATAAATTTTGCTCTCGTCTGGCTTTGAGAGAGCGTAACTTCTTTAATTGTTTGACCAAAGGGTTTTGTACGCTGGTAATCATGGGACGGAAGAATATTTTCTCAATTTAACTATGCCAAATAATCGATCCAAGCCGCGATCGCTTCTGGGGAACCGTACCAAAACCCAGATTGAGGGGAGTGTTTGACGCCTTCTATCGTTAAATTCGTCGCCCCCTCTAAATGCGCCGCCGCGATGGGGGTAATGCCATCTCCCCAAGCATTGCCCTCCCCGCAAGTTAACTTATAGCTGTTATAGGCCAGCCAAGTTTCCCAAGGTTTGCCATATACCGCCTTTCCTGCCACGCAAACGTACTTTAGATCGCCGTAAAATGCCCCGGGATAATTATCGTTGACAAAATCTAAATTGCGTTTTGTCCAGCGTTCTTGGCTGATATGAGGAGTTCCCAGAGAAATCAGAGCAGCCACGCGATCGCGGCTCTGCCAAACCCCCTCTGTTGCCGTAACATCCCCGTGAATGATATAAGGGACATCCCCCAAATAAATGCGGGCGATCCATCCCCCCGCCGAATGCCCGATTAAATTGACGCGATCGCTCTTGCATTCCTTTAAAGTTTCTCGCACCGTCGCGTCGATCGCCCTGACGATCGGAACGACAGAACGACCGCCGAGAGTCGGAAACCAATCTCGCTTTCGCAAAGGAACGATCTCTGTAGGAATCCCTTGTTGTTTTAAAGACTCTGCCAGCACGATATAATCCGTCCAACGGGCAAAATATCCGGGTAAAATAACAGTGGGTAAAACCATAAATGAGTAATGGGTAATGGGGTATTGACGACGAATTCCCGATTCGCAACTCGTTACTCTGTAATAGGGAGTTGGTGCTTGAAAATCGGTCGTCGATCGTCGATCATTGTTCATTGTTCATTGAAATGGCAACCCTTTACGGTATCAGTATAGGCACGGGAGATCCCGAATTAATTACCCTCAAAGGCTTAAGGCTGCTTCGAGAAGCCAGCGCGATCGCCTTTCCGGCGGGAATCAATGGCAAACCGGGAATTGCCCAACAAATTATCGAACCGTGGCTGGCTTACCAACAACCCACCCTCGCCCTAGAATTTCCCTACGTCAGCGATCGCAACATCCTCGTGCAAGCATGGCAAAAAGCTGCCGATCGCGTCTGGCAATATCTCAAAAACGGTCACGATGTTGCCTTTGCTTGTGAAGGAGATATCAGTTTTTACAGTACCTTTACTTATTTAGCGCAAACCCTGCAAGAAAAGCATCCCGACGTTAAAATCGAAGTCGTTCCGGGAGTGACTTCCCCCTGTGCGGCAGCTGCAACATTAGGAATTCCCTTAACCGTTCGCGGCCAGCGCCTAGCCATTTTACCCGCCCTCTACAGTATTGATGAATTGGACTCGATTTTAGCGTGGGCCGATACCATCGTTCTGCTCAAAGTTGCCTCTATTTACAAAAAAGTTTGGCAAATGTTAAAGGCAAAAAATTTGTTAGAAAGCAGTTGGCTGGTCGAACGCGCCACCTTTCCAGAACAAAAAATCTATCATTTGCGCGATCGTCCCTCCTTGGAATTGAGTTATTTTTCTATCCTCATCGTGCAAATTAACCGTTCGTCTCCCCCGTAGAATTAAAGACTCAAAGCATAATTGTTCATTACTCGTCGTGCATTGAAATCGCCTCGCGTTAAAATTGAGCTATTTCGATCGTTCGCCCTTTGAGATTAATTCCCCGCAATGTCCTCAAATTCCCTTTGGCAAACCCTCGCCCTCTCTTTGCGGCATCCCACTACGATCGCGACAGTTGCGTCCGTGGGAATGCACGCGACTATTGGAGTCGCCTTGCCCACTTTGCCTTTGTTCGTGACAGGCGGGGGAGGCGGTACAGCAGTTCGTCCGCGTAACGTTCAACTGATCGAATTGACCCCCGCAGAAGTGGCTCGCTTGCCCCAACTGTACGTTGCGCCTGAAAGTGAATATGCGTTTGGTCTGCCCGATGCCCCCGAGTCGGAGTTGGGTTTGCCGACTTTTGAAAGCGAGGCCCTTCCTCGCCAAAACGCAGCTCTTCCCCGCCAAAGCGATCGCATTCGCGAAAATCTCCCGCGATCGCGTCCCAATTTACCCCCTCGTCCCGATGGAAGCGGGTCAAGCCCTGCACGTCCCAATCGCTCTCTATTGGACTTTGCTGCCATCAATCGCACTGTCAGACAGGGAACGCGCGGGACGCAAAATCGCAATATTCGCAATTTCCCTACGCCGCGGACTGACCGAATTCCTACCTTTTCAGACTCTCTCTCTCCCAACGAACGTTTAGATCGCGAACGACGATTGCGCCAAGAGTTATTTCCAGATGTTGTGGCCTTTGAGAATGACAACAAGATTAGATTACCCGATCGCGATCTCAATAGTTTGGCCGAAGCAGGCCGCGCGGGAGCAAATGTCGAGAATTTGCAACCCAACTTACCGCCCGCACCAGAACGCCCCTTATCGCCGCAGGAATTGGCCGCAAGACAGCGAGATAATGCCAATAGCGATCGCATTACTCGCTTGCGGGAAGATTATCGTCGCAATGACCAAAATACCAGCTCGGAAGCGGCAAGGGACAACGAACGGCGCTGGCTGGCAGAAACCCGCCCGTCCAGGGGAACCGCACAACGTCGCTACATTACTATTCAAGGTGCATATCCTAAAGAAGCCTGTATCAATCGGGCTCGAGGAACGGCAATTTATGGCGTGGTGGTGCAGCCCAATGGTAGTAAAACAGACGTACGACAATTTCGCAGTACGGGATATCGTATTTTAGACCGAGTGGCGATCGGGCAAATTAGCAGTGCGGGTTTGGGAACGGATTCTGTCCCCGTCCCCTATCGCATTACCGTACCCTTTACCTATAATACAAGTATTTGCCCGACCCTAGCAACTCCAGCAAGACCGCAGCGATCCCCTGCAGCTTCTTCATCCCCTGCGGCTTCTCCATCCCCTGCGGTTTCCCCATCCCCTGCGGCCTCCCCATCCCCTGCGGCCCCTCCATCCCCTGCGGCCTCTCCATCCCCTGCGGCCTCTCCATCCCCTGCAGCTTCTTCATCCCCTGCGGCCTCTCCATCCCCTGCGGCCTCTCCATCCCCTGCGGCCTCTCCATCCCCTGCTGTTTCCCCATCCCCTGCGGCCTCTCCATCCCCTGCGGCTTCTCCATCCCCTGCGGCTTCTCCATCCCCTGCTGTTTCCCCATCTCCCACTCAGTCTCCTACCAAAAAACCCCCCAAAAGGATCGTCCCAAATAACGAAGAGTGAAATTCCCCCTAACCCTCCTTCTATCGCTTTCCCGTCTCCCTTTGTAAGGAGGAAGCCAGAGGATGCCTTGCTTTTCAAAGAAAGGGAGAAGCCAATAACTAACAACCAATAACCAACACCCCAATGTCCGATTTTGCTGTGTTCAAAACGACCCTCGCATCTGCCGCCCCAAAACTTTTCGATTTGCTCGATCGCTTCGATCTCGCCAAAATTTTGGTTATCGGAGATTTAACCTTAGATGAGTTTCTCACGGGTCAAGTCGAACGCCTCTCTCGAGAAGCCCCCGTGTTGATTTTACGCCACGAGGAGACCCAGCAAATTCCGGGGGGGGGTGGAAATGCTATCTATAATTTTGCGAAATTGGGGGCAAAAGTAACGGCGATCGGTCTGACGGGCAAAGACCCTCAAGGTGAAGCCCTACGCCAAATTTTTACTGAAGCGGGAATTGACAGCGATAATATTGTCATCGATCCCTCTCGTCCCACCGTCACCAAAACCCGTATTGCCGGCCACGCAAGGCAATCCGTGACCCAGCAGATTGTCCGGGTCGATCGCAAATCCGATCGCTTGCCCACCCCGGAAATTCAGGCACAATTAGCAGAAGCCATTCACAACCGACTCAAGACTTTTGATGCCGTAGTCTTTTCTGACTATGGCGAAGGGGTTTTAACTCCTCCCGTTATCAAAGCAGGTTTGAGCCACTCGCGGGTTATCGTAGACGCGCAAAAAGACTTGCAACGCTACCAGCAAGCTACTTTATTTACGCCCAACTTACCGGAAGCCGAAAAAGCGGTAGGATATGGAATTAATGAGAGCAATCTTACCGAAGCAGGACGGGATTTATTGAACTTGACCCAAGCCGAGGCCATTTTAATCACGCGAGGAGAAGATGGTATGACGCTTTGCGATCGCAATCTGACGCTTCAACATATTCCCGCGTTTAATCGCACGGATGTTTTTGACGTAACGGGGGCAGGAGATACGGTGGTAGCAGCCTTGACTCTTGCTTTATGCGTCGGAAGCTCTTTCTGGGAAGCAGCAGTACTGGGCAACTTAGCAGCCAGTTTGGTCGTGCGTCAATTCGGTACGGCGACCACGAGTGTCGAAGAGATGAAAATCGCGCTAACTAATCTTTTGGAAGAGGTATGATACTTTGCAGGGCAATACAGAAAAATTTTCGGGTGCTTTTTCTGGTGAGTTTAACTCTCGGTTGGGTGGGATGCAATTCGAGTCCCGAAACTCCCTCATCTGAAATCTCAGCACCAGAAGAGATCGTTCCTTCTCCCATTCCCCCGCAATCTTCTCCTACTCCGAATCAATCAACTTCTAGCCGATTTCAAAATCGCTGTCAAAGGGAAGAGACAGCTTTTGTTTTTGCGGAAACTCGAGATTATTGGCTGAATATTTGCGGCAAATTTGCACCAGAATTTTTCGTAGCGGTTAATAAACAAGAACAAATTCCCGTACGCTTGCCCGTTACGGATTACGATCTTGCCGGGAAATGGTTTGAAGCGGTCAACCTCGAGAATGAATACGTGTTGGGGTTTCAAGGCCGATTTGAAGGGGATATTTTCTTTGCCATTACCCAACTCAAACCCGACCAGTTCCAAAAAACCAAATATTTTCGAGAGTTGACCCAACAACCTTTACTGCAAGTACAAGCTCATTTAATACCCTCTCCAAATTCGATTCCCTCCGAATCGTCTCGCTAATTAGAGATTTTCATTTGTGTGAAAAGAGTTACCAAATTCCCCTAATAGTTGAAAAGCGCGATCGCTACCATTTATTTCGTAATATAAATCCCAATCCCATTATGAACCCGAGCCGCAGTTACAGGAGAGCGATCGACCAGTTGACCCCCCAGATATAACGACGTAGAACTGCCCCCATCCAAATTCAACGCATCCACCATCCCCAACCTTTGGGCCAGTCGAGCCAATTCGTTAAGGGTCGGTCCCCGGCCTCCCGGACGACTGTGAATCGCGGCAATAACTAAAGTACCCTGTCGCGTCGTACCGATGAGACTGCGAGAAGCTGCTTGACCGTTAAACGCATTGCTAAACTTCTCGTCGCTTGGATTTAAAGCAATTCGTCCATTTTGCAATAAGAGAGGACCCGCCCCGATAATCTGGGGATAATTGCCAAACTGAGGCGGGATGGTTTCGCTTTCGAGACGGACTTGCGTACCCTCTGCCAAATCCCGAGGCGACGCACTGCCGCCGCGAATGGCCAAGAGATAGCCCCCCGCAGGAATCGCAAACCCAGACTGTCCCACTTTCCCCCCCGAAACCTGTTGGGTCACGCGATCGCCCTCCACCAGAACGATCGTCTCATCATCCGTCAGAGGAACGTATTGCGTCCCCCATTCCGAGGTATAGCGAGCAATTCCCGCTTGCACGTAACCGCTATTGAGGAAAGCAACAAAGAGGCGTTGGCGATATTCGGTGAGAATAGTTTCCCGCAGATACAGGCGAGAGATCGCAATATTCCCCGTATCGTCCCAAGCGATCGCCCCTCGGTTTAAAATCGGCCCGGAAAACCATTTCCCATCCCGACGAATTGCCCCCAAAGGCAAGCGGTTATTGCGATTGAAAAACCCCCCATTAATAGCGGCAAAGGCTTTCCACTGCCGTCCCATCACCACCAGAGGTTCCGTCCCCTGCATCGATCGCGGATTGCCCCAAATGGGTCTTAAAGAAATTTGCGGGTTGCGCGGGTTAAATTCCAAAGAAGTCACGGGAAAACGTCCGCCATCAGAAGCAATATAGCGTTGCTGCCAGCGCAAACCCGGAGCCCAAACGATATTCCTTTCCTTGAGAGCATCGGGACGCACTTCGATAATCAATTGAGGAGGAGAAGCAATCGAACTCACTCGGAGTCGATTCCCCCCTGCTAAATCGACGTGAATTTTCGTCCGCAACTCTCCCCCTTCCACCTTTGCATTCAATTTTGTCGTCCGAGTTTGCACGTCAGAGAAGAATTGAGTTAAAAAATTCCCTAACTTTGGCGAAGCGTTCTCATTTTGCAGAGGGTCTTCATCGAGAGGAAACTCCTTGTCGTCGCTGCCTTCCACCATCACTACCCCTTCCCGAGGGTTTTGGCTGACTTGCCAGAAAGCAGGGCGATCGAGAACAATCGCAATTCTTCCCCCCGTACCGCGATCGCTTTTTTCAATCCCTTGAATTCTGGGAGGCGGAAACTCGATACTTAAAGTACTGCCCGTCCTCTGTACTCGAGCCTCTCCTGCCTCGAGGAGATCTGTAATATCGAGATAGCGGTAAGCCTCGCCAAAACGGACGGCTAGGGATTGAGAGAAACCAAACCAGCGCACGGGTTGAATGTTGGGATTTTCCGTATCGAGCAACTCAACGCCCAAAATAGCCATGGCTGCCGTATCGCTTAAACCCGTTCTCGTTGCACTGCCATTTTGCCATTGCACCCACGCCCCCGAAAAAGTTTTACCATTGAGAGAGAGGCGATCGCCTTCTTGATGACTTCCTCGGGCAACCTCAGCGCGATTGACTTCAGCAGCTTCTATGAGAGAAGCATTCGCCACTAACATCGTATCGGGGCGATCTCCGGCCGTGAGAACAACCCGCGCCATCGACAAACTCGCCACCAACAAAGCAAACGTTAGTAGGGCGATCGCCGCCGTTACGCCAAAGCGAGAGGGGAATTTTGTCCGCCTCCTGCGACGCAAGCGACGGCGGCGATGATACCCGAGCGCAGCCGAAGTGCGATTATCCGTTGAGATGCGACGGCGATCCCCATGATGTTTGCTCATACCTTGTTTACCTAACAATGGACTCAATCCCTTGGCGATCCAAGGAAAATCTTAAAATTTTGCCAAGTTCAAGCATTCTCTATGATAATGTTCGGATTAACCCGAACAGAAAAGCAAGATCGTATTACAATCAAAAGGCTAAACCCCCAGTCTAGGGCGAGGGATTGCAATAACAAGTGCAGAGCGCGATCGCGGCGACTCCGCAAAGACGAACGACAACTCGAAACGCTATTTTTTTATCTATCATTATGGTTCGCGTTGGGCTTCTACAGTCAAAAAATGTAGCAGGCTGAGGTTAATCGTCTCTCGCCATTTCCCTAGATTCAATTTTATATCGCTGTTTGCATCCCTATTGTTTGTTTCACCTCAAGTCGTAATATGGAAAACAGAAACTCTCTCTCCGTTGCCGAACATCCCTACCCCGGTCAACCTTGGCTGGTCGAAGAACGAGATGCCTGTGGTGTCGGTTTTATCGCCGATCCGAAAGGCACGAGAACCCACAAACTCATCGAACAATCCCTCACGGCTTTAGGATGCTTGGAACATCGTGGGGCGTGCAGTGCCGATCGCGATACGGGAGATGGCTCTGGCGTGATGACGGGAATTCCCCGAGAAGTGTTGCAAGCATGGTTTAACGAACAAAATATCGCCATACCCGCCCCCGAATGCTTGGGAGTCGGGATGGTCTTTTTGCCCCAAGAAGAAGCACGGGCAAAAGAGGGTCGCGCTCATATTGAAGAAATTGTTAAAGGCGAGAATTTAGAAGTTTTGGGATGGCGAAAAGTTCCCATCGAACCGGAAATACTGGGACGACAGGCAAGGGAAAATTTACCGCGTATCGAACAGGTGATGGTGACATCCCCCACTTTAGAAGGAGATACCCTCGATCGCGTTCTCTACATTGCTCGCTCTCGGGTGGGCAAGCGGTTGAGCGATGATTTTTATATCTGTTCCTTCTCCTGTCGCACGATTGTTTACAAAGGCATGGTGCGAGCGGAAATTTTGGGGCAGTTCTATCAGGATTTAGCCAACCCCGACTATCAAAGCGCCTTTGCCGTCTACCACCGCCGCTTCAGCACTAATACCATGCCCAAATGGTATCTGGCTCAACCCATGCGATTATTGGGGCATAACGGGGAAATCAATACGCTTCTGGGGAATATTAACTGGATGGCCGCGCGGGAAAGCAATCTACATCTTCCCGATTGGACCGATGACGATTTATCAGGTTTAACTCCTATTGTCAATCCCCAAAATAGCGATTCTTCCAACTTGGATAGTGCCATGGAATTGTTGGTGCGGACGGGGCGATCGCCTCTCGAAGCGGCAATGATTCTCGTCCCGGAAGCCTACCAAAATCAACCGGATTTAGACGACCATCCTGAAATTGTCGAGTTTTACGACTATTACAGCAGCATTCAGGAGCCTTGGGACGGTCCGGCACTCTTGGTCTTCAGTGATGGCAAAACCATCGGCGCGACTTTAGATCGCAACGGTTTGCGCCCCGCTCGCTACTTCATTACTCGGGATAATTACATCGTCGTTTCTTCGGAAGCGGGAGTGGTCGGATTACCGGAAGGGTCAATCGTGGAACGAGGCAGACTCGGCCCCGGTCAAACCATTGCGGTAGACTTGCAATCTCAAGAAGTTCTTAAGAATTGGGAAATCAAGCAACGCGTCGCCTGCAAGCATCCCTATGGGGAGTGGGTAAAGCAGCATCGCATCCAAATTTCTCCTCAATCTTTTGCTGAAACCCCCGTTTTAGAGGCAAGGGAATTATTGCGATCGCAGACGGCTTTCGGCTACACGGCAGAAGATGTCGATATGATCGTCGTGCCCATGGCGACCCTCGGTAAAGAACCGACGTTTTGTATGGGGGATGATATTCCTTTGGCCGTGCTGTCGGATAAGCCCCGCTTACTCTACGACTATTTTAAGCAACGTTTCGCACAGGTCACGAACCCCCCCATCGACCCCTTGCGAGAAAGTTTGGTGATGTCGTTGAATATGACTTTAGGCGATCGCGGCAATCTCTTAGAAGTGCAGCCGGAAAGCGCTAAAGTTCTCAAAATTGAAACGCCTGTTTTAAACAATGCCGAATTAGAGGAAATTAAAGCCTCTGGATTTGCCGTCACGGAACTCTCGACGCTCTTCGATCTGGCTGCGGGTCCTGATGGTTTAGCAGAGGCTTTAAAAAAATTGTGCGCGGATGCCACAGAATCGGTAAAAGCAGGCAGCAAAGTGCTGATTTTGAGCGATCGCGCTTCTGCCATGGACGGTGAAAAACTTTATATTCCCCCGTTATTAGCAATAGGGGCAGTTCACCATCATTTGATTCGCGAAGGATTGCGCTTGAAGGCTTCTTTAATTGTGGATACGGCGCAATGTTGGAGTACCCATCATTTTGCTTGTTTGGTGGGTTATGGCGCCTCTGGGATTTGTCCCTATTTGACCTTAGAAACCATTCGCAGTTGGTGGCACAACCCCAAAACGCAGAAGCTCATGGCGGGCGGCAAAGTTCCCCAAATGACGGTGGAAACCGCGCAAATCCAATATCGTAAGGCAGTTGAAGGGGGCTTGCTGAAGATTCTCTCTAAAATGGGGATTTCCCTCCTCTCTTCCTATCACGGCGCGCAGATTTTTGAGGCGATCGGTTTGGGAGAAGAGGTGGTTAATATCAGCTTTAACGGGACGACTTCGCGCTTGGGAGGCATGAATCTCGCGGATATTGCCAAAGAAGCGAGTGTCTTCCACGATCGCGCCTTCCCGGAACTCACCGATAAGAAATTAAAGGACTTCGGTTTTATCAATTACAAACCCGGCGGAGAATATCACATGGGTTCTCCAGCAATGGCAAAATCCTTACATAAAGCCGTGCGGGGGTTTGAAGAGATGAAGAAAGCTCGCAACCTCGCCGCCAACGGTCAAGGAAGTGCCTTAGTGGCCGAAAATTACGACCATTACGAGACTTATTTGAAGTATTTGGAAGGTCGTCCGGCGACAGCATTGCGGGATTTATTGGACTTCAAGAGCGATCGCGCTGCCATTCCCCTCGAGGAAGTGGAATCTGTCGAAGAAATTGTCAAGCGCTTCTGTACTGGGGCGATGTCTTTAGGCTCCCTATCGCGAGAGGCCCACGAAGGGTTAGCGATCGCCATGAACCGCCTCGGGGGTAAATCCAACTCCGGCGAAGGAGGTGAAGATCCCCAACGCTTCGGCTCTATTGAAGATGTAGACGAAACCGGACATTCTCCCTCTTTCCCCCACCTGAAAGGACTGCGAAACGGCGATAGTGCCTCTTCCTTCACCAAGCAGGTGGCATCGGGACGCTTCGGGGTCACTCCCGAATATCTGATGAATGGCAAGCAGTTAGAAATTAAGGTGGCGCAGGGGGCAAAACCGGGAGAAGGGGGACAGTTACCGGGCAAAAAAGTGAGTCCTTATATTGCCACATTGCGGCGATCGAAAGCCGGAGTCACTTTAATTTCTCCCCCACCCCACCACGATATTTACTCCATTGAAGACCTCGCCCAATTGATTTTCGACCTGCACCAAATCAATCCCGAAGCAAAAGTTTCCGTAAAATTGGTGGCAGAAATCGGCATTGGCACCGTTGCGGCGGGGGTAGCGAAAGCGAACGCAGATGTGATTCAAATTTCCGGACACGATGGCGGTACCGGTGCCTCTCCCTTATCCTCCATCAAACACGCCGGAGCCCCTTGGGAATTGGGGGTGACGGAAGTGCATCGAATGCTAATGGAAAACGGCCTGCGCGATCGCGTTTTATTGCGAGCCGATGGCGGTCTGAAAACCGGCTACGATGTGATGATGGCGGCATTAATGGGGGCGGAAGAGTATGGCTTCGGTTCCGTGGCGATGGTTGCAGAAGGCTGTATCATGGCACGAGTCTGCCATACCAATCAATGTCCGGTAGGAGTGGCGACGCAACAAGAACGCCTCCGCAAGCGCTTCCCCGGAACCCCGGATCATGTGGTTAATTTCTTCCTATTCGTGGCGGAAGAAGTGCGGCAATTGCTGGCAAAATTAGGCTATCGCAGTCTTTTGGAAGTCATCGGACGTTCCGACTTGTTAAAGGTGCGCGATGCAGAGATTACCAAAACCAAGGGATTAAATTTAACCTGTTTTACCCTACCTCCCGTCACTAGCGATCGCTCTTTCTTAAAACACGAACCCGTCCACGATAACGGGAAGGTGTTAGATAATTTGCTACTGACAGATGCAGAGATCGTCGGGGCGATCGAAAATCAAGGGGTAGTGACGAAGGAAATCGCGATCGTCAACACCGATCGCACGACGGGGGCGCGAATTTCCGGACAAATCGCCAAACGCTACGGTAATTCTGGCTTTGAGGGTCACTTAAACCTGCATTTCAAGGGGGCCGCGGGTCAGAGTTTCGGGGCGTTCAATTTACCCGGAATGACCCTGCGTTTGACGGGGGTTGCGAACGATTATGTGGGTAAGGGAATGCACGGAGGCGAGATTATTATTACCCCTTCTCCAGAATCCCAATACGATCCTTCTGAAAATGCGATCGTGGGCAATACCTGCCTCTACGGTGCCACTGGCGGTACATTATACGCCAACGGACGGGCGGGGGAACGTTTTGGGGTGCGGAACTCCAAAGGGGTTGCAGTCATTGAAGGTGCCGGCGACCATTGTTGCGAATATATGACCGGAGGTGTTATCGTTGCGATCGGGTCTGTGGGTCGCAATGTCGGTGCCGGGATGACGGGAGGTTTGGGCTATTTCCTCGATGAAGATGGCAAGTTTGCCGCCCGCGTCAACCCGGAGATCGTCGATTTTCAGCGCATTGTCACTCCCGCAGGTGAGAAGCAGTTAAAGGACTTAATTTCCGCCCATGTGGAACGGACGGGGAGTGCGAAAGCTAAAACCATTCTGGCGAACTGGTCGGAGTATTTAGGTAAGTTCTGGCAGGTAGTACCGCCTTCAGAAGCCGAGACCCCTGAAACCAATGCGATCGCCAGTGAAGAAAAAGCTCTTTCTTCTGTGTGATATTGAGTTAGCGATCGCCTTTGGCAAGACTCCAAGTCAGGCGATCGCTCTTTTGTTAAGAATTACAACAAAATCTTGACTTTGGAATCATTCAGTGGCAGAAGTGTTGTTTTTGGATTATCAAGATTACCTTTGAGAATTTAAGAATCTACGACTTCGTACCTGTACGAGTCATTTTAAAACCATATACATAAATATCAGCAAAGCCATAGCATTGAGCTTTTTCCCGCCATTGTGCTAGACCAATATCGCTTAAAAGTTCAGAAAACTCATTGAATGTCGATCTAATTTCCCCTGCGTTTTTTTGCCATATTTGTTTCAGTTCTTCTTTGGTTGGTAAAGCAGTAACACCTTCTAGAGCATCAAAAAATTGACTGAGTTCGGGATATTCTTGTTTGATCGCATCACAACGCTCTTCTGATGCTTTTTCTAATCCAACTTCTAGAGATCGCTTCCGAAGCAAGCGATCTCTCGGTGCCTGCACTGACGTTTGGTCTTTATAGGTTAATTCATGTTGTTTTGCACCTTGTAATAAAACACTTAAACTTCGAGGAAATGTTGTCCCACTAGAATCAGTTAAGCGCTCATAGACCCATCTTGATACATATTTAGATTTTTTTCCTTCTAGGTGAATTCCCCACAATAACTTTAATGCCTGTTCCACAGGGTCTTCATTGACTCTATCGATATTTTCCACAGGGGATAAGAGATCGAGTAAATCTTTAAACTTAGATGATTGTGTTGCTTGACGAAGTGCTAATCGTAAAAAATCTAGCCTTGTCCACTGTAAGTAAATATCACGACCATTAAAATGACTTTTATTCTCAAAAATAAGTTTATCCCAAATATCCTCTCTAAGGAAAATTTTGAATCGAATAGATTGTAAATGACGTGCATCACAAGCCTGAATAAGTTGAAATAAGCCCGTTATAGCTCTTTGTTGCAGTTCTTTTGATGTAGGAAGATCTTCATCTAAATCATCGTATAGAAACCATAATATTTGATTGCAATCTTGCTGTTGTTCGTCGAGAAAATCTAGGGCATCGGGTAAAATCAATCTTAGTTCTAAGTCAGTAGCCAACTGAATTAGTGCTTGTGTATGTTCGGACTGCCAATGCTGTTCCGATAGATTCTGTAAAATATTTCGTAGTTGTTCAAACTTTTTTGTTTTTTTACTTAAATTGGCAAGAAAATCCAAACTTCCAGAATGACAAATTCTGAGCAACAAATAAGCTCTCCATAATGTTTCCCAAGAACTATTTTTATCTTTCAGTTCTCGATCGAGAATTTCAAACTCATTACGAGATGGACGATTATCCTGAACACTCCCATGTCCAGATAAGAAAATCACATTCTTTAGGCGTTCAGGTTCTAAATTGCGAACAATATCTTCATGTTTCAGAAATAGTAAATAAAGTTCGGTTTTCCCTGTTCCTTTTCTTCCTTTAATTAAACAAGTTGTTTCATCTAAAAATTTATTGAAATCAGCCGTTGGTTGAAAGAGAAAAGCATTGCCCTCTTGCCTTTGTTCGCTGGCATTTAATGATTGAAAATTGAGGCTTTCTATGATTTCCCAACGATTATTAGAATTTTGTAAAGTAGATTGAATATCATTTATCTGAGTATCTATGTCAATTAGATTTGCAATTTGATTATAGTAATTTACAAAATTTTCTATAGGGTAATTTTCAGCTAATGCAACAGGTAAAAGATACGGAATTACTAATGGCTCTAAATCTTCTCCTTCTATATTATTTTGAGTAAGTCTATCTTCAAGTTGTTTGCTTAATAACTTCCACATCTCTTTAACCTTAGCCATACCAAGATCGCTCGGATCGGGAACAGGTGAAAATACAAAATTGATTGATATTTTACCAAAAGATTGCAAAGATTTTACAAGGAGTTCGATTCCTTTTGCATTTTGGTCATTTGGAAATAAAAATACTATAGCTTCATTCGCAGCTTGGAGCAAAGAAAAAGCTCCCCATTTATTAATCCCCGTGCGGGAATCTACCAAGATAATATCGGGTTTGATTTGATTCTGAATATCTTGTCTAAAAACAGACCAAAGATCGTCACCATTATTAGTAAAACTTGTGGCACGAAGATCGTCAACTTTAGAGATGTAATCAAAACTTAAAATACCGGCAGGAACAACAAAGAGCCTCCCAGTTGCATCAGGAACTCTGACTTCGCTAAATATTTTAGTTACGAGAATATCAGGTTCAATTCCTTCGGGTAAATAAGCACGTTCATAAAAATAATCAATAATCCCATAAGGAGGTTGTCGATCCAATTGAAAAGCTGTCGTTAAACCCGGTGCTTCTAAATCTAAATCAACAATTACAACTTTACGACCTCGTTTTGCTAAAATCCAAGCAACATGAATTAAAGCAGTTGTTCGTCCTACTCCACCTTTATAGGAGTAAAAAGTCACTGTTTTAGGGAAATGTTGTTCATTCTGCTCAGAAGGAGATTGATTTTGAGGGTTAGTTGCCCACAATGCTAAATCTTGCCAAGTTTGGATTGTCTTTTCATCGGTAAGTTGTGGACGAGATAAATTGAGAGAATTCGCCTCCTCAACGGTGTATAAAGAAATAAAGCCTAGGGAGGGGGTGAATTCCTGAAGAATAGTTTGAATCTCCTCCCTTCGCTCTGACATGGAAAATCCTCTGAAGCGATCGCTAACAATAGTTAAATTCAAAAGTCCAGAAGTAGAGATATTGAAGTCAACCCATTCCTCTGACTTTTGCTCATACACATTAGTCAATTTTTGGTAGAGTTCTCTTTTTGGCCATTGTGTTTCCATTGCAATATCCTCAAAGTGTAGTTGCTTGTTTCTCTAGCCAGCTTTTCAAACTCCGATAAGCTGATAACCATTTTTTATAATCTGCATCGCTCGGTTCATTGCTAGAATAACGAAGATTAATAAAATGTCCACTTGGTGATTCAACGAGACTAATCCAGTCCATCACATGCCGTAGATTTTGTACTCGTGAATTCAAACGATTGTGTCGTCGCAGTGCATTTTGAAAACTATGGCCCGGATTGGTGGTAGTATGACCGGGATTATTGGAATCTGTTTTCCATTCGCGATTTGCACCTCTAGGTAACGAAGCAAATATCATAGATTTTAGCAAGCATTCTATTGTACAACCACCAAAGTGCATAGTTGCTATCTTTCTTTTAGAAGAGTTAAGTGTTTCAGTATCTTTATGACGTTCCAAAAAAGCAGCGTGATAATCTTCCATATTTATCTACAATAAAACTTTTACTATCATATCACAATCATTACATGCGATCGCATCTCATGCAGAAAAGTAACAAACCCTTGACTTTTGAGAAATTTGGCAAGGCGATCCTATAAATGTGCCAAAATAGAAAAAAGCGATCGCCTAATCATCCTCAAAGTCTATCAGTAACTCCTCTAAATCTTCATAATCATAGGAGGACGCTTGCGGACTGCTAAAATATCAATAATTGCTTCAGTTTCAGCGATCGCGTAAATGATTCGCTAATTATCTAATCGCAATCTTCTAATTTCAGTGTCAATATTGGGAATCTCCAAAACTTTACTATTGCTAGGACGCGGTGTATCTCCTAATCCCTTAATCTCTCGTTTAATTCGCTGCTTAATATTACCAGGAAGTTTTTTAATAGCTTGAAATGTTTCCGGGGTAATATAAATTTCGTATTGGCTCACTCCAATTCCCCTTCAATTTCATCCCACTTTAACCAGCCTGCTTTTTGGCGATCGCCACCCGCTTCTTGGAGATCGTGCAAAGCAGTTTTAACACTTTCAATATCTTCTAGAGTTTCCAACCAATTCAATAACTTATGCCAATCTTCTAACTCTAAAACAGCTACTTTTTTACCTTCAAGTTTCGTGAATTTTAGCGATCGCAAAAGATTGAGTGTGGTCATGGAATTTCTTTCCAGCTTAATCATTCTTCTATCTTAGCAAAAAATAGAGTAGAGGATATCCGAAGCGATCGCATTACCATCAAGAAAAGTAACAAACCCTTGACTTTCGAGAAATTTGGCAATGCGATCCTGTAAATGTGCCAGAATAGGAGAAGAATGCGATCCCGTTGTCTGAAACCAAGAACTCGAAAAGCAGGAGGTAAAAATGACAGCGCAATTACTCCGCAAGAAATTTACCGTCAGTGAATTCTGTAAAATGGCAGAAACAGGAATTTTCAGCGATGAGGATAATATTGAACTCATTGAGGGAGAGATTGTCGAAATGGGGAAAATTGGCAGACGACACGCTGCTTATTGCGATCGCTTAAACGACTTATTTCGCGATAAATTTGCCAAACAAGTTCTCCTTCGCGTCCAAAGTCCGATAGAATTAAACAATTTATCTCAACCTCAACCCGATCTCGCTTTACTTCGACGCAGAGAAGATTACTACGAATCCGGACACCCCCAGCCTCATGATATCTTTTTATTAGTGGAAGTTGCCGATACAACCATAGACAGCGACAGAGAAATCAAAATTCCTCTTTATGGCAAAAATGGTATTCTCGAAACATGGTTAATCGACATTAACGCACAATGTCTTGAAGTTTATCGCGATCCGAGTTCTCAAGGCTACCAAAGCACCCAAAAATTGAGACGAGGACAGAGTATTGCAAGTTTAATATTTCCTACAATCGCAATTGAAGTCAATGAAATCATGGGATAAAAATTCTATTGTTAAATTTAATAATAATTCAGAAAATAGATGGAATTAAACATGACGATCTTTGGCGATCGCTCTTAAGATGAAGAAAATTAAATCTCTCGTAGAAAAGCGATCGCACTATCATTAAGAAAAGTAATAAACCCTTGACTTTCGAGCAATTTGGCAAAGCGATCGCGCTTAATCATGAAATTAATCGACAAGGAACTGAAATTAACTCAGTTCCCTATAGAAATTGATGAACTTTAAAGACAGGGTTCGGGTCCCCAATTTTCATGTCCTCGTCCGGGCTTACATTTAACTTGCGAACCCGCCCAATCTAATTTTTCTTTAAATTCCAAACAATAGCGAATTCCTTGTATGGAATCATCAGGCAAACCGACGAACATTTCCCTGACTATATCTGGGTTAGTATACTCAATGGTCAGGACATCATACTGCCGTCCCTCGCTTTCTTGGGTATTGTCTTCGAAGAGAGCGATCGCTACCGTTTGAGGGGGAGCATTCTCCGGTAAATTCAAGTCGTCGAGAAGTTCAGAAGGATCGATCGCATTATAGTTATCGCGATCGCATTCTTTAGCGAATGCCTGACCGCTTCCAACAGTCAACAGAAACAACATTGCAATGATGATAATGAAGGGCTTGAACATTTTTGTCTCACAAAAAATCAAAACATCAATAGCAAGATAACATCACTATGGAGAAGAGTAAACCCAAAGACTATTAAGATTGATTAAGAATTTAAACCTCTGACTTTAGGCAAAAGTTAAGGGATTGAATTAATACTTTTGAATCGATCGAACACCAAAGCTAGCATAATATCTGTAATTCTTAATTCTTTCGTTGCCAATAACGAGCAATTCCAGCTAATTTTCCCAAACTCATTTTCGGTTTGATGGGAAGTAAAACTAATCCATAGAGCGACAAACGAAGAAAACGGAATAAGAAAATTGGCAAAGGCGCATATTTTTTGAGGGTTAGTAAATAACTATAGGTGCTGTGTTCTAATTTTTTGCCGATATTGCGATTGGTGATTGAAGAGGGATGATGAATAATTGAAATGCGATCGCTAATGGCAATTGGATGTCCTGCTTGTCGATAGCGCTGACAAAAATCAAAGTCCTCATAATAGAGAAAATATTCCGGATCGAATTGAGGACAAACCGAAAATTTTTCTAAGTTAACTAACAAACTGCATCCGCTAACCCAGTCACAACTAACATAAGGTTGAGAAGAAAGATTTTCTAATAAATTTTCTTCAATAATTGCACCGCGACGGGGAATAAATTTTCCCCCGGCAAACCAAACTTCGCGATCGGGGGTATAAATAGCAGTGCCTAAAATTGAAATATCTCGATATTGAGCAAAAAATTGTTTGACCTGTTCTAAAGTATTTTGTTCTAAAACTGTATCGGGATTAATCAACCAAATAATTGCTTTGCGATCGCGCTCCCAAACCCAGCTTAAACCAACATTACAGCCATTGCCAAAGCCAAGATTTTGACCTGTTTCTAAAATCAATATTTTTTCGGATTTTAATTTTTCGATTTCACGATCTTCAGGAGAATTATTCACGATAACAAACTGAAAATCAACGTTAGAATCTTGTGAAGACTGAATCAATCGTTCAATTAAATTTGCAGAGTAGTAGTTGACAACAACCAAATAAATTGTTTGCATAACCAATCATCTACTGCAACTCAATTTTACAATCATCTCCGACCATAAATCGTAAGGCTTTCGGACGTTTTGGAGCAAGGATTAATTGGGCTTTTCGTCCGATTAAACTATCAACAATTCGTTGGTGAATATTAACGATTTTTGCACCGGATAAAATGACACTATGGTCGATATCCGTATCGATAATCGTAACATTATTGGCAATACTGCTATAAGGACCGATAAAACAATTTTCTAAGTGACAATTTTTTCCCACGATCGCGGGACCGCGTATCGTACAATTAATGAGTTGCGTTCCTTCACTCACTTCAACGCGACCGTAAATCTGGGAATGTTCGTCCAAATTCCCAGAAATTTTAGTCTCTAAGAATTCATCGAGAACGATATGATTGGCTTCGAGGAGATCGTCTTTTTTCCCTGTATCCAGCCACCATCCAGAGAGTTGCATGGCTTGGACGTTATGCTGTTGGCTAATTAACGTTTGGATCGCATCAGTAATCTCTAATTCTCCTCGGGCTGAAGGTTGAATTGTCGCGATCGCTTGATGAATGCTGCTATCAAAAAAATAAACTCCGACCAATGCTAAATTTGAGGGGGGATTTTTCGGTTTTTCGATTAATTGTAAAATTCTACCGCGATCGTCTACGGTTGCCACCCCAAAAGCACTGGGATTTTTCACCTCCCTTAATAAAATCAACCCGTCTAATTGTTGTTGTTGAAACTTGGCGAGAAATTCTTGCAAGCGATCGCGAATCAAATTATCCCCCAAATACAAAATAAAAGGAGAATCCTGTAAAAAGTCCCGTGCAACTTTCACGGCGTGGGCGATTCCGGCGGGTTTTTCTTGGAGAATGTAAGTAATATTAACGCCAAAACCATCGCCATTTCCCGTTTTTACTTTTACTTCCTCCCCCGTTTCCGGACCGATCACAATGCCGATCTCGCGAATTCCCGCCGCCGCGATCGCCTCAATTCCATACCACAAAATCGGCTTATTTGCCACGGGAACGAGTTGTTTCGCCCCCGTATAAGTCAGGGGTCGCAAGCGAGTTCCTTTGCCGCCAGAGAGAATTAATGCTTTCACGTTTTCAATTATCAATGAAGAAAGAACAAAACATCAAAATAACTAACTGAGGACTGGTGACGGTGAGATGATGACTGATTGATTGATTCTCAACTGTCCGCAGGCAGCATCGGTTTCTAAACCGCGAGAATAGCGGACGCTGACGGCTATTTTATATTGTTCGAGGGCATGTTTGAACTGTTGGATATCGTGAGTTTTGGGGCGCTGGTAGTCTGCCTCGGAAATGGGATTGTAAGGGATTAAATTGACGTGACTTTGCATTCCTTGAATGAGTTTTGCCAATGCGATCGCTTGTTTGGGAGAGTCGTTGACCCCTGCGAGGAGAATATATTCAAAGGTTACTCGCCGCCCGGTCATGTTAACATACTTGCGACAATCCGAAAGGAGTTTTTCAAGGGGATAATGTTTTGCACCCGGAATGAGTTGCGCTCTTAATTTTTGCTCCGGGGCATGAAGACTGACGGCAAACGTCACTTGTAAATTATGTTCGGCCAGTTGGCGGATGCGATGGGGGATGCCGACGGTAGAAATGACAAGCGATCGCTGAGCGATCCCCACATCTTCATTTAAAGTTCGCACCGATGCAACAACTTCATCTAAGTTTAACAAAGGTTCTCCCATACCCATAAACACCACATTAGAAACCCGTCGCTGAAAATCCTCCTGTACCGTTAGCACTTGATCGACAATTTCCCATGCTTTTAGGTTGCGAAGAAATCCCCCTTTCCCCGTAGCACAAAAATCACAATTCATGGGACAGCCCACCTGAGAAGAAACGCAAACCGTCAGGCGTTTTTCCGTGGGAATGCCGACAGTTTCCACCAAGGCATCATCTTCGAGACGGAGGAGATATTTGCGGGTTTGGTCTGGGGCAATACTGCGGTGATGGACTCTCGATCGCCCGACTTTGACCGTTTCGACTTCGCTGCGCCACTGTTTGGGAAAAACGGTAATATCCGAGAGCGATCGCGCCCCTTTTTGATAGAGCCATTGATGGAGTTGCTTGCCGCGATAAGGGGGTTGACCTTGCGATCGCACCCATTCGGTGAGTTGTTCTAGGGAACGTCCTAATAAAGCATCATCTGGTTTGGGTTTTTCTGTTACGGGTGCGTTCATTTTTCAAATTCCCCAATGGCATCGTTATTTATTTTAGTTCGCAGATTGCTCCTTTGGCCATCAGCCGCGATCGAGCTATCCGCAACCCAAAACCGCAAATAATATCAAATCCGCTTGAATCACCATACTTCTCGGTGAGGGAGCAGAGGGAGCGAGGGAAGAAGAATTTTGCAAGAAAAGCCTAAGTTCGGACAATTATCCGGATTTGATATAAGATGATTTTTTGAGAATTTAAGCGCGTTCCACTTTACGATGCTCTATTAAAATACTCTACGGCATGCTCCTACAAACATACCTTGTTTTTGTAAAGATATATAAACTAAATTCTCTTGACAAATTATTTTTGCATCAATAAAATCGAGGTGCACATAAAATCAGAGAAAATCGAGAAACATGAAGAATCTCTCTAAGGTACTATTTGTTACCAGTCTCATGCTGGGTTTGAGTTCGACTGCTTATTCGGCACTCGCTTCTCGTGGAGTGCATCTAGAGCAAACTTCTCGCGATCGAGCATCTGATACCGTCTTACTGAGTCAAGGACGTGTTTTTTGTTTGGTCGCTCGAATTCGTACGGGTCAACTTGCCGTTCGTTTTAGTCCGGGTGGCGAAAGCCGGGCTGGATTAAATAATGGTAATACGGTAAGAGTATTAGAAACCCAAGGACATTGGGCTTATATTCGCATTGTTGACGGCCCTACAAGAGAATTGAATGGTGTTGAAGGGTGGGTGAACTCTGATTATTTGGATTGTTGGACTCAGTAAGCGATACGCTGGTTTAATGTAAAACCACACTGCCAAAGAAATCGCTAATTTGTAATGAATTCCTATGTTTGGGTGCATCTTTATAAGAGGCGATTTCTCGCGATCTCAACTATATTCCAGCCTATACCAATCGCGGGGCGGCTTATTTGGAACAACAGGAATACGAGAAGGCTGTAGCGGATTTCAGTTATGCGATCGCATTGCAGCCGGATTTGGCTTTAGCTTACTACAACCGAGGTATTGCTCGCTATCAACTCGAAAAAGTGGGAGAAGGTAAGGAGGATTTAGAAAAGGCGGCGGGGTTGTACAAAGAGCAGGGTCAAACGGAAATCGAACAGCAAGTTATGGCTGCGATCGCGCAATTGGAAAACCAAAATTAAGGGGCGATCGCTCGTTCAACGCTATTATTTCAGGTCAAATGATTGTTTCTTCTTTTAACATCGAAGGCCATCATCCTTCGGTTGGTTCTACTGGCAAGCGCTTGTTGGATATTATCGGGGCATTGGTGGGTTTGTCGATCCTTGCGGTGCTTTTTCTGCCCATTGCGATCGCGATTAAGTTAGAGAGTCGGGGTTCGATTTTCTTTCGACAAACCCGGTGCGGGTTATACGGTCGGCGGTTTGCAATTTGGAAGTTTCGCTCGATGGTGGCAGATGCTTCTATTTTAAAGGAGCATGGGAAAGGGTATGGTTGCAAAGATGCCGAGGATCCTCGAATTACTGCGATCGGTCGTTGGTTGCGTCGCACCAGTTTGGATGAGTTTCCCCAGTTTTGGAATGTTTTGCGGGGGGAGATGAGTTTGGTAGGGACTCGTCCTCCCATTCCGGAGGAGGTTGCACTATACTCGCCTCTCCACTGGCATCGATTGCGGGTTAAACCGGGGCTGACGGGGGAATGGCAGGTCAACGGGCGATCGCGGGTGAAGGATTTCGATCGCGTGGTGGCGTTGGATTTGCGCTATCAACGACGATGGAGTTTGGGTTACGATTGTTGGCTTCTCTTAAAAACTCTTTACGTTGTTTTGGCGCAAGTTGGGGCGTATTAGGTGCGCTGTGATGGTAGGGTAGTGAAATACCTCGGATTTTGCTACCTTCGTCGCGCTTTTGTTTGCTGTTTCTCATTCTTTGTTAGGAAAAATGAATAACACTTGGCTCGAGAATTTAGGACGAGTTGGACTCATCGCGTCTTTGGCGGTTGCGGGGTCGAGAGGTGCGATCGCGCAGATCGTCCCCGATAGTACGTTAGGAAATGAAAATTCGGTAGTTGTTCCCATCAATACCCAGTTGGAGCAGATCCAAGGGGGTGCTTTGCGAGGGAGCAATTTGTTTCACAGTTTCCAAGAGTTTAATGTTCAAAACGGACATTCTGCCTATTTCGTTAATCCCGCTCTTGTTGAGAATATTTTCAGTCGAGTAACGGGGGGAAATATTTCGGAAATCTTCGGGACTTTGGGGGTATTGGGAGAGGCGAATTTATATCTGATTAATCCCAATGGCATCATTTTCGGGGAAAATGCCAGTTTGGATATTCAGGGGTCGTTTGTGGCGACGACGGCGAGTCATTTGGTCTTTGGGGATGGGAGCGAGTATAGTGCGGTAAATCCAGAAATTCCGGCGGCGATCGTTAATAATGTACCGATACAAATCAGCTTGCAGTTTGAAGGAGAACCGGCAACAATTGTTAATTTGGGAAATTTATCGACGGGGGAAAGTTTGACGCTAGCGGGAGGGAATTTGGATTTAGAAGGGGAGTTAGTGGCGGGGGAAGATTTGACGCTAACCGCAGAGGAGATGGTAAAGATTCGAGATGGGGAGAGCGATCGGTTTGTTGCGGCTGCGGGGAATGATTTATTGATACAAGGGAATGAGGGAGTAGATATTTTTGCGTTGAATCATGCAGAGAGCGGGTTATTTTCGAGTGGGGATATGATTTTGAGGAGTAATAATGCAGTGATTGGTGATGCTCATTATTACAGTGGGGGAAATTTTCGGATTGAGGAGTTAGATGGAGATTTGGGAGAGTTAGAGAGTCCGAACGATCCCGTAATTCGTTCTCTAGGAGATGTCAGTTTTGATTCTTATATCGGAGCATCGTTGCACATTTTAGCAGGGGGTAAAGTAGAAATTCCGGGTTTTATTTGGATTACTGGAGCAGATGCGGTAAATGGATTAACAGAAACAGTAACGTTATTTGATGGTAGAACAATAGAAATCAATGGAAAAAATGAACCAACTGTAGATATTCGTGCCGGAGTTGATTCTAATTTTATTGGGAGTCCATTTTTAGCAGGTACAGGATTTTTTTTAAGCCCAATTGATACAAACAATACACCATCAAGTGCCGATCTGAATATCGGCACTATTTTTTTTGCAGATTTGACAAGAACTAATTTTTTTGCTGGTCAAGTCTTGTTAACCAATCAATATCAGCCTAATACCAATCTTGATGGAAATATTCAAATTCAAGGATCTTCAATATTTGGTTTTGGTATTGCAGCAGTTGGAGGTGATATTTCTCTGATTTCTCGTGGAGATATTGCTTTATTACCTAATGCTTCAATTTTCTCATCAGGGTTGTCAGGTGGAAATATTGTATTAGATAGTCAAGATAATATTGTAATCGATAACACTTATATTTTAAGCAATAATTTATCTGATAATCCTAACTCAAAAAGTGGAAATATTGAAATTTTTTCTAACTCATTAGTAGCAAAAAATGGTGCAGTAGTATCCGCAATTTCAGAAGAATCCGCAAATGCAGGAGATATCATATTTGATATTCAAGATACCCTTGAACTTGACGGGGAAAATCCTATTGGTTCTGTGACTACAATTGGCAGTTCAGTATTTGGAATTAATGCAACAGGTCAAGGGGGTAATATTAAAATTAATTCAGGAAATTTATTTATTACAGGAGGAGCAACTCTTACCACTTTAGTCCGACAACAAGGAGATGGAGGAAATATCATACTTGACATACAAGAAAATGTATCTATAGACGGAGAAAGTCGCAATGGTCAAGTGAGTTCTATACGGAGTGGAGTTGCTTTTAATGCAATGGGAAATGGAGGGTTTTTAGAAATTAAAGCAAAGTTCATTTCTGTCACTAATGGAAGCTCAATTTTAACGATAACTTCCGGAGTTGGTAATGCTGGAAACTTAAATATTCTTGCTCACGATACTATTTCCATTGATGGTGAAAGTAGCAACAAGCAGCAAAGTTTAGTTGGGTCTCTGACTAGATTGATAGGGAATGCAGGTAATCTGGAAGTTTTTGCTGACAATCTATTTCTTACTAACGGAGGTATAATTGGTTCTAGCACAGAAGATAAAGGAGAGACTGGCAGTATAGCAATTGATGCTCGTTCTATTATCTTGAATGGAAGAGGAAGTTTTACTTCTTCATCAATAGCTAGTCAAATTGGATTAGATGGAATCACTAGCAATAATAATACAATCAACAAGATTACGATAAATACGAGATCTTTATCACTTCAAGATGGAGGTCAAATATCTACTATTACAGGAGGACAAGGAGATGCAGGAAATATCAATATAAAAGTTGATGGAGTGCTAAGTTTGTCAAATTTGAGTGGTATTTCATCTTCAGTTTCATTCAATTCAATTGGTAATAGTGGTAGCATCGATCTTACAGCTAATGTCATATCTTTATCTGAGGATAGTGTAATCACAACTGGAAGTTTTGGGCAAGGTAATGCAGGAAATATTGTATTACAAATTGAGGATTCTATTACTCTCGATCAAAGTAGCTTATTTAGTGATGCAAGTGTAGGTGGATTTGGGAAAGGAGGAAATATATATATTCAAACAAGAATATTGAATCTTGTTAATGGAGCGCAAATTGATGCTAGTCTTAATAGTGGTGAACGATTCAATCTTCCTTCATCTCGTGGACAAGGAGGAAGTATTAATATTCATGCTACAGATTCAGTGAATATTTCTGGTTTCCGCTCTACACCATTCCTCGATCCTATTAGTGATTTTCAACGTTCCTTGCTTCCTTCCTCTAATACACTGAGAAATGTTCAACTTTCTACTTCACTTGAAGGTTCTAGTGGTTTATTTGTCAGTGCTGGTTACGAAACAATTGGAGAAGCAGGAAAAATTATAGTGAGTACGAGAAATTTTAATATTTCTGATGGTGGAGTAGTAGAAGCTATTACCGCAAATTCTAGCCAAGCAGGGGATATTACGATTAATGCTGATAATTTTGAAGCGACTCGTGGCGGTCAAATTATTGCTACCACATTTGGAGATGGCAAAGCAGGAAATATTAATCTTAATATTGCGGATCGAACTATCTTTTCAGGTAACGATCCAACTTATGAAGATCGCCTTGCTCGTTCCGGTCAAAACATTTTAGCTAATCAAGGTGCTAGCAGTGGTCTATTCGCTAATACTACCCCAGATTCGCGAGGAGATGGAGGCAAAATTAATGTTAATTCGGGAGCTATAGAACTCAGAGAAAATGCAGCGATCGCAGTCAACAGCCAAGGAGAAGGCATAGGCGGCGATATTGAAATTCACACCAACCGCATCGACTTAGACAACAGCCAAATTACCGCCGAAACCCGCAGCACCCAAGGGGGAAACATCGAACTCACCGTGCGAGACCTCCTCCTGATGCGCCACGGGAGCAAAATCTCCACCACCGCCGGTACTGCCCAAGCAGGAGGAGATGGTGGGAACATCACAATTAACGCTGAAAATGGCTTTCTCGTCGGACCTCCGGGTGAAGATAACGACATCACCGCCAATGCCTTTGAAGGGAATGGCGGCAATATCGACATCACCGCACAAGAAATCTTTGGCTTGAAATTCCGCGACGAACTCACCCCTCGCAGCGATATTACTGCCAGTTCCGAATTTGGCTTAGACGGAACCGTACAACTGAACACTCTCGGCATCGATCCCAACAACGGACTCACTAACCTTCCCGAAGACCAAAACGATCCCGAAGTGCGACAGGGATGTTCGCAAGGAGGCGCAAATTCTTCATCCTTAAGTATTCCGGGGCGAGGGGGTGCGCCAGATAATCCCGATGATATGCAAATCCCAGAATTCTATGATGAATTCATCCCCCTCGACGAATTAGAAACCGACGGCACAATAGAAGAAAATCGAGAAAATAGCGATCGCATTTCCTCAGAAGAAGAACGTCCCCCGGTACTATTTTCTTGTCAATCAAATTGAATCCGAGGGAAGCGATCGCACTTGCAATAAGCGAGATCGCTTCCCCGACGAGGTTTGCCAAATTATGCAGCAAAGCGATCGATATTTAACCCTTGGCGATCCTCTAAAATTCGAGATACGATCTGTGCGTGTTGTTCTGCTCGAATGCTATATTCTCGTCTGAGGGTGCGGATTTGAGGACTCTTGTTCGCGATCGCCTCTTCCACTGAAATTCCGCGTTTGACTGACTCGAAGATCAGGGATTCTAAAGCATCTCGATAACTTTGCAATCGCAATTGATTATCTTCAGTTACTTTCTTCAAAATACGAGGATTTTCCGCCGTGACTTCCTTGAGAATGCGAGAACTGTCTTCGGGTTTGAGGGTGAATTTTTGACCGAGATTCTGCAAGAAATTGAGACCATTTGACGCTTTGAGAATTCCTTGGGATAAAGCCTCGGTTAATACCTCTTTATACAATCGCGATCGCTCCTGTAAGGAAACGTGAGGGAGAACTCGATTGAGAACATCTAACTCATCGGCTTTAAGGTCTTCTAAAGAACGATCTTGTAGGTGTGAAGATAAGTCAATGGGGAGTCGTTTGAGTTGTTTCAGAAAGCGATGTTTCAGACTTTCTTGAAAATATTGCTGGGACGTTCGCGAGACAGTTCGATATAACCAAAGGGTGCTGACAATCCCGATAAAACTTTGCCAGAAAAACTGCACCGCAAGCGGCAATCTGAGAATTTCCGGGCGACCGCCGTAGAGAAAGAAAATATTGAAAGCCAGCCACGCATACAGAGAAAAAAGATGATGACGCGATCGCTCTGAAGCGATTTCTCGATTCTTTTTCTTGAGATGAGCACGATAAACTCGTTCGATCTTTTGACCTAAATAATAGGCGATCGCCACGCAAAGCGCCAGCACGAGAGGAGCGGCGAATAACTTGGGAATGGCAATGGCGCGATCGCCTAGATAAAATCCCGGTGAAAACAGCATTTCTAACTGATTTTCTTCGTGCGCCCAAGCTCCCGAAAAATAGTAATTCCAGTTGCCTGCATAGAGAAAATAATAGAGGATATAACCCACAACCAAACCCAAATAACCGTACTGTACGAATTGGCGATCGCCTTGCGTTGATTGCTGCCAATAAGCCTTTTCTGCATCGATATCAAAACAGTTGGATTTACAACCGATGCAAGTAGGTTTTTCTCGTCCCGTTTTGGCATCGATCGCGCGACAACTGGACTGAGTTGGAGTCTTAGCAGGCATTTGACTGGCAGAAGTTCCTAAAAGCCCTCTCGGACCCGTAAAGATAGCTTGTACGAGACCAAAGGGGCAAACATAATGACACCAACTCCGTCCCCCATAAAGGGCAACGATCGCGATCGCAGCGGCAATCGTTAAAAGCAGGAATGAACCCAACAGCCATCGTGTCGAATTAACCAACAAAATTCGCGCATTTAAGCCGAGAAAGAGTAAGAAAAATTGCAGATAGAGATGATTGTTTTGCAACCAGCGAGACCGAGAAATTCTGAGAATTGGCTTTAATCCTAATGCTCTGGGAATTTGAGAAAGGAAATAAAGAGGACACAAACGCCGCCAAAATTCGTGCCCTAGAACCAAGACGATGAGAATGCCACTGGGAACGACTGTTCCCCAAAAAACTCTCGTCCCGATGGGATAAACTCGTTCTGGTAGGCATTGTCCTTGGACTTTAACGCATTGACCGATATCTAACGCCAAGAAGCGATCGCTAAAAGGACTAAAGGCATGGTTTGGGTCAGTCCAAGGGGCAGAAATCGGGTCGTAAAATAACGATGCAATGAGAACAAACCACGCGATCGCCAGTACCCAACGCCAAAGATGTAGAGTCCGTTCGGGAGCATTACCAATCATTTTTCCAAAATCTCCTAATCGACGCTTTAAACGAGAGAAATTTTTGAGTTGTGCGATCGTCAAACAAAAGTAAAATCGGTATCGAGATTGAATCCCGTGCCGCCATTTTCAACCATTGCAATTAAGTCAAACCGCCCGCAATTGAGACTCCCAATGAGAGAATAGTTGCAGAAAGTCTTAAAAACATAATCGCCAATGCCACCGCTCAGTTGAATGAGATCCTCTCCTGAAGTGAAATCATTGATGACCGCACGATCGCGCCAACCCCGACCTGTATAGAAAGACTGAATTCCGTCATCGAGAACGAAAATATCTTGACCCTCTCCTCCCGTCAGGCGATCGCGGCCTCCACCACCGATGAGAGTATCGTTACCCTTACCCCCGTTGAGCTTGTCGTTCCCCTGACCCCCGTTTAAGATGTCGTCACCTAAGCCACCGTTGAGCTTGTCGCGACCCGCACCACCATTTAAAAGATCGTTCCCCACACCGCCATAGAGCTTATCTCGTCCCCGATCGCCCTCGAGCCGATCGTTGCCAGCTTCTCCATATAAGGTATCGTTTCCCGCTTTACCGAAGATAGTATCATTCCCCAAGCCCCCCTCGAGTAGGTCATCTCCCGCAGTTCCCTCGTTAATGAGAGAAAAGGCATTATCTTGAACGATCGCCGTGTCGGTATTGCGGCGAATAATGTCGGCGAGGGTCGTACTTTCGATCGCGGCGATCTCTGTTGGAGTGAATTGGTTTTCGTAATAGAGGCGATCGCCGTCTCGCAACCTCGAAAACTGCTCGACGATAATCGTGGCAACAGTTTCGCCGACGCTAGAACCGGGTTGTAAATCCTCCGCCAACAAACCGACAAACGCATCGATGCGATCGACATTGCCGTATAATTCCTCTAATTTTGCCTGTTTTTCCGGGTCTGCGGTAATCTCTGCAAAACCAGATACGCGCTCTAACCCAAAGGATTCGCGGATGGTATTATAATCTGCCAGTCCGTTGAGGCGACCTCGTTCGATATTAATCGCTGATAAGTCCCGTCCGATCGCATTGGATCCGAAACGAAAGAGGAGATTTCTCACATCGTCGATTAACTGATTATCAACTCTCTGGCTTGAGGAGGATGCAACGCCCCGTAAAATGGGATCGATGCCTGCTTCTTCGATCGTTGCACTAGGTTGAAAGAAGACATCAGAGAGCGTGAGATGGCCTTCAGGAATTTCCGAGCCGTCGGGAGTGAGACGTTGAATTTCCGAACTCAGTTGCGTGTGACCCAAGCGATAGGCGGCAGTGCTGAAGGTGCGGCTAATTCCGGGATCGATCGCCTCATCGTAACCGTTATAGGTCGGGAGTGCATTTTCTCCCAAAAGTACGGGCAAATATTCGCGATAGATAATGGCTTGATACTGAGCGACATTGATTTGGCGAGCGCGTTGAAAAATTTGCTCGTCCGTCCAGTCAGGGTGGGCGTTTTCCAAGGCTGCGGCGAGGCGGTTGTGTTCCCTCACGAACAAAGTATGAATGGAGAGGAGGGCGGAATTTTCATTAGCTCGCACGTCTCCGGCGACAAAAAGAGCGGTCGGATCGCTCCCTCGGGGATCGTCATTTTCTACGGTGCCATCGCTGTAGGGGAGGAGATTTCCCGCACTCATTTTCAACTTGCCTCCCTCAAAAGAGCGCAACCAATGCGATCGCTCTTCATCGAAGCCGTAGATATTAGAACCGTCCAGCCATGCGGTGATGCGGTTGGGGAGTTGCCGGGGATTATTGGGGTCTGTCCCGGTACCTTCAATGAAAACAGTATCGTTGATGGGGATGGTAACATTGCCCGTTCCTTGGGGATCGAGGTGAGGATCGCCGGTGGGAACGGAAATGCTGAGGGGGCGATCGCCAGTATCGGGAGTAAGGCTGAGATCGTGGTCGAGAAATTGGCCAAATACCCAAATGAGATTAGTCAAGCCTCGGGGTTCGGAGATATTTTCATTTTGTTGAGAAAGGGTGTTACTGATGATGCGAGCATTGGGTCGATCTTGACCGCTTGGGGTGGAAAAACCATCGCTATAATCTAGGGGGGCGATCGCGAGTAGGGGGCTGTCTGTCGCGCCGTAAGTAGGATTAACGAGATTATTACCTATACCATCAGAGGTATAAAATTCTGGGTTTTCGCTAGAGTAGGGATTGTTCTCAATGAGAATATTGTACTTTTCCCTACCGCGATCGCGTTCCCGATTTTGTCGCGTGTTTAAACTACTTTCCATGTTTCCTCGATTAAATTCTTCTTGCTTCTGGGGGTAGCGTTCCCGGAAATTACGGAGATCGAAAAGATCGGTTTAAGTACGAGTTTTTACTCTCCTTTCCGATCCATTTCTGGTCTTGACAAATCGATCGAGTTGAGAATTTATTTCTCTATTCGATTTGTTCTCTTGTTTGGGTTACTGGGTGCAAAAAAGTCCCGTTATGCACGAGGAGATAAACGCGGACAATATTACAACTTGTAAAGTTCTGCATAAAGGATTGCATTCTCGCCCAATACACTAAATGTAAGGACACGGAGGCATCTCACCATGAGCGATCGCTGGTTTTGGGAAATTGGCAAACTCGGGTTAATTGCCAGTTTGGCTGTTGCGGGTTCGAGAGGTGCGATCGCGCAGATCGTGCCCGATAGTACGTTAGGAAATGAAAATTCGGTGGTTGTTCCCATCGATTCCCAGTTGGAGCATATCCAAGGGGGTGCTTTGCGAGGGAATAATTTGTTTCACAGTTTTCAAGAATTCAATGTTCAAAATGGACATTCTGCCTATTTCCTTAATCCTGCGGTGGTCGAGAATATTTTCAGTCGGGTAACGGGGGCAAATGTCTCGGAAATCTTCGGCACTTTGGGGGTTTTGGGGGAGGCGAATTTATATCTGATTAATCCCAATGGCATCATTTTTGGAGAGAATGCCAGTTTGGATATTCAGGGGTCGTTTGTGGCGACGACGGCGAGTAGTTTGCTGTTTGGGGATGGCAGCGAGTATAGTGCGGTAAATCCAGAAATTCCGGGGGCGATCGTTAATAACGTACCGATACAAATCAGCTTGCAGTTTGAAGGAGAACCCGCAGCGATCGTTAATTTGGCGAACTTATCGACGGGTGAAAGTTTGACATTAGCGGGAGGGAATTTGGATTTAGAAGGGGAGTTAGTCGCGGGGGAAGATTTGACGCTAACGGCAGAGGATACGGTAAAGATTCGAGATGGGGAAAGCGATCGGTTTGTTGCAGCGGCGGGGAACGATCTATTGATACAAGGGAATGAGAAGGTAGATATTTTTGCGTTAAATCATGAGGAAAGTGGGCTGTTTTCTAGTGGGGATATGGTTTTGAGGAGTAATAATGCTGTCATTGGGGATGCTCATTATTACAGTGGGGGAAATTTTCGGATTGAACGATTGGATGGAAGTTTGGGTGATTTAGAGAGTCCTAACGATCCAATTCTATTAATTCATGGTGATGTTCGCCTGAATAGTTATGAAGGAAATTCTTTACATATTTTGGCTGGAGGTAGTGTAGAAATTACTGATTATGTTGAGATTCAAGGTTCTGATAATATAGCAATTAGTCCAATTTTGACTCCCGGATTGTCTGAGGTAACTTTATCCGATGGAACATCTCTAACCGTAGATGGGACTTCAGAGCCAACTTTGGATATTCGAGTGGGAATTGATTGGCAGCAACTATTGGGAGGATCGCCCGGTAATATTGGATTTGGTAATATACCTTCTGTTGCGTTTTTAGGTAATGCTACAAGTGCTGATATTACATTGGGAACAGTGATTTTTGGAGAGCGCTATAATTACTCTGTTGCAGGAAGAGTTCTTTTAACCAATCAATATTATCCCAATACTAATTTGGCAGGCGACATTCACCTTAATGCTACAGAATCAGACCGATGGGATATAGCAATTAACAATCGAGATGAGTCTTCTAGAGGTGGTGTTGTTGATATTGATTCTCGTGGTGGCGTTTTTGTTGATGGTGTTATAGATACTTCTGTTATAGACAATTATGGGGATGGAGGCAACATAACTATTTTGGCAGATGAAGATATTACTATTAATAATGGTGGCTTAAGAACAGGTGATGATTACGGAGATTATTCAATTACTGGTGGTGAAATTAATCTTATGGCAAATCAAAATGTTATTATTCAAGACAGTTTTATTCTGACAAATGAAGGCGACCCTTTGGGCTTTACAGCAAGTGTTGGAGGTAAAATAAATATAGTGGCAGGAAATAATATTTCCATTGAAAATAGTGAAGTTATTACAAGCGATGAAAATTTTGAAGGTGCAGATATCAATTTAGAAGCGAATAATAATATTGAAATTACTAATAGTTATCTTTCTACTATAGCATTTGATGTCGTTCCAACATCTTCCGGAAATATTAATATATTGTCTGGACAAGAGATTTCCATAATTGATACTTCTATTTATACAACAGGTTGGGGTTTTGCAGATGCAGGAAATATCAAAATTGATGCTGCATCATTGAATTTATTGGATTCTTATATTGATTCTTCTAGCTACGATGGTAGTGATTCTACAAAAGGTGGAAATATAGAGATTAATCTTGATAACATAGCATTGATAGATAACACAATTATAGGCAATGAGTACGCAGCCATTTCTATTGGAAATATAATTTTAAATGCTCAGTCAATAAACTTCAATCAAAGCAAAATATTAGCTCCCGTTCCTTCTATATTTGATGGTGGTGTTTTTATTACAGCCGAACAAGTTACGTTATCTAACAACAGCGTAATTAAGACAACTCCTGAAATAGGAGGGCAATTATTTTCTGGAAATATTGAGATTACAGCAGATCGATTAAATTTAGTTAATAATTCAGGAATTCAAACAGATTATTTAGGATCGTTTCAAGGAAGTCCGGGTGAAATCAGAATTAATTCTGATTTTATTGCCCTAGAAAAGAATAGTTTTTTTTCATCTGAATCGACAATTCTTCGTAGTTTTTCAGGATATAGTATTCATGATTATAGTGCTGGAAATATTTTGATAAAAGGGCGTAATTTACGAGAAGTTCTAAGTTTAGAAATTCGAGACAATAGCTATATTTCTACTAATTTTAATGATAATGTTATTTGGGAATATGATTCTACTAGCGATCTAACTCCCTATATCAACGAAATTGAAGAACACTATTCATTGTTTCCACCTATTGCTGTTGGAGGAGATATTAACATAATAACAGATCGCTTAAATCTTGATGAGCAATCAACAATTAGTGCAATAATAGAAATCAGAAAAAAACCAGTAATAGTAGTGGATACTAGTGGAATTGAGGGAACTGATATCTATTCTTTTGAAGAGATTTGTGGAGATTGTTTCCGGTATAGATCGGGAGCGATAACTATTGAAGCAAATAATATCACTCTTAATCGAGGTGGAACGATCGCTGCAAGCTCGAATTCAAAAACTGGTCAAGGAATATCTGGAAATATCATATTGCAAACTAATTCTTTAAGTATGAGAGACGGAAGTCAAGTCTCTACTGAAACGTTTGGAACATCAACGGCAGGTAATATTTCTCTCAACAATGCTGAGTTTCTTTCTTTATCGAATAGCATAATTACCACAGCAATTAATTCAGATGCGGTGGTCGATCCTCTTCCCGGAGAACAAGGTGGAAATATTAACCTCCAAGGAGAAACAATCATATTAGAGGAGAATTCTCAAATTACTGCCAGCACATCAGGACAAGGGGATGCAGGGGAAGTAAAAATATTACAAGCCAACTCGCTCTCTCTCAATAACAGCACAATCTCCACAGAAGTTAATCAAAATGCCATGGGAAACGGTGGTAATATTATCCTCCAGACGGAAACTCTTTCCCTTAACAACAACGCTCAGATTTCCGCCGCTACAGAAGGAGAAGGAAATTCAGGGGAGGTAAATATATTAGAAGCCAACTCGCTCTCTCTCAATAACAACAGCATAATCTCCACGGAAGTTAATCAAAATGCGACAGGAAATGGTGGTGATATCTTCCTACAAACTGACAACCTTTTTCTCAATAACAATGCCCAAATCTCTGCGGCTACTGAAGGACAAGGCAAAGCAGGCAATCTCAACATCACGGCACATACCCTAGAAGCCAACAACGGTAGCCAACTCCGCACCAACACCATCACCAGCAACGATGCAGGAGATATTACCCTCAATATTGCTAATAACGTTCGCCTCACGGGAAATGACACCGGACTTTTTGCCCAAACCCAAGGTGCGGGGGATGCCGGAGATATTCTGGTTAACACCCCAGAATTAAACCTCCTGCAAGGGGCAACCATTCGCGCATCTACCAGCGATCGCGGCAATAGTGGAGATATCACCGTTAATGCCCCCAACTCCATCTTCCTTGGCGGTAACAGTCAACTCTCTGTGGAAACCAGCAACGCCGGAAAAGCAGGCAATATCACCCTCACCACCCCCAACCTCACTGTAGAAGAACTCGCCCGCATCACCGCCACTGCCACCGCTACCGCCACCACTCAACAACAAGGCGGTAGCATCACCGTCAACGCCTCCCAAATGAACCTCGCCGGCACCGTCGGCATCTTTGCCGAAACCCAAGGACAAGTTCCCGCTGGCATCCTCACCCTTCAACCCGACAATAACCAAAACAACCTCGATATCAACTTCCAACAAGGAGCGCAGATATCCGCCTCTACTTCCGGTAGCGGCACGGGAGGCAGTCTCTTTGTTTTTGCTCCGGACACCATCGACATTAGCGGCGACGGGACATTAGCCGTCGAAACCAGCAGCACGGGTAACGCCGGAAATATCGAAATGAGAGCCGCCAACCTCAACCTCTCCAACGGCGCAAAAATCTCCGCCTCGACATCAGGAGAAGGACAAGGGGGAAATATCGATTTGGCGATCGCTCGCCACATTCAACTCAGCGATCGCAGTACAGGTATTATTGCCAGCACCGCCGCCGACTCGAGGGGCAATGGCGGCAATATCAACATTCAAACAGCCTACCTCAACGCAGCCGACGGCGTAGAAATTGGCGTAAACAGCCAAGGAATGGGCACCGGCGGCGATATCGACATCACCGCCGATCGCATCAACCTCAACAACAGTCAAATTACCGCCGAAACCCGCAGCACCCAAGGCGGTAACATCAATCTCACCGTGCGGGACCTTCTCCTGATGCGCCACGGGAGCAAAATCTCTACTACCGCCGGAACCGCACAAGCCGGAGGAGACGGCGGTAACATTACTATCAACGCCGAAAACGGCTTTCTCGTCGGACCGACCGGTGAAGACAACGACATTACCGCTAACGCCTTTGAAGGGAATGGCGGTAATATCAACATCACCGCACAAGAAATCTTTGGCTTAAAATTCCGCGATGAACTGACCCCTCGCAGCGATATTACTGCCAGTTCCGAATTCGGTTTAGACGGAATCGTACAACTGAACACCCTCGGCATCGATCCCAACAACGGACTCACAAATCTCCCCGAAGACCAAAACGATCCCGAAGTGCGACAGGGATGCTCGCAAGGGGGAGCAAATTCCTCATCTTTGACCGTGCAGGGGATAGGGGGCGCACCAGACAATCCCGACGATATGCTAACTCCAGAAATAGACGACGAATTCATCTCTCTCGACGAGTTAGAAACCGATGGAACGATCGCAGAGAATGAGATCGCATTGCTTGATGAAAAGCGATCGCCGTTAGCTTTTTCCTGTCAGTAAAAAATAATTGGTTGCATAATTTCCCGCCGGTCCACCCCAGAAACTCTCTAGAACAATATCCTCAAAACCTACACCGTTTCCCTTTTCCAAAATGAACGATAACTGGATCAAAACAGTTGGCAGAATCGGACCGATCGCCATCCTCGCGATCGCCTCCTCAAAACCTGCTTTTGCCCAAATTATCCCCGATCGAACATTAGGCAATGAAAACTCCGTCGTCGTCCCCATCAATACCCAATTAGAGCATATCCAAGGGGGTGCATTAAGAGGAACGAATCTTTTCCACAGCTTCCAAGACTTTAATATTAAAGAAGGACATTCCGCCTATTTTGTCAACCCCGCCGCCATCCAAAATATTTTTAGTCGAGTTACGGGAGTCAATCCCTCCCACATCTTAGGAAAATTAGGCGTATTGGGAGAAGCGAATTTATATCTCATCAATCCCAACGGCATTATCTTTGGAGACAATGCCAGCTTAGATATTAAAGGTGGATTTGTTGCCAGTACCGCCAGCAGTTTTGCCTTTCCCGACGGCAGCCAATACAGTGCTGTCAATCCCGAAATTCCGCCCGTCCTGATTAATAATGTCCCCATACAAATTTCCCTCCAATTTGAAGGAGAACCCGCAACAATCGTTAACGCCGGACATTTACAAGCGGGAGGAAATATAACCTTAGCGGGGGGAATGGTGGTTAATACCGGACAGATCTCCGCCCCCGAAAATACCGTCAATTTGCTGGCAGTGCAACCCGAAACAACCGTGCGGATGAGCGATCGCGCCGATATTTTAGAAGTCATCGAGCCTACAGTTGCCAGCGAGTTAGAATCCAATTTAGAAGCCTTAGAAGAGTTGAGTGAAGAGACGGGTTTGCGCGTCACGGAAACGGGAGATTACGAGATTCTCGGCACGGGAATTACC
>JAGHZQ010000047.1 GCA_017746715.1 Cyanobacteria bacterium SBLK
AACCATGTCCGGTGCGGGAATATCCGGTATGGGCATGCAAATGTCCGGCGCGGGAATATCCGGTATGGGCATGCAAATGTCCGGCGCGGGATTAACCATGTCCGGTATGGGCATGCAAACCATGTCGGGAGTCGGCATGATGTCTGGTATGGGCATGCAGATGTCCGGTGCGGGATTAACCATGTCTGGCGCGGGATTAACCATGTCTGGCGCGGGATTAACCATGTCCGGTGCGGGAATGGGACTCACCATGTCTGGCGTTGGGATGTCTGGCGTTGGTTTTTCCGCTTCTGCACCTCCAATCCGTCCTCGCAAATTCTGGTTGGTTGCCGATGCAGAGTTGATTGTTTATGGAGCAACCGAACCCGATGCTACTGTAACAATTGGTGGTAAACCTATTAAACTCAATCCCGATGGAACGTTCCGTTTCCAAATGTCCTTCCAAGACGGTCAACTGGATTATCCCATCATGGCAGTTGCTGCCGACGGAGAACAAAATCGTTCTATTCACATGAACTTCAATCGCGCAACACCTTCGCGCAATACCAATACCAAAGAAGAAGCTGTTTTGGAGTGGTTCCAACAGTAATTTTTTGGTCATGGCAATTTTTAAACCCCAGCATAAGGCTGGGGTTTTTGTTAGTGGCGACCGCGTGGTAAATTCAATGACAGCCAAAACCCACCCCCAACCCCTCCCGAAAGAGGAGAAACCAACACCTAACAACCAATAACCAACAGCCAATATTCATGTTTCAATTTTTGACCAAAGTCGGTTATCTGTGCGGCGAGTCTTTATCCAGCTTGCGACGAGGGGGTTGGATGAATTGGGCGGCAATTAGTACTATTACGGTTCTCCTTTTCTTGTTTGGAGTTTGTTTGCAAACCTCTTGGCAATTGGAATCGCTGCTGGAACATTTTGGCAATCAATTGGAAATTTCTGTTTATCTCACGCCAGAAACGCAAGGAGAAACCATTATTCCAATGGTTCGCGATATTCCTCATGTTAAAAATATTCGAGCTATTTCCAAAGAACGCGCTTGGCAATCTTTACTAGAAGAATTGGGGATTGCTGATGCCGAAGAAGCAACCGAACAACTCGAAGGCAATCCTTTAGTCGATGAGTTAAAAGCGATCGCGGATAGTGCCCGAGCGGTACCGAAAATTGTCGCGCAATTAAATCGCATACCGGGAGTCGACCGTACGATTTACGTCAATGAAGCCCGGGAGCGCTTGCAGCAGATTCAACGAGGTTTGAGTTGGATCGGAATTGTTTTAACGAGTATCCTTTCCCTCACGGCGATCGCGGTTGTCACCACCACGTTAAATTTAATTGCCGTAGCGCGACGCAATGAGTTAGAAATCATGCAATTGGTAGGTGCGACTAAAGTTTGGATTTTTCTCCCCTTCATTTTTCAAGGCATTATCTTCGGTTTGATTGGCGGTGCATTAGCGTTAATTTTAATGACTACCATGAGAGCGCTTTTAGCCAATCTTTTCTTTGTCCAAACCGACTTTCTTAAGTTTCTGACCGAAGGATTGAGATTAAGTCTTTTTCAACTGCGATTGTTACCTATTGTTATTTTTAGCTTGGGAATTTCTGTCGGAACAATCGGAAGTTTTTTCGCAATTCGCCGTTTTTCTTTTCGATAACTGATAACTGAATTAACTGCTTGTCAAAAGCGTCCAATAATAGTTCAAAAGTTCATTGGTTTTTTCATCTAAGGTCACGATTTCTTCGCAGACACTCAGGATCTCTTGAGATGGAAACAGAATGGGATTTTGCCGAAATTGAAGGGGTAATAGTTCGAAAGCTGCTTTGTTCGGAGTTCCAAAGCTCAAACGCTGACATAATTCTGTTAACATTTCTGGTTGCGAAATAAAATTAATCCAAGTATATCCTCCGTCAATATTGGGAGCTGTTTTAGGAATTACTATATTATCAATTGAAAGAGCAGAACCGCTTGCAGGAATGATAAAAACTAGATCTTTATTTTCTCGAACCATTCGATTTCCTTCATCGGAATAACACATTGCGATCGCTAAATCCCCTGTTAAAATTTGTGTTTTCCAACCATCAGTGGTAAAAGCTGCGATCGCGCTTTTTAAGGCTTGTAATTTTTTATAAGCAGCTTGAATTTCTTGTGGGTTAGTAGAATTATAGGAACAACCCAATGATTTTAAAGCCGCTCCTATGACTTCGCGAATATCATTAACCAATGTAATGCGTTTGGATAGTTTCTGTTGATGTCGCCAGAGATAATCCCAATCTTGTGGCGGTTCTTCGATTTGCGTGCGATTATAAATTAACCCCGTTACTCCCCATGCCATCGGAAGACTATGGCGATTTTCTGAATCCCAAGGTGGGTTTATAAATCGAGGAAATAAGCGATCGAAAGCAGAAATTTTAGACTTATCGAGTTCGATTAATAATCCTAGCTCTATCATTTGTTCTACCATATAACTCGAGGGATAAAGAATGCTATATCCTCCTCCTCCACTCGCTTGAAAGCGAGCCAGCATGGTTTCGTTAGAATCAAAGATATTGGCAATACTTTTAATTCCTGTTGCCCTAAAAAACTGTTGTAAAACTCGATCGTCTACAAAAGCCGCCCAACTATAAATATATAGCTCGTTCTTTGAATATACCAGTGCAGAATTCCCTCGAATATCTGCTAAAGTCCAACCGCATCCCGATAGAAATAGACTCCCTAATCCAATCCCCGATTTGTTTAAAAAACGACGGCGTTGCACAAAATCACCTCTCTTTAAACAGTATTATTATATTGGACGATAGTATCTATTTAAAATTGTATGGCGATCGCCATACAATTTTAAATTTGAATTGCAGACTTTGCTTTTCTTCATTATACTCAGTGATAGACTTGAAAAAGCGTGCATCTTATTAAGGTAAGGTATAAATTTTTAAGACTTCAGGCTTTCGAGATCGTCCGCGAGTCGCTCTAAAGCGTTGATTTGTCTTAAATTGAGCTATCAATCGCGCGCGAAAAGGATATAGTCCTCATGGATTGGCAATTTCCTCCGATCGAAAACTTCGCCAAGGGAACTCCCGCTCGGGTTGCCTCAATAAAACAGGGACAATATCTAGTTGCTTTGGGAGAAATGCAGCGTCGTCTGTCTGTATCGGAGCAAAACAATGGAGAAATTCTTGCACGAGATATTCTCGAACCTTTAGGGCAATGCTTGCAAGTCGATCGCGTTGTTTACTATCAGATCGAGCAAAATGAGGAAGAAGAGTGGTTTTTTTGTATTAAGAACCAATGGTCTTCTGAAGGCAAGCTACTCATTTTAGAACAGACTTGCGATCGCGTCTTTCCTGCCATCGATTCCGAGTGGGTTCAACAACTTTTAGAAGGAAAAGTTATTTTTCAGGATATCTCAAAATTATTCGAGGGACAATTATTTAAGAGACGCTCCCAGCTTTTTAAGGTTTTGGGAGTTTGTGATGTTTTGCTCGTTCCTTTATTAGCCAATCATAGATTATATGGCGCGATCGTGGCAGGATGTTGCGAAAAAGCCAAGCAATGGCATCAGACAGAAATTGAATGCTGTCGTTTGGCAGCAACAATATTGACAGCTGCATTAGAACGCAAGCAAGCAGCCGTTCAATTAAGGTCCTCTCATCAAGAGTTATCGGATTTTAAATATGCTCTCGATCGGAGCGCGATCGTGGCAATTACCAATTTGAGAGGCATCATCACCTATGTTAACGATCGATTTTGCGAGATTTCCCAATATTCCCGAGAAGAACTTATCGGAAATACCCACCGTATCGTCAAATCAGATTATCACGAACGAGAATTTTTTCAGCAACTTTGGTCAACGATTACTCGAGGGGAGATATGGAATGGAGCAATTAAGAATAGAAAAAAGAATGGCAAGTATTATTGGACAGAAACAACAATTATTCCTTTTTTAGATGCAAAAGATATGCCTTGGCAATATCTTGCCATTCGTTTTGATATTACGCCGCGCAAAAAAATTGAGAAAACGCTCAAGAAGCTAAACGAACAACTAGAAGAAAAAGTTTTAAAACGGACAGCTACTCTCGAACAAACCAATCAAAAATTACAGAATGAAATTGCGAGATCGCGCGGAATTGAAGAAGCATTACGGTCTAGCGAAGCAAAAAATACAGCAATTTTGAATGCAATTCCCGATCTTATCTTTCGCGTCGATCGCGAAGGAAATTTTCTCGACTACCGCAGTGCTAAATTAACATCACTTACTTCTCCATTACAACCCACTAAAGAAGTCGCAAGTGTACCAATTGAGGAACAAATAGATTGCGATCGCCAGATTATCGATCAAAATGTTTTTGATATTTTCGATGATGACTTAGCCGTATTTACCCTTCATTATGTTAATAAAGCGATCGAAACTGGGAGAATTACAATTGGAGAATACGTTCTCTTGATTGATGAAGAATGGCATCATTATGAGGCGCGATACGTCCGAAGCGGTTCTGAGGAAGTATTGGCGATCGTCCGCAATATTACCATTCGCAAAAGAGCGGAAGCTGCCTTCAAACACGCTCGGGAATTATTAAAACAAAAAACCGAGCAGTTGCAAAATACTTTAGATGAATTAAGAAATACGCAATCTCAACTTATTCACAATGAAAAGATGATTAGTTTGGGACAATTAGTTGCGGGAATTGCACACGAAATCAACAATCCCTTGACTTTTATTTATGGCAATGTAGAAATTCTAGGAGAGTATATTCGGGATCTATTTTATCTCATTGAGAGCTACCATGAAGAATACGATCTCTCGGGACGACCCCTTGAAGAAAAGTTAAAGGATATGGATTTAGACTTTCTCAAAGAAGATTTACCAAAGCTTCTGACCTCGATTGAAAATGGTGCAAATCGGATTCAAGGCATCGTGAAAGGTTTGCGTGTTTTTTCTCATCTCGATGAAGTTGGCGAGAAATCAATCGATATTCATGAAAGTCTGGATAGTACTTTAATGCTCCTGCAACATCAATTGCGTGGAAATCGTTTTCAACAAACGATCGCAGTCATTAAAAATTATCAAGATTTACCTCCGATCGCCTGTTATGCCGCTCAAATCAATCAAGTTTTACTCAATATTTTAAACAATGCGATTGATGCTTTAGAAGTGCGACGAAAATCGTCTAATTCGGAGAGTCCTGCAATTGTCATTCAGACAAAAGCGATCGCGGAAAATTGCGTGCAAATTAAAATTGGCGATAATGGTACGGGAATGCGATCGGAAATACAATCGCGTATTTTCGATCCTTTTTTTACCACTAAACCGGTTGGTCGCGGTACGGGTTTGGGATTATCGATCGCCCATCAAATTATCGTCAAGCAACATCATGGTGAACTTAAGTTTTTATCCGAAGAAAGCAAAGGAACTGAAGTGATGATTATCTTGCCCGTAAACGTACCCAAATGATAGTAACTCGAATATCGAGGCGATCGCGGTAAACTTTGCGTTAAAATAACTTAACGTAAGTTAACATCATGAGGCGATCGTGCAAGTAGTAACCCCTTTACCCACTCAATCCATTCCGGGAGATTATTGGCAATGGCGAGGGCATTCGATTTATTATGTCAAAGCCGGAGAACAACGCAACAATCGCCCTCCCCTGCTTCTCGTTCACGGTTTTGGGGCTTCTACCGACCACTGGCGCAAAAATATTATAGAACTGCAAGGGGATTTTGAAGTTTGGGCGATCGACCTGCTGGGTTTTGGACGATCCGACAAAGCGAACGTACAATATTCTGGGGATTTGTGGCGGGATCAGTTGCATGATTTTATTAGCGAGACGATTGGGAAACCCGTCATTTTAGCGGGGAATTCCCTTGGGGGTTACGCTTCTTTATGCGTTGCGGCACAACGTCCCCAATCGGCGGTAGGATTGATTTTATTAAACAGTGCGGGACAGTTTTCAGAAACGGGCGATGAGGTTAAGAAAAATCCTCTGAAAACCGCGATCGCACAAATTGTTCGCTCCATTTTTTTGCAGCCGTGGGGATGTTTTCTCCTCTTTCAATATTTGCGCCGTCCTCAGATTATTCGTCGTACTTTGGAAAAGGTTTATCTCGATAAAAGTGCCGTGAGCGATCGCTTGGTTGAGGAAATTTATGCACCTTCTTGCGATCGCGGAGCTTTACAGGTGTTTGCTTCTGTCTTTAAGTCTCCACAAGGGGAAAAAAATGACGTTTTGCTGTCTCAATTAAAACATCCTTTGTTAATGATTTGGGGAGAAGGAGATCCGTGGATGCAAGTCCGCGATCGCGCCCCTAAATTCCGCCAATATTATCCCAATTTAACCGAACATTTCGTGCAAGCCGGTCATTGTCCTCACGATGAAGTTCCTCAACATGTCAATCAGATTGTTCGCGATTGGGTTTTAACTGAGAAATGTTAATATTTCTCGTTATCCTTGACTTTTTGGTAAGTTTGTAGTAAAGAATTAGGATGAAATTGTTGGGGACAAAAACGATGACATCCGACAAAGACGATCGCGATCTGGCAATACAAAGAGACATTCTTTCGGGTCGTAAATTCTCTTTAGCCGAGGCCATCGGTCGGGAAGGCGGCTCTTTTCTAAAAGGAGAATCCCCCGTCCCCAGATTGGCACAGGCGATCGCCAAATTGCAAATGTTTGTCAAGCAAAACCTCTCGGATTCGTCGGGAGCTTTGCAAGCAGTTTTATATGTGGCGATCGAGACGGATTCGCGGGTGAGTCAATCTCTCGATTCGCCTTTGGTCGCTTTAGATAAAATTCTTTCCTCCCTGCTTGAAAACGAGAATTTATTTTACGAATTTGTCAATCGCGTCGATCGCAAATGGGGTCAAATTTATGGTGAAAGACCCTATTTTCAGCAACCCGGCCAACCGCCTCACCCAGAGGACGAATATAGCCACGAATCCGTGCGATCGCAGCTTGTGGAATTCCTCAAAATAGTCAGATTGCATCAGGATGCGTAGAGAAAAAATCAAGAGAAAAAATGCGATCGCTTACATTCAGAAGCAAAAGCAAAAACAGCTCTCAATCCTTCGAGAGTTAGATTGAGAGCATGTCACAGAAGCACAGTGAAAAATGTGGCGCGAGGGAGAATTTCCCTATAAATGGGCCGCCTTTACCATTCAAGGGGATTGGCAATAGGGACATTGCCTGCAATATCCCTACCTGCAAATGACCCAACTCGAGCTTACTTCATCATTAAAGCAACCTGTTTTGCAAAATAAGTGAGGATCAGATCCGCACCCGCCCGTTTCATACTGGTCAGGGTTTCTAAAACAATCTTTTTCTCATCGATCCAGCCTTTTTGTGCGGCTGCTTTAATCATGGCATATTCCCCGCTCACATTGTAAGCTGCAACGGGCATATCGCTAAATTCTTTGACTCGGCGAATGATGTCCATATAAGCCAAAGCAGGCTTTACCATGACAATATCAGCCCCTTCGTCAATATCTAATTCAACCTCTTTGAGCGCTTCATCCGTATTTGCCGGATCCATCTGATAGGTCTTTTTATCGCCAAATTTGGGGGCAGATTCCAACGCATCTCGGAAGGGTCCGTAATAAGCGGAAGCATATTTGGCAGAATAAGCGAGAATGCCCACATCAACAAAACCCGCTTCATCCAAACCCGTCCGGATCGCACCGATACGACCGTCCATCATATCCGATGGCGCAACGATATCGGCTCCGGCTTCAGCTTGAGAAACAGACATTTTTACTAACACTTCCACTGTTTCGTCATTGAGAATGACTCCATCTTCGACAATGCCATCGTGACCCTCGGAGGAAAAGGGATCGAGTGCCACATCAGTAATCACGACGATTTCGGGAACTTCTTGTTTGATGGCGCGAATGCTTCGCTGTACCAATCCCTCGGGATTGTAACTTTCCGTGCCTTGATTGTCTTTCTTTTCTTCTGGAACGAGGGGAAACAGGGCGATCGCATTGATTCCCAAGTTATACGCATCGGCGACCTCTTTCACCAGCAAATCGAGAGAGAAGCGATAGCATTCCGGCATGGAAGCGATTTCTTCTTTTTTATTTTCCCCTTCCATGACAAAAACGGGGTAAATTAAATCGTCAACGCTCAGTTGCGTTTCTTGAACCATGCGACGCAATGCCGCCGTGCGACGCAAGCGGCGGGGACGCTGAATGAGATCGAGGGGGTTGGAGGTAGAACGTGCTGAAGGCATATCACTATGAGACGAGCGAGAGGTTCGTTAAATTATGGTAAAGAGGAACGGTCTCTGCAAATGAGAAGTTTTATTAAGCTGTCCTGCAATTTGCAAGTCAAGGAATATGAGTAGAGCGATTCATTGTTTGATATAAGGAGATAATTCCTCCCACAAACTGGGAAAATTAGCTCGAAAAGAATCAGGTTGAGCCAGTTCCATATCTTGGTAGTCAAACCCCGGAGCAACGGCTTCTCCCAGTAAACCAAATTCACCCTCTTCGAGTATCGCGGCTTTCCAACAACCACTTGACACCAAGAGTTGAGGAACTTGGCCTTGAGTGACATCAAAACCCAGTTTAAATTTTGACAATTTTCCATTGGGTTCGACAATCAAATAGGTTATGGGATGACCGCCATGAAAATAATGAATAATATCTGATTTATTTCTGTGAAAGCAATCCAAGGGGCGATCGTCAGTTAGCATATAATAAATAGAAGTGAGCAAGTTTCTGTCATTCCCTTTTCGTTCTGTATCGATCGTGGCATCAGAACGGTAAATTTCCCGAAAATATCCTCCCTCGATATGTTCGACAAGAGATAGCTTGGCAATAATTTCATTTTTGTTCATTAACAATACAACCTCTTACAGTAAATTTTTGGTGAAATAACGCTATAGTTTGATAATACCATTAAACTATATTTTCTGAAATCGGGACGAGCGCAATTTTCCGAAATCGGGACGAGCGCAGTTGTAGAGACGATCGCTTTTTCTCAAGATAATCCATTATGCTCGACCATCCCCTCAAAACCAAAAAACACTACAGAGGCGCGATCGCTTTGCTTCTTTTCTTGTTACTATCGGGAAGTGCTTTTTACTTTCTTCTGGTCAGACGCGGTTATTTTTTCCCAGTCAATCATTTGTGGGGAATTTTGACCCATTCTGGCATGAATTCCTCACTGCATTCTACTCCTGATTACAGCCATTTATTAAACTCCGATCGCAATATTCCCGATATTCTCAATACTGGGGCGATCGACACGAGTAAAACCTCGATTCTCATCGATAAATCTGAAGGCATTCTTACTTTGTATTACGATCTCCAGCCGATTAAATCCTATCCCGTCGTTTTCGGAGGAAATCCTACTGATGATAAACTCAGAGAAGGCGATCGTAGAACTCCTGAAGGTGTTTTTAAAGTTCGCGATCTCTATCCACATTCTGGTTGGTCTAAATTCATTTGGTTAGATTATCCTAATGCAAATTCTTGGCGTAAGCATTTGCAAGCCAAACAGCAAGGAATCATCCCCGTTAGTGCCACAATTGGCGGAGAAATTGGCATTCATGGCGTACCGTCAGGAAGCGACGATCTCATCGATCGTAATAAGAATTGGACATTAGGTTGTATTTCCCTCAAAAACAAAGATGTGGATGAATTGTACGCTGCAATCCAAACCGGAACAACTGTAGAAATTGTTAAGTAAAATAAATCCACTTCAAAAAACTCAAAAATAATACACGAATACCTACGCGATTGGATAAAATCGTGATGAGAAAATTTCCTACTCTCCTCCCATCCCCGACCCTCAAAAAATGAAATTCATCAGTCCTAAAATCGATTATGCCTTTAAGAAAATCTTTGGCTCGGAACAAAGCAAAGATATTTTAATTAGCTTTCTTAATGCAATTGTCTATAAAGGAGAAAAAGTAATCCGATCCTTGACCATTGTGAATCCTTATAATCCGGGTCAAGCGATCGCCTTAAAGGAAACATATTTAGATGTTAAAGCTGTATTAGCCGACGGTTCGATTGTCGTTATTGAAATGCAGGTCGCGAGAATGGCCGCTTTTAGCAAACGAGTCACATACAATCTGGCGAAGGGATATGCCAATCAATTAACCAAGGGAGACGATTATCCCCGACTTAATCCCGCTATTGCTGTCACGATTACAGACTTCAAACTGTTTCAAAATACGGAAGAAGTTATCAGTCAATTTGTGTTTTGTGAGAAAGACAAAAAGTTCACTTATCCTGATGAAGAATTGCAATTGATTTTTGTTGAGTTACCTAAGTTCCAAAAAACACTTGAAGAGTTAGAAACCTTGGCAGATAAGTGGATATATTTCCTTAAAGAAGCAACGAGTTTGCAGAGTATTCCCGAAACCTTGGGAAAAATATCAGAGATAGAATTAGCGCTTAATCTTGCAAGTCAAGCTAACATGACAGTAGAAGAGTTCGATCTGGTAGACCGTAGAGCAATGATATTGCAAGATGAGAAAGGAAAAATTACCTATGCAGAAGAAGAAGGACGAAAACGAGGGTTACAAGAAGGACGGCAAGAAGGACGGCAAGAAGGACGACGGGAAGGACGACAGGAAGGACGACAGGAAGGACGACAGGAAGGACGAAGGCAAGAAGCGATCGCTCTCATCCTGCGCCAATTGAAAAAGCGTTTTGGAGAAATTCCAGAGGCGATCGGCAGTCAAATTGAAGATTTATCTATTGAAAGATTAGAAGTTTTAGGAGAAGATTTTTTGGATTTTGAGAATGTTGAAGATTTAGAAAGTTGGTTGAGTCGCGATCGCCGATCCTTTTAACAAATTTGTAGGAACAATTACATAAATTGTTCCTACAAAATACATGAATTTTAAATTTTGTCAATCCCAGTAGTTCGCCTCAGTCTCGGAATCGTTAAAAATCTTTATTCTTCGGGATCGTAAGTCGATTGCACGTACAATTCTTTGAGTTGTTTTTCATCAACGGTTGCAGGAGCATCGGTCAGGAGCGATCGCGCTTGTTGGGTCTTCGGAAAAGCGATCGTATCTCGAATGGATTCCTCTCCTGCTAATAGCATTACCAAGCGATCCAACCCATAAGCAATTCCCCCATGAGGAGGAGTTCCATATTCAAAGGCTTCTAGGAGAAAACCAAATTTTTCTTGGGCTTCTTCTTGGGATAAACCAATCGTTTCAAAAACCTTTTCTTGAACGTCTTTTTGATAAATTCGCAAGCTACCACCACCTATTTCAAAACCATTGTAAACAATATCGTAAGCCTGCGCCCTTGCTGTTTTTAAATCCGCGATATCTTCGGGGTTAGGTGCGGTAAAGGGGTGATGGAGGGCTTCATAACGCTTCTCATCTGCATTCCAGTCGAACATGGGGAATTCTGTAATCCAAACGAGACTAATTTTCTCGCGATCGATCAGTTCCATTTGGTCGCCAATAACCTGACGCAATCGGTCTAAAGACTTATTGACAATTTCTGCATCTCCTGCACCAAATAAAAGCAAATAACCTTCTTTTGCTCCCGTTTGCTCTAATAATACCTGCTTTTGTTCCTCGCTAAGATTGTCTTTAATTGCGCCAATGGTATCGATTTCTCCATCTTTTTTGACGCGAATGTAAGCGATTCCTTTTGCTCCCGCGATTGTGGCTTCTTTAAACAAATCGCCACCGGGTTTAATGCGAACATTGGAGATTTTATCGCCGTCGGGTATAGGCAGGACTTTAATAATACCGCCCTTTTTTACCGCGCCAGAAAACACCTTAAATCCGCTCGTCTTTAAGACTTCGGAAACATCCGCCAACTCCAAACCAAAACGCGTATCCGGGCGATCGGTGCCGTATTTTGCCATTGCATCTTTATAGGTCAAACGAGGAAAAGGACGAGGGAGATCGACATCTTTGACCGTTTTAAAAATGTAGCAAATCAGGCTTTCATTTAACGCAATGATTTCCTCTTCCGACATAAAACTCATTTCCATGTCCAGTTGAGTGAATTCCGGCTGTCTGTCGGCGCGTAAATCTTCATCGCGAAAACACCGAGCAATTTGATAATAGCGATCGCATCCCGCGACCATTAATAGTTGTTTGAAGAGTTGGGGCGATTGGGGTAAAGCATACCACTGTCCCGGATTGACCCGCGAGGGAACGAGATAATCCCTCGCTCCTTCAGGAGTTGATTTAGTGAGGATTGGCGTTTCTACTTCGATAAAATGCTCCTCATCTTCTAAAAACCGGCGCATTGCTTTAACGACCTGATGGCGCAACACTAAATTTTGGGTCATGCGATCGCGTCGCAAATCCAAATAGCGATATTTCAAGCGCAATTCTTCTTTAACGGGTTCCGTATCGACCGTCGAGACTTGAAAGGGAAGTTGCTTGCTGACGCGGTTGAGAAGAACAATGCGATCGGCAAAAATCTCAATCTCTCCGGTGGCAATTTTGGGATTAACCGAATCATCTGGACGTTGGCGAACTTTTCCCATCACTTGAATCACATATTCGTTTCTCAGTGCGTCGGCATCCTCATAGGAGTCGGGAGTGCGTTCGGGATCGCTGACAATTTGTACCGTCCCGGTGCGATCGCGCAAATCGAGAAAAATAACCCCGCCGAGATCCCGACGGCGATCGACCCAACCGTACAGAGTAACGGTCTCGCCAATATGGTCAACGCCCAAGGCAGAACAATATTGAGTCCGCATAAGAATTAAGATTTAACAAATAAATAACGCAATTTTCTATAGTAACAGAACTTTACACTCTTCCCATTATCTTCTCTTGTCGTTCATCATAGATCGGGAAACACCGATCGTGGAGAGAAAATTAATGGGTTTATTTGACGCATTCCGCAAAAGTGGAAGCATCCAAAAACAAGTTACTCTCGGACCCGCCGAAGCCTTTGCTGCCATTATGCTTTTGGTGGTTGCTGCCGATGGTTATCTCGCCGATGACGAAGTGCGCCTGCTAAATACGACCTTGGGACGGATGAGACTCTTTCGCAGCTATTCCGTCGATGTCATGCGCCGCATGTTCGATAATATCTCTGGTATTTTGCGCCGAGATGGGGCTGATGTGCTTTTTAACGCGGCCATTGAAACCCTTCCCCACGATCTTTACGATACAACCTTCGCGATCGCAACAGATCTCGTGTTAGCCGATGGTGAGGTCTCAAAGGAAGAGGAGGAATTATTAGGAAGTTTGTGTCGGGCGTTAAATATTCCCCAGGATCGAGTGGATCAAATTATTCAGGTGATGGTAATCAAAAACAAAGGATAATCGAGCCAATGCAAAATTACGAATTCAAAGTTCAAAATGGGATTCTTTTGAATTTTTGATTTTGAATTTTGAATTCAATAATATAGGAGGAAATCATGGGATTATTCGATGAATTTCGCAATAACGATCTGGTCAAGTCCGGACAAATTACCCTCGGGCCCGCCGATGCTTTTGCAGCTATTATGTTGTTAGTGGTTGCCGCCGATGGTTATTTAGCCGATGATGAAATTCGCTTGCTCAATACAGTTTTGGGACGCATGAGGCTTTTCCGCAGCTATTCGACAGACGTGATGCGAAAAATGTTCGATACCCTCGGAGGAACGCTGCGGAGAGAAGGCGGTGCGGCTCTTTTTGAAGCTGCTTTGGTAACCCTTCCTCACGATCTTTACGAGACCACTTTTGCGATCGCTACCGATTTAGTGTTGGCTGACGGGCAAGTTTCTAAGGAAGAGGAAGACTTGTTAAATAGTCTCTGTCGGGCGCTCAATATTCCTCAAGAACAAGTCAGCAAAATTATTGAAGTTATGATGATTAAAAATCAGGGATAATCCTCGGATTTTTCTCTGTTTTGAGAGATGCGATCGCTATTCATCTTAATGATTTGAACCGAACGGCGATCGCCCTATACTCAAAAATCCTCTGCAATAGGAGAATTCTCGGCTATTCTGCTAAATCTAAATACAATTTGAGCGATCGCATCTCGATGAACGGTTAATGATTAATTGCGAACGGTCATATCTTTCGAGTATTCATGATACACTAGAACTTAGTTTCTCTATTCCTCGCGTCCCATGTTAGCAACGGCGACACCTTACGAGATTACTTGGGAACTGCTTCCCGAAGACTTTGTTCTCGATGACGAACCCGTGGATAATGTCAACCAACCCCCTCTCGCAGCCGCACTGACCGAGAGTTTAGAATTAGTGGGTAGATTGCCCGATACTGCCCTCATTGTCACCAATTACGGCATCTGTGCGACGATGGACGGTAAAGTCGCCGTTAAAGCTCCCGACTGGACGTATATCCCCCGTATCAGCGTGCCGCGATCGCAAGTCCTCCGCAGCTATACCCCTCACCGACAGGGCGATCCTCCCCTCATTGCCATTGAATTCCTCTCAGATACCGATGGGGGCGAATATTCCAGCAAACGGACTTATCCTCCCGGAAAATGGTTCTTTTACGAGCAAATTCTGCAAATTTCTCACTACTTGATTTTTGAACCGAATACGGGCAGATTGGAAGTGCATCGATTACAAGAAACGAGAGGGTACGAACTGCGATCGCCCGAAGAAAATAATCGCTATTGGATCGAAGAAATCGGACTCGCGATCGGGGTTTGGCAAGGACGACGAGAAAATCGCGATAGTTACTGGTTGCGCTGGTGGGATGGGGACGGTAATTTATTACTGTGGGGATCTGAATCAGTCGTGCGAGAACGTCAAGCCACCGAACGAGAACGACAAGCTAAAGAAACAGCCCTCAGACAATTAGAACAACTCAAACAACAAATGCGAGATGCCGGACTCGAGCCTCAAGATTAATTTAAAGCTCTTCGCTCAGGGTTTGATAGCATTCCGGGGGAGGGGGTTGAGTGGGGCGAAAAATGGCGGCAATTTCTCCATCGCGATCGCAAAACAATAAAACAATATCTTCCTTCGGTTTAGAATTTTTGACCATCTCGGAGATCGCTTTCATATCCTCTCCAGCAATTCCCAAACGACCTAATTTCTTTTTAAACGCACTTTGAGAAATAAAACTTATCTGAAAGGGAGCCTCTCCCATATCGCGCACGAAAACCGCCCCTTTTTGATGATTTTTCTCGTACCCTTCCCAAGCGATCGCCCCCAATACCTTCTCATTGGTGGCAAAAAAGGCATCTCCATCTAGATTACTTTGAGATTCATCGGTTTTTGATAAAGGATTGAGGCGATCGGGCAAGCGATCGAGCAGTTTGCCAACAAAAGAGGTTTCTTTTTTGGGTTCTTCTGGGGTCGGTCGTTGTACGAACTCAGCCCAAGGAGATTGCTTGACAGGTAAAGGATTCTTTGCTTTTACCTCTCCTTGTCTGCGTTGTTGTTTCAATTTTGCTTGTCTGCCCACGATCGCGATCCCCAATACTGCTTATCTAAATTGTCATTTTACCTGAATGTTGCCCAAAAATTTCCAGACAGTTTAGAGAAGGAGAGTAAGAACGGCGATGATATTTCTTGGCGATCGCCACAACACTCAGTCAATTCTTGTTAGATTTTCAGCGTTAAGAGGTCAACTTTGCGATAGGGTTGCAAATCCAGAAAATAGGGTGATTCTAGAAAAATAAGCAAAACGAGTCGGGTGCTATTAGCAAAGCATAACGCATCTTCATTTTTGCTTTTATTGTTCTTGCCATGATTGGCGATCGTCCTCAAAATTGACGAAAAATGCGATGCGATCGAAGCGTATCAAAGACCTATCCAGGCGATCGATCTTTGTTGGGGTGGTTTCGCTCAAAAGTAGACCCTACAGGGTTTCAGCTTGCTTGTCACCCCTTGAGATTGATTTGATTACAGCGATCGCTATCGATCTAGCGATCGCCACAACAATCGGTTAATTTTTATAGAGAGCTGGCGAATAATCTGCCTACTTTGAAAACCAACCGGCATGGAAACCATAAGGGACTCGTGCCGGAATTAATACCCGAGCGATCGCCGGTTCTTCAACATTTTGTGCATCGATAATCAGCAATTCGGATTGTTTGGCCACGGCATCCCAAACAAATGTTATTAACCAGCCATCATCCTCCCCAGTTCTCCCTGGACGCGGTGCGAATACGCTTTCCCCACAGAATCTTCCTCGACCCAATTCGTGAACTCGGGTTGCTTTCTTTTCCAGATCGTATTTGATTACGCCATCAAAAAGCGGTTTGGGTTTCATATAGGCAGCAACCCGAGCCGCATAAACATAACGCATTTTTCGACCCAGTTTTGCATCATTAATGCGGGGAAACTCGCTGGGAAGATCGTCGATAATCTCCTCCTTCACCACGCCAGTTTTCAAGTTGAAACGCCACTGATATAATTTAAGCGTTTCTAGATCGATTTCTCCGAGATGATGGCCCTTATAAAAAGGCATGAGTAAGTTACAGTAATCCATCCGACAAGCAATGAGAACGATCTCATCCCCGTCCTCGTAAGCATTAGCCGTGTGAATGACCATACAAGGGGGAATCGTAAACCAAGAAACATCCCGACCGTCACCGTGACGAGGCATAATACCCATACGAGCGGGATGTTCCCAATCAAAAAATACAGGCAGTTCGCCTTCTAATAAACGCTTGGGTTGGAATGCTAGGGGAAGGTCGAGAAAGATCGAGTAATGTTCCGTAATGGCAAAATCGTGCATCATTACGGGATGGGGAATATCAATCGGTACCGTTTTCAAAATCTCTCCCTTTGGCGAGATGACTCCATAGTGTAGATGAGGCGGGAGAATATAGGAGCAGCCAAAGAACATCATTTCCCCTGTTACGGGATCTATCTTCGGGTGTGCTGTAAAGGTCGTGCTGAGTTTGTCGTTAAAAGTATAAGGACCGACGGTTTCCAAGTCGGGTAATGTAATTTCGTAGGGTTCTCCTGCTTCCCAGAGTGCCAGTACTTTATCGGCGTGCTGCACGATCGCTGTATTGGCCACATTCTTCATCAAAATCCCGTGGGGTCCATCAATGCGGGGTAAATTCATCAATCCCGGCCAGATAGCTTTGTCGGCTTGTCCTTCGAAGGTAAACCCTTCGGTTTGAACGTAACGATTGCGGTAGGAGGCTTTGCGATCGCTAATTCGGACGCTGTGGATCATGCCATCTCCATCAAACCAGTGATAGAGTCCGAGGGGTTCAAATTGGGGGTTTGGACCGTTGCGGAGAAATGTCCCTGTCAGTTCTGGCGGTAGTTCTCCTATCACCTCCAAGTCGGCGATCTCGACTTCTTCCCGAATGGGACTAAAATTACCATCTAAATAAATTTTGGCCATGTCGTCCCGAAGGAGCGGATCGCTCTCTTTTTTAGAGAGTTCGCTCAGCAATAGATCCGGTAAGCGAGCATAATAACCGAGGGCTTTGATGCCTTGGTTGGACACGTCAGAACCCGGACCGACATCGAGGAAGGTTTTAGAGAGAAACTTAGAATTGAGAAAAATCTTGCCCAAACGGTTCTGGAATTTTTCGAGGACGGTTGTTTTTTGGGAGAGGGCTTGCAGAGCCTCGGATTCTTGTGCGTCTACTTCCCCATCGCTAGCAATTAGGGTACTCAAGTACTGATAAAGTTCGCGATATTTTTCGTTGGTCGGGTTTCGTCCCAGATAAGCGTGCAACCACTCGTAGCATTGATCTGGCGGAACGGGGCGAGCGAATAAACCCTCGATTTCGCGATCGCTTGCCAAACCTTTCTGTTGTGCCAGTCGATGGAGATAATCCTTTTCTCCTGGTTCGAGGATGCCATCGATCCAAGCAATTCCGAGGAGTATTTTCAGTAGAGTTCTGTCGTTGATGTCTGTAGTAGTTTTCACGATTTGTAGATTTACTTATAAATTTTTCTGTCTTGTTTAAGAGTCTACCACTTCAATATTACGAACGGATAGCTCTTTTGCTATCTTTAAGATTTTTAAAGTAGGGTGTAAATATATTGATTTTATCTTAAACTCTAATCATGTAGAGAGAGATAGCGATCGCTATTTGCAATCGTTCTGAGATCATCTGGCTCTTGATGCTTTTAGCCACTACTCATTGATTTGCTTTTAGATCAAAAAAATACTCGATAACATTAAGAATACAAATTGATAATATCCATGAAAAGATTTTTAATAAACTTATCTTTGTTTTCACTATCGTCTATTCTATCTTTGCTTTTTTTAGAATTTGCATATCGTTTTTTTCTCTTTGGATTTTCCAGTTTTTCTATACAAAAAATGAATAGTCTTTCCTATTTAGGACATTCGGGACTTATAACTAAATCGAATATTAATCATCTAATTTATGAACTTAAGCCTAATATAAACGCATACTACCGATTAGTTCCATTTCGAACGAACTCTAAGGGGTTAAGAGATCGAGAATATCAGATTTCTAAATCTAAAGGAATTTTTAGAGTTGCTGTCATTGGAGATTCATATACTATGGCGACTGGAGTAAAAATTGATGAAGCATATCATTCACTACTGGAAAGCAAAATCAATAACGAAAAAAGAAAATTAGATTATGAGTTTATTAATTTTGGTGTTGGTGGGTATAATCTAAAGCAGTATATGACAGTCATAGAATTTAAGGCAAATCAATACGATCCAGACTTGATCCTTATTGGATTTTGTCCTGAAAACGATCATCAAATTCCTCCTGAAGGAATATTTGAGCGTCCATACAATGAACCCAGACGAACATACTCATTTTATGAATCTTTTGTTATCAAAAAAGTTACACAAAAATTTCGTCATGATACTATTAAAAGATTATCTAAAACATCAGTTAATGAATTTTCTGAAGAAGAAAAAGAATATATGTCAAGACTATTTTTAAAAATGAGAGATTATAGTCAAGAGTATGATATCCCTATAGTTGTCGTTTATTTGTCTCATATATACAATGAAATTTATGTGAAAAATTTACGCGAATTAGTTGAGAGTAATTCCTTAAACTTTATTGATGCCAGCTTGACTTTTAAAGATATACCTAATCTTAATCAATATTTGATTTATTTAACTGATAGTCATCCCAATAACAAAGCAAATCGTATTTTTGCAGATAGAATATATAAGTATTTAAATGCAGGATATTTTCTTGATAAGTAAGATATAAAATTTCGCATATACAATACAAAATAAACTTAAAAAATTTGACCTATGAAAGGATATCTGCAAGTTATTGATTGTCAATTGTTGTGATAATTTTCTCAATCGAGTTTTCGAGAAAAAAAAGACTATAGTCTTTTTTTTCTATTCTCTCAAGAGTAAAAGAGCCTTCCTCTTGAGGAATAGCATAGAAACGGCGATCGACTTTGATAATATTAAAGCCTTTATAGCCTTCCTTCACTAACTTAATATTAAGATTGATACTGTGATTATCAATCTTAACTTTTACCTCGTTCGTCGAGCCTCCAATCAATAAATGGCTATAGTCTTCTTTCTGAACTCTCTTCAAGGAAAATGCACCTTCTCCTTGAGGAACTGCATAGAAACGGCGATCGACTTCGATAATATTAAAGCCTTTATAGCCTTCCTTCACTAACTTAATATTAAGATTGATATTTTGATTATCAATCTTAACTTTTACCTCGTTCGTCGAGCCTCCAATTAATAAATGGCTATAGTCTTCTTTCTGAACTCTCTTCAAGGAAAATGCACCTTCTCCTTGAGGAACTGCATAGAAACGGCGATTGACTTCGATAATATTAAAACCTTTATAGTCTTCTTGTATTAAAATTGGTGTACTGTTAAAATTTTTCACTTGAAAAAAACGGAATGCAAAATCTGCTATTAGTAAAGAAAGAATAGATAAAAGCAGTGAAAACAAGAAGTATATCAAAAATTTTTTTGTATATGAAGTCCTTTTATTTTTTCGGGACATTTTGTTTATTCCTATTAATAATTATCTCCAATCCGCTTGAATGCTTAGAAAAAATCTTGGCTGGTGTAGATTGGGTTGAGAGATGAAACTCACCAATCTCAATGTTTATATTGGGTTAGCAATAGCGTAACCCAAACTATGAAATTAAGGCTTTGGGGTATCGGGAATTATAACTGATTAAGAGAATTTGATATGGGTCAAAGCAGAATTGCTCGCGGATTACTGTCATTGATTATCTCTTATTGCTAGTAAATATTTACGATTATATCTTACTACTAATTCAAAAGTAGGATGTACTGCATAAATTCAGCTTTACGCAGTACAATACTTTCTCATTTTAACAGTCGAGGAGGGTGCATTGGTAGCAAAATGCACCATTTCCAAACATTGACGATCGCATTCCGCGATCTCCTCAACAAAATCGAAAAAGCGATCGCATTTCCTAAGAAAGAGAATCAGGATCGATCCCCAATTGTAAAAGGTGCTCTCTCTTTTTTTGCAAGTCAAAACAATTCAAAATTCAAAATTCCACTCAAGTCCTGGAGAACAGGTATTTTTGAGAATCAAGTTACACTGCTCTTCTACTGGTATAAAATCTGGATGTACAAAAAACGCCTCTTGGCGATAGGCTAACTTATTGCCGCTAAAGTCAGAGAAGAAAGCTAAACATACTCCTGAACCAGCATATCGGCTCTCCTCGATGGGAATTCCTTGGTTCTTCAGGTTTATACAAGCATGACTCAGGTCAGGCACAATTTGGGTGATAACGTTTTCGGGTTCAAAGGGTTTATCGGGATTTGCAGAAAGCCCAATACTGCTCGATGGATCCCAGTCAAAGTAGACTTCCGCCCAAAAGGGAGGATTAAAGAAATCTGGATTGCATGTTAGATGCAAGCCATATTGATAATACTCCAAGGCAGCCTCTAGATCTTGAACGTTAATTCGCTGAACCCAGCCCGTTTCCCGGCGTGAGGGTGCCTCATCCGATGTATCGCACCAAGATGAATATGGTGCGGCGGTGGCTGTCTGAGGGTTGCTAAGGAGTAAGGTAACACTTACCACCAAAGCAATGAGCAGAGATAGAAAGGTTCTAGGTACAATTTTCATCATGTCGAGCATCGTTGAAAGTTCAAGTGTTAAACCAGTTATGAGCCATCATTCTAGCAGTTTAGGTGTCTCATACCCACTCCGCATTTTTTAAGAAAGAGAATCAGGATCTATCCCCAATTGTAAAAGGCACTCTCTCCTTTTTTGCAGGTCAGATTCGGCGCGATCGGCTCTTTGTTTTTCGAGTTCCTTTTCCAAACGATCGCGATCGCGTTGATTTTCCGCCAAATTTGCCCTTTGTGCTTGGCGATCCCTCGGTCAAAAGCGATCGCTATATCTAACCCATTAAAATCACTGTATCGATAACGTGAATAATTCCATTACTCGCCTCAATATCGGACGCTAAAACTGTCGAATTTTTAACCTCAAAAGGTTCGCCACAACGTACCGGAATCGGCGAACCTTCCAACGAGGTTAAAGTTTCCAGATTTTTTAAATCTTCGGTTTTATAAGCACCCGAGACAACATGATATTTTAAAATACGTTGTAGTTGAGGAATGTTTTGTACTAATGTATCTACCGTTCCCGGTAATAATTTGGCAAATGCGTCATCATTCGGTGCGAAAACTGTAAACGGACCCGGCTGCTGTAATGCGTCAACTAATCCCGCAACCGTTACCGCCGTAACTAACGTTTTAAAAGCATCATTACTCACGGCGATTTCAACAATATTTTGCATAATATTCCTCAATTTTTATTGATTTTTAAAACAGAATAGGGTAAGAAAATAGACATTTTCTCGATTTGAATGGGCAACAAATACACAAGCAGGATGCTTGAATTTGAAACAGACAAACAGGCAAGTGGCCACTGAGTGACTTGTACTGAGCGATGCCGAAGTATGTCGAAGTGATGCCTGTTCTAATTTACCGATAATCCTGGCTTTGAATATCGCTCAAACGGGCTTCGGGACGGAGAAAGCGATCCATTTGTGCTTCAAAAAACTGGCGATTTTTTAACAAGTGATCGGGGTTGGGGTCGTCTAGAGGATAAAGTAAAGCCGTTCTTAATGCCTGAAAAACAGCCGAGGTCACATTGTACATCGATCGCTGAAAAGTAATCCCTAATTGAATCAGTACATCGTCCTCGCCCCGACAGTATTTTTGATAATATTCCACCAGATAAGGTGGCAAGAAATGCAGCATATCTTGCATCAACAATGTGGGAGGAATACCGGCAGTTCCGACGGGAAAGACATCGGCGTAAAGAATGCCGTAATGAAAGTCTTTTTGCTCTTCGGGAACTTGTCTGGCTTGAGCATTATAGGACTTTGTCCCTCGGAAGGGAGAGGTACGATAAAACACCGCTTCAACGTAAGGTAATGCAGCTTCGTAGAGCCACATAAACCCTTTAGATTTGGGGATAATTTCGTAACATTCATCGCCAATATAAACATGATGGTAAATCGGTCTTCCCGCCGCGATAAAAATACCATTAACGAGGAAATCCATCGCATCCGGTACGGTTTTGAAATCTCCCGCATCGTAGCGATCGCTCATCTCGAAAAATACGGGTGCCATGACTTCCCAAAATAATCCTAAATTGGCATAGTAGGAGAGTTCTCGCACCTTTTCATAGAACATTTCCGGGAAAAGTTTATACAGTCCCAACATCAAGGGATTGCCCTTAAAATAAGCCTTGATGGCGCGATCGCTATTTTGAATGTATTCCTCGCTTTCGAGGTAATCGTAAAATTGTCCTCCCATTCCCTGATGCCACAACATCGCTCGCATGCAGGCTTCGGCAAATTCCATATTAATGCGATCGTGCCAGAGGTGATGAAAGATTTTCGGGAGTTTTTGTTGCAGTTCCCCTCGTGCCATAAATTCTAACAGTTCGGGGTGGGCAGAGGCTTCGCCCTTTTGCCAAACTCGATAATCGGCAGTTTCCCCCGCGTAATGGTTGGGTAAATCTAAATATTCTTGGGGTAAAAAATATTTAAAAAAGGGCAATGGATCGAGAAAAACGCGCTCGGCAATGTAGAGTAAATCTCGCCAATAGAAATCCATCGGCACCGCATAAGCCTTATAAATCCCAATAATTTGCATGAGATTTTCCGGCGTATCCGGTAACATCGATCCCCCCGCTTCGAGACGATGGATGACTTCAGCATATTTATGAGTTGAGGGTGGAATTTTTGTCGCGGTCAGCATTTTTTATTGGTTTGTGAGTTGTTGGTTGTTTGTTATTAGTTGCTTGCACTGAGAGTGGAACTGGCATCACTTCGACATTGCTCATACCAAATCCGCACTGCTGAGGAGGTATTCCCAGCCCTTCCGTAGGGGCGTTGCATGCAACGCCCCTACAAGATTACAGGCGATTGCGTGAATACAGTCTGTAGTAACTGGATTTGGTATCAGTGACCACCTGCCAGTTTCCTGCAATCTAAGTACAAAATGAACAAAATCTAATTACCGATTGATAGTGGGTTATCGAGTTCGGCAATTTGCGCGATCGCGGGACTGTGCAATGTCGCGACAAAACTAGTTGTTGTCGGTTCCATCCAGCGTAAAAGCCAATTGGGTTGTATTCCTAAAAAGAGAATAATTGCCGTAAGAACTAGAGCCGGCCATTGATCTTCGAGGGTGAGGCGTTTATAGTAAGCGCGAGTATTGTCCAGTTTGCCGAAACAAGTCCGGTTAATCAGAATGACGAAATAAACTGCCGTTAACCCAGAAGAAAGAATACAGAGAAGCGTAGGGATCGCGAAAGTGGAAAAACTGCCTTGAAAGACGATGAATTCAGCCGCAAACCCAACCAACCCTGGAATTCCTGCACTTGCCATCCCGGCAAGAATGAGCAACGCACTGGTGAGAGGCAGTCCCCGGACGGGATTCATTAAACCATTGAGAACGTCCAAATCGCGAGTTCCTGTCGTTTGTTCGACAACTCCCACGAGGAAGAAGAGCAACGCAAGGATAATTCCGTGAGCGATCATCTGAGCGATCGCGCCTAAAACGCTCAACTCGGTACCTGCCGCAGCCGCCACTAAAATATAGCCCATGTGACCGATAGAACTATAGGCAACCATGCGCTTGATATCTCGTTGGGCGATCGCGGTCAAGGCCCCGTACATCACGCTTACAGTGCCGATAATTGCCAAACCGGGGGCGACCAGTTGCCATGTCTGAGGAAAGAGTTGCAAGCCAAAACGCAAGAGTCCGTAAGTGCCTAACTTGGCAAAAATACCGCCGAGGAGGATTGTAGTAGAAGGGGAGGCTTCCACGTAAGTATCCGGCATCCATGTATGCAATGGCACGAGGGGGGTTTTGATACCGAAACCGACCAGTAAAGCGGTCAAAAGGAATAATTTGGGCAGGAGTTCGAGATTTTCGATGCGAACATCGCTAAACTCAAAGCTGGGAGCTTGGGTGAGAAAGGTAATGCCTAAAAATCCAGCCAACACGAGTAAGCCGGATACTGCGGTATAAAGGAGAAATTTTGTGGACGCATAACCCCGTTTTTCGCCCCCCCAAATAGCAATGAGCAAATAGAAGGGAATTAACTCCAGTTCGTAGAAGATGATGAAAAAGAGCAGGTTTTGCGCCATCAATGCTCCGGCAATTCCGGCATTAATTAACAAAATCAGGCTATCGTGGAGGCGCGATCGCTCGAGCTTTTCGCCGCGTCCGGTAAATAGGGCGATGGGAGTCAACAGGGTATTGAGTACCAATAGAGGTAAAGATAATCCATCGACTCCGAGACTATAATTCAAACCGAGGGGGTCGATCCAGCGATGAAATTCGCTAAATTGGATTCCTCCCGTACTCAGATCGAATTGTCCGAGAAGATAGAGCCCCCAACCAAAGGCAATCAGGCTGAAAATCGTCGCGATCGCTCGACTGGCTTGGGGTCTCCGAGCGGAGTCGAGGCGGGGTTGGGGATAAATAAATATGGCGATCGCTCCCAATAAGGGAATAACAAGGAGTGGCGTTAGCATTTTATTAATTCAAAATTCAAAATTCAAAATTGCTTTGAAGATCGATTACAAGAGAGGGAAACACAGCACTAATCCAAAGAGAATCGTACCGATGACGATGGATAAAGCGTAAAATTGCACCTGTCCGGTGGTGTTATATTTCAGTCCTTGACCTCCTGCAACGGTTGCTAAACCCACTAAATTCACGACGCCATCGACTAAGAAGCGATCGCACCAATCAATGACCTTCGAGACAAAACTGACAATGGCGATCGCGGTGATCCGGTACAGTTGCGCGGTGTAGAAGTCGTAAGCGAAGAAGTCTTGCACTCCTTGCACGGGTAGGCGAATGGGTTTGGCAACGATGGGAAAGGCATAGAGGAAGAGACCCACTCCTGCACCCACGAGACTCGAACTGATTAATAATAAACTTGCAGGTTGGATAATCAGGGTAAAATTCGGTAACAATCCCAAGACTGCTAAAAGTTGCGGTAAGTGCAACGCCACCCCGAGGAGGATCGTCATGGGTAAAACCAAAGCCCATAACCCTTCTGGCGATCGCTTCGTCCAATCTGTCACGGATCCGGCAAACAGTTGCCCGAAAACTCGCGCCAAACTACACGCGGTTAATCCGTTCACCAATAACAATACCATTAGCAACACAAACGGCAAACTATTAGCAATCTCAGCCAATCCCCAGAAACAGCCCAAAGGGGGTATTGCCACCAAAGATAGCGCACCGACAACATAACAGATGCCGGAGATGGGACGGCGAGACCACAGCCCGCCCAATTGGGTGATATCTTGGGAAATATTGTTAAGAATGATGCCCCCAACGCTCATCACCATCAAGGCCATGGCGATCGCATAGGTCAAAAGCAAGACCAATGCCGCGTCGCCTTGTCCCGTCCCCACGGCAATAAAGACAATACCGAGATAGGAACTGGTGGCATAGGAAAAGACTCGCTTGATATCGACTTGGGCAAGGGCAATACCCGCACAACTCACCGCCGTAAACGCACCGATGGCAATCTCTGCATTGACGACAAAGGGGGATAAATTTAAAATGGGTTGCATTTTAATCAGAACCCAAGCCCCTGTGGAAACCACCACCGCATTCCGCAGTACTGTTGCAGGCATGGGTCCTTCCATGGCTTCATCGAGCCACAATTGTAAGGGAAATTGAGCGCATTTCCCCAAGGGTCCGGCGAGGAGTGCCAAACCGAGAAGAGTCGCAACCGTGGGATCGAGTTCCACCGTACTCGCCCAAATTTCTAATTCGTCGTAGTTCCAAGTTCCGGCGAGGGGATAGAGAGCGACAACTCCCATGAGCAAGATCAAATCTCCAACCCTTTTAGTGAGAAAGCCATCTCGCGCCCCTGTCACCACGAGGGATTGATTGAACCAGAAACCGATCAGCAAGTAGGTTCCCAAGGTGAGGATCTCCAGCATGACGTAGCTGAAAAAGAGGGAATTTGCCAGCATCAAGGCACTCATTCCGGCTTCGAAGAGGGCAATCAGAGCATAAAACCTCGCCCAACCCCAATCCATTTCGAGATAGGCGATCGCATAAATTTGCGTTAGGGCGTTGAGAGCTAAAATAAGAACTAATGCTCCTACCGTCACTGCCGAAGCCTCGACATCAAAGGAAATATCGAGGTTGACCGCGTGCAGCCAATTGACGGAAAAATGCAGGGGAGCAGACCAAACCTCTCGCAAGGCTAAAATACTGTGTACCAACGCCGAGAGGGTTAGAATCAAATTTACATAGCCTGCCGGTCTCGGGCCCGATCGCCGGATGAGACCGGGCGACCAAAGCAAGGCCAGCACTGCACCCAATAGGGCATAGCACGGGACTATCCAAATACTTTCACTAAAGGTATTCATGGGGGAATGGGTCATCCATAAGGGTGAAAGATACGCCATAGTTCGGCGATTTTGCACTTTCCAAAAGCATTGGCCTTTTCCATTGCCTATCGGCGGGTGCATTGCTAAAAATCTATGGCTTGCTTCGGAGTATAGTATTTTATCAATGAAAAGACAAACAAGATTGAATTATATCAATGTTAAAGATATATAATAAATCTTTAAGAAATGTAAAGGGGTGCGAATTGTGGAGGAGGCGATCGCGCTAATTCGGCAAATTTCAGAACTTAAATCCCATAACTGACGAGGAGAGCGCGAACCACAAAAGAATATTCGGTGGTGCGATCGCATTCTGTAAGTAATTCTCCTGTTGCTTTTGTATACTTATCCAAATCTTCCGTTACGATTCGATTCTAGTTTTAGGAAATATTGCTATAGAGTGCTATAATCTCACTCAATCTATTATTTGGCTTTGCTGGACACCTTGCTATTTTTTCTATGTTGTGACTCAAACATGGCAACGATTTTATTTTGGAATATTAACAAAAAACAACTCATTAATGATAGAGAAAAGAGATTATTAACTGAAAATGAAACACTCTTATCGACTTATTCCGATCATCTTCCGATAGTTATTACACTTGAAATTGAAAGGATGGTAAATCATGAACACTAATGCAGAAAATCTTTGGGGAGATATTCCAACTTCTGAAGATATGAGAACTCCCTCTACAATTTTACGAGAACAAGCATCTAAATTAACCGAGTTAACACAAGGATTATTGGAGGGAGAGGTTGTTTTCATCCCTTACGATAATATTTCTTTCGCTCATAAACTCTATGAGCGTCTAGATCCAAATCAACAGAAATTTTATGGAACTCTGAGAATTAAAGTTCCTTCTCTAGCAAATTATACTTACTCTCTTTTAGAAATTGGATATTCCATACAAGCCTATCCTGTATTTGTTAGAAATTTAGCAGGTGAGGATAGCAAACAAGAATGTGCAAATGAAGAAGAATTTAAAGTCGTTTTAAGGGGGATATTATCCTCGGATGAAGTGAAACGAGTTATCGCAATTTTACTTTCTCAAATTCAGGCAGAAGTGCGTTAAAAAGGAGTACATCTCAGTTTCGCAAAAATACTCTATCCTATTCTGATACCGTTTCCTCTTTTCGTTTTTGAGAATGTAAATCAACCTCAAACTCGACAGGATAGGTTTGCTCCCAATACTCATCGAGTCCATGTTCGTCCCCAAACTCGCCAATTTCCTCATCAGAGATTGCTTGAGAAATTGAAGTTTTCTTATTGTTTGTTTTTTCGTCATTTTGCATCGTTTGTACTTCCGATCGCCTTACTTCCCCATAATAACTTTTCAAAAATCCCCTTGTTTCTCAGACAAGCGATCGCTTTTCAGTGCAATTACGGATAATACTGTATTAACCTAACTCAAAAGACTTGTCAAGATCGGAACTGGATCGCAAAGGAGCAAAAAAACTTCAACGATACCGATCTGATTATCGCTCTTGTTTATGTCCGAAATCTAGAAATATGCTGTCAATAGAGGAAACCAAAATCAGACGCATCAAATCATGGACAACATTTCTGGAAACGAACAAAACCCCCTCATTGACAACAATCCCTATTCTGGCGAAACTCCCGAATTCTACTCCTTTGACGGCACGGGAAACAACTTAGACAACCCGGACTTAGGCACTCCCAATAGCGCGTTGCTCAATATCGCCCCCTTAGACTACGGCGACGGTTTCTCCAGTCCCAACGGACAAGACCGCCCCAACCCCCGTACTATCAGTAATGCGATCGCCCAACAGACTCAAAATACTCCCGAACCCCGAGGCTTAACCAACCTCATTTGGACTTGGGGGCAATTTCTCGACCACGACCTCGGTCTCACTCCTGAAACTGGCGATCGCCCGAGCAGTATCCCCGTCCCCCTAGGAGATCCCTTTCTCGATCCCCAAGGTACGGGAAACGTCATCATTCCCATCAATGACAGCGTTTTCATCGAAGGCACCGGCACCGATGCCGAAAACCCCCGACAACTGCCCAACGTCGTGACAACTTGGTTAGACGGCTCCAATATCTACGGCTCCGACGAAGAGCGATCGCACTTTCTCCGCAGTTTTGAAGGGGGCAAACTGAAAACCAGCGACGGTAACTTTCTCCCCTTCAACGATGGCACCATCGAAAATGACAACCCCCGAGGATTAGATCCCGCGCAACTCTATGTGGGGGGAGACGTGCGCGCTAACGAAAACTCCCCCCTCCTAACCATGCACACCTTGTTTGTGCGAGAACACAATCGCCTCGCCGCAGAATTGGCCGAAGCGCACCCCAACTGGACCGACGAGGAAATCTTTCAGCGCGCCCGCCAAATCAATGTCGCCCAATATCAAGCCATTACCTACCAAGAATATTTACCCGCCCTATTGGGACAAAATGCCGTTTCCGACTATAACGGTTATGACAATACCATAAATCCCAGTGTCAGCCGGACTTTTAGTACCGCCGCCTTTCGCTTGGGTCACACGCAATTGAGTTCGGAAATTCAACGCCTCTCTCCTGAAGGAGAAGCAATTCCCGAAGGCAATTTGACCCTTGCCGATGTCTTCTTTCAACCCGGTAGCGTCATTCAAGAAGCAGGCATCGACCCCATCATTCGCGGTATTGCCTCCTCTTTGAGTCAGCAAGTCGATAATCAATTAATCGACGACGTGCGTAACCTACTGTTTGGTTTTGGACCCAATGCCACCGGACGAGACCTATCGGCAATCAACATCGAACGAGGTCGCATCAACGGACTGGCAGACTATAATACGATTCGAGAGTCTTTTGGCTTGCAACGGGTCGCCAGTTTTGCAGACATCACCTCAGATATTGAAAAGCAAGCTACCTTAGAAGAACTGTACGGCAATGTCGATAATATTGATGCCTTTGTGGGGATGCTAGCAGAGGATTTGCAACCCGATTCTAGCGTCGGCGAAACCGTCGGTACGATTTTGCTGGATCAGTTTACGCGACTGCGGGATGGCGATCGCTTCTACTACGAAAATCAGTTTTCCCCAGAAGAAATCGAAGCGATCGAACAAACAACCCTTTCAGATATCATTCGCCGCAATACCGATACAACTGTTATTCAAGATAATGCCTTCTCTCTCATTAACGAGGGCACTTCAGGGGATGACATTCTCAACGGCGGACTGGGTAACGATACCCTCAACGGCGGTCGCGGGAACGATACCCTGCGCGGAAAATTCGGCGACGATATTCTCAACGGCGATCGCGGAAACGATATCCTTAATGGGGGTCGCGGAGACGATATTCTCAACGGCGATCGCGGAAACGATATCCTCAATGGGGGTCGCGGAGACGATATTCTCAACGGCGATCGCGGAGACGATAACCTCAATGGTGGCGGCGGACGCGATACCCTCACCGGCGGTCGCGGAAACGATATCCTCAATGGGGGTGGAGGCCGCGATCTCCTCACTGGCGATCGCGGTGACGATACCCTTAATGGCGGTTTGGGGAATGACGACCTCAACGGCGGTCGCGGGAACGATACCCTCAATGGGGGTGGAGGCCGCGATCTCCTCACTGGCGGTCGCGGTGACGATCTCTTCATTCTTGGAGATAGCAACGGCACTTTTTACGCCGAACAAGGCGATCTCGATTACGCAGAGATCGCAGATTTTACGACGGGTAAGGATCTGATTCAACTGGGAGGCGGTATTGGCGATTATGCCTTCGATACCTCCGATCGATATTCTCTCATTGGCAGTCTCAACAACGGACAGTTCGATTTGATTGCAAAGGTCGAGAATGGCGGCACGGGCTTCAATGAGGCCGATTTCACTTTTATCTAAAACCTAAACTTCGTACAATTCAAAATTCAAAATTTTGAATTCCAAAAATGGTCAACTAGGAGATTTTTCAAAGATGATTGGTAAAGCTCCAGAACGCATTCTACACCTTTTTCGTTGGGTATTGGTTATCGGTTGGTTAGTTCTTATTGCCTCGTTCTTTTACGATCCCATTTCTCCAGCTTGGACCGATCCCGATCTTGCTTTTAGTCCTTTTGCCGATCGCCTTTTGGCTCTAGAGTCTCATCAGTGCGTCCGCGTTCAAGGAGAATGCCTCCAAGAACAACTTTATCCCATCGGTGCAAAAGTTTTTTGGGGGATGGTCGTCCCCAGTGGCATTTTCATCGTCTTGGTTTTGGGACATGAATTTTGGCGGCGCTTGTGTCCTCTCTATTTCCTCTCTCAAATTCCCAGGGCGTTAGGACTGAAACCGATCCTCAAAATTGCCAACGCTCGCTGGTTGCAAACCAATCATCTTTATCTGCAATTTTTCTTACTCTTTCTGGGCGTAAATTTGCGGATTTTGTTGGTCAATTCAACACCGTTACTCTTAGGTTCGTTTCTCCTGCTGACTATTGCCGCGGCGATCGCGATCGTGGCCCTGTATGGAGGACGAAGTTGGTGTCACTATGTCTGTCCTTTTGGTCTCGTGCAACTGATATTTACCGGGCCCAAAGGACTTTTAGGAGCTTCTGCCCATCAAATGCCTGCCAATGCAATAACGCAATCTAGTTGTCGTACCATCGATGCTAAAACGGGTGAGGAAAAACCTGCTTGTATTGGCTGCAAATCCAATTGTTTTGATATCGATGCGGAGAAATCTTACTGGCAACAACTCACCCAACCGGGTCGCCAATTCGCACATTACGGTTATTTGGGGATCGTTGCGGGTTACATTCTCTACTTTTTTCTCTATGCGGGCAACTGGCATTACTATTTTTCCGGGGCTTGGACTCATGAAGAAAATCAATTAGAAACCTTAATGCAATCGGGTTTTTACCTCAGCGATCGCCCCCTGCCCATTCCTAAATTACTGGCCGTTCCCCTTACGTTTATCGCTTGTATTGCCCTAAGCTATTACTTGGGTCGAAAGCTGGAAAATTATCTCAAACGTCGCGATCGCTCTCTCTCCTCCGAACAAGTTCGCCATCGCGCTTTTTCTCTCTTTACCGGCTTGTCTTTCAATCTCTTCTTTCTCTATGGCGGTCGTCCCATTATTCTCAAATGGCCTCTTCCTTGGCAATTTGCCTTTCAGAGTTTGATTGTCAGCGTCAGCATCCTTTGGCTGTATCGAACTTATCAGCGAACCTCTCAACAATATCTTAAAGAAAGCCTCAAAGATCGCTTCATTCGACAACTGAAAAAACTGCCGATTGACTTCTCTCAATACTTGCAAAATCGGTCTTTAGAAGACCTCAAACCGGATGAGTTAGAAGTTCTCGATCTCGTTCTCCCTCAGATTTCCTTACAGGAGCGATCGCAAGTCTACAAAGGGGTTTTAACTGAGGCTTTATCAAGAGGAATGCTCAACACATCTCATCACTTCAATTTCTTGCAATATCTCGGCATTCAATGCCAGATCGAACCGGAAGAATACGCCCGCCTCGTCAAGGAAATTGTTGCCGAAAATCCCCATATCTTGCAAAAAGCCAGCGAAGATAATCAATTGCGAATTCAAAGTTATAAAGCTGCTTTAGAATCCTCGATCGTCGAATTAGTAGAAAGCGGTATGTCAAGGGACGAAGCGATCGCCCTCAAACGCCCTCAAATTCGCGCCCTCCGACGAGAATATCGCATTGGTGCAGAAGAACAAGCGCGCATCTTATCGGAAGGAATTTTACAACAGGATGGAGAACTATGGCGCAGGGCGGAAGTTTATCTCGAACGGTTGCAAGTTTGGGGGACTCGCTGGCAAATTTTACATCTTTTTCTCTTGCAAAATGATAATCCCATTTGGATTTTATTACAAGAGACTGTCGAATCGGAACAGAAACAAGTTCTCATTCCTTTGTTGAAAAAATTAGAATTTTTAGGAGGTGAGAAAAATGGCTTAAAATTGGCACGACGAACGGGACTATTAGCCCATAATATTTTACCTGATTTATTAGCAGAACCCTCTCTTTCATGGCAAAAACGTCTCGATCCCGAAGTCTTGGAATTGCTACAATCTTCTGTAAATCGCGAGTTAAGCGATCGCGCTGAAGTCAGTATTTCTCGAGAGCGCTTGCTGGCAGTTTTGGACGATCTTTTAGCAGAAGAAAATCCTTTCTTGCAAGCCGTCAGCCTCCGCGCTTTGTATACCATTGATTCTCATCAAAGTAAAGCGCGATCGCACGAAATTCTCTCCCATTCTTCCCCGCATCCCCTCTTAGAAGAAACGGCCAAAAGTTTGCTCGAATATAGCGATTTAGGGATGTTTGCAAGGCTCTTACACTATTTTGAACCAACGGAGATCAAACGCCTCGTGTTGGCTCTCAAAAATTGAGCGCAGTTTCGCAATAGGTGCGTTACGCTTTCACAAACGACACCCGACAAGTTTGCTTTCTTCACCTTTTCAAGTAACATTACTCCCGACACCAAAGATTATGTCTGCAATTAAACTTTTTCTCACTTATCGTGGCGACCTCGGTCAAGAACTCGAACTCGATCCGATTCAGCATTGGAATGACGAATGTTTTGTCGGTAGCGATCCGCGCTGTTGCCTCCCGATTAATGCAACGGGAATTAGTCCCCAACAAGGTAAAATTTGTCTCCAAGATGGCAATTATTACTATAGCGATTTGGAAAGCGGTAATATTTCCTATTTGAATAAAAAAGCCCTCGAACCCCATCAAATGTATCGTTTGAAAACGGGCGATTTAATTGAGTTTGGTTCTGTTTTTATTCTCATTATTTCCTTGGGAGATAATCCGAATAGCGATCGCGCCCCCTCGAACCAAGAATGTATGCCCTTAGCAACAGTCGATCCCAGTTCTCTAACGTATTGGCAGGGCAAAGAATTAACAGTTTCTTGTGTCGGTATCGTTGAAGAAACTATCGATACAAAAACCTTTCGTTTTGTCAGTCCTTCTCCCTTGCTTTTCAAGTACCAACCGGGACAATTTGTGACGTTGAGCTTACCGATTGAAGGTAAACAAGTCCTGCGTTCTTATACCCTTTCTTCTTCTCCTTCCCGTCCCCACACTTTAGAGATTACCGTCAAGCGAGTTCAAGGGGGATTGGTTTCCAACTGGCTGCACGATCGACTGAAAATCGGAGATGAAGTGAAATTCAAAGGGGTTTTTGGCAAATTTACCTGTTGCGATCGCCCTGCACAAAAATTGCTCTTCATTTCTGCCGGAAGCGGCATTACACCCATGATGTCCATGTCTCGATGGTTGTTGGATACAGCCGCCAATACGGATATTATCTTTCTCCACAGTGCCAAAACCCCAGAAGATATTATTTTTTGTCGGGAGTTAGAAGCGATCGCCGCCAATAGTCCCAACTTTAAGTTAGGATTTACAGTAACTCGCCTGCAACCGGGACGAGTTTGGTGGGGATATACCGGACGTTTGAATGAGACCTTATTAAAAGCGATCGCGCCGGATTTTCGAGAACGAGAGGTTTTTGTCTGCGGAGCCGATGGCTTTATGCAAGGGGTCAAAACCCTGTTGGAGAAGGAAAACTTCCCGATGCAGCAATATCGTGCGGAAAGTTTTGGGGGTTCTCTTCCGCAAAAATCGGTTCGGGAAACGCCGAGAGCGATCGCCCCTCACCGTCCAGAAAAATTAGATTTAGTTTCCCTTCTGGCTGAAGCAGAAACGCTTTCCCCTCGCGGAGAGGTCGAACTCCCCACCAATGGCAAAGCCGTTGCTACCGCGATCGCCCCACTCGCAACAGTCGTACTGGCAGAGCGGGGAAAAGAAATTGAGTGCAATGGCGAAGAAACTATTTTAGAGGTTGCGGCGGCGGCGGGGGTAGACCTGCCTGCGGGATGCCGCATGGGAGCTTGCGGGGTTTGCAAGCAAAAGTTAGTCTCCGGCAAAGTCACCTATGAGGGGGATATGACTTGCGAGGAGGGGTTTGTGTTAACTTGCGCTGCCAAACCCGTCGGACGGGTCGCGATCGCAGATATAGAGAGTTAGGAGGGACCCAACCCGATTTCTGCCCGAGAAATCGGGTTTCTTTACAGATATCCGGCAAGCCTGCATTGGCAGGCAGCAAGACTTATGCCGGCAAGGTCAGTTCAAAAATAGAACCTCGGGGCTGGTTATTTTTGACGCAAATATTACCCCCGTGAGCTTCGGCAACCATTTTGCAGAAAGCTAAACCCAAGCCAATTTGCGAGATATCCGGCATGGGCGTTCCCACTTCGTATTTCTCAAAAATCTTCTGCTGTAAGGCTTCGGGAATGCCTGCCCCCGAATCGATTACTTGGATTTTAGAATTGCCGGCCTCGAGCCATTCTACATTGACGACAATTTCGCTATTGTTAGGAGAAAACTTGATGGCATTGGAGAGCAGATTATCCAGCAAGCGGCGGATCGTGGTGAAATCTCCCGAAATTTTATACTCGGAGTCCAGGGAGAAATGAGAGACCAACACTTGATTTTTTTGTGCCGCGATCGCTTCAAAATTACCGAGTACTGCATGGATGAGGGCGCAAAGATCGACTTCCGTGCGATTGAGACGAATTTTTCCCGATTCAATTGACGAAATGGTGAGCAAATCGTCAATTAATCCCTGTAACATTTGGGCGGAGGAATGGGCGCGATCGATGAGTCCCCAAGCCAAGTCCGTGTTGAGAGATTTCATGGTGTCAAGCAGTTCCAAGTTGGCTAAAACCCCCGTTAGAGGATTGCGCAAATCGTGAACGATCATTTTGACCATATCTTCGCGCAATCCGAATAAAGTTTGCAGGCGATCGTATTGATACTTAATTCGCAATAGAGATTGAATTCTGGCCCGCAGTTCGTACCGATTGACGGGTTTGCTGATAAAATCGTCGGCACCGGCTGCCAAACAGCGAGCCAAGTCTTCCTTAGCCGTCAGAGCCGTGATCGCGATCACGGGAATGGCTTGCCATCGAACATTCGCTTTAATGGTTTGACAAACTTCAATGCCATCCATTCCCGGCATCATGACATCCAACAAAACCAAATCCGGGGGCAAAATTTCGAGAAAGGCAATTCCCTCTCGACCGTTCGCCGCGTAGTACAAGTCCCAGTCTCCTTCGTTTAAAAGCGTTTCGATGACATCAAAATTATCGGGTTCGTCATCCACAATCAAAATCGACGGCGCTTTCATAGCTTATCCTCCCGAGAGGCTAAAAGTTGTTGCACGACGGTTGCCAATTGCTGTAATTTAACGGGTTTGCTCAGATAATCATCGGCACCGGCAACCAAACAGCGATCGCGATCGCCCGGCATGGCGAGGGCAGTCAGGGCGATAATGGGAATATCGACCAACTCGAGATCGCCGCGGATTTGCCGGATGGCCTCCAACCCATCCATTTGCGGCATTTGAATGTCCATGAGAATTAAATTCGGATTCTCGTCCCGAGCCAGAGCGATGGCTTCCAATCCATTGTTGGCCGCGAGAATGCGATATCCTTTGGCTCGAAGGTAACTTGAAACTGTAATAATATTAGCTTCGTTATCCTCAGCGAGCAAGATGAGGGGAGATTCAGTCCCGGTAAATTTCTCTGATTTCCCTGGACTGAAGTTAGGGGATCGCGATCGCGAAGTAGCAGTCGTCCCGGCAGTACAAGGAAGCCCGACAGTAAAACAACTTCCCGTTCCCACTTCACTCGCCAGACCCACTTCCCCGCCGTGCAGTTCGATAATGCGCTTAACTAACGCTAACCCCAAACCCGTCCCCGCATATTGACGATTGAGAGTGCTATCGATTTGGACGAAGGGTTGAAAGAGTTTGTCTGCATGTTGGGGAGCAATACCGATACCCGTATCGATAATGGCAATTCGCAGGTATTTTCTGGCTTTTTCTCTCCCTTGTACCGGATTGTCTTTGAGAGTCGTTCGGTAGCTTTGCATCCAAGTCACCCCGGAAAGATAGGGGGGAGATATCCAGCGATCGCTCGCCTTGAGGGTCACGCGCCCGCCTTCAGGGGTAAACTTGACCGCATTGGCCAGCAAATTGATCAAAACTTGACGAACGCGTCGCTCGTCTACCCATAAATTCGGTAAATCCGCCGGTAGCTCCAGCTCGACTTGAATGCGTTTTTTCACGGCTTGCTGTTTGATAAAGTTCAAACTGGAACGACAGAGGGGAGCGACGGCAGTTGGCGCAATCTCGAGGGCGATCTGTCCCGATTCGATTTTCGCCAGATCCAGAATATCATTAATGAGTTCTAATAAATAAGTTCCGCTTTGTTTAATAGTTTGTAAGGCTTGAACTTGTTGGGCGTTCGCCTCTCCGAAGATCCCTTCTTGCAGCCCCTCGGTCATTCCCAAGATCGCATTGAGAGGGGTGCGGAGTTCGTGGCTCATATTGGCAAGGAATTCATCTTTGAGGCGGGTGGCCCGAGCGAGTTCTTGATTGGAGATGGCCAATTGCTGGTTGCGTTCGGTGAGCTGCTGTTGGGTGCACTGTCGTTGTTTGAGTTCTTGCTGTAATTGTTCGTAGAGGTTGGCTTGTTGGATCGCGATCGCGATTTGGTTGGCCAATTGCTGGGTCAAATCGATTTCTGCTTGCTGCCAGTGGCGTTCGCTGGTGCATTGATGAACGCAGAGCAAACCCCATAACGCTTCGCCGCAAAGGAGGGGCATGACCATACAGGCATTCGCGTTCAATGCGGCCAAAATCTTAATGTAACAGGGGGTCAAATCGTTTTGATAAACATTGTCGGCCACAAAAAAGCGGCCGCGAGCGTACAGGTGGGCATAGTTCGCGCCAAAGCAGTCATCTCGTACGGTCGCTCCGACCACCGAACTGAACCCGAAGGCCACGGATTCGGCTGCGAACTCCCCCTCGTTAAAATCGGTATCGGGATAAAACTTAAAGATGCCCACGCGATCGGCTTGCAGCACGGCGCGAATTTCTTGACAAGCCGTGTCGAAAATCGTTTGCAGGTCGAGAGATTGACGGATTTTTTGGGCGATCTCCCGCAGCAGTTTTTCCCGTTCTGCTTGTTGGAGAATAATTTGTTCGCTTTCTTGGCGATCGCTAATGTCGTAGTTAATCCCGATCGTGCGTTGGGGTTCCCCGAGGGCATTGTATTGAATGAGGGCGTTGGCTTGGATGAAACGCACCGTACCGTCGGGGTGGACGATGCGAAAGATGCTATCAAAATCCAAGCCGCCTTCTAAGGCTTGACGAACTTGGGTTTCGACCCGCGAGCGATCGCTCGGGTGAACGCAACTCAACCAAGTTTGATAAACGCCGACGAAATCTTCGGGAGCAATGTTATAGAGTTGGTGCATCCGATCGTCCCAAATAAGCCGATCGCCGACGATATCCCAATCCCAGATCCCGATCGCCGCCGACTCCACCGCCAAATTCAGGCGAGCGGATAATTGCCGCGATTGTTCTTCGGCTTCTTTGCGATCGCTGATATTCATATTGAAGCCAATGGCTCTGAGGGGCTTGCCTTCTTCGTCCCATTCGATGACCTGCCCGGAACAGATCGCCCAAACCGCAGACCCGTTTTTGTGGCGGTAGCGCACTTCGTTGTAGAAGGGAATTTGACCCTGACTGCGAACGTGGCGATCGAAACAGTTCAAGACGGAAGGCAAGTCTTCGCGGAAAATCGAATTTTGCCAGCTTTCTAGGGTATTGGACAATTCTTCATCTTCATAGCCGAACATCCGCTTAAAGCTGGGACTGAGATAGACTTGCCCCTCAGCAATATTCCAATCCCAGTAACCGGCAAGGATGATGTCAAACAACCGCTCGAGGAGCTTGAGTTCGAGGCGGACTCGCTCGGCTTGCAGGCGTTCGGCTTCGGCTTGCTTGCGATCGCTAATATCCCAGTTCACCCCGATCGTGCGCCGGGCCCGTCCGCTTTCGTCCCGCAAAACAATCGCGTGAGCCTCGATAAAGCGAATTTGTCCGTCGGGCCAAACCACGCGGAATTCCGTGTGAAAGTCTCGTTCTCCGGCAATAGCTGCCTGTAAGGCCGCGTGGGCTAAAAGCATATCTTCAGGGTGTACGCCTCTTTGCCATGTTTCGTAAACCGGGCCGGATTCGGTGGGATCGATGCCGTAAAGTTCGTACATGCGCTTGTCCCAAATCAGGCGATGGGTTGCCAAATCCAGATCCCAAACGCCAATATTGGCGGAATTCGTGGCCAGTGCCAGCCTTTGGCTCATTTCTTGCAGTTGTGCTTCGGCTTGCTGGCGTTCTTTTAATTCCGCTTGCAGTTGTTGGTAGGTGGTGGCTTGTTGGAGGGCGATGGCTAGTTGTACCGAGAGAGCGCGCAACAATTCGACCTCTTCCGGCTGCCAGTCTCGCGGGTGCTGGCTTTCGGTCGCGTTGAGCAAGCCCCACAGTTTCTCGCCGCAGAGCAGGGGAACCAAAATTTTAGCTCGGGTTTGCAGGCGCAGGAGCATCTCTCGGTGACAATCTGATATGGCGATCGCGTCAATATCCGGAACGATGCGAATGCGTCCTTGGCGATAGCTCTCGGCACTATCCGGTTTGAAACAGCAATCGTCGATTCGTTCTCCCATCAAAGAGAGGGGAGAATCCGTCGATTCTGCTACGACAACGCCACAGCCATTTTCGTCAAACTGCCAAATGCCAACGCGATCGCAAGCCAAAACCTGTCGGATTTTTTTGACGGTCGTTTCTAAAATCTCCTGCAAGCTCAGGGACGAGCGGATTTGCGTTGCCAATTCTGCTAGCAATTTTTCTCGTTTGACCTGCCGTTCGAGTTCGGCGGTGCGGGTTTCAACTTGTCGTTCGAGTTCGGCGGTGCGATTTTCTAGTAATGTTACCCGTTCGGTTTCCAAGCACTCGACTTTGGCTTCTAAAACCTCCGTGACCTTGTAGAGTTCCAAGGGATTGAGGACTTGCAGCAAGCTCGTTTGAGTGACAATCCCCGCTAATTCTCCTTGTTTTCCCGCGACCACCACCCGACGAATGAGATGTCGTTCCATCATCTCCTGCACTCGCCAGAGAGATTCTTCGGGGGTAATGGTAAATACGGGCGCGCTCATCACGGTTTCGGCCCGATAGGTTTCGAGGGGCAAATTCAGCGCTCGAAACTGCACCAAATCTCGTTCTGTCAAAATACCGATCGGTTTTTTTAGAGAAGGACTAACGTTGCTGTCGGACTCGACAATGACAACGGAACTGACGCGGTGCTCGGCCATTTGCTTGGCGATCGCCAAAATGGAAGCATCGGGAGAAGCACAAATGACTTCTCGGGTCGTCACTTCTGTTACCCGACGCAACCGCAGGATATCCGTCGGTCGGGAGATTTGTCGCAAACTTTCGTGGGTTATCAGTCCCATCAAACAATCGCGATCGTCGAGTACGGGTAAATGGCGAATGCCGTACTGTCCCAACAAATTAATCGCAAAAAATAAGTCCTTAAAAGCAGATTCGCGCAGGGTAATGACCGGATGCACCATCACCTCTCTCATGAGCAAGTACTCTAGGGATTGACCTTCGGCACTCAAGCGTACGACATCCCGTTCCGTCAAAATGCCGATGACTCGCCTGGCTTCGACGACGAGGACGCAACTCGATCGCGCCTCGATGCGAACGTCGTCTAAATGCTGGTCTGGGTTGCGAGTTGTATTACAGCACAATCGCACGCCGCTCATTTCGGCGATCGCTGCCATGACTGTCGTTTCGGGAGAAACAATGAGAGGATTGCGAACGATCGCTAAATCGAGTTCTGCGGTTGTGAGAGCCGTGGCAGGAGAGAACATGAGTTTATCAAGCGTTTATCTCTTATTATCTCCAAAATTTTTCCAGATGGTAAGATGCTGAAGTTGGGGAGATCTCTCAATTTTCCCCGACAACTTTATATATCCCTTCTCAGTATTAATCGTGAAATACAGATATCCCAGATAAATGGCGATTAAAATGTTAAAGAGTTAATTCTTAATTCTTAATTCTTAACTAAATTCCTCCGACAAAGCGCCCCGAACTAAAAATCTCCTCGCGATCGAATTTCTGTTGAATTTGCTTCATTAATGCCAAGGCATTTCCGGGATATCCCCAAGGCTCGATTTCTTTTTTAATCGCGATCGAGGCTTCTAATATTGTCAAAAAACCTTTACTAAGCTGACAGGTTTCTCTCAATTTCTTGAGGGTTTCCAGTCTATTTTCACCCCGAAAGCGGATATATCCCAAACCGCTTCCTACATGAATTGAGCCATAACTTTTCCGAGGTGAGATTTGGTCTAATTCTTGTAATAATGCAACGGATCGAGAGGGAAGAATACCTATTTTAACAATCATTTCATCGGTATCGTCCCGCATGCGAGTCAGGTCTCGAACCCGCGGCCAGATTTCGCGATCGCCAAGCGCCCCTCGTTCCGTATCGTCCAAGGCATTCAATCCCCCTCGTTCCCCCAAACTGACAAATTTGTCTTGTTGTTCTCTCACGCTTTCCGATATACTTGCAAACTGTACTGCCAAACCCATCTCTCCCTCAACTTCTAAGGCTTGCAGGAGACCGCCAGACAGCAGAGCGACGCGAACGGGAGCGAGGGATGAATTGAGAAGACTTTGGGAAACCGAGGCAATTTTTTCGCTTTCTCCTGTTAATAAAATCGTTCCTGAAGTTTCCGGTACGGGATAGGTTCGAAAGGTTAATTGCGAGATAATACCCAAACTGCCATAAGATCCGGAAAATAATTTCATCAAGTCATATCCTGCTACATTTTTAACGACTCGTCCCCCCGCTTTAGCAATTTTGCCATCTCCGCGAACAAACGAGAGTCCTAATAATAAATCTCGCACGCCACCATATCGATGTCGCCAACTGCCCGAGTCGGCTGTGGCAACAATTCCCCCTAAAGTAGCATTTTCGGGGTAAGCGGGATCGAGGGGTAAAAATTGCTGGCTCGGTTGTAACGCTGCTTGTAAGTCCGCCAATTTGACTCCTGCTTCGACGGTAACGGTTAAATCGCCGACCGCATGGTCTACAATGCGATCGAGTTTTTGCGTGCTAATTAGAAGGTCGGCGACCCTTGCCAGTCCTCCCCAAGAGAGCTTGCTTCCATTGCCACAAGGAATTATCGTCCAATGTTTTTGTGCGGCGAGAGTGACAATTTGCGAAAGCTGCTCGATGGATTTAGGAAGGACGGCGTCGATCGCGGATAAATTAAGATGGTGGAGTTGTTTTTGCCAGTCTGTTTCGAGTTTCTCTCTCGATACCCACTCGACCCCGTTGAGTGCGTCTAAAGCCGCAGCAATCTCCCGCTCCATAAACTCGATTCTATAACAATAGCATTATCTTATCAGTCACCCGTTCATTCAGTCACCCACCAAGAACCCATAACAAAATGATTATTACCGTTAAATTTTTTGCCGCTTATCAAGAGGCTTATAATTGTGCTGAGATGCGTTGGGAGTTTCCGGAAAATACTCCCGTTTCTGCCGTTTTGGAGAAGGCGATCGCTCAACATCCTTACCTAAAACAATGGCAAGAAGTTACTCGCTTTGGTATCAATTTTAAATTTGTCGAAGGTGACACTCTCTTAAAAGATGGAGATGAAGTTGTTTTAATTCCTCCCGTTAGCGGTGGCCTGTCGGCGAACGGCAAACAAAGATTGATAGAGAATTGGCCGAGCCATTAAAAAGGTTAGACTATTTAAAGAAAGCAATCTACATGCAACGATCTTGCATTGAATCGATTGGCTCAAAGGGATTATCGCGGGATTGTAGGAATAAAACGAATGGATAACAATACCAGCTATAACATTCTTTTAGTAGAAGATAATCTCGTCGATACGAGATTATTAAAAATTTTATTGTTAAATATTCCTAACTTTGCCATCGGTCTGACCTGTGCGAAAACCTTGGCCGAAGCGCTCGACCATCTCAAGAGCGATCGCTTTGACGGGATTTTGCTCGATCTTTTTCTACCGGACTGTCAGGGTTTGGAAACCTTAACCCATCTCAAACAAAAAAGTTTGGCCCGTCGTTCGCATTCCCCGGAAACTTGGCAATGGCAAGCCCTGCCTCCCATCGTTGTACTCACGGGGTTGGAAGACGAACAAACCGCCCTCAAAGCCATTCAAGTGGGAGCGCAAGATTATTTGTTAAAAGGAGAATTAAGCAGTCGCTTACTCATCCGAACCTTACATTATTCCATCGAACGCAGTAAAATTGAAGAATTGCTCCGGCAAGCCTCCGAAGAACTCGATGCCGAGTTGAGCCAGCGCACGGCGAATTTGCGACGCACCCTAAAAGAGTTAGAAACAGAAATTTCCCGTCGCCAGCAAGCAGAAGCGCAATTGCGCCGAGAGCAAGAAAACTTAGAAGGAGTAGTTCGAGAAAGAACCGCAGAATTAGAAGCAAGAAACGAGCAACTTCGCCAAGAAATCGATCGCCGCAGGCAATCGGAAGCCGCATTAAGAGAAAGCGAGGAACGCTATCGTTCTGTAATTGAAGGCAGTAAAGAGATTATTTTTCAAGGCGATCGCGAAGGCAATTGGTGCTTTCTCAATCCCGCTTGGGAGGAGATTCTCGGTTATGACGTCGCCGAAAGCCTCGGGAAAAGTGCATTTGAATTTATTCATCCGAGCGATCGTCCCCATGCGATCGAAGAATTGGGAAAATTAATCGGCGGGCGCAGCGACACCAGCCACTGGCAGATGAAATGGATGCACGCAGACGGGAGCATTCGCTGGCTGGAAGCCTTTGCCAATCCTCAGATTGCCGTGGGAGGAGAGAGAGAGGGAATCGCGGGAATTTTACGAGATGTTACCGCTCGCAAGCGCTCGGAAGACCAACTGAAACTCTATCGAGAAATTGTCGCCAATGCCAGCGATGCGATCGCCATTATCGACCCCGCGGGTTACTATCTCGAACAAAATCGCGCCCATGCCGATTTAATTGGCTATAGCGATGAGGAATTAGAACGGGAAACGCCAACGATCCATATGGGCAATGAAACCTTTGGCGAGATCGCGGGGGAACTATCGGAAACTGGCGTTTATCGCGGGGAAGTAGTATCCTTTACCAAAACCGGAGAAACGCTCGATCTCGATCTCTCTGCCTTTACCATTTGGGACGACAGTGGCGAACCCGCTTGTTACGTCGGCGTTAAGCGGGATATCAGCGATCGCAAGCGCATCGAACGAGAATTGCGCTTCACCCAATTTGCCGTGGATAATGCTGCCGAAACCATTGTTTGGTTGAACGATCGCGGACAGTTCGTGCGGGCGAACCGGGCTGCGAGGGAAATAAGCGGTTATTCTCAACTCGAATGGTTGAATTTAAGCATTTTCGATCTCGATCCCAATTTTACCCCAGAAGGATGGTCGGAATTTTGGCAGCAACTCGAAGGACGAGGATCGAGAGTCTTAGAATCCCTTTGGCAAAATAAAAACGGCAATCTCATCCCCATTGAAGTCCTTGCTAACTCTCTCGAATTCGACGGACAAGAATATATCTGCGCTTTCATTCGCGATATTCGCGATCGCATTGCCGCTCAAATTGCCCTCCAAGACAGCGAAGAACGCTTTCGACACACCTTCGAACAAGCCGCCGTCGGCATCGCCCAAGTTTACCCCAATGGCAAATTCGCCCGAGTCAACCAAAAACTCTGTCAGATTTTGGGCTACACCCCAGAAGAACTGATGCGGTTAAATTTTCGAGATATTACCCATCCCGAAGAATACGACATTAGCGTCGAACGAGTCAACCAACTCTTGCGGCGAGAACGAGAGACCTATTCCCTCGAAAAACGCTACATTCGCAAAGATGGAACCTCGGCTTGGACGAATCTGACGGTTTCTCTCGTTTGGACCCTCGAAAACACCCCCAAGCATTTTGTCAGTATTTTCCAAGATATTAGCGATCGCAAAGAAGCCGAAGCTAAATTACAAGAAACCACCCTCGCCAAACAGCAAGTGCAAGCGGAATTAGACCGCATCATGACCTCCTTAGAAGATATCGTCTGGTCCTTTGACGCGCAAACTTGGCAACTCACTTATATTAATCCGGCTGTCGAAAAGATTTTCGGGCGCAAGGCAGAAGAATTTATTGCCGACTCGAACCTGTGGCTCGAACTGACTCACCCCGACGATCGCGACCGAGTTGCCGCCGAGACGCAAATTTTACTCGCCGTGGGCGATCGCCGACTCGAATATCGCATTCTGCGCCCTGACGGGACGGTGCGCTGGATTTCCTATCACGCTCGCGCGACCTATGACGAAGCCGGCAAACCCTTAAGAATTGACGGCATTACCAGCGATATTACCCCCCGCAAAGAAGTTGAAGAAGCCCTCGAGCGAGAACGCGCCCTCCTGCGCTGCTTGATCGATTCCATTCCCGATTTTATTTTCTATAAAGACTGCGAGGGGATTTATTTGGGCTGCAATCTCGCCTTTGCCCAATTTTTAGGGCGATCGGAAGCGGATATCGTCGATCGCACGGATCTCGAACTCTTTGACTCGCAGGAATTGGCCGCAAAAGTTCGAGACCGAGATCGCGCCGTTCTCGAGGCCGGATGCGCCCAAAATCATGAAGAATGGGCGATTTATCCCGATGGCAGCCGCCGCCGCCTCGATACGTTAAAAACCCCTTTTATCGGGGCAAACGGAGAAGTTTGGGGCATTATCGGCATTACTCGAGATATTACCGATCGCAAAGAAGCCGAGGCCGCCCTCAAACAGAAAAATGCCGAATTGCAAGCGATCTTCGAAGCCATTCCCGATCTGTTTTTCCGCATGTCTGCCGAAGGGGTCTTTTTGGATTACAAAGCCTCGCCTTTTGCCGATTTATACGCGCCCCCCGAAGCCTTTTTAGGCAAGCAAATTTCCGAGGTCATGCCAGAAGGCATCGGCGAACAAATTCAGCAAACCATCGACGAGGCATTGAGCGGTCAAGCCCTCGTTACTCTCGAATACGTGCTGCCCATCGGCGATATTGAAGAATATTTCGAGTGTCGCACGGTCTCGTTTTCCGCCGACCAAGTGGTTTGTATCATTCGCAAAATTAGCGATCGCAAACGAGTCGAATTAGAACTGCGTCGCAGCGAAGCCAAACAACGCGCCCTCATCGATGCCATTCCCGATCTCCTCATTCGCATGCGAGCCGATGGCACTTATCTGGAAATGATGTGCGGGGGGCGAGTCGAAGAAGTGTTTCATCCCGATCTGCGAGGGGGAGTTGCCAATATCTACGATATTCTCCCCCGAGACAAAGCCGAGGAACGCATGGAGTATATTGCCCGCGCCCTCGCCGAAGAAGAACCGCAAATCTATGAGTATCAATTGGCGATCGCCGAGAAAACCTTAGAGGAAGAAGCGAGAATCGTTCCTTACGGCAGCGATGAAGTCTTAGTGATGATTCGAGATATCAGCGATCGCAAGCGAGCTGAAGATGGATTGCGGGCGGCCTTGGCACAAAATCGCGCCCTCATCGATGCCATTCCCGATCTGCTCATCCGCATTCGCGAGGATGGAGTCTGTTTAAATATTCTCAGTGGCGGAGAAGTCCAGCCATTCGATCCCGAAAAGATGCAAGAAAAAGCCAATGTTTGGGATATTTTTCCTCCCGACGCCGCCCGAGAGCGCATGGATTGCATTCAACGCGCTCTCGCCACCGGGCAAACCCAAAGCTACGAATATCAATTAGAACAAGACGGGCACATTTGGGACGAAGAAGCGCGCATCGTGCCTTGCGGTCGGGATGAAGTCCTGTTGATGGTTCGCGATATCGGCGATCGCAAGCGAGCCGAAGCAGAACTGCGCCAAAGCGAAGCCAAAAATCGCGCCCTCCTGCAAGCCATTCCCGATCTCTTAATTCGCACGAATGCCGAAGGAGTACAACTAGACGTGATGAGCGGCGGTCAAGTCGAGCTTTTCGATAGCGAAGTGGAGCAGGTCAATACCAATATCATCGATATTCTGCCCGCCGAGGCCGTCCGGGAGCGCATGAACTACATTCAACGCGCTTTATCAACCAATACTCTCCAAGTTTACGAGTATCAATTAATCAAGGGAGATAAAATTTGGGATGAAGAAGCGCGCATCGTGCCTTCCGGAGAGAATGAAGTTTTGGTGATGATTCGGGATATCGGCGATCGCAAGCGAGCGGAAATGGAGCGCGATCGCTTCTTTACCCAATCGACTGACATGCTTGGAATTGGAGACTTCGACGGTTACTTCCGGCGAGTGAATCCCGCTTGGGAAACTACGTTAGGATATCGGGCCGCAGAACTGGCGGGCCGTCATTCCATGGAGCTCGTTCATCCCGACGATCTCGAAGTCGCCCTCGCAACCCTAGCAAAACTGGGGGAAGGAGATAGCGTCGTTAATTTGGAGATTCGCTATCGATGCAAAGATGGATCCTATAAATGGTTGACCTGGAATGCGACTCCCTTTCCCCCAGAGCGCCTCATTTATGCCGTCGCTCGGGATATCACCGCCCAAAAGAACTATAAAGCCAACCTCGAGCGAGAGCGCCGCCAACTCCAGCAAATCGTCAAAAATGCCCCCGTTGCCATGGCCATGTTCGATCGCCAGATGAACTTTCTCGCCCATAGCGATCGCTGGTTGATAGACTACGAACTCCCCCAAATGCCCCTTGTGGGTTGGAACTATTACGATATTTTCGCCGATATCCCCGAACGATGGCGAGAGGCACATCAACGCGCCCTGCAAGGGGAAAAACTCTCCCAGTCCGAGGATATCTTCGAGCGAGAAGACGAACAAGCATTTTACTTGCGTTGGGCATTGCATCCTTGGCACGAACCCGACGGCGCGATCGGCGGTATCGTCATGGTCACCGATCGCATCGACGAACTCGTCCGAGGAAGAGAAGCCGCCCTCGAGGCCGCCCGACTCAAATCGCAATTCCTAGCCAACATGAGCCACGAAATTCGCACCCCCATGAATGGCGTTTTGGGCATGACCGAGTTATTATTGGATACACCCCTCAATCGGCAGCAGCTAGATTTCGTCCAAACCTTGAGAAGTAGCGGCGAAAATTTACTGGCGATTATCAACGATATTTTAGATTTTTCCAAACTCGAAGTCGGCGAAATGCGCTTAGATGCCCGAGGATTCGATCTCAATGGCGCGATCGAAGAGCTATTAGATTTATTTGCCCCCCAAAGTCGCGCCAAAGGTTTAGAGCTAGCCTGCGTTCTCGAACGAGAAGTTCCGCCTTTTCTCAAAGGCGATGACGTTCGCTTGCGCCAAATTCTCACCAATCTCCTCGGTAATGCCCTCAAATTTACCGATCGCGGCGAAATTACGTTAACGATAACCAACACTTCGGCTTCGCTCCCTTCGACTTCCCTCGAGGCAAGCAGTGCCAGCAACCAACAACCAACAACCCATAAATTATATTTTGCGATTAAAGATACGGGAATTGGCATTTCTCCAGAAGGACAAAAGAAACTGTTTCAATCTTTCTCTCAAGTCGATGCCTCCAATACGCGCAAGTATGGAGGAACGGGGTTGGGGTTGGCCATTTGCAAGGAATTAGTCCAGTTAATGGGCGGGGAAATCGGTGTCGATAGCGTCCCCGATCGCGGTTCTACATTCTGGTTTACAGCAATTTTTGAGGCTTTAACTACCGAAGAGAAAGCCGAGATTCCTCCTCGTACGGACCTGCAAACTTCCCTGACCGCTCTTGCTGGGAAAAAGTTACTCGTTATCGATGATAATGCCACCAATCGCAAAGTCGTGCGCTTGCAAGCAAGAGCCTGGGGAATGGAAGTCGATGAAGCCCAAAGCGGCACTGTTGCCTTGGCAATCCTGCGTTTGGCGGCGGTTCTGGGAAAACCCTACGATTTTGCCTTAGTTGATATGCAAATGCCAGAGATGAGCGGGGATGACCTCGGACGACAAATTCGCAGTGAAGCCGAACTCAATCGCACTCAATTGATTATGATGGCTTCTCTCGATGATGTCGATTTATTCTCCCAATTGCGAGAAATCGGATTTGCCAACTATTTTCTCAAACCCATCGTAGCTTCGCGTTTATTGCATTGCTTGCTCGAGGCGGCTGGCGATGCACCAGTCCGGAGCGCGGAGAAAGAAGCCATTCTCTCTCCAACAGAAGCAGAAACCGCCCCAGTTGCCATTGCCGGAAAAATTTTAGTTGTGGAAGATACCCTCGTCAATCAGAAAGTCGTCTTAAATCAGTTGCGCTTGTTAGGCTATAAGGCAGACTGTGCCGAGAACGGTCGCGAGGCATTAGCACGTTGGGAAGAAGGCAATTACAACCTCATTTTTATGGATTGTCAAATGCCCGTGATGGATGGCTATCAAGCAACGCAAATCCTGCGACAGCGCGAAGATGAGGAGAAACGTACGATTATCGTGGGTTTGACGGCTTATGCCATGAAAGGCGATCGCGAAAAATGTCTCGATGCAGGCATGGACGACTATCTTGCCAAACCCGTTTCCAAGAATGATTTATCAGCAATGTTAGAGAAATGGCTTCATCAGTCACCCGTCACCGGTCACCCGGCACCGGTCGCCCGTCATCAATCTCCCCTAACCCCCCTTCGTAAGGAAGGAAAAGAAGGAAGGACAATCGTCGATCTCGAACAATTGGATGCGATTACCGATGGCGATCGCGAATTCCAAGAAGAATTATTGCGATCGTTTATCGAGGATGCGTGCGAGGATGTCTTGCAGGCAAAACAAGCCATACAAGTAGAAGATTTTCAGACCCTCGAACAAAAAATTCATCGCATTAAAGGGGCAGCCGCCAATTTAGCCATTACAGAATTATCGCAAGTTGCGGCTGTCTTAGAACAACAAGCTCGCGAAAAACAATTAGAAAATCCCGATCGCCTGCTTGCACAAATAGAACAACTCATAGAAGGCGTTCAACATTTTTTAGAGACAACGCTTATCAGTCACCAGTCACCAGTCGAACAACCAACCCTTCGGCTTCGCTCAGTGCCAGCAACCAACCCTTCGGCTTCGCTCAGTGCCAGCAATCCTTCGGCTTCGCTCAGTGCCAGCAACCAACCCTTCGGCTTCGCTCAGTGCCAGCAACCAACAACCAAACAACTTGTCGATCGCGAATTTTTGCAAAGTATTTCCGGCGGCGATCGCGATTTTGAAATTGAATTATTCCATTCATTTTTGAACGATGTCGAGACAGAATTACAAGGTGCAAAAGTCGCATTAGAAACAGACAATTACACCGATTTAATTCAAAGAGGAAACTCTTTAAAAGGAGCAGCTGAAAGTCTTGGAGTCGGAGAAATTCCCAATTTGTCAGAGCGATTGATTGAAGAAGTCTCACAATGCGATCGAGAGGCGATCGCTCTTGTTTTCGAGGAAATTGAAGTCATTTTACATCATGTTAAAATAGAATTAAATTTACCAGCGAAAGACGAGTGATGGCAACAATATTTTCTCCTTTAACAAGAAAAGAGGCGCTGATTTTATTTCTTCTGACTCTTTTGGGAGGATTGGGTAACTATTTTAATTTCTCTCTTTTATTTGGGGTTGACTTTCTTTTTGGCGGGATTTTTGTATGGCTGACGATGTTTCTTTATGGAGCGGGTTGGGGTGTTTTAGTAGCCATAGTGATTAATACCTATACAATCGCCCTTTGGGGACATCCTTATGCGTTGATTAGTTTTGTTTTGGAAGTGGCGATCGCGGGAGCAATGTGGCAGCGAAGTCAACGCAATTTAGTAGCTCTCGATCTCTTATTTTGGGTATTTGTTGGCTGTCCTTTAGCGTGGCTATTTTATTCTCAATTCTTACAATTACCTTCTATCCCAGTTTGGCTCATTATTTTTAAGCAACCCATTAATGGAATTTTGAATGCTTTTATTGCTAATTTAATTTGGCTTTATTCTCCACTACGGAATAGGTTGCAACAAACAAAAAAACATTTAACTCTCTCGTTTCAACAAACGCTCTTTAATGTTTTCTTTAGTTTTATTTTTATTCCAACTTTATTTGTTATTGCGCTCAATGGTCGCTCTGAATATGTAGCGATCGCGACGCGAATCGAAAATCAAACTACGCCAATTATTGAATATTTAGCCGAAGATTTTCAAAACGAAATAGAGTTGTTGGTGCGCGGTTTAAGTGCCATAAGTTATGAGATAATCCACGCGGATGGCAAAGAATTTCCACAACTAGAAATTCTTTTAATCAAACTCAAAAATATACTGCCTTTATTCAACCATATTTGCGTTCTCGATCGCGACAACAGAATCCTAGCGGCAATTCCTGCGGGAAATCATTCTTCTTTGTCAACTTCTACCGATCCAAATCGTTCATTCGATCTAACTTTCCGCTTTAGACAAGATCCCACAACTGTTATCTATAATCCAGAAAAGTCGAGTCTCGATTTTCATTTATCCGTGCTCAACGGAAAAACGAGTTTAGGACAGATTATCGGTCAATATTCATTAAAAGAATTGCAAGAACATATTGTACATCTTAAAGAAGATAGTATTGGTTTTGAAATTACCCTATTAGATGAAAAAAGACGCGCTATTGTAGGAACGCGATCGCCAGAAGAAAGAGAGCACTTGCATCGCGACTTTTCCCCACATCATTCTCCCAGCGATCGCTTAACCTATTGGATGCCTAAAGATATGGCATTACCGACAATGCTCCTCTGGCGCACTTCTTTTTATCGCCAAGAACTTCCCATCGCCGTCAATATCCCCTTGAGTCTCGCGATCGACATTCCTCTTGCACCTTATATCGATGCCTTACAACAGCTGTACGCGCGAGATTTAGCGTTAGGATTTGCGATCGCATTTTTCGCGGCAATTTTCGCTCGCTTTCTCAGTCAGAGATTAATTTTCCCCGTAACCCAACTCGCCGAAAAAACGACTAATTTTCCGGAAAAATTACTCAATCGAGAACAACTTTTTTGGCAGCGGAGTTCCATTCGCGAAATTAATACCCTCATCTATAATTTTCAGGAAATGGCGCAGACCTTACAAGAACAATTTGGGACTTTACAAGATATCAATCAAGTCTTAGAACAACGAGTCAAAGAGCGCACGCAAGAACTAGAAGGAGCTCTCAGAGAACAAAAATCGATCGCGCAATCTTTGCAAGAGAGCGAAAATCGCTTGCAGCGCTATCAAGAACATTTAGAAGATTTAGTTGAGGAACAAACCCAACAACTACAGGCAGAAATTCAAGAGCATCGACAAACCTCAAAAGCCTTAAAATATCGCGCCGATCTCGAACAACTGATTACACAAATTTCTAGTCGATTTATCAATATTAAAAGCAACGAACTCGACGCAGCTATCGATCGCGCCCTGCAAGAAATTTGCGAATTTACCGATAGCGATCGCGGTAATATTTTTCGCGTTTCTCCAGACGATAGAGCGATCGGGAAAACTCATGAATGGTGTGCGGACGGCATCGAACCCGCGATCGCCCAATCCCAAAATATGCCCCTCGAAATCGTGCCTTGGTTTAGAGAACAGCTCTATTGTTTTGAGGTCATTCACATTCCTTGTATTGCTAATTTGCCCCCGCAAGCGCAAACCGAGAAAGAAATTTTACAATCTTTTGGCATTCAATCCCTGCTAGCCATTCCTCTCGTGTTCCGCGATCGCCTCTTGGGTTTTTTATCTTTTGATGGCATCAAAAGACCCAAAATATGGGCAAGGGAAACCCTCGATTTATTGAAGGTCGTTGGCGAAATTGTTGCCAATACTCTCATCCGCGTGGAAGCCGAATCGGAACAATACAAACTGGCGTTATTAGTAGAAAATAGTCAAGATTTCATTGCTGTTGCCGATCTTCAAGGGCAAACCTTTTATCTCAACCAAGGAGGATGTAATTTAGTTGGATTGACCGGTATAGAGGAAGTGCATTCTCGGCGAATTCCAGACTATCTCTTTGCTTCTGACTGGGAGTTTTTCCAAAATACCGTATTGCCAGAGATTTGGGAAAACGAACAATGGCAAGGCGAAATGAGACTCAAACATTTTCAAACTGAAGAGGCAATTGAGGTTGAAATGAACCTATTTCTCGTGCGCGATCGCCAAACTGGAGAACCCCTCTATATGGCTACCGTTCAACGGGATATTCGCGAACGAAAACGCTACGAACGGGCATTACAACAAGAACGGCAACAACTCCAACAAATTATCATTCACGCCCCCGTCGCCATGGCATTATTCGATCGCCAGATGAACTATCTCGCTTACAGTAACAAGTGGTTGGAAGACTACGACTTAAATTCGGGAGAATCTCTTATCGGTCAAAACCATTACGAGATCGTTCCCGATTTAAAAGCCGAATGGAAACAATTTTACGAGAGAGGATTGAGTGGAGAAACCTTCGCCAATACCGAGGATTTATGGGAACGAGACGATGGTGGCAAAACTTATTTGCGTTGGGCCGTTCAACCTTGGTACGCAGCAGAAAATGAAGTCGGGGGTATCGTTATCGCTTCTGCGGCGATCGACGAACTGGTAAGAGCTAGAGAAGCAGCAGTCAATAATGCCCGTCTCAAATCGCAATTTCTCGCCAACATGAGCCACGAAATTCGTACCCCCATGAATGGGGTTTTGGGGATGACGGAATTACTGTTAAGTACCGAACTAACAACAGAACAATTAGACTTTGTTCAAACCCTGAGCAAGAGCGGCGAATCTCTCCTGACTTTAATTAACGATATTCTCGATTTTTCCAAACTCGAAGCTGGAGAAATGCGTTTGGATTCTCGCACCTTCGATCTCAAAAGACTCCTCGAAGATTTGCTGGACTTATTTACCCTGCAAGTCAATACCAAAGGCTTGGAATTAGCTTACGCGATCGATCCTGACGTTCCTCAATTTCTCGAAGGAGATGACACTCGCCTGCATCAGATTCTCATCAATCTCATAGGCAACGCGATTAAATTTACCGAAACCGGCAGCATTTCCATCTCGGTTTCCACCTCTCGTCCTTTTCCCGTTCTTCTCGCCACCTTTCCTCCGATCGCCTTGCGTTTTGTCATTAAAGATACGGGAATCGGAATTTCTCGAGAAGATAGTGCTAAGTTGTTTCGTTCTTTCTCCCAAGTGGATGCCTCGACAACCCGCAAATATGGCGGGACGGGGTTGGGTTTGGCTATCTGCAAGCAATTGGTGGAATTAATGGGGGGAGAAATTGGCGTGAATAGCGTTACCGGGGAAGGCTCTGCGTTTTGGTTTGTGGTCTTTCTCAAAGAGGGAAATGGTGACAAGCTCGACACTCGCCCCTTATCTGGAGAAATCTCCAGCTTGCAAGGTAAAACCATCCTCGTCATCGACGATAATCCCACCAATCGCAAATTTGTCAGGTCCGAGGCGATCGCGTGGGGCATGACGGTGCAAGAATCCGAAGATGGGGTGCAAGCATTGCAACAATTACAGACGGATGCCAAAACTGGTAATCTTCCCGATGTGATTCTCATCGACTGGCAAATGCCCCACATGACGGGAGAAGCTCTCGGACAATCGCTCCGCAGCGAAAGGGATTTCGATCGCGCGAAATTGATTTTAATGACTTCTGTAGAACGCAGCGATCCGATAAGCCATTGCAAGGCGATCGGCTTTGATGGGTTTTTAACCAAACCCGTCACCTCTGCCCACTTGCGGACTTGTTTGCTGGCAACTTTGGGGGGTCAAAAAGATTTTGAAGCGCGATCGCCTATCCTTCCCCAACCCAATCCCCGAGAAAACCTCCCGATAAAATCTGCAAAAATTTTGTTGGTGGAAGATACTCCCGTTAATCAAAAAGTTTTCTTAAATCAATTGCGTTTGTTGGGCTATCATGCGGATTGCGTCGGTAACGGAGCAGAAGCATTAACGGATTTGGCACGACAAGAGCGAGATGTGGTGCTGATGGATTGTCAAATGCCCGTCATGGACGGATATCAAACGACGCGCACCCTACGAGAACGGGAAGGAGAAGAACGCCATACTATTGTTATTGGCTTAACGGCTTATGCCATGAAAGGCGATCGCGAGAAATGTCTGGCAGCCGGCATGGACGATTATCTCTCTAAACCCGTTGCGAGTCACGATCTAGCTGCCATGCTGGAAAAATGGCTTTCTTTATCAGTCACCCGTTACTCACTCACTCGTCACCCGTCACCCGTCACCTGCCAAACCTCCCCCTTCGATCGCGAACATCTCGACGAAATTACCGGAGGCGATCGCGAGTTTGAAAGGGAATTGCTGCACTCGTTTCTTAACGATGCGGAAAGCGATTTCGAGCAGGCAGAACGGGCTTTCGCCGATGGCGATGCGATCGCTCTAGAACGCCACATTCATCGTATTAAAGGCGGGGCGGCGAGTATTGGTGCAGCGAATATCTTTTCAATTGCCAAGCAATTAGAGGACTCGATCCGAAATCGCAAGCTCGAATCTCAAGCAATCTCGATGTTATTCTCAAGCATTAAAGCTGATTTAATGCAGATCGCAGCATTTTTACAACAATAAAGTGATTTGAATTGGGAATAAACTTCGAGATCGACAAGAAGAAATACCTAGAAAAAGTTGGCAATAACGATGAATTTGTGTCAATCTTTAAAATTCATAAAACATTTTGTAGTATGTCTCTCCATAGCGATCGATGTAATAATAAGATGAATTTCTCCTATCTCTAACTATTTTGTTGGGAAAACGAGGCTGAGGGAACGCCAGAAACGATATCATTTTGTAAATCTAACTCCAGACTGATGACAAAAATTTTGATTGCTGACGATCACTCTACCACTCGACTGATTCTCAAAAGACAGCTTCAACAAGGAGGATACGAAATCGTTGAAGCGACGGATGGTGCAGAAGCGATCGCTTTAGCAAAAGAAGTTTCTCCAGCCCTGATTCTCTGCGATTGGATGATGCCGGAGTATGATGGTTTGGAAGTCTGTCGCCATCTCAAACAGGATTCGAACTTGGCAGCAACTTTTTTTATTCTACTTTCTGCAAAAGGAGAAGTTAGCGATCGCGTAAAAGGATTGGATGCAGGAGCCGATGATTTTCTGACTAAACCTGCTGACAAAACCGAATTGCTCGCTCGGGTGCGTGCGGGTTTGAGATTATATGAAGCCCAACAACAACTCACCACGGCCAACCAGAAACTCAGCCAAACTTTACAGGATTTAAAAAAGGCACAAATGCAACTCATTCAAGCTGAAAAAATGTCTTCTTTGGGTCAATTAGTGGCAGGAGTCGCTCACGAAATAAATAATCCCGTTACTTTTATTTATGGTAATTTAAATCATGCGAAAACTTATACAGAAGAACTTCTCAATCTTGCCAATCTCGCTCGCTCATCTCAAGATAGGAAATTAGTAGAAGCAGCAAAAGATCTCGATTTAGAATTTCTCAGTCAAGATTTTCCCTCAGTTCTCGATTCCATGCAAAATGGAGCCAAACGCATTCAAGAAATTGTGAATTCTCTACGCAATTTTTCTCGTTTGGATGAGGCGCAACAAAAACAAGTCGATATTCACGAAGGTCTTGAAAGCACGTTATCGATTTTAAAAAGTAGATTTGTCGATATCGAGATCGTTAAAAATTATAGTAAATTACCGGAAATCACTTGCTATCCCGGTCAAATCAATCAAGTTTTTTTACATATTTTTAATAATGCCATTGATGCGATCTTATCAGCCGATCGCTCTTGCAGAAAAATCAAAATTAGTACCAATACAATCCCCGAAGATGGTGCGATCGCCATTAAAATTTCTGATAGCGGTACGGGAATTCAACCCCATATCTTACCGAAAGTTTTTGAACCTTTTTTTACAACAAAAGCGGTGGGTTCGGGAAAGGGTTTGGGGTTGAGTACCAGCTATTCAATTATTGTCGAACAGCATCGGGGAAAATTAGAATGTTTTTCTAGTATCGGAGAAGGAAGCGATTTTGTGATCGTACTTCCGGTTGGTACTCCTCCAACTTAATCAGTCACCAATCACCAGCCACTAGTTATCGATTTCTCCCCTTTTGGGAGGGGTTGAGCTGTTTTGTTTGAGATGTTTAATCGAGAAATTTCCGTCCGTCAGGAGAGGGATATCCGCACGATCGCAAACCCGTCCCCCTTTTCCGTACAATGATTAAATCGGTAGCTGTTAACCCTTGGAACTATGAGCGAAAAAATTATCGATTGGTTAGAGCGAATCTTAATGGTTGATGTATTTATCGTGTTGTTGGGTTTTTTGTGGTTTGCGATCGCCATCGTCGGGAGATCGGCAGGCATTCCCCTCGGCTGGGAAATTTGGTACAAACTTTGGTATCCGGTTTTTAATCCCGCGATCGGGATTTTATTTCTCGGTGCGTTTTCAACATGGATAATTAAAAAGATCGCCCGCAGGTTTCAATCTGAATGAGCCGATAATTTCGTCCGGAGCGATCGCCCAATTGGGTAAAATATTGATCCATATTCAAATTTTTCGATTCAATCGCGAAGATTGCACGATTTTTCTAGGAAAACAAACAACAGATGAGCGAAGTTAAAACGATTTCCGGTCGAGGCATTCCCCTCAAAGGCAACGATATCGATACCGATCGCATTATTCCCGCCCGCTTTTTGCGTTGCGTCACCTTTGACGGATTGGGAGAACAAGTGTTTGCTGACGATCGCAAGCAAGTTAATGGCGAACATCCCTTCGATCTCCCCCAATACCAAGGGGCTAAGATTTTAGTGGCCAATGGCAATTTTGGCTGTGGTTCTTCTCGAGAACACGCACCTCAAGCCCTTTTACGTTGGGGAATCGAGGCGATCGTGGGGGAGAGTTTTGCCGAGATTTTCTTTGGGAATTGCGTGGCTTTGGGGATTCCTTGCGTGACGGCAATACCCGAAATGACAGGGCGATTGCAAGAATATCTCGTACAAAATCCCAATGCTTCCTTTTCCGTCAATTTGGAAACCATGGAAGTGAGTTGCGACGATCTGACCGTTCCCGTACAAATGGGAGAAGGATCGCGGCAAATGTTCCTGACGGGAAAATGGGACAGTTGCGGACAGTTAATCGCCAATGCGGAAAGCGTGAAAACAAGAGCGAAAAAACTCCCCTATATGGCTTGGTCTAGATGAGTTGAGGGCGGGGAACGTCCGCCCCAACCCAAAAATTTTATGAGGCTGCTTCCAAAACCGCTTTTAAGCGAGTACGAAATTCCCCTTTGGGATGTCCGCCTTTAACTTCCCCTAAAATCAAAAAATCACCTTCAGGAGAATCGCAAATCAGATAAGTCGGCCAGCCCATGCCTTCCTTATCGGGATATTGGGTTAATAAAATTTTGCGATACTTGCGATAGGTTGCGGTATCCTGCATTTTGACATCGACAAAATCCAAGCCCAACTCTTCCGCGACCTTTTGGTCGTATTTTGACATTTTGTAACAGATGCCGCAGTCTTCTGAAGAAAATTTAATTACCGCTCGACTCATCTTCTTGTTTTGCTCCTAGGGACGATCGTTCGATTTCCCATTTTCGCAAAAAAGTTGCACCTCTCCCCTCTATCTCGCATCAGAATCCCAATAGATTACAAAATGTGAAGAATATGTTAATTTTATTAAATCAGTAATTTTTATAGAACGAGGAGACACCTATGAGTTTTGAGATTCCCGAAGCGGTCAAAACTTACTCGCAATTTTTCCATCCCGCGTTGATGTGGGTACTATTGGGTTTGAGCATTTACGCGCTCTACCTTGGCATCGGAGTCAAGCGCACCCGCCAAGCCGACAAGGACACCCGCAAAGAATTGATTAAGAAGAATTTTAACACTCGCCATTACCAAATTGGTTCGATTTTGCTGGCGTTGATGGTTATGGGAACGGTTGGCGGGATGGCCGTCACCTATCTTAATAACGAAAAGTTATTTTTCGGAGCGCATTTGTTAGTCGGTTTGGCAATGACTGTGGCGATCGCGGTTTCTGCCTCTCTCGTTCCGTTTATGCAGAAAGGCAATACCCTCGCTCGCTACACCCATATTTCCCTTAATTTAACGCTGTTAGGGTTATTTGGCTGGCAAGCCCTTACGGGAATGGAAATCGTCCAAAAACTTCTCGGTTTGATGGGCATCATTTAAGAGAATTTCCAGAAGTCTGGCAAAAAGCGATCGAGGCAAGCATTCTTTGCCCCGATCGCTTTTTTCCTCGGTACATCGAATTCCCAAAAGCAAATTGCAGAACATGATGACTGCTCTAAAAAGGGAATAAACTTAGGTGTTTTCCTTTAAAAGGAAAATGAAGTCAGAAGAGACTTCCGGTGCGTTACGCTCCATTCCATTACGCTAACACACCTTACGACTTACGACTTTCATTTAATATTTGCTTGACGAACAATCTCTTAAGTCTATTGTTCGAGTTGTTCTAAAATCTCGATGGTTCTAGCATCTCGTTCTCCAGAAAAATACTTTTCCAGAACCCGCAGAAATACAGAATTTTCCTCGGTAAAATTCGCAAAGAGAGTCATTGAGGACTTGAGTTTGAGATCGTCGGGAAAGGCAAAAATTTCTGAAATCGATCGCCCTTGAACGGCCAAAACAACTTCGGCGCATTCTCTCAATCTTGTCCCCAAAATGGGATGAGCGAGATATTCTCGGACCTCTTCCTTGCTTTTGATAGCATAGAATTTTGTGGTTTCGCTTTCTCCTAATCCCGTAATTTGAGGGAAAATATACCACATCCAATGGGTTCGCTTCCGACCGCTTTCCAGTTCGGCGAAAACCCTAGGGTATACGCCCTCTTGAGCGATTGTAAAACGATTGAGATCGAGGGGATCGCCGTCTGTAATGCCGACCATCTTGATTGCCTCCGAACGAACTTATCCTACAAACGCAATAACTGACGCGAGGATTTTGGCGGTAGGGGTAAATCCATGCGATCGTGAAAATCTTTTTGTACCTTATAAGTCAAGCGGGGTGAAATTTGTCGCACGATTTGAGAAAGCAAGCGATCGCCCGTAGTTTGCAGTAAATTACGGGGCAATTTATAAATAAATTTGGGAAATTGAATGGTAACAAATAAATGCAGTTGCCATTCTACTTTTGTTACCCTAGTCGCACCGCTAGAATTCCAGTCCATTTCTTGCCCGGACACTTCTTCTAGCGTTAAAGAAGACGTGTAACTGACCTCATATCCCAAAGGCGTATAATTGGGAACTTCTACGCTATTCATCACGTATAGTCCATCTTGGGGAGGCGACAAGACCACGGCCATTTTGGGTTCGACTTCATAGCCAAAAGACTTGAATTTCCCCACGGTTAAAATATAGCCATTTTTCCCAAACGGCTCTGCTGTCATGGGTTGAGCACAGCGACGAAACCAGCCTTCGTGAGCGTCCAAATAAGCAGCTACGGTTTGGCGATCGGCAACCATCCCCATCGACCCGCGAAAATGCGTTTCAAAGTTAAAGGGGGGTTGAGAAGAAATTTCGAGTTCTTCTGGGGGAACTTCCCCGGCCATAACAAAAGATTCTCCCTCTAAAACCGCGTTTTCTCTACTCAGCACATCCAGATTTTCCTCGGTGGAAAATTCTAGAGCTGCGATATTATTGTCAGTACATTGCGATTGCTGCATGACGCACCCTCGAGTAACGATAAAAATAATTGGGGTCGAATTCTTCCTTTTTTCAACTTAACTCATTATTCCCAACTCGCAAGGGCGATTAAATAAAGTGTTTGTGAAGCTGAGGGAAATCGTCAAACGGGGGTTGAATCTTAAAGAAATCGCTGCATTAACCGTGGAACGGGCATCACTTCGACAAGCTCCCTTCGACATCGCTCAGGGCAAGCAGCGACCACTTGCTCGTGTTGGGTGAAGAGAAACAAGCACCGATGCTTGTTCGACAGATTTACAACTCAATTAGTTTTGCTATATCAAATCCGGATAATTGTCCGAACTTAGGCTTTTTCTGCAAAATTCTTCTTCCCCCGCTCCCTCTGCTTCCTCTGCTCCCCTACTGGGAAGTATGATGATTCAGGCGGATTGAATATTATCTACCTCCGGCAATTTCGACCAATGAACCCGTAGTATAAGAAGCCTCGTCAGATGCCAGCCAGAGGATTCCTCGAGCGACTTCGATCGCTTCTCCACCGCGTTTCATGGGGATCGAGGCTTTGATGCGATCGAGGCGATCGGGTTCGCCACCACTGGCATGAATATCCGTATCGATAAATCCCGGACGCACGGCATTAACGCGAATTCCTTCAGCGGCGACTTCTTTAGCCAAACCCATTGTCAGAGTATCGATCGCGCCTTTGGAGGCAGCATAATCGATATATTCCCCCGGAGACCCCAAACGAGAGGCAATCGAGGAGACATTAACGATCGCTCCTCCCATACCGCCATGCTTTGCAGACATTCGTTTTATCGCTTCTCTGGCGCATAAAAACGCCCCAGTAATATTCACGGCAAAAATCCGTTGTAGGCGATCGGCAGCCATATTTTCCAACCGCATTTGTTGCTCTAAAATCCCGGCATTATTCACCAGTACCGTCACCATTCCCAGTTGTTCGTCCGTCGCTTTAAATAATGCCAGAACGTCCTTTTCTGAAGACACATCTGCAGCTACGGCGATCGCCCTTCCTCCTTCTCCTTCGATCTTTTCGACAATTTTCATCGCGCTGCTGCGATCTCGGCGATAATTCACGCATACGGCATAGCCTCTCTCGGCAGCCAGATAGGCAGTTGCCGCACCAATGCCGCGACTTCCTCCCGTCACTATCATAATTTTTTCCATTATCAAACTATTGTTATAAAACTCGTTCGCTTCTTTATGGGATTTTTGTCATGAGATCGTGAAAACTTGCCGCCATTTCTTCCGGTTTGCCGGAGAGAGGAAAGAGTAAAATACTTTCGATCCGAGTATCTTTAACAATTTCTTCTAAGCGATCGAGTTGTCGTTCGGTAATAGAAATACCGTTATTTGCTCGAACGTATTGTAACTCATCGTTAAAATTCTCGCTACTATAAACTTGAATAAAAGCGCGATCGATATCCCATGTTTTCCAATCGGCGGCAAAATATCTTTTCGACCAATAGGGATTATGGTGGCATAGATCGAAACTCACGTTAGGATTGGCTTTTTTCATAGCCGCGATCGCATTTTGCACGAATTTTGTTAATTTGGCCGTGCGATCGACCTTCCCCGGCAATTCCGCATGATAGCCGAGATAGTCATCCCATTGAACCGCATCGATATCGGGATATTTCTGCACGAATTCCGCCAAAATTTCCGAGAATAAATTGGCAATTTCGGGAATGCCGACATCGAGGACATAGTGATCGACTCCGGCATGAGTGCGATCCACTCCTGCAACAATCCATCGGCGATCGACAGCAAGATCGAATAAAGGACTATTCTTATCGATTTTAATGCCTTTTTCAAAGTAAGCGTGAACTTCCATATTTTGTTTGTGGGCTTCATCGATCAGCCATTCCAACCAAGGATCTTGAAATTGATTGGGGCAACTTTGATAACCAAATGTTTTCTCTAAAACTTCGCTTTTATACATCGTACAGCCATTACCCCAAACTCCGTGGATAATAGTATTAATTCCCTTGCTGCGATAGTAGCGAACCCGTTCGCGAATTTTTTGTTCGCTGGCATTATTGGTGACTTGATAGCGACTTAAATAGATGCCGCGAATGTTTTTCTGCTTCCACGGTTTCTGAGTTGGGGAAGGCGTTGTATTGGGACTTGTTTGCGTTTCATTCGGTTTCGGGTTGGGTTGAGAATTTGATGAATTCGCAAGCGATGTGGGTGGCGTTATTGGTTCGGTACTTGTTGGACTTGGCGAGGGAATAGTTTCTTCTATATTGGCAGGAGTTTGAGGCAGAGTAGGCGGATTGATTTCTGCTGGATTGGGAGAAGATATTTGTGCTGGGCTTGCTTCCTCTGCTGTCGGGGAGTTCGAGAAAGGAATTTCGGCTTTTAATTGACTGGGAATGAAGCGATCGAGATCTATTTTTTCTCTCTGGGTAAATAATCCATAACCTGCGATCGCGAACAAGATAATTACAGAAAATGGAATGCTACCGCATCCGCATCCACAGCCCTTGTGTTTTTTCTTTGGACTTGTCATGAGATTGAATGACTCGAGTGCCGATTTTAGCGTTTACTCTCTCCTACCATCTCTCAACCCGAAATTACGGAGATTTAAACGATTTTAAAGATAAGTACAAATACATCAAATCATTCGCCATGGCAAAACAAATTGAGTTGCAAATGTCCCATTAGCTAAAATCACATCTTTACTGACCTATATTTATATTTGTTACTTGCAGAATAACAGCAAAAGCGATCCAACAAAAGTGAATGATTTTCTCCTCGCTATTTTTTTGTTTTTCTTAACACCTTGAAGTATTGACGAATTTTATATAAATCTATTATCCTGCCTACTATTACAAAAACTGAGGTAAATCTGAATCATGAAAAAATCTGCTTTTTTACTACTTTCTGCTGTAGCGTTGATAGCCTCTCCCGTTCGAGCAGCAACAATCGAGCTTACGGGAACGATCCGAGATTTTAATGATTCTCACCCCGATTTTGAAGCCCCTTTCGTTCAAAGTATTTATGCGCTCGACACGGGTATCGTTGAAACCACGCTAGGAGTCGATGGCAAACCCGTTTATGCCGGACAGGCAGGCAACCCAACAACTCACAGTCAAGCTGCATTCGATCAATGGTATCGGGATGTACCCGGTGTCAATCAGAGTACGGATTTCACCATTACTCTAGACAACACGATTACAGCCGATCCGAATGTCTACACTTTTACCAATAACTCTTTCTTTCCCATCGACGACCAACTTTTCGGCAACCAAGGACGCATCCATAACTATCACTTCACTTACGAACTTCATACTCAATTCACCTATCAAGGTGGAGAAACTTTCACGTTTACAGGTGACGACGATATTTGGGTATTTATCAACGACGAACTTGTTATCGATCTCGGAGGGGTGCACGTTCCTCTCGGTGGGTCGGTCAATCTCGACTCATTGGGTCTGACTATCGGAAATACTTACGATTTCGATCTATTCTTTGCAGAACGCCATACAACACTATCCAATTTCAGAATTGATACTTCGATCGCCCTACAATCCAATCCAGTCCCCGAGCCGGCAACTGTTCTGGGCCTATTTGCCGTACTAGGATTGGGTGCTCTAGTCAAATGCAAAAGACAAAACGCTTAACTCATTGCGATCGCCGTCACCGTGGTATGATTCTGACGATCTTGAAAAGCTATAAGTTCTAGATATTAAGACCGATCGCATTATGGCAACTTATCGACTGAAAGGGCGACAGCGACAGGGATTTACGATCTCGATTCTCGCGATCGCCGCCATCATTTTCGCAATTGCTCTTATCGCAGTCCCCTCGGTCCATTCCCAAACGGCAGGGAAACTGGAGGTATTTGCAGAGTTGCCCGAGGGCGTGGAAGTCGGGAATATTGCCATTACTGGGGATGGGCGCATTTTTTGCAGCATCCACAAATTTTACGGCAGTCCCCCCCGCGCTATTGAAGTTTTGTCGGGCGATCGCTGGCAAGTCTACCCGAATGAAGATTGGGGCAAAGAACCCGATGCAGAGGGATTTCCTTGGAGCGGACTTAATAATACGTTAGGCATTCAATCCGATGGCAGGAATATTCTCTGGTTTCTCGATAATCCCGGTCCTAATTTTCCCACGGGGCGATTAATCGGTTGGGATGTTGCCAAAGAAACCTTGCATCGGGTTATCTATCTCCCGCAACCCGTCATCCCGGCAAGCCCTTTTTTGAACGATCTTGCTGTCGATCCTCAACACAATGCGATCTATATTTCCGATACGGCAAGCGGTGCAGATGCCGCTTTTATCGTCGTAGATTTAGAGACGGGTTTGGCACGGCGAGTCTTGCAAGGAGATAAAAGCGTCGTCGCCGAAAATATCGATATGGTTATCGACGATCGCGTGATTAACCTGCAAGGAGAACCCGCTCGCATTGCCATCAATCCCATCACTCTCGATCCGGCGAATGAATGGGTTTACTATGGGGCCATGAACGGAACGTCTCTCTATCGTATCCGCACTCGCGATCTGCTCGATGCCTCCTTAAGCGATCGCGACTTAAGCGATCGAGTCGAACGTTATGGCGATAAACCCATTAGCGATGGCATTACCGTTGACAGTGCGGGCAATGTATACATTACCGATATTACCGCCAATGCGATCGGCGTAACGGACGTTCGCGGGAATTATCGCATCTTGTATCGGGATGACGAGCTTCTTTCTTGGCCCGATGGCTTTGCAGTCGGCCCCGATGGCTATATCTACGCTACGGTCAATCAATTACACCGCTCTCCCCCTTTAAATGCCGGAGAAAATGGCTCGATCGCGCCCTATTTGGTGGTGCGTTTCCCTGCTTTAGCCCCCAGTCGCACGGGTCGCTAATCTTTCAATGCTTTACTTTTAAGATGCGATCGCCAATCCCATCAAACCTAGTAAGGATAGAAATTGAACCCCCAAACAAGCAACCCGAAAATTGGGATTGAAGCCAAAAATATGAATCAGGGAATGGAGCAAGCGAAAACCGATATAGGTTGCTGCTAATGCGTCGATTGCGCCATTCCCAATATTTCGCACCTCCAAGAGAAGTACGATCCCCGCATATAAAGGAAAATTTTCGGCAAAATTGGCCTGTGCTCGAAACGCTCGCCAAATTAGTTTATTACCCGTCGGATCTCCAAACTCCGCGATCGTTCCTCCGTTTTGTAAATGTTGAAATCTTGTGGCAAGAAGGATAATCACCAGTACGATCGCCCAAACAATCAAGACGCATAATCCCCAAAGCGGCACGGTCATTTCTATCGATCGCATCTTTTTTTCTCTCCTTAAATCTGCTATCAATAGCTTAAAAAAGTTCGCCGTCGAGATGCTAGAAAAAAGTTGCGGAATTTTGAGAATATTATTGCGATCGCTCCCCTACAAATTGCTTTGGGGTCAAACCAAAAGCACGCTTGAAATAGCGGGTCAAATGAGAGCGATCGCAAAAACCGACGGTAACGGCAACTTCTGCAATATTACTGTTGCCCTGTTGCAAAAGGGATTTAGCGCGATCGAGTCGGTTGCGTAAAATATATTGATGGGGGGTTATTCCCAAACTTTGCTTGAATAAACGCAAAAAATAATAGGGACTCATCCGTACGAGTGCAGCCAGATCCACCAGTTTTAACTCTTCATCTAAATGCTCGCGAATATAATCCGTGACTAACATTAATTGCGATCGCGATAGACCCTCCGAATAATGAGAAGATTTAGGGGATAGGGTACAATAGTTCCGCAATAAATGAATGGCCAGTGCTGTTTTCAGACTATCAACAAGTAACAAACTAGCGATTCCGGCAGTTTCTAGCTCATTTTTTAAGGTTGTCAAGATACTTTGAATAAAAGGATCTCTCTCGCTCATAAATCGAGGCATGAGTTCGATGCGATCGGGATCGAGCCAATCTTGACCGACTTGTTTGAGGAGTACGGGTTCAAGGGCTAAAACACCAAATTGAACTGAATTTTTCCAATTACAGCGATGGGAAATGCCAGCCGGAATGATTGCAATATCCCCTTCTTTGCGAGTTTCGTACTGCCGTTTTCCATCCAGCCATCGCTCCCCAGATAAATTAGAATTGCCCTCTTTTTGGAGTGGATGAGCATAGGCACTGGCGATCGCGTGCATGGTATGGGAATGCTCGACAATTTCAAACGAGGGTTGCTGAAAAAGCTCGAAATGGATGTCATTCCAACCCGAACTCGAGAGAATCGACGGTTCGGGTAAAAGCGCATTTGCTGCGTTCTTTTGACGATAATCAATAACCTCTGGAATTTGCATTTTTGTGTTGAATGAATTCTCGGCGATCGCGATGAGATCGAGCTTGTTCTTATTATAGCGATCGCAGTAGACCTCTCCGGAAAACCCGAGCTGGCTATGGTACCACAGGGGTTACAGCCCTGTTTTTCTAAATTATTGGAGAAGTCTAGTTCTTTTTTTTATTGGTGAAATTCTACTTTTTTATTTGGGTCTACCGAACCTACCATGCTAAATTGCACGATCCAAATGCCAAAACCCTTGATTGGTAAGGGTTTGAGTTTTTGATAGCTTCCTCGTGTATTGATTTTAGCCCAATCCCTTGATATACAAGCATTTTAGCGATTTTTTAATACCAAGTTCGGTAGACCCTTTTATTTTAGATACAGATGTGATAAATCTTAGCTTCCCTTTTATTCCTTTCGGTATTGACAATATTTACTCTATATTTTACGATAACCTAACAGCGAGCGGTCTTGCTTGACTTTAAAACGAGATCTCTTAGAAATTGCATTTTTGTTCCTTTCTACTGCCAACCATTAGTTGGGATTGCGATCGTTCTAGAACCCAAAAACTAAGTGAGTCTATCATGAAAACATACCCTTTTCTACTTGCTGCGGCTGTTGTCTTAACAACTATTCCAGCACGAGCTGCAACCATTACTCTCACCGGTACGGTGCGCGATTTTAATGATTCTCATCCTGATTTTGAGAGTGTAGTCTCATTCGATCCCGGAATTGTTCAAACGACCCTCGGTGCTGACGGAAAGCCCGTTTATGCCGGGCAGGCTGGAAATCCGACAACACACGGTCAAGCAGCATTCGATCAATGGTATCGGGACGTAGCGGGCGTTAACCAAGCAAGTAATTTATCTATTACTCTGGATAATACGATTACTGCCGATCCTAATATTTACACTTTTTCTGATAGTTCTTTTTTCCCAATTGACAACCAACTTTTTGGCAATCAAGGGCGCGTTCATAACTATCATTTTACCTACGAGCTTCACAGTCAATTTACATATCAAGGTGGGGAAACATTTACCTTCACGGGGGACGACGATCTCTGGGTTTTTATCAATGACCAACTTGTCGTCGATCTTGGAGGGGTACATGGTGCTTTATCGAGGTCGATCGATCTCGATTCTTTGGCCGCATCTATCGGGATAACGACTGGCAATACTTATGATTTTGACCTATTCTTCGCAGAACGCCATACATCGCAGTCTAATTTCAGAATAGATACATCGATTATCTTCCAACCGTCTCCAGTACCCGAGCCTGCAACCGTTCTGAGTGCATTTGCCGCTCTAGGTTTGGGAGCTTTGGTCAAGCGCAGAAGATAATCTCGATCGTTGAGTGTATTCTGCATTCCATTGTATTTTGGATGTATCTCAAAATTTAAATATCGATAAAAGATAAAGGGTTTAGAGTTTGGGTTCTTGTGTTTTTACGAATTATGAGATACATCTTTTTCTTTCATTGATAGTAATATCATTCAAGCTATTTTTTGCGATCGCGTTTTAGATCGAAAATACTCAAATTTTTAAATAGAGAAAATATTTTCATCACTTGACCCCAGCATCTTTTTTAAAAACGATCGATTTCTTTCGCTTCTTCGGGAAGTTTTGCCGTTTTTTGTCCTTCCTGTCTGGCTTGATAAGTCATTAAATCTAAAGGAGTCCACACCAAATCGACAAAATCGGCTTTTTGTGCTAATATTTTAACAGTATTTAACGGGATTTCTTTTAATAGCCAACGCCCCAAACGACGGAGTTTTTTAGGTGTCGTTAATGCAGGCATGAGTTTGACCCCATGTAATTCGTGTAAATAGCGATTCGATCGCCCGTAGCGCTTCCATTGACTGCGTAATTCTTTTAAAGTCGAGCGATGGCGATGGCGAATAAAGGCCGCTTCGATAAACTCTAATTTCCAATCCGTTTCCCGTAAAACTCGCCAACAAATATCTGCATCTCCTCCCGTGGTTAAATAGGGACGAAATAAACCCACTTGCTCGAATGCTTGCTTGCGAATGGCTAAATTCGCGGTTTGACCGTAAGGACAAAAGGAATGAGCGAGAGTATGTTTTTGAGAAAGAGTATCCTTGCGATCGCTATATTTTTCCAACCAATTTTCACTCGGAAGCGCCCGAATTTCTCCCGCAACCAAGCCAATTTCCGAATTTTCAAAAGGTTTGACCAACAATTCCAACCATTGGGGACAGGGGCGACAATCGGCATCGGTAAAAGCAAAAATATCGTATTGTGCGGCGCGAATTCCCCCATTGCGAGCCGCGTAAGACCCCTGTACTTTGGTTTCGTTTAACGGTCGCAAAACCAGTCCCGATCGCGCAAAATCTTCTACCGCCGTTGTGAGCCTTTCCCCCGTGCGATCGCTACTATTATTATCGACCAAAATATATTCGACTTGCGACGCGGGATAAGTTTGTTCCTGCAAGCAAGCCAATAAATCCGGTAAATCTTCTTCGCCGTTGTAAATCGGGACAATAACAGAAACATTCATTTTTTCATTGGTTATTGGTTATTCGTTCCCTCACCCATTCTCGCACGGTACGACGTAAAGCACGACGACAAAACGCGATCGCCTTGTTGTTGTGTCAGTATCATCCTGATTGAACGCTGATTTTGTCAAATAAACGCCGCGATCGCGAGAACTGCGGGTGTCGCAATCTTCAAATTTTTTCTTCTGCAATCAAGCTATATCGGCGGTCATCTGCTGTTACTAGAGAAGAAAGGAAAAGGATAGGAAAATCAATTCCTATCCTTTTGTTGTCTATTTAGCGGGTAAAATAGACCATTTACCCGTTCCGACCTTAGCGCGATCGGGACTGAAGGAAGTCGAAACGCAAAAGGCATTGCCCTCACAGCCCGCACCATTCGTGTCCAAGTAGGTGAATTTGCCTTGAAACTTGGCTTGGTTTTGTAGGGAAACGGGTTTTTTGATGTCCCCACCCGTACAGATGAGTTTCCATTTTCCCGTTCCGACCTTGGCACGATCGGGACTGAAAGAAGCCGAGACGCATAAGGCATCACCTTCACATCCCCTACTCCTTGTATCTAAGTAGGTAAATTTGCTTTGATACTTAGCTTGGTTTTGTAAGTAGACAATATCATTGCATTGCACTGCTCCTTTCTTGCCCGAAGCCGAGAGGATTTTCCATTTAGCCGTTCCCACCTTAGCGCGATTTGGGCTTGTTGCCGCCGAGACGCACAACGCATTTCCTTCACAACCTGCTTTTCTAGTATCCAAATAGGATTTTCCATTTAGCCGTTCCCACCTTGGCGCGATCGCGACTTCTTGCCGTTGAGACACACTCCTTACAATTGTCGATGATGGAGACCCTCATCGTATCTTTAGAAGAGACGGCACCCGAAAAAATATTGGTGCATTGATCGAGGCTGCTGTAAACGCTGTCTGCCTTACTGGGTTGAATGTCCGCAACAAAGAAGGCGATAAAGAGCAAGGCGATCGCCAGCAACCTCGCTAGAGATTTTGGAATTGAAGCACGAGAAAACATTGAAAACTCCTACAATTGGGTTCGCAAACTCGCCCGCAAGTCTAACACGTTCATTTCCTGCAGATCCTCGGTTATAAGACTGCAATACTTGTAAAGACGGTATTAGTAGTATTAATCCGTTCGATTTTGTAAAATAAATTCTGCGATCGCCAGATCCACAGGAGTTGTAATCTTCAAATTCGTCTCTTCTCCTAACACAATTTTCACGGGCAAATCGCACTTTTCAAATAGTGCCGCATCGTCGGTAACTTCCCAGCCTAATTGCTTACCTTTTTCGTGGCATTCTTTTAATAACTTCACCTCGAATCCTTGAGGGGTTTGTGCCGCCCAAAGATTGGCGCGATCGGGGGTACTTTTAATAATATTGCCCTCGCCGACCACTTTAATCGTATCCTTCACCGGAACGGCTGCAATTAGCCCCTGACAGGATTTTAAAGCAACAGCACAGCGATCGAATAAATCCGGGGTTGCCAGACATCGCGCCCCATCGTGAATCAAAACCCCCTCGGCATCCTCTGGCAGCCCTTGTAAACCATTGTAAACCGACGCTTGGCGGGTTGCCCCCCCTTGAATCAATTGGACGGGTTTGGAAAGATTGACCCTCGTTAAAATCTCCTCAAAAGCAGGGAAATCGTAAGGTTGTCCCATAATCCCGATCCAAGCGATCGCCTCGGAGGCTTCCGCAGCCAGTAGCGTCCACGCCAGCAGGGGCTTATCCGAAAGGGTCAACAGGAGCTTATTGCGATCGCCTCCCATGCGTTTCCCCAGACCAGCCGCAGGAATGAGTAAATGTATCACAACTTTAATCTTTCCAAAATTAATCCATCTCGCTCTCATCTTCCCGTAAAATTGACCTCGATCGACTTAAATTCGGTGAATTGAAATGCGAATACTAGCCCTCGTCCCCGGTGGAATTGGCGATCAGATTCTCTTCTTCCCAACCCTAGCCACCCTCAAACAGCAATATCCCAAGGCATTAATCGATGTTTTGGTGGAGCCGCGATCGAAGGGGGCCTACCGCGTTTGCCCTTCGGTGAATGAAGTCCTCGCTTTCGACTACAAAGATCGCAACGGTTTGGCCGATTATCTCAATCTCTTGGGAGTCCTGCGCGATCGCGAATACGAAGTCGCGATCGCCCTCGGGCAACAGTGGGCAGTCGGGTTACTCCTCTGGCTCGAAGGTATTCCCGATCGCATCGGTTACGAAATGAAAAAGGGATGTTTTTTCACCCAAAACATTCCTCTCAAACAAGAGCAATATGCTGCCGATATGTATCACGATCTCCTCGGAGGTTTAAACATTAGTGCAGCTACACCCCCCGTGAGCGTTGCCGTCCCCAAAGGAGATATCGACTGGGCAGAAGTCGAACAAGAGAATCTCGACGTGAAAGAAAGCGGTTATATCCTCCTTCACGGCGGTTCGAGCCAATTGGCGATCGCGAAAGGAATCGATAAAATTTACCCCGTGAAAAGCTGGCTGCAAATTGTCGAAAATATTCGTCAAAAACAGCCCGATTTACCGATTGTTTTGCTCAAAGGACCCGAAGATGACAAATTTATCGAGGAAATGCTCGAAGGCGATCGCGGCTTAAAAACCGTATCGCCGCCGGATATTGGCAAACTCGCCGCCTTGATTGCCGGGGCGAATTTAATGCTCTGTACCGATAGCGCTCCCATGCACTTGTCCATCGCCGTAGGAACTTATACAATTGCCCTATTTGGACCCACCGATGGGAAAAAACTCCTTCCCCCTGGCGGTGACAAATGCGTCGCCATCCAGTCGCCCTCCAAGGCGATCGCGGATATAGCCCCCGTAACGGTTATCGAGCAAATTTGGCGTGAGTAGAGCAGCAGTATTTTTAGATCGAGATGGAGTCCTCAACAAGGAGGTGGGTTACATCCACAATGTTGAGGACTTGGTACTCATTGAGGGGGTCGCCAAAGCCGTGCGCCGCCTCAATGATGCGGGTTTATTTTGCTGTTTGATTTCCAATCAGGCCGGACCCGCACGAGGATATTATTCTGTTTCTCACGTCGAGGCACTCCACCATCGCCTCGAGTCTCTTTTACATGAAGAAGCCGGAGCAAAGTTAGACGCGCTTTACTACTGTCCTTATCTTGCCCCTCCCGCAGGTGGAGTCAATCCCGAATACGCTCGCTGGAGTACGTGGCGCAAACCCAACACGGGAATGTTAGTGGCGGCGGCATGGGAATGGGATCTCGATATTCGGCGCAGTGTCATGGTGGGAGACAAGGCAACTGATGTGGATTTAGCCAGAAATGCTGGAGCCAAGGGAATTTTAGTGCAAACGGGTTATGGCAAAAGCGTCATCGGCGGTAGCTATCAACATCATGCTACTCCCGATTTTATTGCCGCCGATTTGGTGGAGGCTGTCGATTGGATTTTGCGAGGGTAATGCTGGGCTGCTCGACTTACTCAATTGATTGTAGGAGCGACCCCCAAAGTCGATAACCTTCAGTATTTAAGTGCAATCCATCAAATGTTAGGTTCGATCGCAGCTTATTATTCTCTCCAACAAAAGAATCATACAAATTTAAGTAGCTTAAATTATTTTGGTTGCTGACTTCTGCTGCAACCATTCGCAACTCAAAACAGAAAAAATTCTCGCTAAAAAAAGGGATGTTTCGAGAACTTCCCTTTTGCCAATTTAAGTGATTATTGATTTTTTCGAGTCAAATTACAAATCGCAATGCTAAAACCTAAATATAGAAAGGGTTTCTCAATTGCGAATCGCGATTTACCACTTTTCGGATTGTTCTAAAACGTAAGTGGCGACATCTTCGATTTGATCGGGTTTCAAACGAGCTTTAAAGGAAGGCATTGCTCCTTTACCATTGGTAACTTGAGTAATAATAGCTTGGAGGTTATCCTCGGCAAATCCCGCGAGATATTTTTCTAAAGCAGCCTTTTGGAGGGTTTTTTGTGCCATGACGATGTTTTTACCGCCCAAGTGACAAGAATTACAATTGGCAGTAAAAACCGTGGCTCCTTTAGCAGCATCTCCGGCAAAAGCGGGCTGGGCGACAAAGAAGGCCGTTGCGACCAAAACCAAACACAATACAGTTGACAAGAATTTTTTCACGGTGAATCTCCTCTGGATGTTCGTGCAGTAAGCTGCCTCAAGATCGTCGAAAATCTTAAGTTCCTTGTCAAAAGACAGCCTGTAAAACTTCAATATTGTTCGCGAACGCGTTTAAAATACAGAATGTGAATCCTAAAGATAATCGCATCTGCATCGTTATGGAATCAGTCCCCGATCGCCCCCTAACCGAGCAAGAGCCAGAAGAAAATAAAAGCGATTTGCATTCCGAGGCGCAAGGCGATCGCCCTCCCGTCGTACAAGTCTGGGAACTCGGGAAAACGTACCGGACGGGCTTTTGGTTCGATCGCGTTATCGAATCCCTCAAAAGTATTACCCTGACGGTATACGAAGGAGAAACCTTTGGCTTGCTCGGTCTCAACGGTGCGGGCAAAACCACCTTCTTGAAAATCTTACTGGGATTAGTCCGCCGAACTTCGGGACGGGCAACCCTTTTAGGGAAGCCCATCGGCGATCGCGCCACCCGAGCGCGCATTGGCTATTTACCCGAAAATCCCTATTTTTACGACTATCTGACAGCCTGGGAATTCTTGCAACACGCAGCGGATTTATTTGGCATTGCCAAGAACGTACAAAAAAAACGCATTCCCGAGTTATTGGATTGGGTAGAATTAGACTCCTATGCAGCGAAAAAGAAGCCCATGCGCCAATATTCTAAGGGAATGCTGCAACGTACGGGCATGGCTCAAGCTCTGATTAATAATCCCGATATTCTCTTTCTCGACGAACCCATGTCCGGCCTCGATCCCATCGGACGCTATCGCGTGCGCGAAATTATTCTCTCTTTAAAAAACCACGGCAAAACTATCTTTTTTAATTCCCATATTTTGGCAGACGTAGAGCAAATTTGCGATCGCATTGCCATTCTCGATCGCGGGGAATTACGCTGCACCGGAACCCTCGACGAACTTTTGGGAACGGGCGATCGCTATCGCATCGAAGGAAAAGGCGGCAGTACTCAAGACCTCGACCAATATCTAAAAAACTTAGAATTCGGACAATCGGGATGGTGTGGGGAACTCGAAGGCGACCCTCGAGAATTCCTCGGTCGGTTAAAAGCGATCGATGCCAGCATAACTCGTATGGATTTGACGCGTCCCTCTTTGGAAGAGTTTTTCTTGCAAACCTTGAAAAAACCGTCACCCGTCACCCGTCACCCGTCATCAAGAGACAGCGAATGAAATTATTAGCAGTGGGAAAAATTGTATCCCCGCAGGGTTTAAACGGGGAATTGCGCGTTTATCCCGACTCGGATTTTCCGGAGCGATTCTTGCAACCGGGAACGCGATGGTTGCAATTGCCCCATGCTTCTTCTCCTCAACAAGTCGAACTATTGTCCGGGCGATTGCTACCGGGAAAAAAACTTTATGTCATCCAATTAGCCGAGATTGAAGATCGCAGCCAAGCAGAAGCCTTACGAGGCGCAATCTTTCTCGTCGATGCCGAAGATCGTCCCCCTTTAGAAGCCGATGAATATCACGTTTCCGATCTGTTGGGATTAGAGGTCATCGTTCAATCGACCGGAGAAGCGATCGGAACAGTGACGGACGTTTATTCGGCAGGGAACGACCTCCTAGAAGTTACCCTAAAGGCGAATCCCATACCCCCTGCGGTAGAAAAATCCCCCCCAAGGCAGAAAAAGCGATCGCGATCGGCTTCTCCAACAGTTTTAATTCCCTTCGTTCCCGAGATTGTTCCCGTCGTCGATCTCGAAGGAAAGCGGGTGGAAATCCTCCCACCCCCCGGTTTGCTGGAAGTTAACCTCGCGAACCCATGAAGAACTGTTAAGATGAAGAATCAAACAAACTTATTTTGAATTTTGAATTTTGAATTTTTAATTGCTTATGTCCTCTGCTGTTGCCGTTGAAAAGAAAAAGTTAAAAAATCCCCCCCTCGAGATCCATCATCTCGGCGATCGCGTTCTGCGACAACCCGCCAAGCGCATTGCCAAAATCGACGATAGCGTACGCCAACTGGCTCGGGAAATGTTACAAACCATGTATAGCTCTGATGGTATTGGTTTGGCTGCCCCGCAAATCGCCGTCAACAAGCAATTGATCGTGATCGACTGCGAACCCGATAACCCGACGAACGAACCCTTAGTCTTAATCAATCCCAAAATTGTTGCTGCCAGTAAAGCATTATGCGGTGCGGAGGAAGGCTGCTTGAGCATCCCCGGAGTTTATTTGGATGTTATCCGTCCCGAGGGGATCGAGGTGACCTTTAAAGATGAAAATGGCAGACCCCAAAAAATTAAAGCCAATGGACTCCTCGCTCGCGTCATCCAACACGAAATGGATCACTTAACAGGAGTTCTTTTTGTCGATCGCGTCGAAAATAACTTAATCTTGGCAGAAGAACTGAAAAAAAATCATTTCTCGGTGAATGCCGTCCAGCCTGTAAAGCATTAATCGCAAGCAGCAGTAATCCGCCCCTAACCCCTCTCAAGAAGGGAAGATCGAAAAGGGATATCGAAAGGGAACGCCTTCTTTCCCCCCTTACCAAGGCTTGCCCCTAGCTGGTCGAAGGGGGGAGTTAGGGGAGACCTAACCAACAACCAACAACCAATAACTAATAACCCATGGAAATGACACCAAAAAGCGGAATTTTGCTCGCGGCTTGCTGTATCTGCGCGATCGCGGCAGTCGGTTCAATTTTTGAACTCTCTTACGGACATCCCACCTACGGTACGACGATCACTTCCATCATTCTCGCCGCCAGCATTCCCCTAACGGGCGTATTGTTTTGGGCTGCCGTCCGCGATACAAAAGCCAATCAATCTCGTTAATTTTCATCCCTCTCTCATTTTAACTAAAGGCGATCGCCAATTATTTTTTAGGCACAAATACATTTTGTGCTATTTTTTTGTTTTCTTATAAACGACTATACAAAATCGAGCGATCGTCCGATCTCAAAAATCAACAGGACTTATAAAGATCGTGCTTTTTGTTATGAATATTCAGATTGTAAAACTATATTAATTGTTCACTCAGTCCCTGCGATCGATTAACTCCCTCAATAAAACAACAGGTTTATTGCTTAAAAAACTTGTTGTAGATAGTCTGAGCAAAATTAGGTAAAACTAAAGATATAGATATTTCTATATATTTAAACATTTCCGATTGAATTGTTCTAATAATAAACGTCACGATTAACAATCGCTAAAAATCAATCATGTCAGACCGCATTATCGAGGCGATCGAGCGAGCAATCGATCGCTCTCCCCCCATTGTTTCTCCCGATATTTTATTGTTCGAGGCGATCGAACCGTGGTTGCAACCCGATAAAGCAATCCTAACCGACAATTATCTGTTCGTAACCGAATCGGGAACCGAGCGATCGCAACTTCTTGGATTGCTGACAGAACGAGAAGCAATTGCATTCATGGCCGATCGCGATGACTGGCGGAAGCGTCCCGTGAAAGAAGCCATGAGCAGCGCGATCGCCTATCAAACCTCAGAAATTATCGATCTGCCTCAACTCCTTGCTTTTTTTCGCCAGTATTCTCTCCCTGCCGTGCCTTTGATCGATACGGGCGGTGCGATTGTCGGGGCGATTTCTCGTCAGAAGCTCTGGCAATTCATGGAAACCCATCTTCTCGCTCGCGGCGATCGCGAAATTGAATTACAGCAAGCAGAGGCCGCCCTCAAAGCCAGCGAATTTCGTTATTGGGAAATATTAGAGGCACAAACGGAATTGATCTGCCGTTTTTTACCCGATAGTACCCTAACCTTCGTCAATGAAGCCTACTGCCGTTATTTTCATTGTTCCAAGCAAGAATTGATCGGACAGAAGTTTCTCACTTTGATGCCAGAAGCCGATCGCGCTAGAGTGCAACAAATCTTGCAAAAGCTGACCCCGGAAAATCCCGTCATAACTGAGGAATATCAAGCCTTTCGCCCCGATGGGACTCTGGCGTGGCAGCAGTGGACCGATCGCGCTATTTTCGATCGCGAGAATAATTTACTCGAATATCAAGCCGTCGGCCGGGACATCAACGATCGCGTTAGAGCGGAAAAAGCCCTGCGACGCGGTGAAGAACAATTGCGCCAGTTAAACGAAACCTTAGAGGCGAAAGTCCGCGATCGCACTCTCTCCCTGCAAAATAGCGAGGCTCGCTTTCGTTCTCTCTTCGAGCAAGCCGCGATCGGCATCACCCTCACAGAACTTACAGGAGAACATATTGCCGCCAATCAAAAATTTTGCGATCTGCTCGGTTATTCGACCTCAGAAATTTTGCAATTGACATGGCAGCAGATTACTCATCCCGAGGACGTGCCGCATCAGCGAGAATGCGATCGCCAAATACTGGCAGGAGAAACCCAGAATTATTCCCTCGAAAAACGTTACCTGCACCGGGAAGGAAAAGAACTTTGGGTCAATTTAACCCATTCCGTGGTTTGCGATCGTAGCGGCATTCCCAAATACAACTTAAATATTGTCGAAGATATTCGCGATCGCAAGGAAGCATGGCAGGCATTGGAAGAAAATCGCCTGCGTCAAGACCTACACAATCGCATTCTTGCCTATATCAATAGAGGAATGCCAGTACACAAGACCCTTTCTTATGCGATCGAAGAAATCGGCAAGGCATTTCCGCATTTACGAGTCATTTATGCCGCTCTTGATAGTGAAGAATGCTGTCAAATTTTACATCAATACGTGCCGCCTTCCCTTGCTCCCATCGAACAATTGGTAGAGCTCTGTCCTTATGTTGCTCAACTCAAAGCCAAAGAAAACCTTTTGATTGAAGATGTGACGCAAGAAGAGCCATTGCAAGAGACCATCGAGCGCTCGATTGCCACAGAGACAAGAGCCTTATTGTACGTTCCCGTACAATATTCAGAACAGTCGATCGGCACCCTTGGTTTGCATTCTTCTCGCCCTCACTCGTGGACGCAACAGGAAATTGCCCTATTAACAGAAGTGAGAGATTATTTAACCGTTGCCATTCAAGAAAGAAACGCCCGCACGGAACTCAAACAGCAAAAAGAATTTTTACAAGCGATTTTTGATAGCATTCCCGTGATGTTGCTTCTCTTCGATCGCCACGGCAAGCAACAATGGGCCAACCGATTTTGGGAAAACATTACGGGTTGGGAGCGAGAATGGCGCGATCGCGACATTCTCGCAGCTTGTTATCGAGATCCCGAACTCTGTCGGCAATTTCGCGCTCTCATTCAAGAGGCAACCCTGAAATGGCAGGACTTCAGAATGCAGGTGCGAGAAGGGATGAATCTCGATACAACTTGGGCAAGCGTTTGCCTGTCCGATGGAACGACCCTCGCCATCGGACAGGATATCAGCGATCGCAAGCGAGCGGAGGCCGAAGTTCAGGCCGTGCGAGAACGCTTTGAATATCTGATTTCTTCGAGTCCGGCAATTATTTATAGCTGTCGGATCGACGAGAGCTTCTCGGCCACCTTCATCAGCGAAAATGTGACCGAAATCTTAGGCTACTCATCCCGAGATTGGTTAACAGATGCCAATTTTTGGACCGATCGCCTCCATCCGGAAGATGTCTCGCGGATTTTGCTCGAAATCGAACAATTGTTTAAATCGGGCCATCGGACTTATCAATATCGCTTTTTACATCGAGATGGGACTTATCGCTGGTTGCGAGATTCAGTGAAATTGGTTCGCGATGAGGAGGGAAATCCCGTTGAATGTATCGGTTCGGTCATCGAAATCGGCGATCGCAAGCAAGCCGAGGAGGAACTCCGCAAAAGCGAAGAACGCTATCGGGCGATCGTGCAAGATCAAACAGAATTGATCTGTCGCTATCGCATTGACGGTACCTTGCTTTTTGTCAATGATGCCTATTGCCGTTATTTTAATTGCGATCGGCAAAACTTAATGAATAGTCAATGGTTGCCCGATATTCTTCCAGAAGATTTAGAAAAACTCAACCGACAATACACTCTGCTGCGTCCGGAGAATCCCGTGTATACCTGCGAAATTCGAACCTTTTTACCGGACGGGACTTTGGGAGTACAACAGTGGGTCGATCGCGGATTTTTTAACGATAGTGGAGAGTTGATTGAAATTCAAGCGGTGGGGCGAGATATTAGCAATCTCAAACAGGCTGAAAATGATATTCGTAAGGCTTTAGAAAAAGAAAGAGAATTAAGCGAACTCAAATCGAATTTTATTTCCATTGCCTCTCACGAGTTTCGCACGCCTTTAACGGTGATTATGGCTTCCGCTAAATTGCAAAAACATTATAGTGATAGACTAACGGAAGAACAAAAACAACAGCAGCTCGATCGCCTATTGCGGGCAAGCGATCGGATTTTACAACTTCTCAACGATATCTTAATTCTCGGTCGGGCAGAAGCTGGAAAAATTGATTTTTTGCCAGCCCCTCTCAACCTAAAAACATTTTGCCGGCAATTACTCGCAGAAATTCAAGCCATTGATGAAAATCAACATCAGATTGTTTTGTACGAACAGCAAGATATCGATCGAGAACTGATTGCTGATGAAAACTTATTGCGCTATATCTTAACGAATTTACTTTCTAATTCGGTCAAATATTCCCCTCGAGATACGCCAGTGATATTAAATGTTATGGCAAGCGATCGCGAAGCAATCTTCCGGGTTGAAGATCGAGGGATTGGCATTCCAGCCGAAGATATTCCTCATTTATTTGAATCGTTTCATCGCGCTAAAAATGTCGGAGAAATTAAAGGGACGGGATTGGGTTTGGCAATTGTTAAAAAAGCCATCGATATTTATGGTGGCGCGATCGCCATAAAAAGTGTCGTGAATTCAGGTACGACCTTTACCGTCACGTTGCCCGTGCCAAAAATTGAAAATTGACGATCCAACAGGAGCAACATCCATCATCCGATCTCGTCAGAAGAAGTCCCAATGTCTTGATGCGATCGCAAACCCAATTCTCCTCGGGAATGTCAAACTAGATCGAGAAAGTGTTGAAGGCGAACGGATGATACAGTTAAAATTTTGGCAATGGATTGTTTTGGTCGTTCCGATCGCGGCGATCGCGCTCTTTTTTCTCGCAGCAGCAAGTTGGCAAATTCACGTTTGGGGCCTCAGTTGGCTCTGGGGGATTTTTATTCTCATTTTTGTGGGGTGGCGCTGGCTGCTGGTCAAATGGACAAAACCTCCAATTGTTCCTGTTGAAGACGCAAGAATACCACTCGAACCCCCCTTAGAAGCTGGAGAAACGAACCCAGAAGCCCTCAAACAAGCAGAAGATGTCCTACAGCACATCCTGCAACAAGCGCGGGAGGATGCCCCTTTTTGGGAGGACTGGCCGGCATTTTGGCAGAGGTGTCAGGAGATGGTTGTCGCGATCGCCCGAGTCTACCATCCCGAAGTTAGATATCCCCTCCTCAATATTTATATTCCTCAAGCCTACGGACTCATTCGCGGGACGGTAGATGACTTGGATCGCTGGATGCAGCAACTTTCCCCCATTCTCGATCGCGTTACCGTCGGGCAGGCTTATCAAGCCTATGAGATGTACGAAACTTTAAAACCTTCTGCTCGTACTCTCGTTAAAGTTTGGGACTGGGCACAATGGATTTTAAATCCTGCTGTTGCCGTTGCCAAACAACTTGGCAAACCCGCAACTGAGGAGGCGAACCAACAACTTCTCGCTAACTTCGGACAACTCCTGCGAGAAGCCGCTTTAAAAAATCTCTGCCAGCAAGCGATCGCTCTCTACGGTGGAGGAATGCCAGAACTGGAAATTAAGCCCAAAGATACGCAAACTCTAAAAGAAGTTCTCGAGCGATCGCAACCTGTCGAAGAAATGGCGGCAAAACCCCTCAATATTTTACTGGTGGGACGCACGGGGGCAGGAAAAAGTAGCACGATCAACACCCTGTTTAACTGCGATCTTGCCGAGGTAGACGTTCTGCCCAGCACTGACAAAATCCAAAACTATCGCTGGCAGGTATCAAGCGGAGAAAGCCTCGCGTTATGGGATACTCCCGGTTACGAACAAGCCAATGGAGAGGATTTACGAGAATTGGTTTTAGATTTTGCTACCCGTGCGGATCTCGTTTTAGTCGTTACTCCCGCTCTCGATCCTGCCCTGCAAATGGATGCAGACTTCCTGCAAGAGATTAAAAACACCGTTGCAGATTTACCCGCGATCGCCATTATTACTCAAGTCGATCGCCTGCGTCCCGTCCGAGAATGGCAACCGCCCTACGACTGGCAACACGGTCATCGCCCTAAGGAAAAAGCCATTCGCGGGGCAACGGAATATCGCCTCGAAAATTTGCAGGCCTTTTGTCAAGGGGCATTCCCTCTGGTGACTCGCGATGGCGATCGCCTGCCTTGGGGTGAGGATACCCTTTCGATTGCCTTACTCGAAGCGATCGATCCGGCTAAACAAATTCGCTTGGCTCGTTTTTTACGCGATCGCGACAGTAAAACCCTCGCAGCTGCTAAGATTATCGATCGCTACAGTTTCCAAATGACGACAACGCGAGGACTGACAGAACTCTTAAAAAGTCCCGTCCTGCAATTCCTTTCTACTCTGGCCACGGGATCTCCCGCTTTAGCTTATTTACTCGCCGAACAAATTCCCATCGAACAGTTACCGATTGTTATCGGAAAGTTGCAAATGGCTTACGAGCTTTTCTCGCTTTTCAATTTAGAACAGTCGGATAATAGTAAATTCGATCTGCTGGCACTCTGGCCGTTATTATTAGAACAATCAATGGGCGATCGAGAGCAAATGCAAACCCCTAAAACAGCGAAGGCTTTAGGATACGCCCTCGTTGAATATTGGACGCAGCAACTGAAACCCCAACAATTTCAAAACAAATATGAGGCGTATTTACAAAAATTTTAAAGTGCGCTAGAGAGTTTCCAGCGCACTCAATTTAGATATCTCAATCGTAATGGCAGAATTTAAAAAATGCCAACTAACACGAGGGTTGTAAACAAGACGAACGCACTGGATACCATCAGAAAGATGGAGAAATAAGGAGCGTGATTAATACGATCTAGATATTCGTTATGTCTGCGATCTGCTTCAGAAAGGGGGGTAAAATTTGTCATTGCCATGATTCTTTCCCTCTTGAATGGGTTAGGATAATACAAGTTCCCCAATATAAAACTACATTAAAATTCGCGCTTCTAAAGAAAGCACTTACAAGCGTAACCATGAGACTTTGCAGTCAGTATGGGGAAATGAGTCAAACTCATTTTTACTTGCTTGTTATGTTAAACGAAGAAAAGAAAGAAGATGAGACATATTGATAAAAATACAACAAAATTCAACTTTCTCAATTAAAAATTGTAAGCAAGACTAAAATCAACCCCATCATATCGGGCAGTATTGGCGCGATTAATGTGTCTTAAGATATTACTAATGTTATGTCTTTCCGGAAGGTTAAGCCTCAGTTTCTTTTCGGAGTTCTCTGATGATTTCTATATTCAACCCTGCAATTTCGGCGATCGCAGCGTCATCGAGTCGCGATAATAATCTCCGCGCGATTGTTCGTTTTTCTTCTTCTCGACCTTCTTCTCGACCTTCTTCTCGACCTTCTTCTCGACCTTCTTCTCGACCTTCTTCTCGACCTTCTTCTCGACCTTCTTCTCGACCTTTTTCCCGAGCTTCTCTTTGACCGAGACGGAAAATTCCTTGTTGGTCGCGAATAAACATTTCCTGACGTTCGAGATTTTCGAGTTCTTCTCGGGTTAAATTGGCTCGACTGGCAATATTAAAAGCACGATTGAGTTCGGGGATTTCTTCCATATTTTCGGGAATTGTTTCAAGAGATGGCGCAGATTTAATAAAGTAGATCCATTTATCCGTAATGGTTTCGAGTTCTGTAATTGTCCTAGTAAATTTAGGCAATTCCACAAACACTAATTCAATCTCATTATTTGGATAGAGGAAACCGTCAGATTTTTCGCGATAGACAAAACGAGAGAGAAAAGGAGCGCGATCGCGAAACATTCTGAAGTCAGTTAAAGTTAAAGCAATCACAGGCTTGAGAAAAATATAGCCTTCCCCGGCTTGCAGTTGTAAAGCATAGGTTTTCGCAGCATTAAATATTACTCGTTTTCCAAAAGATTCGACGTTAAGAACCTGCATTTCAATAATAACAATAGTTCCATTATTGAGAGTAGCTTTTACATCAAGATAAGTATCTTTTAAACCTTCTATCTTTGGAGGTAAGTTGGGATTAATAATTGTTAAATCTTCGATGATAGAGTTGCCTTCATAAATTAAAGCATTAAGAAAACTGATTAATATTTCCTTGCTTTCGGACGAGCCAAATATTTTTTTAAAGGCATAGTCGGTTTTAGGGTTAATAAATCGCATCGGAATCAGTATACAAATATTTAAGAGTTTTTCAATGTTTGGGTTTTGTATGGCAAAGCGACCAAATTTGTTGCAACCACAGCCAGCTTAAAAAACAACCGATCGCATAGTAAAAGAAGTCTGCGGGAACAAATGTCGTTCCCAGTAACATTCTTCCTGCAAAGGTCGCGCGAATCGCTTGCAACCATGCCGGATGCCACAATTGTAGAAATTCTAAACAGCAGGTGACGATAAAGACAGAAAGGGGAATTTTCCAAATGGCTTTTTTGGTGGGAAAAAAGATAAAAAAGAACCAACACCAAGCCATCTCATACAAAACATCCCCCAAATAATCGTTCACCCATTGAACCCCAATACCATTATAAAATTTGGTCGAGATACCGATGGGGACGATCGCGACGACAGAGAGAAAGGCAAGTAAACGAGGATTAGAGCGGAGTTTTTTCAAGAGCAATTTCAATAAAAAATATCCCAAACCTCGTGCTAAGACACGAGGTTTAAATTTTGAATTGACAAAGCTATTTTGTGGGGAATTTCGTCATTTTAGCGATCGCCTTCAACGTTAAACGACCATTATCTAGCTCTAAATTCTGAATTTTTAAATCAATGCCCGTCATGCCAAAATTTCGCAAACTGAGAATATCTTCCAATTCTTTCAAGATTGTTTTAACTTGTTGAGAAGGAAAAGACAGATCGCGCGATCGCACCTCCAATCCGACCTCTTTTCCTTGTTCTCGTATTGCGGGACTTGCCGTAAAAATGACCGTATTTCCTCGTAAAATTGCGATTTCTCCATTGTTTGACAAGCGACAAGACACCCGATCGCCCAACTTTAAACGATTTAAACCGCGATCGAAATCTCCCTCGGTCAGAACAAATTCCGCCGTCCCTTGACTGGGTTGAGTGAGTACGATATTTCCCATCAAGGCTTTAAAAGGACTGACCGCGATTTCCTCCATTTCTAAGGACATTTGCTGCATCCGCAAATCCCCTCGCGTTACCAATCCCGTACCGTCAATTAAAAGAGATGCTAATTTACCTTGAGCGAGAAGCGTCGGATCGGTTTTAACGCGGACGTTGAGGTGTTGTGCTTCATTGAGTTGGCTGGAGAGGGCAAGGGTCGCAATTTTATTGATTGCCTGTTCTCCTAAACTTTTGCGATCGAGTAGTAACACGGTTTATTTTCTGGAGTTGTTATGATTCATAGTATATAAACAAATGTTAACAATTGCCAAAAAAGATTACAGTAAAATCACTCTTCGATTCTTTCCATTGATGTCCAATTCCGTAAATTCCCGACCCGGCTGGTCTCTCGACAAGCGCAACCCCAATCGCATTCGTTCTTTTATGCCCTTTTGGGGCTGGTTTTATCATCACTACTTTCGCGTGCAAACGGAGGGCTGGGAGACTATTCCCGAGGGACGGGTTTTACTCGTCGGTTCTCATAACGGCGGACTGGCGGCACCGGATATGGTAATGACAATCTATGACTGGTTTCGGCATTTTGGTACGGAAAGATTGGTATACGGACTCAGCCACGAGAACCTCTGGAAAGTCATGCCTCCTCTGGCAAATCTGGCCATGGAAATCGGATCGATCGCGGCACACCCGAAAATGGCGATCGCGGCAATTCGTAAAGGAGCGAGCATTTTAGTTTATCCTGGGGGCGCGCAAGATGTCTTTCGCCTCCATCGCGATCGCCACAAAATCGAATTTGCCGGACGGGTGGGATTTATCAAACTAGCACTGCGAGAGCAACTCCCTATCATTCCGATTGTTTCTCATGGGGCGCACGATACTTTAATCGTCCTCGCCGATCTCTACGAACAAGCCAAAATGTTAAATCAATGGGGGATCCCTTGGTTGGGGAATGCAGACCCCGAAGTGTTTCCCGTTTATCTCGGTTTGCCTTGGGGTCTGGCGATTGGACCTCTGCCTAATTTTCCCTTTCCCATGCCCATTAAAATACGGGTTTGTCCGCCAATTTATTTTCCTCGCTACGGACGCGAAGCCGTACGCGATCGCGATTACGTTCGGGTTTGTACTGAAAAGGTACGCTCTCAAATGCAACGACAACTTAATGACTTAGCAAGTTGAAATTTACAAAACTGCCCCGATCGCAAACATTGCGCCCCGACCCGCAATTCATTTAGGATCCGGAGCCGTTTCCGGGGGCAAAAACTCGCGGGCGTTCTACCGCAGTACGGAACGATTCCACATCCTCATTAAAATCAACAGAGGGTAGAACGGCGACAACATTTTCGTGAGGTCTGGGAATAATCACCCAAGATTCCAAAACACCACCATAAGCCTGTTCTACCGCTGCAATTCCAGCATCCATGGCCGCTTTGACTTCCGAAACATCGCCGCGAATATTAACCGTGAAGCGAGCGCTACCCACGCGAATATAACCGACTAGCGTCACTCTTCCCGCCTTGACCATTGCATCTGCTGCGGCAAGAACTCCGGGAAATCCTTTTGTTTCAAGCGATCCTACTGCCTCTGGCATTTTCGTTCTCCTAAGTTAATCGATATCGAGAGCATGGGGGGCAATCTACCAATTTTCAATCTATCACCGAAAGGGTTCGACGGCTTCAGTATATTCGAGGGGCAAAATGGTCACGACATTTTCCGGGGGATTGGGAACGATATAGTGAGTGATGACTTGGCCGCCGTAAACGTTTTTTGCCGCTTCGATACCTGCTTCTTGAGCGCGGTTGACTTCTCCGACCTGGCCGCGAATGGCAACGACGAAACGACCGCTTTCGGCTTTGTCGCACCAAACAACGGTGACTTTAGCCGCTTTCACCATGGCATCGGCAGCAGCTAAAATAGCGGGAAATCCCAATGTTTCAATCACACTAACGGCTTCTGGCATAAGCGCTTGTTTCAATTCCAACAGAGGCAGTTTGGTTATTATACCCCGATGCGATCGCGATATCTCTCGCGGATTCTCGGGGGATAAGGCGATCGCCTAGACTGAAAACCCAACACGCGAGGACAAATGCAACAAGTCCCTTCGGGATTCACAGAATCATTGAAAATCCCTTCCTAGAGAGTCTGGGAAATATTGCCCTACTCGCGCTAATGATATAGGGTTAAAGAGGGAGGACGAGCATAATGTATGTTTTTGACAAAAATTTCAATCCTTTGACTGTCGATAAAGCCATTGAAATATGGCTGAAAAACCCAGAACACAAATTACTTTGGGTAGAAGAATCCTGTTCTGAAGAGGATATTGAAGACTGGGAAGAAATTCCCCATGCCTTTGTTGAGTTAGAGGGAAACTATTATTCTTTTCGAGACGTTTCCTTGAAAGATGTGGTAGCGCGAGGATTGCTTCCCCGCTCCTTTTGATTTTTGCAACATGCCACAAACTCTGCCTTTCCCGATTTAGTATACATCTCGATTCGCTCCAAAATCTTAGCGAAGCGGAGGGCGACACTTCGATACCGCTCAGTGTCCGCTTTGAAAAAGTGTAGTGCAAATTAATTATTGATGGTAAAATAAAAATTATTACAAGGAGGTGATGTTAATTGTTGGGATGTCAACAAAATTTAATTAAAGACTCAGAACATTTGCCATTTCTTGAATATCTTTGCAGAACGGCGAATAAAATTATCAACTATAGACGATCGCCCCAGAAACCCAACAAAAAAACCCCTTCTGTGAAGAAAGAGGCTGTAATAAAGAGTAGGGCGATCGCGATTAATTAGCGATTACTCGCGACGGCGTTGGAATATAGCCAGCGCAACAAGGTCGCACCGGCAAAGAGTTTAACGACTTCTAAACCCCAATATCCCATCTGCATGGCCATCATGGTTGGCGGCATGGTATTAGGAGTGGGGGTAAAGAGATCCAATTGCATTCCCAAACCGCTCATCTGGGGGGTCAAAATATAGGTATAAATGAGGGCGATCGCGAATAAAACCCCAGATAAAACGAGTGATAGACGATCTTGGCGATCGCTGAGATGATGATAATAACGAAGCACGAGAACGCCAACAATCGCCAAGGCAGCACAGAACAATTCAACGCGGTTAAAAATCCCAAAAACAACGTAACCCATCGTGGCAAAATCGCCTTTGCTCATCATTCCCGTTCCGTATAAACTCGGAAGAATGACAGCATCGAGAACCAAGCTACCGCTCAGCCAAAAACCCAAAACAAACATGACGATGGTTTGCCAGCTTTTGCTGTTGGAGTAGCGATCTAGAAGAGAATTCACGGGCATCTCCTTAATTCGATTGCTCTCTACATTTCCAGCTTAGCAAGTCGAGGATGCGGAAAATATCACGAAACATAAAGTAATTCAGGGATTTTATCGGTTTGCGATGCGATCCTCGAGCCAGAAAGCACCTGACTTCCTCGATAAATTTTTCAGACCCGCGATTGCGATTCGCAGGACTGCCAAAGAGGTTGCCTTTGGGGTTTTAGCGATCGGTTGTTTTTTAGAACCAGATTAACTAGAGTGTAGGGGAAGTTTTAACGCAGCTTCAGGAGGTCTAATGTCCGAATCCAACGCAAATAACGAAGCTCAACAACCCGAAACGCAAACCGTCGAGGTGAGCGAAGAAACTAAGACTCTCGTGGAAAATAAAATGCCCGAAGAGTCCGACGAAATCAAATATCATACAATGGCGCTGATCGAAGCCATCAAAAAACAGGCACAAGCAAGCCTCGAGTCGGCCGGGGAAATCGGTCGTGACAATTACGTCAATACCATGCGTCAAGCACAAACAACCTTAAAAAATACAGGACTTCTCTTTGACGAACAATGGGAATCTCTTGATAAAACCATTCAGGGTTTGGAAGATACTGCAACAAAAAACTGGGAATCATTATTGAGTGACATGAAAAAATGGGGAGATCGCGTCGATCGCGCCGTCAACGAGGCTTGGAAAATTCTGAGCGAACCCGACGAAATCTCCTCAGCCCCCCCTTCCGACTCTGATTCCACTCCAGAATCGTAAAGCCAAAACAACGGAAAAAAATCCCACCTTTTCCGTTTGTCCCCTTCGTGTTAATTGTTTCCCGTTCCCCAGTTCCTCGAGTTTGTTGGCGATCGCGTATGGTTGTTTTCTTGGTGCTATCGATTCTCGCCCTGAGCGCGATCGCTCCCAAACTGCCCCCCATGCCTTACATGATGGGCTTAATCGCGATGGGGTTGGGATTGGGAATCTTCTCTCAAAACAGCGAATACTTTGCTTTGGGGACAACCTTAATGGAACTCCCTCCCCAGACTTCCCTTTTGTTACTTCCCCTGCTCGTCGCCTGTCCTGCCTTTCGCTGGGAAGGCCGCTTGCTGATGCAGTTTCTTTCCCCCATCTTGCTATTGGGCATTGTAGGAGTCTTTTTAGCCGCCGCGATCGCGGGAGGTATTTTTATTGCTTTTGCCCCACTCACCCTCTCGGGGGCAATCTTATTGGCAATCTTGCTCTCCATTGTTGATTTAACCCCCGCCATTACCCTGTTACATCGAGAAGGCAGTTCCCAAAGACTGCAAATCTTATGGGGGGGAGAAAGTCTCTTTAACAATGCCACGGCGATCGCTCTATTCGTTCTTTTGGAGGACATTCTCGCTTCGGAAAAATACGGACGGGGTATCGGGCAATTTTTCGGAGCTTGGGCTGTCGGCATCCTTCTCGGCAGTATTGCTGGAGGACTGGCCTGTTACGCTCTGCAACGATGGCGAGAGAGTTTGCTCTTACAGGGAACGATCGCGACGATCGTTCTATATGGTGCGTTTTTTGGCGCAGAAATCCTCCATCCCGGCTCGGAGGCGATCGCCGCCACGACCCTAGCAATGGTATTGCGCTGGAACTTAAGCACCCGTTTAAAACAGAAGCATTTTCAGAAATTCGAGAGAGTCGTGCAAGGCACGGGTATCTTCGCTCAAAGTTGTCTCTTTCTCCTATTGGGTTTAACGCTTGCTCGCTTGCCCCGTCAGGTTTATGGCAGTTCTCGGGTTTGGCTGTGGCTGGCAGGGGCGCTCGCGTTGGTGGTCTTGGCTCGAGGGGTCGTCGTGTTGGCTCTCATGCCCGTTGCGAACTTTTTACGGGATTCTACACCCTTCTCCTTTTCGGAACAATTGGTGGGACTGTGGGGGGGAATGCGCGGATCCATTGCCTTTGCCTTGGTCGTGAGTTGGAAAGGTGACGATCGCGATTTTGCCCTTTTCTTAATCTTGGGAGTAACTATCGTTCTCGGCCTGCTTTCCGAGGGAACGATGGCACAATTTCTCTATCGCTTGAGATTAACGCCGTCTCCTCTCGCCGTGCCACTCCAAAAAGCAACAGCAGATCTGGCGGCCAAACGCCAAACCCTCGAAGGATTATTCGATCTCGACGAGATTGAATCCCTCTCCCCTGCTGCAATCGAATGCGTCAAACAGGAATATCGCGAAGAGGTGTATCATGCTGAAGATACCCTCGCGCAACTGTGGACGCGGACGCGCATCGATCCGGAGATCTTTCAGCAAATTCTTTGGTTGCAGGCATTAGCCATGGAAGAAACGGGCTATCATCAATTTTATGAAGCAGGCTTGCTCTCGGAGTTGGCTTTCGTTAAATTAAAGTTGCGAATGCACTTAAAGCGAGATGCCGTGCTGGCAGGATTCATCCCCCCGCCGTTTTATCTCCTTCGCAACGCCGATACCAAAATTCAGCGTTGGTTTGCCCGATTGATTGGCATTATTTCCTTTAATGCTCAGTTTGCCCCCCAACAAAACGAGCGCGTTTCTACGGCCAAATACGAAGCCGATGGCGCGATCGCCTATACTTGCAAACAGGTTGCTTTAAATTTTCATCGCTTGGTCGAAGATGGCAATTTTGGTTTGATGGGAGCGAAAAGTTGCGCTAAAGTTTACGAAGAAGACAGTTTGGTGGCTTGGCAGAGTTTGGACGCGATCGCCGCTCGCAAACCCGATTTTGCCGCTCGCAAGCAACAAGAAGCCATTCGTCGAACCATTCGCTTGCTCGATGAATTTGAATGTTAAAGTGGATACCCGATATCCTTGCAAATCATTGAGATAAGTCTTGTACCGATGGAAACGCTAGATTCTTCCCGACCCAAACAATCCCCTTGGCGACGCGCGATCGCTCCTACATTACTGCCGATTTTAGTGGCCACGAGCATTATGGGATATTGGTCGTGGCAAAGGGGAAGAAATGACGTTATCGATTTAGCAGACGAACTCAGCCAACAAATTAACGGACGCATTGAAGCCCGCGTTAAGAGCTATTTAGCGACTTCAGAATTATTTTTAAAAATTAATGCCCTTTCTGCCAGGCGAGAACAATTAAATCTGACTGAATTCGAGTCTTTACAACGCTATTTTTGGGAACAAACCCAACTCCATGAAATCGCAATGCGAAAGAATCGGGAGACTTAATCTGGTCGCCCGTATATATCTTTACCCAACCCCCAATTTTAGGCATTTCACCCGCCATTCCCATTTATGATAGCGAAGGAGAATTGCAAGGGGTCATGGCGATCGATCTCACTTTATCGCGACTCGGGGAGTTTTTACGCAGTTTAGAAGTTGGTAGGTCGGGAGAGGCTTTTATTATCGAGCGATCGGGTGAAATCGTTGCCAGTTCTATTGGTGAATCGCCCTTGCAAGAAACCCCGGAAGGATGGGAACGATTATCCGCCAGTGCCAGTCGAGAGCCGATGATTCAAGCGGCAGTGAATCATTTACAAAAGGATAAGAATTTGGCAGCTTTAGAGAGCGATCGCCATATAATCGTCGATCGAGAAGGACATCGGTATTTTGTGAGAATCCAAGCCTTTTATCATGAGGGCGGAATTGATTGGTTGGTGACGTTCTCTCCCGTTAACCCTTCGGGTCTAACGGGAGCTTCAGAAGAGACTGAGTTGAACCCATTCTTTTCTAGAAGTTTCTTGCTTCACAGGCTGGCTATCGCCTAAGCCTCCACAAGCAGAGACGATAAGACCCACCGCCTGTAATTCTTCTAATGCCCGATACAAAATGTTAATCGCGGCATTTTCATCGCGATCCATCGTTAATCCGCACTTCGGGCATTCATGAGTGCGAACCGAGAGAGTTTTCGGGACTTTCGTACCACAACCACTACAATCTTGAGATGTACCATGAGGATTGACCTTTACTACTCGAACACCGCATTTGACTGCCACTGCCTCCAAGATAGTAATGAATTGTCCCCATGCTGCATCAAGAATGCTTTTAGACAGTCGTGTTCTTGCCAGTCCTTTTATGTTTAAATCTTCAACCGAAATTAAGTCATAACACCTCGTTAACCAGTTGGCTATTTTGTATTGAAAATCTTTCCGTTGTCGCTGAATTCTTTGATGAATCAGAGCAATTTTATTCTGTTGTTTTTGATAGTTGTTTGAACCTTTTTTCTTATTCTTTAATCTCCTTTGCTGACGTGCTAAATGATTTTGTGCCTTACGATAGGTTTGTTGAATGGGAATGGTTTCACCCTCAGATGTGGTCAAGAATTCCTTCAAACCCACATCAATGCCTACTGCTGTTTTGATTTTGTCTAACGGTAGAGGTTCGGGAACTTTTTCATCTTTCGCCGTCAAACAAACATAATAACCATCTGCTTTTTTAACAATTGATGCAGTTTTCAGTTCAAAACCTTCGGGAATGGGACGATGAACGATAACCGGAATTATTCCCAATCGCGTTGTTATTAGGTTTTTCCCGTCAAATTTAATCGTAGCTTTTGGATGATTAACCCGTGAAAACTCAAACGATCTCAACTGTCCTGTTTTCTTAAACTTGGGTCGCCCTCCTCTCTTTCCTTTCTTATCTGGAATTCTCCATCTCTTCCATGCCTTATCCAATCTTTGTAGATTGATTTGTTGCACTTCCGAGTAAATTTCCTTGTAATCGGGAAAAAGAACTTTTGTTTCTTTAAGTGCGGATTGCTGAGTGTAGTAATTAACGGGTTCTGGGATTTCACCAATTGATTCTGAAACTAGACTACACCGATCTACTTGAGAACGAGTTTTTCTCAAATAGTCATATCGTTGACCCAAGGCATAATTCCAATGACGACGCAAAAGTTCGAGCCAATCGTCAATCTTTTCTGCCTGTTCTCGGGTAGGTTGAATTCGGTAGCAGTAGGTTAAAATCATAGTTAAATAATACCTGAAAACTTAATAACAATCAATCCAGATATTGATAAAAACAATAATTTTTTAAGGACTCCTTTCAGTCGGTTTCTTTTGTTGGTCGCGATTCCCCTCACCGCTAACCTTTCAGGTCTAGCGGGAGACCCCTCGCGACATTTAGTTGGGGGTTATTCTTCCCGAAGCGGATTTTAGTCCGAAAATTGCAGCCAATACTCGCATGACGCTTTTGGTTTGTTTTTTAGCTTCTATTTTGGCCGTACTTTCTAGTTTAGTTGCGTCTCATTTCTTAAAAGATTGAATCTAGGAGAGAATGGGATTGAACGGACTTGTTTTAAGCGTCTTTCTTTTTTTTCAGTAAAGCACGTATCATGCGTTCTTTTAATGGCTTAAAATGGTTTGAATTTTCGTGACGAGTTCTTTTAATCGTACGGGCTTACTGAGATAATCCCTAGCACCTGCGGCCAAACATCTTTCTCGATCGCTTTCCATCGCTAAAGCCGTTAGGGCAATGATAGGAGTCGCTGCCAATTCCGGATTTTCGCGAATGCGCCGAATCGCCTCGAACCCGTCAATCTCGGGCATTTGAATATCCATTAAAATAAGATCGGGATGTTGAGATTGCGCTTGCTCGATTGCCTCTCGACCATTGCGAGCCCGTATAATTTCGTATCCCTTGGCCTTCAAGTAGCTGGACATGGTTTCAATGTTAGCCAGATTATCTTCAGCGAGAAGAATGCGCTGATGGGTAGGGAGGGGTTTAGACAAGGGAATATACGAAGAAGAGGCAATCTCGGGCTTGGCCGATAACATCAATCCCTCGCTACAAGGCAAGATAAACCAAAAGCAACTGCCATACCCCTCGCGACTGCTTACGCCCACCTTACCCCCGTGCATTTCGACAATTCGTTTCACCAGAGATAGCCCCAAACCCGTTCCGGAATATTGACGATTGAGGGCGCTATCGATTTGAACGAAGGGTTGGAAGAGTTTGTCCGCATTTTCCGGGTTGATGCCAATGCCAGTGTCAAGGACGGCAAATTTCATCCAAGGGATTTGGCCTTCCCCGCAGGGGATAGCTCGGATATCCCGTTCTGTTTGGGTTTCTAGAGCAACTTCAAGGGTAATGGAACCTCCTTGTGACGTAAATTTAACGGCGTTATTAAGTAAGTTAATCAACACTTGCCGGATGCGTCGCTCGTCCAACATCATTGCTGGCAAATAGGGAGAAACTCGCGACTCGAGCTGCAGGTTTTTCCGATAAGCCTGTTGCTTAACAAAAGCCAGACTGGCTTTGCAAAGTTCTGGGATACTTGTGGGAGCGCACTCCAACTGCACCCGACCCGAGCCTATCTTGGCCAGATCGAGAATGTCGCCAATCAATTCGAGAAGATGGGAAGCGCTTTGAAAAATGGTTTGCAAGTTGCAATGCTGGCGTTCGTTTAGCGTTCCGTGAATTTCTTCTTGCAGGGCCTCGGTCATGCCCAAAATAGAGTTCAGGGGAGTGCGGAGTTCGTGGCTCGTATTGGCTAGAAATTCATCCTTGAGGCGGGTCGCTCGGGCGAGGTCCTCGTTGGCCCGCAACAGTTCGGCTTCAGCCGCTTTGCGATCGCTGATATTCTGGCAGACGCAAATCAGGAGATTATCTGCCGAACGGGTCAAGGAAACCTGCTGGAGAAAGGTCGTCCCATCTTTGCGGATGCCGATGGTCTCTCCCTGCCAAGAGTGTTGTTGTTGTAGAGTGGGAAAGATTTCCCCTCTAAATCGCTCTCGTTCTTCCCGAGAGTACAACACTTCCCAACTACGACCGAGCAATTCTTCCGCCCTCTCGTAGCCGAACATCTTGACATGAGAGGAATTGATGTATTGATAGCGCTCGTTTTGCAGAATGCCGATCCCGTCGATCGCGGCTTCAATAGCAGCTAACTGGCGTTGCAGGATCAGTTCGGCATTCCGACGCTCGGTAATGTCTCGATACGTTCCCAGAACCCCGATCGTCTCTCCTGCAAGATTGCGGAGAGGCAATTTGTTGGTTTCCAGCCAAACGATCTTCCCATCTTGTTGGTGCTGGGTTTCGATAATGCCGAGTTTTGCCTCGCCAGACTCCATAACGGCGCGATCGTCGGCGCGATAGGCTTCGGCTTCGGTATTTCCCCAAGGCAAGTCGAAATCGTTTTTGCCGATCGAATCTTCGAGGGAAGACAAACCCGCATCGCCGAGAAATTGGCGGTTTGCACCGAGATAATTGGAGAAGCGGTCTTTCCAAAAAACCGAAAGCGGGACGGTATCCAGCACGGTTTGCAGAAACTGCTTGGATTCGTCCAACTCCTTCTCGGCTTGCTTTCGCTGAGTGATATCGCGAAAGATGCCTCGGGTAGCGATCGCTTGTCCGTTTTCGATCTGAGCGTTAACATTGCCTTCGACGACGATCTCCCGGCCATCTTGGGTGAGAAAGCGAATTTCGATATCCAAGCGAGGGGTTCCCGTGAAGAGTTGCTGCATTGACTCTTCATAGCGATTCAGATCCTCCGGATGGAGAATATCAAAGATCGCCATTGCCTCGCGATCGGCAACGTCGTACCCCAAAGTTTCCTGCCAAGCGCGATTAACAAAGAGAATACGTCCGTCTGGCGCCATGCTTTGGATCAGATCGGTCGCATTATCGAACAGGTCTCGGAGTTGAGCCTCCCGTTCTCGCAGATCTCGGGTGCGCTGTGCGACTCGTTCTTCTAATTCTTGGTTGAGTTGGTAAAGCTGCGCGAGGAGGGTTTTGCGTTCGAGTTCCGCCCCCGCCCGGGCGGCAAAGATTTGCAGAACTTGTCGGGCTGCGTCCCGCTTATTGGGGGGCATGGGTTCTGTATCCAAAATGCAGATACTGCCGATAGTCTCGCCGCGATCGTTTTTCAGGGCAAAGCCCGAGTAACTCTCTGCCTCCATGGCAACCAAATCGAGATCCTCGGGAAAAAACTGTCGAACGAGGCGATCGCAGTGGTATTCTCCCTGCTGTAAAGTTGGTTCGCAAGGAGTGCGGGCGGGATGATAGGCAACGAGGGGCTGCATCTCTCCCCCAGCCGAAAATGCCAGAGGGTGGATGCGATCGCCAATCAGTTCTGCCACGACCGCATAGCGAACTTGCAGGGCTGCGGAGAGATGGCGCACTAAATTCGGAAAAAATTCCTCCCCCGTAACGGCTGCCGTTCCTTCCATCACTTGACGGAGAGCGGTTTCGGCGCGATCTCGCCGAATTTCTGCTTCCTTCTGTCCGGTAATATCCTGCACCGTCCCTCGAGCCAGCAAGGGCATCCCCCGATCGTCGTAACGAGTTTCGCCTCGTTCGCGAACGTGCTTGATCCGACCGTCGGGCATTTGCAGCCGATGTACCAAATCGTAGGGGCGAGGATTGTGCAAGTGATTCTTATAAGCGGCATCCACTCTCGAGCGATCGTCGGGATGCACCAAATTTAAAAAGGCTTCGTAGGATGCGCCAAACTTCTGGGGATCGATTTCAAAGATGCGAAAGATTTCCTCAGACCAATACAGGGTATTTTGCCGCACATTCAGTTCCCAATTCCCGAGATGAGCAATTCGTTGCGCTTCTTGAAGTCGCCGACCGGTTAGTTGGAGTTGGATTTCGGCTTGTTTGCGTTCGGTAATATCGCGAACGATAACCAGTACCTCCATCTCGTTAATCGCAATAATCCGAGTTTCTTGCCAACATTGCCGACCGTTAACCTCAATTTCAAAGTCATAAATTTGCACTTCGCCGGTTTCCAAGGCTTGGCGTGCATAAATCATGCGCTGTCGGGCAAGCTCTAACGGCAGCAGGTCGCAAACGTTAACGCCAATGCAAGCGAGAGCGGGATTGATAAATTGTACTTCCTCCGATAGAACTAAATCGAGATAATTACCCTTGGCATCCTGGCGGATCATCAGATCCGGAATCACTTCCACCAGAGCGCGATAGCGACTTTCGCTGGTTTGCAGCGCTTGTTGAGCCTGTAATTGTTCTTGATTTTTCTGTTGTAAGGTCGCGATCGCGACCTCGAGTTGTCTCGTGCGATCGAGAACTTTTTGTTCGAGGTTTTGTCGAGCCTCTCGCAAGGAGCGTTCTATTTTTTTAAGTGCGGAAATATTGCGTAGGACTCCTACCCAAACGGGCTGACAGCCATCTTCAAGAATGGACTCCGACAGCAACATGGGGATATCCAAGCCATTCTTGTCTTGCAACGCAATTTCGACATCGATCGCGCAATTCTCCAATCGTAAGGCATATGCCCGACCGGGATCGATCGCCATCCGATGGGCGAGTACTGGCTGGCCCAAGATATCAATCGGCAAGCCGATAACGCCCTCGGGATTGACCCCTAGCAGCCGACCCAAGGCATCGTTGATAAAGCGCAAGCGTCCTTCGCGATCGACGATATAAATGCAATCGGTGACGCTTTGCATGGCATGAGCGAGCATTTGCAATCGTTCTCCAGCGCGATGCCGTTCTAGGGCTTTGCGTACGGTAATGGGGAGAATTTTGAGGTAATGGCGATCGCGATCCTTAATCAGATATTCGGTGGCCCCTTGCTTCATGAGGTTGGCGGCAATCGCCTCATCTCCGCTACCGGTCGCGATAATAAATGGACAGCCTTGAGTTTGCAGGATTGGAAATAGTTCGCTTCCATAGCCATCCCCCAAATTGTAGTCTAGGATAGCTAAATCGAAGGTCTGTCGATCGAGAATGCAGGAGGCATCGTTGAGAGATTGTGCCAAGGTATAGTCATAAGGTAATTCGTGGTGAGTGACGTAGCGGGCAAATGCCATGCGATCGACAGCATCATCCTCGGCAAGCAGTATTCTAATGGGAGCGAGATTAAATTCGGACGGATGGAGAATCATTGTTCTTAAGAGCTGATATTGCTGCTTGCATTGATGTGCCAATATCGAAGAATTACCCGCAATTTTTCCACAAATTCTGGATCTTCGTTTCATCACATCACTGGCTAAACCTAGATCGTAGCTTGCCAATCGGTCTGACTGATTCGCAGGAGGTGATTAAAATAACTGTGGGAACTTTACGCTAATAGGATCGGCTTTAACGATCGCGCAAAATTCGCTTCCGTTCATTCGGGGAATGTTAATCTCCAAGAGCATGAGACTGGGAGTGAGAGTGGGAAAATCTTCTAAAAAAGTCGGGCAGTTTCGCCAGTCTGCGAGATATCTTCTTCTACAATCGGCCAGTATGGGGGAATTATCTGCAAATCGGCTGTCGGTTGCGGTATCGGGAATGACGAAGCGGGCAACTTCTATCACGACGCGATCGCACTCCGATATGCAATCGCGAGATAGTGCCGCCAGCCATTTTTCTTCATTGGGAGCAAGAGTCTGTACGAGCATGATAGCAATGATGGAGAAAAATGCCTTCTCGAAAAAGAAAAGTCACCCTATCTCCGATAAGAAGTCTTACCTTAATTTTCGGATAAGAAGCCTGACCTCATTGCGATCGCGATCGCCGAATGTAACAATTCAGACAATCTCGAGAGCGTGCAATTCAGTCATCACCCGAGTTTTATGACTGAATTGCGATTGAAGACTTCAACATCAAGGGACTGGCAAGAACTTGACTGAAACGCCCGACAGCAGTGAGGACAAACCATTACAATGGCAAAATTTGTCCGCGAGTTTCGATCGCCGAGAACCGATCTCCATTCAAGTTTTAAAGTTTTGCTCCGCATTCAGGACAAAATTTATTGGTCGTGGGATTTTTTGCCCCGCAACTGCTGCAATAAATCAAGCCGATCGCGGCATCCACCTTATCTTTTTTCGGCAATCCCAACATCTGGGAGTTGGTTTTTCCGGGGGCGATCATGGGATAGCAATTTTCATCGCGGGTCACGCGAGCATCCACGAGAACGGGACCATTGTGAGCTAGCATGGCTGCGATCGCTTCCTTTAACTCCGAGCGATCGCTCACCAGAATGCCTTTGACTCCAAACGCCTCGGCCAGTTTCACAAAATCCGGCATTCCCGCTTCCATATTAGAGGAAGAATAACGCTCCCCAAAGAAAGTTTGCTGCCACTGGCGAACCATTCCTTGCCAGCCATTGTTAATAATCACTGTTTTAGCAGCAATGCCATATTGTGCGAGGGTTGCCAATTCTTGCAGATTCATCTGAAAGCTGGCATCGCCGCTAATGCAAATGACCTCTTCTTCCGGCAAGGCTACTTTAACCCCCATCGCTGCGGGCATTCCATATCCCATCGTTCCCAGTCCCGAACTGGAAATCCAACGCCGGGGACCGTAATTGATAAACTGTGCCGCCCACATTTGATGCTGTCCCACATCGGTGGTGAAATAAGCATGGGGGGCTTGCTGGCCGATTTCCACGATGACCTCCTGCGGGGAAAGGCTATCGGCATGGTGCGGTACGACGAGAGGATACTCCTTGCGCCAATGAGCAATTCTCTCCAACCATACTCGCGTCCTTTCTGGGTTTGCCTCGAGTCCTAATTCGGCAATGCGATCGAGCATCTGCGTTAAGACCACCTTCACATCTCCCACGATGGGCACTTGCGGTGCTCGATTTTTGCCCACTTCTGCCGGATCGATGTCGATATGAATGACTTTAGCTTTTGAGGCAAATTGGTCGAGTTTTCCCGTGACGCGATCGTCAAATCTCGCCCCGATCGCGATTAACAAATCGCACTCGCTCACGGCAAAATTTGCATAAGCGGTGCCGTGCATTCCTAACATGCCTACGGCAAGAGGATGATTTTCATCAAATGCCCCTAACCCCATTAACGTCGTCGTCACCGGGATAGAAAAATGTTCGGCGACTCGGGCGAGCTGTCGGTGCGCCCCGGCTGCGATCGCCCCTCCTCCCACGTACATAAGGGGACGCTCGGCCCTTTGCATTAATTTCAAGGCCGCATTAATCTGTCTGGGATTGCCCTTGACCGTCGGCCGAAAGCCTTGTAGTTTTACCGCTCCCGGTTCTACGGGAATATAATCGAATTCCTCTAACCCCACGTCTTTCGGGACGTCGATCAGTACTGGACCCGGACGACCGGAACTGGCAATATGAAACGCTTCTGCGACAATCTTCGCCATATCTTCCGGGTGGCGGACGACGTAGGAATTTTTCACGATTGGGAGGGTAATCCCCCAAATATCAGTTTCTTGGAAGGCATCGGAGCCGATTGCCCCCCGTGCCACTTGTCCGGTCACGGCCACTAAGGGAATGGAGTCGAGATGCGCGGTGGCAATCCCCGTGACTAAATTCGTGGCCCCGGGACCCGAAGTTGCAAAACACACGCCAACTTGCCCCATTGCCCGAGCGTAACCGTCTGCTGCATGGGATGCTCCCTGTTCGTGCCTGACGAGAATATGTTGCAGGTCTCCCCTCGCTTCAGCGCGATAGAGCTCATCGTAGATGGGCAGAATTGCTCCCCCCGGATAGCCAAAAATGTGCTTGACTCCGTGACGGATGAGGCTATCGATCAGGGCATATGCTCCCGTGCGGCGCATGGGAGTCGGGGCGGTTTGAGAGGTTGGAGATATGCTGGAAGAAACCACTATTTTTTTGACCAACTAGACTTTATTTCGATTTTATTTCGATAAATTTTGCACGTTAGCCGAGATCGGCTATTTCTTAACACTACATTCTCTAGAAAAAAATATAAATATCTACCCTATTATAAATTTTTGTAAAAGTCAAGATTTCGCGATCTTCTCTGCTGTCATTTCCTTGGCCTTGATTCATTCAACAGATAACTGCCAATTGAATCGCCGATCGCTGATAAGATGAGAATTAGAACACAAAACTTTAAAAATTTCTTTTTCTTTTGTTTGAGCGCCTTGCTGAGGAGGATTTGATGAAAAATGTATTTCGCGTTCTCGCGATCGCCCTATTCGCGTTCGCCTGTTGGATTTCTGGAGGACAGCAAGAAACTTTAGCCGTTTCTTTTCCTCAATTCACGCGGATAAATACCCCCATATTGGCACAACTTCGCAATGAAGCAGACTCGATGCTGAATACGGAGTTCGGTCAAAAAATTGACTTAAATAATACCAATGTTCGAGGATTTCGCGGGTTGCCGGGATTTTATCCCACTCTGGCCACTAAAATTGTCGGAAATGCCCCTTATAAAGCAGTTGAGGACGTGCTCGGAATTCCGGGCTTGTCGGAAAGTCAAAAGCAACGCTTGCAAGCGAATTTAGAGAATTTCACTGTCGTTCAAAGTGCTGATGTCTTTACTCAAGGGGACGATCGCCTCAACAATGGAATTTACGATTAATCTAACGCTTTACTCGATCTTATTTGAGAATTCACTCTGACGTAAAGGAAGGGTGTTTTTTTTGAGCGCTCGTCCATGAGACCCAAAAAAATGAAGCCAGAATATTGGAGCGATCGTGTATGTATTTTTACGCAAAGTACCAATAGGGTGGTGATATCTCCCAATTTTTGTAAACACCGTTACCCAATATTAAAAAATATATCAATTTTACTGGGTTGACAGAATGTAACTTCTACGATCGCCAGCATTCGAGATGAATAAACAAAAACGATTGCATCCTGCAAGGGAGCATTCAAAGAGGAAAATGCTCGCATTTTTAAATTAAAGGGTCGAGCGAGGGGATTATTTTATTAATTTAACGAGTGAACCTAACGGGTGCCGCTCCCTTGGGTTCCCGTCCCCGAGCCATCGGTTCCGGGCTTGTCGCGATCGGGAGAGGTAAATCCTTGATAGATATATAATCGAGCGAGTTCTGAGTTCGCATCCACTTTCTGTAGAGATTCTGTCTTTAAAGATTCAATGGGTCGCACTGAAGAATTCTTGCTCTGTGCTTGGGCGTGCGTTTGGGCAACTGCCTCACAAGCGACAAACAGCGAAAGCTGCAAGCTGACTCCGATAGCCAAACGGGCGACCAAACCCATATCTACCGTATCCATAAAATGCAGAGAAGTCTTCATAACCCTAACAAGACTGGATCTTGTTTTTGATTCATTACTATAAGTATATTCACGGCTGTGCAAAATAGCACGCCAATTATTCATATTTTTTTCATGAATTTTCCTTATCCACTGGAAAAGCTAATTTTTTTTAAAAAATTATAATATTAGTTTATATATTACAGGAGTCTTTCAGTAAGATTACCGATCGCTCGATTCGATTTGTGTCGGGGAAAATCCGGAGCGATCGCCGTGTTTGACTTTATACATAGCGCGATCGGCAAGAGAAATCAAAATTTCTTCCGTACTGCCATCTTGAGGGTAAACGCTACTGCCAATACTAACGGTAACAAAAATGCGATGTTGCTCTAAGAGAAAAGAGCTCGATAGGGTTTGGGAAATTTTGCGGGCAACAATTTCAACATCTTCGGGTTTCTTGATCCCTGGAAGAAGAACCGTAAATTCATCTCCTCCCAACCGAGCGACGAGATCGCTATCCCGCAGACAATTCTTAATGCGTTCGGCAACAGCCTGAAGGAGTAAATCTCCACCTTGATGGCCGAGGCTATCATTCACTTGCTTAAAACTATCGAGATCCAAATACAATAATCCCACGAGACGCTTGTTTTCTTTTGCCCATGCTAAAAACGTTTGAAAACTTTCATAAAAGCCCTTGCGGTTGGCCAAACCCGTGAGGGAATCCGTATAGGCTAAATGATGCAAGCGATCGTGAGTGCGTTTGAGTTCGGCATTGGAACGGCTCAGTTCTTCGGTGGTTCGCCTCAACTCCTCTTCAATTTTCTTGCGTTCGGTAATGTCGCGGATGACACCGATTAAAAAAATATTGCCCGCTGCATCCTGATGCAAAGAGCGCTTGGTTGCCGTTAAATAGGTTCTGCCTTGGCGATCGGTCAATTTTTCTTCATTTTCTCGGGGAGTTTGATGGTGAAAAACCCATTCATCTTGCTGGTGAAAGACTTCTACCTCGGTCGGATGAAAAATATCGGCATCGGTTTTGTGAAGCAATTGCTCCAAAGGATAGCCGCTAAAATCGCAAAAGGATTGGTTGAGAACGATCCAACGGCGATCGCGGTCTTTGACGAAAATCGGATCGGGAATATTATCAATGGTGGATTTTAAAAATTCTGTCGATCGCTTGAGTTCTTCTTCTCGATAGGCCAAATGACCGGTTAAAATACTGGCAGCTCCGCCCAAGCCCAGCAAAGTGGGAACCGTAGGAATCCACCATCCCCATAAAAATGCACCGTAAGCCCCGCCGAGCAGAACCATCGTCCCGCCCAATAATGCCGCACTCAGGTAAAGGGGAGACGAGCGCAATTGCAAAACCATGGTGGCCCCCAAACTCGACCAAAATAAAATCCACAGCCACTCGATCGCATCGGGCCACACTTTAATAATCGGACGGCGATCGAGGGCGGCCCCGAGAATATAACTGATAAAATTAGCATGCAGCTCTACTCCATAAATTGGAGAAATCGAGCCGAAAGGATTGGTACTGTGGGGAATGTACACTAAATCTTTCAAACTCGGTGCTGTCGAACCGATAACAATGATGCGATCGCGAATGCGATCGGGAGAAATGCTGCCTTCAAGCACGTCCGAGAAGGAGACTTTTGGAAAAGCATCGGGGTGGCGAAAATTGACCAAGACTTGATAGCCACCATCATCGGCCCGCACGTATGCGCCATCATCGGCCGTGAGAAAGGGGAAGGTCGCGGATTTCAAGTTAAGATAATTGGGATTGATGGGAGAGGGTTGCGCTTTGATGTCTCGGGCTTGCAAGTAAAGCAAGGCCAAGCGCAAAGCAAAACTGATATGTTCTTGTCCGTTTTCGTAGGCATAAAACAGGCTGCGACGAACGCGACCATCCGCATCGGGAAAGACATTATTAAAACCAATCGCCTCTTCTGGCAACGACGCGGGGGGATTAATGCCACTCCCTTTGCTATCTGCTAATTTTTCAATGGCGACAAAATAAGGAATATTTGCCATGGTCTCTTGTAAGAGATCGTGGCCGGGTTCGACAGGAAGATCGCGATAAATATCCAAGCCGATCGCGTGAGGTCGAGCTTCGCTTAATTTTTGCAGGAGTTCGGCTAAAACGCGATCGGGAATTGGCCAAGTCCCGATTTTTTGAATGTCCTCTTCGTCGATTGTCACGATTAAAACGCGCTCTTCTGGAGATTCGGCAGGGCGCAAGCGAAACAGTTGATCGAACGCCGCCCATTCCCACGTTTGCAATATCCCCGTCCATCGCACGAGAATCACGCAACCCGCCACTCCAAACGAAGCCCAACAAAAGGCTTGCTTTGGCTGCCACCAAGACCAAAGGGATCTCAATTGAGAGCGGAAATCAGACATATACGATCGCGCGAACTAGCAAAGAAGGTGCAAAGGAAAGTTGAGAAAATTTTTATTTCCCTTCTTTCCTTTTTACTGTCTTCTCTAAAGAACCTGCCAATAGAAACACAACGATCGCTCAAGAAAATCTTTTATCTTGTTGGAAGAGCGTATTGAAATTCTGTCGAACCTTCATAGTTGGATAATTCGGCTAGTTCTTCTAAGGAAAGCCGTCCGGGTTGCAATTGACCGTCAATTTCCCAGCTGGGATAGGAACGAACGCCAGCCGCTTGGCAGGCTTGCGGTTGTGCGTTTTCTCCGTCTGCTTCGCATTCGATATAGTTGACTTCTGCAAAGGCTTCTTTACCAAAGAGTGCTTTTTGCTCGTAACAATGAGGACACCAGTAAGCACCATACATTTTAATCTCATTTTCACTTAAATGCTGGGCGAGAGCAATTTCGCCTTCTCCAGATTTTGTGGGAATTTTCCAGCCTTTGCCGGGGATCATTTCGCTGGGTCTATGGGGAGGAACGGGAATTTTTCCATCGGCAAAAGCAGGATCGTTGAGGGGTGAATAAATGCCCAACGTTCCCATAAAAGTAATAAAAGCAACAATAACACTGGTAAAAACAATTTGACCGCTATCCTCCCACTCGCGCCCGAAAACGGTTAGTAAAAATAGACTGAGGGAAAATAAGGCGGAACCGATGCAATAATAACAAACGGCTTGAATTTTACCAAAGAGGACGTACATTAAATAACCGCTAAATACCATCATGGCAGTGGAGCCAATCAACAAAAATAAACCCGTCCAATGGTCTAATTTATTGCGAAGGTCGCGATTATTTTCCGGATTGATAATGTAGGGAGAAAGGGCAAAAACTATCATGGCCAGATAGGCTAACAGGCCGAAGAGGGAGAGAGGCTGACCGAAAACCGTTGCATAGGGACTCGAGAGCACATCCGTGCAACTTCCCTCTGTGGCACTGGCGTTGACCGCGCAGCCGACTTCTCCCCCCGCGAGTTTGGTAATGGTTAAATAAGCCGTCAGCACTGCGCCCATCGTGGCGATCGCTCCGATAATCAATCGCGAGTAGCGATGAATCCAAGGAATAGAACGTTTTCTTCGCATTTTTATTGGTTATTGGTTATTGGTTATTTGTTGGTTTGCGATTCTCCTTTTATCCTTCCCTCTGGTTCTCCCTTCTTGGGAGGGGTTGAGGGTAGGGAGGGGTTGGGGTTGGGTTTACTCTTTACTCGTTCCTCTTTCCTCCCACTATTTTAATCCGGGGATAATATACTTGAAGTCCTGCGATCCTTCATAGCCGGATAACTGCGCCAATTTTTCTAAAGTTTGAATGCCTTCATGGAGTTCGCCGTTAATTTCCCACGTGGGAAAGGAGTGAATTTCTTTGGCTTGGCAGAGGGCGGTTTGGGACTTTTTGCCCTTGCGATCGCATTCCACGTAGTCGATCTGGGCAAAGGCTTGTTTGCCCAATAGGAGTTTTTGTTCGCCGCAATGGGGACACCAATAAGCACCGTACATTTTTACGCCAGTTTCCTTTAAATGTCGGGCGAGGGCAAGTTCTGAAGGGGTCGATGTCGTGGCTATCTCCCAACCGATACCGGGTTTGGGAGCGGATTTGAGGGCAGGGATAGGAATGCGCCCGTCGATCGGAGCGGGGGGCGTTTCGTTGGCATAAACGCCTAATGTTCCCACCACTGTAACGATCGCGACAATCAGTCCGGTAAAGATGACTTGTCCCCAATCTTCCCAAAGACGACCGAATAGCGTTAATAAAAACAAACTCAGAGAACATATTGCCGAGGTCAAACAGTAGGGACAAAAAACGTGAAGTTCGAAGGCAAGAATATAAATCAAATAACTGCTCGTGGCAGTCATTCCCGTCGCGCCAATTAATAAGAAATTCCAAGTCCAATTTTCGAGGCGATCGCGTTGGGATTTTTCCTCTAGGGGCAGGACAATAGGAACAAATGCCGATACTGCCATCAGGAAATAAGCGGCAACTCCGTAAAGGGAGAGAGGCAATCCGAAAACTGTTGCATAAGAACTGGATAGGGCAATATTACAGCCGTCTCCACCCGCCAAGCAAAGGGCCGGATTCCCCGTGAGTTTGATCAGAGTGAGGTAAGAAGTGAGTGTCAGTCCTAATAAGGCGATCGCGCCGATGAGCCAGCGCGATTTTTGGTAAATCCAAGGAAGAGAATGATTGCGATTCATGAGTTCGACTGGAAATTATTACGCTGTAGGGTATTTTAAACCTGTATTTTAAATTGTTACTTTCGGATTAACGGTCATTTCCTCTGGGGCGATCGCGGTTTCTCGGACGGCTTCTACGAAGGATTGAACGCGAATGGGATCGATGGGTTCTTCGATGCGTCCGTTGCGTTTCAGAGAACTGGCAACGATTACGCCGTCAGCTGCTTGCATTAACGTGCCGATATTATCCCAATCCGCGCCGCTACCGATAAATATTGGCGTGCCTTTGGCTGCATTGGCTGCCAGTTCCAAATCTTCCAAACTGGGGGGGCTTCCCGTCGCCCAACCCGAAAGAATGATGGCATCGGCTAAGCCCCGTTCGATGGTATCTTGAACGGCAACGGTCAGATTGGGCGTTCCTAACGCTCTGGCGTGTTTGACCAAAACATCGGCAAAAATAGCTACGTCACTGCCCAATTCCCGACGATAGCGCAACAGTTCCCACGCATTTCCCTCAATGATGCCCTGATCCGTTGCCATGGCTCCCGTGAGAACATTGACGCGAATGAATTGACAGCCGCAAATCGACGCGATCGCCATGGCACTTTTTCCATCGTTTCGCAAGACGTTAATACCGACGGGTAGCATAATAAGATTCAGCAAGCGCTGAACGATCGAGGTCATGGCGCTAACTGTTGCCGGATCGACGCAATCTTTGGCAAAGGGCGCATCGAAAAAATTTTCTATAATAATTCCATCGACCCCACCCGCAGCAAGGGCAGTTGCTTCTTGTTCGGCGCGATCGATAACTTTGTTTAAATCTCCATTCCACCGAGGAGAAGTCGGCAAGGGCAGCAGATGAACGACACCGATAACGGGGTTGGGGGTTGAGAAGATTTTCTTTAAGTCCACTCTTATTTTGCTCGAAATCCTATGAGCGTGTCGTTCCCATTAGTCTACAATAGGGGCGTAATAATTCGTAACAAACGAAATAAAGCCTATAGACCCGAAAACGGACATAGACCTTATTGAATCAGAAAACGAGCGACAAACTCAAATCAGCAGCTTAACTCTCGCTCTGCCTCTGCTGGACGATCGATGTCTGGCTCATTATATTGGTAAATTTGTACCTATTCGGAGTCAATTTAACAAAGAGGGTATCAATATTGGCAAAAAGAACAATCAAGGGTTTGTTCAATCTAGCGATCGCCACCCAAATCAAAGAAGAAAAACACGGCGACGCGATCGCCTGCCACCAAGAATGAAGCAAAAGGACGGAATTGGCGATCGCATTTCCTCAAAACAACTAGCGAAATAGCAAGACGGGAAGATCGATGTGTTGGAGAATTTGGGTGGTCGTACTGCCAATCACGAGATGGCGAATGCGATTGTGTCCGTAGGCACCCATCATCAGTAAATCGATCGTATTGTCTTTTGCATACTGGGAGATCGCGACTTCTGGATGCCCTTCGATGACGCGACAGATCGGCTCGAGTCCGCCGATTTTTGCCTTTTTGCGGGCTTCATCCCGGCAAGCGATCGCCGTTTCCTCTTCCGAGTGCTTGGCAACGGTGACAATATGAAGGACTAACGCTTTAAATACTGGCAAATCAATGAGAAATTGCAGCATTTTTTGACAGCTCGGACTGCCATCATAAGCCAGTAAAAGACGTTCGGGAGACGTGAATTTTGCCGATGTCACCAAACAAGGCTGAGAACTCGCGCGAATGATTCGTTCGACATTACTCCCCAAATGTCCGGCAGCAAATTGAGAGGTTTCCCCCCGTTTTCCTAAGATAATTAAATCCGCATCGACTTCTAGACGATGCAAATAATCGAGTAAATAACCGGTTTCATGAATGAGTTTAACGTCCTCGATCGCATTCCCCGTTAAGATTCGTTCGGCATCTTGTAAAATGAGCTTGGCTTGTTCGTGGTCGAGTTTGGCTTTTTCCTGCTCTAAAGCGACCAATTGATTGAGGAGTGCTTGGGATGCTCCCGCCGGCAAACTGCCGCTAAAATTTCTGGCTTCCACCGCCGCTTTTTTGCGAGCGTCCGTGACATAAAGAACCTCAACCATCGCCCCCGAGGGACGGGCAACCCATGCGGCATATTCGTAGCTGCTATGGGAAAATATAGAGCCGTCGGTACACAATAAAATTCGTTTCACGATTCTCCCTCCGTGGTTAATGACTTGACAGTTTTTCTAAGGCGTTGGGATCGTTATGAATGGCTAATTTTTCCAGTAAAGCCGCACTGGCTTCATTCAATCCCACCAATTCTACATCCGCCCCCGTCCGGCGAAATTTGAGCACGATTTGGTCGATCGCTCCGACGGCTGCTTGATCCCAAATATGAGCGTGGGTCAAGTCTATGGTGATTTTTTCCACCTCTTCGTGAAAGTCAAACTGTTCGAGGAGATCGTCGATTGCCACAAAGAAAATTTGTCCGCCAATACTATAGGTCCGATGCAATCCGTTTTCGCTGAGAATGCGATCGACAAAAACAACTTTGGCAATTTTTCGCGAAAAGAATACCGTACTCAAAGCAATGCCGACAACCACGCCAATAGCTAAATTATGACTGAAAACCGTCACCGCAACCGTCATTACCATTGCGGCGGTTTCGCTGCGGGGAATTTTCCGAATTTGGGTCAGGGACGACCAGTTAAAAGTACCGATCGAAACCATAATCATAACAGCAACCAACGTCGCCATCGGGATTTGACGCACCCAATTGCCCAACGCCAGCATGAAGAATAACAGAAACACCCCCGCACTAAAGGTTGAAAGCCTCCCTCGTCCCCCAGAGCGAATGTTAATCACCGACTGGCCGATCATTGCACAGCCTGCCATTCCCCCAAAGAAACTGCTGACAATATTGGCGATTCCCTGTCCCGTCGCTTCTTGATTTTTATCGCTGGGAGTATTGGTTAATTCATCCAGCAAAGAAGCCGTGAGCAAGGATTCCAACAAGCCGACAATTGCTAAGGTTATGGCATAAGGAAAAATAATCTCGAGGGTTTCGAAATTGAGGGGAACTTGAGGGATTCCAAAAGGGGGTAAGGTACTCGGAAGCTCTCCCATATCCCCCACCGTCGGGACATCGATGCCCGCGAAGATGGTAATGGCCGTCATGGAAACGATCGCCACTAGCGGGGATGGCACTAATGTCGTCAATCGCGGCAGTAAATAAATAATTCCCAAAGACGCAGCCGTAATGAAATAAACGGCAATGGGAACATTCGTAAGTTGCGGCAGTTGGGCGAGAAAAATCAAAATCGCCAAGGCATTGACAAAGCCCACCATTACGGCACGGGGGATATACTTCATCTGTCGCCCGAGTTTCAGCCAGCCAAACAGAATTTGCAAAATTCCGGTTAATATTCCCGCCGCAAAGAGGTATTGCAAGCCATGCTCTTTCACTAAATACACCATCAGGAGTGCCATTGCTCCCGTTGCGGCAGAAATGAGCCCCGGCCGTCCCCCCGCGATCGCCGTGACCATTGCAATGATAAAAGAGGCATACAGTCCCACTTTCGGGTCAACCCCGGCAATAATCGAAAAGGCGATCGCTTCTGGAATCAGAGCCAGTGCCACGACCATTCCCGCAAGCAGATCGGCTCGAATGTTTGAGAGCCAGTCCCGTTGGATCGTTCTAAAATTCAAGGTGTCTACAATCATGCAATTTAAAGGCTTACAACTCAATCCGTCAGAAAAAACTACGGGCAGTATTAAATATGTAGTGAAACCCAAAAATCTCTTAAATTGCTATTAAAAAAAACTGAAAAATAAGTTTGCGTTTGTAACAATCGCTTCTTTTTCGAGAATGCGATCGTTACAATTCTCGATAAGGGAAAAGGAATATCAAAAGAAGCGAATGCAAAAATAGGCAAACAAAAGTTGATAATAACTGAATAATAAAATGAGTTGTAAAGGTACGGGATAAGCAATAGCGATCGCCAAACAAATTATTGCAGAAAAACGCAGGAGGGCGATCGCTTGTCAATGACAACTCGGTCGAGGAACTGAATTTATCATTTTTTGCCTATAAGCTAAATCTTGTCTAAAAACTACGTAAGTATTCCCCCCCTTTCACAAGTTTTTCACAATCTTATGTTTAAACTGAAATATTCATCCCCAGACTGAGAAGAAATCATGAGCGCTATCTCGACCGACCTGCCCAAAATCAACAATTATCAAACCTGCGAACTCATCTACGAGAGCGATCGAACCCTCGTCTATCGCGGTCAAAATGAGAATAACGGACAATCTGCCGTTATCAAATTGATGGGGAATCAATATCCTTCTTTTAACGAATTAGTACAATTTCGCAACCAATATGTTATTGCCAAAAATCTGGAGGTAGAAGGCATTATCAAACCCTATACGCTAGAGCGCTACGAAAATCGTTATGCTCTGATAATGGAAGATGTGGGAGGCATATCTTTAGCCGAATACAAAAACGAAAATCTCCTCTCCGTTCGGCAATTTCTCGAGATAGCCATCCAACTCGCCAATGTTCTGGGTCAACTGCATCAAAATCAAATTATTCATAAAGATATTAAACCTGCCAATATTCTCATTCATCCAGAAACCCAACAAGTTAAATTAATCGATTTCAGTATTTCTACACTGTTACCCAAAGAAACCCAAACCCTACAAACACCTAATGTATTGGAAGGGACTTTAGCCTACCTATCCCCCGAACAAACCGGACGAATGAATCGAGGCATTGATTATCGCAGCGACTTTTATTCTTTGGGAGTGACCTTTTACGAATTGCTCGCGGGAAAACTCCCCTTCACTTATGACGATCCTTTAGAATTGATTCACGCTCATATTGCCCAAAGTCCGAAACTCATCACCCGTCACTCGATTCCCGAAGTGCTTTCGGATATCGTCTTGCGGTTAATGGCAAAAAATGCCGAAGACCGCTATCAAAGCGCCCTCGGACTCAAATATGACTTGGAACGATGCCTCGCGCAATCTCGAGAAACCCAAGAAATCGAGTCGTTTGAATTGGGAGAGCGAGATCTATGCGATCGCTTCCTCATCCCAGAAAAACTCTACGGACGAGAGGAAGAGGTCAAAACCCTCTTAGCTGCTTTTGAGAGAGTTTCGGGTGGGGGAGCATCGGGAGAAAGTCGTTTACAAACTCCCCCATCTTCCCCCACTCCCTCCGCCGAACTTCTCCTCGTCGCCGGATTTTCTGGAATTGGCAAAACTGCTGTCGTCAATGAAGTCCACAAACCCATCGTGCGGCAACGCGGTTACTTTATTAAAGGGAAATTCGACCAATTCAATCGCAATATTCCTTTCTCTGCTTTCGTGCAAGCATTCCGAGACTTGATGGGACAATTACTCGGAGAAAGCAATGCCCAATTGCAACAATGGAAAGACAAAATCCGAAAAGCCTTGGGAGAAAACGGGCAAATTCTCATCGATGTCATTCCCGAATTAGAACGCATTATAGGAAAACAGCCCCCCGTCCGCGAACTATCCGGGGCGGCGGCTCAAAACCGCTTTAACCTCGTATTTGAGAAATTTATCGCCGTTTTTACAACCCGAGAACATCCTTTAACCCTTTTTCTCGATGACTTGCAATGGGCGGATTCGGCATCGTTAAACCTCATGAAAGTGCTGATGGGGAACAATCAAACGGGATATTTGCTCCTGTTGGGGGCCTATCGAGATAATGAAGTTTTTCCCGCCCATCCTTTGATGTTATGCTTGGGGGAATTGGAGAAGCAAAACGCGACGATTTCAACCATTACCCTCGTCCCCTTAGCCATCGATCGCGTCAACCAATTCGTTGCAGAAACCCTCAGTTGTTCGGTCGAGTTAGCCGCACCTTTAACAGATTTAGTTTATCAAAAAACGAAAGGCAATCCCTTTTTTACCACTCAGTTTCTAAAAGGATTGCAGGTCGATGGCTTGATTGCCTTTAATCGGAATTTAACCCATTGGCAATGCGATTTAGTGCGAGTGCGAGATGCAGCCCTGACCGATGATGTGGTGGAATTTATGGCCGGGCGGCTGCATAAGTTGCCAGAATCCACCCGAGAAACGTTAAAATTAGCTGCCTGTATCGGCAATCAATTCGATCTAGAAACCTTAGGGATTATCTGCGAAGCCCTTTCCGAGGAAGTCGCGACCCATCTGTGGAACGCCCTGCAAGAAGGGTTAATTTTGCCCCAGAGCCAAGCCTATAAGTTTTTCCAAGGAGGGGAAAAAGATGACCGTCGAACCGAGGGAATTACAGTGAATTATCGCTTTTTGCACGATCGCGTCCAACAAGCCGCTTATTCCTTAATTCCCGAGGCGCAAAAGCAAATCGTTCACTATCGTATCGGCATGCGCCTTCTCGCCCGTTTATCTCTCGCAGAAAGGGAAGAGAAAATTTTTAGTATTGTCAATCAAATCAATCTCGGACGCGGAGCGATCGCCGATGCAAGGGAAAAGCAACAACTCCTCGAACTCAATTTCCAAGCCGGTTGCAAGGCAAAAACCGCCACGGCTTACGAGGCGGCGAAAGGGTATTTTCAGAGCGCGATCGCTCTCTTAGCGAACAATGCTTGGGAAAATGCCTACGATCGCGCCTTCGAACTCCATTTTATTCTGGCAGAAGTGCAATTAATGAACGTCGATATCGACGCTTTCGAGAAAACAATTGCCATCCTACTCGAATTCGCCCATTCTGCTCTCGACAACGCTCGAGTTTACGTTCTCAAAGTCAATCAATATTCATTGCAAGGTGCTTATCCACAAGCCATTGAAATCGGTTTAACCGCCTTGGAACAATTGGGAACGACAGTCAATCCCAACAATATCAAACAATTGGTGCGAGAAGATGTCATGGCTGTTGAAGCACAACTGCAAAATCGTCCGATCGAGGCGTTGCTCGATTTACCCGCAGCTACCCATCCAAACGTTAAAGTCGAGATCGAATTGTTGATGAAAGTATTATCGGCAGCTTACATTAACGCCAATCGCGATCTCTATAGTTTTGCCGTAGTCAGAAGCGTGCGCTTATCCGTGGAATATGGCAACATCCCCAAATCAATTATGACCTATGCCAGCTATGGCGAATGGTTGGCTTTATTGCACCGCGAATATCAACGGGGAATGCAATTTTCCGAGCTGGCCCTGCAACTCAGTTATAAACTCGATAACAAGTCCGAGCGCTCGAGTGCCTGCTTCTTACTGGGGGGTTGCGTTTATGTGAAAGCCAAACCCATCCAAGGCGCTGCACGACTCAATTACGAAGGATTCTTAGCCGGAATGGAATCGGGAGAATTGCAATATGCAGGCTATAATCTCTTTGCCAATATCTACAATCGCCTCTTTAGCGGGGAAAACTTAGCAGAGATCGCCGTCGATCTGGAAAAATTTTGGGCGATCGCGAACAAAATTCACAACGATCTCGCCCTCAGCGTCCTCGAGGCTTGTCGGTTCTTTATCCAAAAACTCTCACGCCCCACCGAAGAGGAAAATCGCGAGGAATGTGCTTGGCTCGAACGCCATCGCGTCGCCCGTTCCTATCTCCCCCTTGGAATTTACAATATTCTCCAGATGCACGCTGCGTACTTATATGAGGATTTCGAGAGGGGTTGCGATCTCGGCGTGCAGGCGAGTCAATTTCTGATGGCTTGCGAATCCTGCACGATCGCCTTGGGGTATTATTACTATGGTTCTTTAAATTTGTTGAGACGCAATGCCGATTTGTCCGGAGAGGCCCGTCAGCAGATTGAAACCAATCAAGCGCACCTCAACACTTTAGCCGAGAGTTGTCCGGAAAACTTTCTCCATAAATATTGGCTCGTCGAAGCCGAACGAGGGCGAGTTGCAAAAAAACGAACGCACGTCCTAGACTTATACGATCGCGCCATTGCCGAAGCCCAAAAAAATGGCTACATTCAAGAAGAAGCCCTAGCCAACGAACTTTTTGCCAAATTTTACCTCGATTGGGGACGAGCAAAAGAGGCTTCTGTATATTTGCAAGACGCGTACTATTGTTATGCTCAATGGGGCGCAAAAGCCAAGACCGACGATCTCGAACAACGCTACCCCGAACTGTTAAAACCCATTTTACAAAGCGATCTCGCCTCTTCCCCTTCAAATCCGAGCATTGCTAAAATTACCAGCCATTCTCAAACTGCAACCGTTGCCAATATTTCCCCCCTTCTCGATCTCTCTTCCCTCTTAAAAGCCTCCCAAACCCTCTCGGGAGAAATCGAACTCGATCGCTTGCTCTCCACCCTGATGAAGATTATTCTCGAAAATGCCGGAGCGACCAAAGGGGCATTATTATTAACCGGCAAAACGGGATTGACGGTAGAAGCGATCGCCACCCATGCCGAAAGCGATCTGCGCTTTGAATTCCATCAATCTATTGACCTTGACACCTATCCAGATTTACCCGCAGGATTGATTAATTATGTCCGTCGCACGACAGAAACCGCCCTTTTCGATGCCAAAACCGCCCAAACTCAGTTTGCTGCCGATAATTATTTACTGCGCTTCTCTCCTCAAAGTTTGCTCTGCTTGCCCTTACTCGCACGCAACAATTTAATTGGCGTTCTTTACTTAGAAAATAATCTGACTGCCGATGCCTTTACCCGCGATCGCGTCGATCTATTAGATGCTCTTTGCGCTCAAGCAGCAATTTCCCTAACCAATGCACGGCTTTATCAACAAGCACGACAAGCATTAACCGATTTACAACAAGCACAGCTGCAATTGGTGCAAAATGAAAAAATGGCAACCTTGGGAAATTTGGTCGCTGGAGTCGCCCACGAAATCAACAATCCCCTCGGTTTCATCGGCGGTAATCTCCAAATTTTGCAAGACAATCTCGCCGATCTCTCTGCAATTATCGAAGGCTATCGCGAAGAATATCCCGAACCCAGTCCTCAACTGACTGAAGAAATCGAAGAACTCGACCTCGACTTTCTGCTGGAGGACATTCCCCAAACCATTGCATCCATGGAAGAAGGGGTCAAGCGCATCGGTAACATCAGCACATCCTTGCGAACGTTCTCTCGCACGGATGCAGATGTAACAACCAAATTTGACCTGCATGACGGTCTCGATAGCACCCTCTTAATTCTCAAATATCGACTCAAAGCCAACGAACAACGCCCGGCCATTGAAATTGTCAAAAATTACGGTGAAATTCCCTCAATCGACTGCTATCCCGGACAACTCAATCAAGTGTTTATGAACTTATTGGCCAATGCGATCGATGCTCTCGATGAAAGCAATAAAGAAAAGACTTTTCAGGAGATAGAAAGAGCGCCCAATCGCATTACGATTGTAACAGAACTCAGTGAAGACAAAAAGAAGATTGCGATCCGAATTATCGACAATGGGATGGGAATGTCAGAAGATATAAAAGCACGGATTTTCGAGCCGGGATTTACCACGAAAGGAGTGGGAAAAGGGACGGGATTGGGCATGGCGATCGCGAAATCTATCGTTACCGAAAAACACGGAGGACGGATTTTTTGTCAATCGATATTAGAACGAGGTACGGAATTTATGATTTCTTTGCCTGGGAGTTAGATGGGGAGGGCGATCGCCCTTCTTGTATTGAAAATTGTTAATTCAAAGTATATCTTCACGAGTTTTTCACAATCTTTACTTAAACTAACGGATATATTACGAGCGTGGAAGGATGGCAATGCTCTCGACCGATCTGCCGAAGATTAAAAATTATCAGGTGCTCGAACTCATCCATGAAAGCGATCGCGCTCTCGTTTATCGCAGTCGCAATGAAGACAATGGGCAACCCGTCGTTATCAAATTGATGAGCGATGAATATCCTTCGTTTGGAGAATTAGTTCGGTTTCGCAATCAATATGCCATCGCCAAAAATCTAAAGATAGAAGGCATTATCAAAGCGCATGCCTTAGAACGTTACGAAAACCGCTATGCTTTAATCATGGAAGATACGGGAGGCCTCTCTTTAGCGAAATACAAGGGGAAAATGTCTCTTACTCTCTCGCAATTTCTCGACATTGCCATTCAACTCGCAGGCATTTTACATCGCCTGCATCAAAAGAATATTATTCATAAAGATATCAAACCTGCAAATATACTGATTCACCCAGAAACAAAGTCCGTCAAACTGATAGATTTCAGTATCTCTACTCTCCTTCCCAAAGAAACCCAAACCTTACAAACTCCCAATGTTTTAGAAGGCACTCTAACTTATCTATCCCCCGAACAAACCGGACGGATGAATCGAGGCATTGATTATCGCAGCGACTTTTATTCCTTGGGAGTCACATTTTACGAACTCCTGACCGGTAATGTCCCGTTTACCAGCGAAGATCCCTTAGAGTTGATTCACGCCCATATTGCCCAAAATCCAGATCCCCCCAGCAAATGGGTTTGTTTGGAAGGAAAATTCTGTCCCGCCCCTCTTTCGGATATTGTTTTAAAATTAATGGCTAAAAATGCCGAGGATCGCTATCAAAGTTCCCTCGGACTCAAACGCGACTTGGAAAAATGCCGGGCGCAATATCGAGAACGGGGGAAAATTGAAGCGTTTGAACTGGGAGAGCGAGATGTTTGCGATCGCTTTCTCATCCCCGACAAACTCTACGGACGAGAAAAAGAGGTCAAAACCCTCTTAGCTGCTTTCGAGCGGGTTTCGGGTGGGGGAGATGGGGGAGAAAGTCGTTTACAAACTCCCCCATCTCCCCCCATTCCCTCCCCCGAACTTCTCCTCGTAGCCGGATATTCCGGTATCGGTAAAACTGCCGTCATCAATGAAGTCCACAAACCCATCGTGGGGCAGCGCGGCTACTTTATCAAAGGGAAATTCGACCAATTCAATCGCAACATTCCCTTCTCGGCCTTCGTGCAGGCCTTCCGGGACTTAATGGGACAACTACTCGGAGAATCCGATACCGAATTAGGGCATTGGAAAACCAAAATCTTAGAAGCAGTGGGAACTAACGGGCAAATTCTCATTGATGTGATTCCCGAACTCGAAGGTATCATCGGACGACAACTTCCCGTGCCCGAACTTTCTGGAAGTGCAGCTCAGAACCGCTTTAATCTCCTCTTTGAGAAATTTATCGCTGTCTTCACGACCCGAGAACATCCCTTGACTATTTTTGTCGATGACCTGCAATGGGCGGATTCGGCATCGTTAAACTTATTAAAAGTGTTGATGGGGAGCGATCGGATGGGATACTTGCTCCTGTTGGGGGCATATCGAGATAACGAAGTTTTCCCCGCCCATCCACTGATGTTAACTTTGGCAGAGTTAGAGAAGCGGTGCAACACGGAGGGGAGAGAACGCGCACCCAGAAAAAAACAAACGGCGATTTCCACGATTACTCTAGTTCCCTTATCTGTCGGTCATATCAATCAATTAGTCGCAGAAACACTGAGTTGCGGGGTAGAAATTGCGCGATCGCTAACCGACTTAGTATATCAAAAAACGCGAGGCAACCCCTTCTTTACCACTCAATTTTTAAAAGGATTGCACGAAGATAAATTTATTACTTTCGATCGCAATTTGGGATATTGGGAATGCGACTTGGTGCAGGTGCGAGATGCTGCTCTCACGGACGATGTGGTGGAGTTTATGGCAGGACGATTGCAGAAATTACCGCAAACAACCCAGAATATTTTAAAATTGGCAGCTTGTATTGGCAACCAGTTTGACTTAGAAACCCTAGCGGTTGTCTGCGAGTCATCTGCTGAGATCGTAGCAGGAGATTTGTGGGGAGCATTACGGGAAGGGTTAATTTTACCGATTACCGAGGCTTATAAGTTTTTTCAGGCGAGCGATCGCCATGAGAAATATAATGAGAAATATTCAGACGATATTTTGGTAAAGTATCGCTTTGTCCACGATCGCGTTCAACAAGCTGCTTATCTACTCATTGATGAGTCTCAAAAATATTCCGTTCATCTCGCTATTGGCAAACGATTACTTGCTTATCAATCGGTTACGGGTTCGGATGAGAATATTTTTAATGTCTTAAATCATTTGATGGTGGGAATCAAAGCCGATCCTTTAGCAATTCCTGTCAGACAACTTGCAAATCTTGCTTTATCTGCCGGGATGAAAGCCAAGCTCTCTATTGCCTATCAAGCAGCTATTAATTATTTCGATTTTGGTCTCTCTCAACTTCCTTTAAATAGTTGGCTTGATGGCGATCGACTCAAACTCGATCTCAGTCGGGAGAAAGCAGAATGTCATTATTTCTTAGGACACTTTGAGAAGTCTGAAAAAATCCTCAATAACATTTTGCTTGAAATCCAAAATCCTCTTGATGCCGCTCGGATTTATGGCATTTTAATGACTCAACGCACAACTCAAGGCACTGATATTTTATCGAGTGTTGAAGCAGGAATAAAGGGACTGGCGATTTTAGGAATGGAATTGCCTAAAGATTCAGAAGGATTGAGTTCTCTCGTCAAACAAGAACATCAACAAATTCGAGATTTTTTTAAAACAACTTCCCCAACTATACTTCTAGAGTTGCCCGATATGAGCGATCCGGTGCAGCAAAATTGCATGAAACTCCTGAGCATTCTCTGGTCCGCCGCTTATGTGGCAGGAAATCCCACTCTCAATTGGTTCGCAACGCTACGCATGATGAATCTTTCTCTCAAATACGGTCGTGCGGAGAGTTCTAGTTTCTCTTTTTGTTCCTATGGCATGACCTTAGCTTATCAAGGACAATATCAAGAAGCCTATGAGTTTGGTCGAGTTGCCCTTGATGTCGATCGCAAATTTAATAATAAGCAGTTCATTGCCAAAAATAATAATCATTTTGGTCATGCCGTTAATGCCTATATGCGTCCTCTTGAAAATAATTTATCTCTATATCGACAGTCTTTTGAAATTTGTCTGGAATTAGGAGATTTGATCTTTGGAGTCTGGGCTGTTGATTTTACGATTTGGACTCATATTATCAAAGGTAGCGAACTTTATTTTATCGATGAAGAAATCCAGAAATATCTGGGTTATGTTCGAGATGTTAACGATGTTAATATGCTGCATTCTTTTGAACTCAAACAAAAATTTGTACGAGAACTCATCGACGAATCAGTTGCCGATCGGATCTTAAATTGTCATGATTTTTTTCATGGGTCTTTAAGTTCAGATTGGCGGCAGAAAAGTTACGATCATGGAATTAATTGGTATGGGTTTCTAGTTATCCAGCGACTTTATCTACAAGAAAAATATACAGAAGCCGTTCGAGTTGCCCGATCGTTAAAACCTACACTGTCGGCTAATTTTGGTTTTTCTCCGATTATTCTCTATCATACTTATTACCCCCTCAGCTTAACTGCACTTTCTTCTCAATCGGAGAGCCAACAAAAAGAAATTGATTGGCAAGAACTTGATGAGCTCAAACAAGTTCTCCACACATGGTCTCAAAATTTCCCCTATAGTTTTTTGCACAAATATCAGCTCGTCTCAGCAGAAATCGCGCGCATTCGAGGTGACTTTTGGAACGCAATGGAACTGTACGATTTGGCCATAGCAAACGCAAAAAAAAATGGTTATATCCAAGAAGAAGCCCTCGCCAACGAACTTGCTGCTAAATCTTATCTCAACTGGAGCAAAGAAAAGATTGCTCGCACCTATCTTATTGACGCGTACTATTGCTATGCTCAATGGGGCGCAAAGGCAAAAACCGACGATCTCGAACGACGCTATCCTCAATTATTAAAGCCAATTTTGCAACGAGATTTCCTACACGCTTCCTCTTCTGCCAAAGTTGCCCTTGCTAAAATGACCGGTCGTTCTCATACTCAAACTACAACCGCTACTAATATTTCCTCAATTCTCGATTTCTCTTCCCTCTTAAAAGCCTCCCAAACCCTTTCGGGCGAAATCGAATTCGATCGCCTGCTCTCCACCCTGATGAAAATTATTCTCGAAAATGCCGGAGCCACCAAAGGCGCATTATTATTAACCGGCGAAAGAGGATTGACAGTAGAAGCGATCGCCACTCGCACCGAGGCAGAAAATGAGTTAAAACTCGATTTAGTTCGTCAATCAATTCCTCTCGATAATTATCCCCATTTACCCGCCGGATTGATTAACACCGTCCGACGCACCGCAGAAACCGCTTTTTTAGATGCCAAAACCGCACGAAGGCAATTTGCCACCGATCGCTATTTACTGCGCTTCTCTCCCCAAAGTTTGCTGTGTTTGCCCTTATTCGAACGGGGCAATTTAATCGGCGTTCTCTATTTAGAAAATTGTTTAACTGCCGATGCCTTTACCCGCGATCGCATCGACTTATTAGATGCCCTTTGCGCTCAAGCAGCCATCTCCCTCACCAATGCGCGACTTTACCAACAAGCAAAACAAGCCGTAACCGACTTACAACAAGCACAATTGCAACTGGTGCAAAATGAAAAAATGGCAACCTTGGGAAATCTCGTTGCCGGAGTCGCTCACGAAATTAATAATCCCGTGGGTTTCATCGGTGGAAATGTGGAGGCAGCCCGAGATCATTTGCAAGATTTACTCGCCATCCTTTCTCTCTATCAACAAAACACCTCCCCCCCAGAAGAGATTGCTCGAGCGATCGCGGACCTCGATCCTGAATTTATCGCCGAGGATTTCCCTAAACTTATTGCATCCATGCAAACTGGCTGCGATCGCATCTGTAACATCAGTACATCTTTGCGAAGTTTTTCTCGCACGGATGCAGATCGGAAAACCGAATTTAATTTGCATGAAGGTATCGAGAGTACGCTATTAATTCTCAAGTATCGCCTCAAAGCTAACGAAGAACGCCCGAAGATTGAAATTATCAAAAATTACGGCGAAATTCCCGAAGTCAAATGCTATCCGGGGCAGATCAATCAAGTGTTTATGAACTTATTAGCCAATGCGATCGATGCTCTCGATGAAAGCAACGAAAATAAAACCTTTGAAGAGATAGAAAAAACACCCAATTTCATTAAAATTGATACGGAATTAAGCGAAGACAAAAAGAATATTATTATCAGAATTACCGATAATGGAAAGGGAATGCCGGAAGAGATAAAAGCGCGCATTTTCGAGCAGGGATTTACCACGAAAAGAGTCAGAAAAGGAACGGGTTTGGGCATGGCGATCGCTCAGTCGATTATCGAAGAAAAACATGACGGTGCGATCGCCTGTCAATCGCAACTCGGTAAAGGTACGGAATTTATTATTTCTCTACCGATCGAATAAGTATTGATAGTAAATCCCCCCATTCAACACGCTTCACGAGTTTTTCACAATCTCTGTTTATACTCGAGAGAATGGTAAGATACAATCAGCACAATATTGGGTTAACCCGACAGAAATTGCGAGTCATGGAACTCTCCAAAAATGCGATCGCACCGGCATCTGTTACCAACCGAAAACCGGCGATCGCCAGTCCGATTACGATCGAACTCATACAGAATCAATATTCTTTCTTTAAAAATTTAACAATCGACAATTATTCCTTAAAATCCTTGGATTCCCATGAAGAAAATCAGCCCCCCAACCGACCCGCTTTCGAGATTACCCGATTATATACTGCGCTTGCGAGAACGACTCTTGAAGAGGAAGCGATCGGTTGTCGTCCGCCTAAATTTCATCTTATTCTTAATCTTTCTCGTGATTGGCGGCGTTTCGGTGAGCGTTCTTTTTTTTAGCTATCAAGTCAAAAGATCCACCCAGCAAGTGCTAGACGTAGAAGTACCCAAAGCAGTCGGCACGATTAGCATGCTAGAAGAATTGGGAACCATGAGCGGGAATTTATTGGAATACGTTCTCGGGGAAGAAGAAGAAGCGCAGGAATATTTCAAAAACTATAGCGAACTACTCGACTTTCGCGATAATATTTCTCTCCAAATTCGCAGCACTCGCAAGCGCGACTGGGATCGCTTGGATAGATTGATTGAGGATTTCAAGAAAGAATCAAAGGAAAAAGTGTTTGACGGCTACGATCCCAGCGCCGATCGCAAAGCCAGCCAGCGCATCAGCAACCTCCTCAAAGGCGTGGGCGTCCCCATGGAAAGACTTTTGGAACAACTCAAAGAAGAAGAACTGGCAGATGCAGGTAAATCCAAGAGTTTCGAGGAAGTGGTACGCGACGATCTCCCCGGAGTCCGCTACTACTTGGAACTGTCAGAACTCGCCGGCAATATGCTGGCAGCCTTGAACCGCTTTATCCTTAACGATCCCGATGCCAAACGAGAATTCTTTGAGTACGCCCTCGATTTTGAAATTACCTTTGATAATCTCAGTGCCTTGGAGAAGAAAGAACAAGAAACGATTAATCTCCGGGAGATCGAACGGCTCTTTGGCGAGTTGAAATCAGAAGGAGAGAGCATTCTCAAAACCTACCAAGGAAATAATCGCGAAGAGGCCCTGCAAACCATCGAAAACTTGGAGCGTCGCAACTATGAAGAAGCCGAACAATTGCTCGAAAGTCTCTCGCAAACCGCTCGAGAACAAGTTGAAAAGAGCAAACACTCCCTCAACCAGTTAGTCAGATATCTCAATATCATGACGTTCTTTACGATCGCGGCAGGGATTGCCTTGATTTCACTGCTCATCTTCTACGTCCGCACTTCAATTCTTCAGCCCTTACAGAAAATTACCTTTGCCGTGGATTACCTTCGCTCGCGGGAGGGAGATTACGAGATCGAGCAAGATCGCTACGACTTAGAATTCGATGGCATCCTCAGCAGCTTGAATCTCTTCAAACACGAATTGCTCGAACTCGATGACCTGCGAGAAACGGAACGGGCGCGGGCCGAGCAACTCGAAGACGCTCGAGCCCTCGCCGAATCCGCCAGTGCGGCAAAAAGCAATTTCCTCGCGGTTATGAGCCACGAAATTAGAACCCCCATGAATGCCATTTTGGGTTTGAGTCACTTGGCATTGCAAACCCAACTCGATAGCCAACAGGTTGACTATATCCAGAAAATCGAAAGATCCGGTCAATCCCTCCTGCGCCTCATGAACGATATTCTCGATTTCTCCAAAATTGAAGCGGGCAAGCTGGCTCTAGAAAATATCGATTTCGAACTCGATACCATCGTGCAAAATGTCTCTAATCTCGTCGGCTTGCGCGCAGAAAACAAGGGTCTCGAATTCTCCATCGGCATCGATCCGAAGATTCCCAATTCTCTGCGAGGAGACCCCCTGCGCTTAGAACAAATTCTCCTGAATTTGACCAGTAATGCCGTCAAGTTTACAGATGCCGGCGAGGTCATCGTGCGGATTACTTTACGAGAACGGCAAAACCATCGCGTTGCATTGACATTTTCCGTTCGGGACACGGGAATCGGACTGACCTCGGAACAGTGCGCGCGGCTGTTCCGCAGTTTCAGTCAAGCCGACGACTCCACCACGCGCAAATATGGCGGTACCGGCTTGGGTTTAGCGATTTGCAAGCGTTTGGTCAACCTAATGAAGGGGAAGATTTGGGTAGACAGCCAACCCGGTCAAGGGAGCAATTTTCAATTCTTTGCCGTGTTTGAAACCCCCGCGATCCCCTCGGTCTCCTTTGCTATCCCACCTGCCTTAAACCGAATTAAAACGCTGATTGTCGATGACAGCCCGGCAGCCCGAGACATTCTCAAGGAGCTTTTACAGTCCTTTTCCCTACAGGCCGACACCGTTGCCTCTGGGGAAGAAGCCCTAAAAGTCCTGCAAGAAGCCGAGATTCCCTATCAGTTGGTCATCATGGATTGGCGGATGCCCGGGGGGATGAATGGCGTTGAGTCGATCGAACGCATCCGCGCGACTTCCCTTCCCCATCAGCCCCGGATTCTCCTCGTAACCGGTCACGGACAAATGGATATAAAGCAGCAAGCCAAACGCGCGGGGGCCGAGAATTGCCTCTCCAAACCGATCGATCGTTCGATGCTCTACGATACCCTCATCAAGACATTTTGTTCCGATACCCTCGTCCAATCCGTCAGGGATCTCCCCCAAGCGATCGATACCCCCTCTCTGGCCGGCTATAAGTTATTGCTGGTGGAGGATAACGAAATCAACCAGCAGATTGCTCGCGAGCTATTAGCCGGAGCCGGAGCCAATCTCGACACCGCCAGTAACGGTCTCGAGGCAGTGGAAGCCGTAGAGCGAGATCGTTACGATGCCGTGTTGATGGACATTCAAATGCCCGAAATGGACGGCATCGAGGCCGCGCGGCGCATCCGCGCTCTTGCTGATTCGGAACGCCCCGATCGCCAGCGCTTTGCCGATTTAATCATCATTGCCATGACGGCTCATGCCTTGATTGGCGATCGCGATCTGAGCTTGCAAGCCGGCATGAACGATCATATTACCAAACCCATCGATCCGTCCCATGTTTTCCGAACCCTGCTCCGTTGGCTCGAATCCAACAACGGCCAGAGCAACGGTCAAACCGACAGCCCCGAGACGGCATTCTCTACCCCATTGGCCACCGTCCCTCCTCCTGCTAAAGCCCAATGGGAATTGGACGGAATCGACGCGAAGGCGGGCATTCGCCGTATTGGGGGAAATACCGATGCCTACCGCCGGGTGTTACGCCAGTTTTGCGACAAGAACCAAAATACCTTCGCTCGGATTCAAGGAGCGATCGCGGCGAAAGACTATGAATTGGCTAAGCAATACATCCATACCGTCAAAGGCACGGCAGGCAATATCGGTGCAAAAGACTTGTTTGCGGCGGCGGCAGACCTCGAGCAAGCATTGCAGCAGGACTCTCCCGCCGAAACCCTGCCAGATTTAATGCCAGTCTTAAAGGAGAGTTTGGCGATCGTGATGAATGCCATCGAAGGGTTACACTCATCTTCGCCATCCTCTGTCCCCCCTAAGTCCATTGACCTGCTTGTTCTGAAAAATCACCTCAAAGAACTCGAACGTCTTTTGCACGTCGATATCGCAGCCGCCCTCGAACAACTCAACGATCTCAGTGAATTGACCCAGGGGACGGCACACGATGCTGAAATTCAACAACTTCAAGATTCACTCTTCAATTTTGAGACAGATGCAGCCCTAACGCAACTTCAAAATTTAAGGGCGCGAATCAATGCCTAATCCGCTCTTTCATTGAACTTGTCTCCTTTATTAGTTTATCGGAGTAGAATGACTCACCAATTCGTCGGAAGATCGAGCCTATGATGTCCCATACTCAAACAAACCCAGCTAGATTTAAAGTATCGCTCGTTGATGGCGATCTCCTGCATGTCAACAATTATAGGAAGCTCGAGCCGATGAACATCCACGCTCAAACCAATTCAGCCAAATCAAAGGTGTTGATTGTCGATGACGATCCCCAGAATATCTACATTCTGCTAGAAATCCTCAAAAATGATTATGCAATTGTAGCGGCAAAAAATGGTACGAAGGCTTTGGAACTGGCGACTCAAGACCCTAAACCCGATGCGATCGTACTCGATGTGATGATGCCGGATATGGATGGTTATGCTCTTTGTCTGGCCCTGAAATCGCGAGAGGAAACCCGAGATATTCCCGTGATTTTTATCAGCGCTCTCGATGAAACTTTAGATAAAGTCAAAGCCTTTGATGTGGGAGGGATTGACTATATTACCAAGCCATTCCAACGAGAAGAAATTCTGGTTCGCATCGCCACCCATATTGAAATGTATCGTCTCCGGCAAAGACTTTATCATCAGACCGTGCAACTGGCGGAGAAGAATCAAAAATTGACTCGCATCAACCAAGATTTACAGGCTCAATACTGCCAGATGAAGGCCGCACAACTTCAATTAGTTCAAGCCGAAAAAATGGCATCTTTAGGGGAATTAATGGCCGGAATCGCCCATGAGATCAATAATCCCACCGGCTTTATCAAAGCGAATATCGAGCCGGCTCGGACTCACGTACAAGATTTATTCAATCTCATTGATTTTCTGCTGCGAGAATGCCCCACAAACGCCCCTCATATACAAAATGAACTCGAAGAAGCCGACTGGGAGTTTATTCGCCAAGATCTCCCCAAACTGCTTGATTCGATGAGTTTGGGGATCGATCGCATCTGTGATGCCAGCAATAGTCTAAGAATCTTTTCCCGCGCCGATCGCGACGACAAAGTAGCTTTTGAACTGCATGATGGACTCGATAGTACCCTCCTGATTCTCAAGCATCGCACGAAAGGTAACTCAGAGCGTCCGGCTATAGAAATTGTCAAAAATTATAGTAATATTCCTGAAATTTATTGTTTCCCTGGACAGATCAATCAGGTTTTCATGAATCTGCTGGCTAACGCCATCGATGCGATTGACGAAGCCAATCAAGGTAAAACTTTTAGTGAAATCCAAGCCAACCCGAGCCGCATTACCATTGAGACGAAAGTGCTCGAAGATAAACGGGTACGGGTTGGCATTCGAGATAGCGGCTGTGGAATCTCACCCGCAACCCGAGAGAGGATTTTCGAGCAGGGGTTTACTACTAAAGAAGTTGGGAAAGGAACCGGTTTAGGCATGGCGATCGCCAAACAAATTATTGAAGAAAAACACGGTGGCGAGATTGCTTGTTATTCGGAATTAGGGAAAGGTACGGAATTTGAAATTTCTCTGCCGATAAGCTAAATGTTTGGCTCGTGATGCTTTAAAAGGCTTTTAAAATTTGTCGCTGAAGATTTCCCTAAACTGATTGCATCGATGCGATCGCATTCGCAATATCAGCACATCTCTGCGAACTTTTTCTCGCACGGATGATGAAAGCAATGAAGAAAAGACTTTTCAGGAGAGAGAAAGAGCGCCCAATCGCATTACGATTGTAACAGAACTCAGTGAAGACAAAAAGAAGATTGCAATCCAAATTACCGACAATGGGATGGGAATATCAGAAGATATAAAAGCACGGATTTTCGAGCCAGGATTTCCCACGAAAGGAGTCGGAAAAGGGGCGGGATTGGGCATGGCGATCGCGAAATCTATCGTTACCGAAAAACACGGAGGACGAATATTTTGTCAATCGACATTCGAGCAAGGTACGGAATTTATGATTTCTTTGCCTGGGAGTTAGAGAGGGAGAGCGATCGCTCTTCTTGTATTGAAAATTGTTAATGCAAAAGACACCTTCACGAGTTTTTCACAATCTTTACTTAAACTAACGAATACATTACGAGGGTGGAAGGATGGCAATACTCTCAACTAATTGGCCGAAGATTAAAAACTATCAGGTACTCGAACTCATCCATGACAGCGATCGCACCCTCGTTTATCCCACTCGAGAGGTCAATGACGGGCAATCTGTTGTTATCAAATTGATGCGAAATGAATATCCTTCTTTTCAGGAATTAGTCCAGTTGAGAAACCAATACGCGATAATGCTCTACATCGCTGACGCGAACGCCAAGAATTTAGAAATTGAAGGGATTGTCAGACTCTACACTCTAGAGCCATTGAGAGAAAGAGATATCGATCGCTCATTTGATTTTGCCAGTATCCTAAAAGCCCCGCAAGCGCTTGCAGAGATCGTTCGACGCGATGAGTTACTGCGTCGGCTGACTCAAATTATTTTGCAGAATAAGGATAGCGGGATTGGCATTGCCCTCGATAATATGGACAAACTCTTCCAACCCCCCGTCCAAATCGACAGCGCCCTCAATCGCCGGTATGAAGAAACCGGGTTGGGTTTGGCATTGGTCAAACAACTCGTGGAACTTCACGGAGGGCAGGCGATCGCGACCGGCGAACCGGACATTGGCAGTTCCTTTATGGTAGATCTACCCCAAAACGCACCCAACCCATCCCCATCGCTACTGGCAATGCCAACTATCATAGAGGAGGAACGCGAAACCCAACTCGATACGGCCCCATCCATTCTTCTCGTTGAGGACGATCTCGCTAACATTACCACCCTCTCGAGCTATTTAGAGCTCAAAGGCTACCGCCTGGCTCTCGCAGAAAATGGGCAAGAAGCGATCGAACTCGCGCGATCGCTGCGTCCCGATCTCATTCTCATGGATATTCAAATGCCCGTGATGGACGGTCTCGAAGCGATAAAGCAAATTCGCCAAGAGATGAAGGAGATTCCCATTTTTGCCCTAACTGCATTAGTCATGAAGGGCGATCGGGAACGTTGCTTGGAAGTCGGAGCCGACGAATATCTGAGCAAGCCCTTAAAACTCAAGATGCTCAATGCGCTCATACAAAAGTATTTATCTAAAATGCGAGAGTCTTGAATTTGCAAATAGACTCTGCCTATTGTTCTCCTCAACATCATGACCAGTCCTGCTAACCCGCCATCTCCCCTCTCACTACAACTTCCAGGCTATACCTTTGTCGAACTCATCTATCAAGGCAACCGGACAATGGTATTTCGCGCGCTGGAAACGGCAACCGGGCAATCCGCAGTCATTAAAGTCCTCCCTCGAGAGTATCCGAGTTTCGAGGAATTGGTGCGATTTCGCAACCAATACACGATCGCCAAAAATCTCCCGATCGCGGGGATCGTTCGCCCCCTGGGCCTAAAACCTTGGAAGAATAGTTACGGGTTGGTGATGGAAGATTTTGGAGGCATTTCTTTAGAAGAATACATAGATCGGCATCCCCTCGCCCTTGCCGAAATTCTCGACATTGCCATCGAACTCGCCGCCATTTTGAGCGAACTCCACCGGCATCGGGTCGTCCACAAAGACATCAAACCAGCCAATATTCTCATTCGTCCCGACTCCAAACAAGTCAAGATGATTGACTTTAGTATTGCCTCGCTGCTGCCCAAAGAGACGCGAGAACTCCAGAGTCCCGGAAGTTTGGAAGGAACTTTGGCTTATCTGGCGCCAGAACAAACCGGACGCATGAATCGGGGAATCGACTATCGGACGGATTTTTACGCTTTGGGGGTAACCCTGTATCGATTGCTTGCCGGAGAACTGCCGTTCGCCAGCACAGATCCTTTAGAATTGCTTCATTGCCACATCGCCCGAGTGCCAACTGCTTTGGAACGGGTTAATCGAGAAGTACCGCCAGCAGTTGGGGCGATCGTTGCCAAATTGATGGCCAAGAATGCAGAAAACCGCTATCAAAGTGCTTCGGGTTTCAAGCACGATCTCGAACGGTGTCGGACTCAATGGCAGGATCGGGGCAAGGTTGCTGAATTTACGTTAGGAGAGCGAGATTGGTGCGATCGCTTTCTCATTCCCGAAAAACTCTACGGACGGGAAAAAGAAGTGCGATCGCTTCTCGATGCCTTTGAACGAGTTTCTGGTGGGGGAGCATCGGGAGAAAGTCGTTTACAAATTCTCCCATCTTCCCCTGCTTCTTCATCTTCCCACGTCGAACTCATGCTAGTAGCGGGTTATTCCGGCATTGGCAAAACAGCACTCATCAATGAAGTTCACAAACCCATCACCCGACAGCACGGTTATTTCATCAAAGGCAAATTCGACCAATTCAATCGCAATATTCCTTTCTCAGCCTTCGTGCAAGCCTTTCGCAGCCTCATGGGGCAATTGTTGGGAGAATCCGATCGTGCGTTGGTTCGCTGGCAAACTAGCCTCATCGAAGCGTTGGGAGAGAGCGGACAAGTTCTTATTGAGGTCATCCCGGAATTAGAGCGCATTATCGGAGCTCGGCCTCCCGTACCCAAACTTTCCGGCAGTGCGGCGCAAAATCGCTTCAATTTGCTCTTTGGTAAATTGATCCGGGCGATCGCTACTCGAGAGCATCCTCTCGTCATTTTCCTCGACGATTTGCAATGGGTGGATTCCGCTTCGTTGAAACTCTTGCAGCACTTGATGGAGGATGAATTGGATTACCTGCTGGTGTTGGGAGCATATCGAGATAATGAGGTATGTCCCGCTCATCCCCTGATGCTGACCTTAAAGGAAATTCACCAACAGAAGGCCGTTATCAAGACTCTAACTCTAGAGCCGTTGAGAGAAAGAGATATCGATCGCCTCGTTGCCGATAGCCTGCACTGTTCGGTGGAGATCGCCCGGTCTCTCTCGCAATTGGTCTATCAAAAGACCCGAGGAAACCCGTTTTTTGCCACCCAGTTTTTACAAGGATTGCAGGTCGATGGCTGGATTTCGTTTATTCCCCCTCAATCTCCCCTTATTAAGAGAGGAGGGCGTAAAGGGGGTTACTGGCAGTGCGATTTAACCCGAGTGCGACAACTGGCTCTGACGGATGATGTGGTGGCGTTTATGGTGGGACGACTGCGGAAATTGCCAGAAAAGACGCAAAATGCGTTGACAATTGCCGCGTGCATGGGGAATCGGTTCGATCTCGAAACCTTGGCGATAGTTTGCGAACAAGATCGAGAAGAAGCAGCCGCCAATTTATGGCGATCGCTCCAAGTGGGTTTAGTCATTCCAGAAAACGAAACCTACAAGTTTTTTCAGGGAGAAGAGCGGGAGCTCGAAACAATGGATGAGGTGCTCGTTCATTACCGTTTTTTGCACGATCGCGTCCAACAAGCCGCTTATACTCTGATTCCAGAAAACCGAAAATCTTTAACTCATTTGAATATCGGTCGGCTATTGCTCGAAAAAACAGCAAATTCACAGAGAGAAGAAAAAATATTTGAGATTGTCGGTCATCTCAATCTCGGACTGGAACTATTGATGGAACGGTTCGAAAATACCGTTCTCGATCGTGCTTCTAGTCTGTTAGATAAAATTTCTGTCTCTGAAACCCAACTGCAAGCCTACGCCGTTAAAAACGAATTTATTGAGGGCATCCATGCTAGCTTGGCGTGCTTACAATTGCTGGGAGTCGATTTCCTTGACGATCCCAAATCTGAAGATTCTGAAGCTATTAATGCAGCTAAAGAAGGTGAGAAATACATCGATTCGATTGCCGGTTTTCCGATTTTATCAGAGTTTGCATTATTGACAAGCCTAACTCATTTAGCGGCAGCAGAGGTCACGACGAACGATCGCAAAAGGAAACATTTTGAGATGGCTCAATTCTGGAGCGATCGCCTCAAGATCTGGGCGGATAATGCTCCCATGAACTATCAGCATCGGGCGGATCTAGTGGAGGCCGAACGGCAGCGAATTCTGGGCGATAAATTAGCAGCAATGGAACTTTACGATCGCGCCATCGCCGGAGCAAAAGACAATGAGTACATCCAAGATGAGAGCCTGGCCAACGAACTCGCTGCCAAATTCTACCTCGACTGGGGTCTCGACTGCCCTCGGGGTTCGACTGAGGGAAGCCGAAGTCCGAACGGCAAAGAAAAAATTGCCGCAGTTTATATGCAAGAGGCTTACTATGGCTACCTTCGCTGGGGAGCCAAAGCCAAGGTCGCTCGCTTAGAAACTCGCTATCCTCAACTCCTGCACCCCATTTTGCAGCCTCCCGCAGGAGCGGGAGAAGTGTTGGACGCTCTAACAGCCGTTACCGCGCCCGATATCTCGACTCATTCGAGCAGTTCCAGCAGCAAAATCGAGCAAGCGTTCGATTTTGCCAGTATCCTGAAAGCCTCGCAAACACTGGCCGAGATCGTCGAACTCAGTGAATTGCGACGTCAGTTGACTTGCATTCTTTGGCACAATTCGGGAAGCGATCGCTGCGCTCTCATTCTTCCCGACGAGAAAGGGGCATGGCGGGTGGAAGCGATCGCCACTGCCGAGAATGTCGAACTCGATCGCGATCTCCTCGAGGGTCGCAACGATTTGCCCGTCAAGCTGATTCAGTATGTTAAAAACACCAAGGAAATCTTGGCGATCGACAACGGCAAAACGGACTTGCTCCTTAGCGATCCCTACCTCCTCCAGCACCCGCCCCAAAGTCTTCTTTGCTTACCCTTACTGCATCAAGGGCAGTTGGCCGGTATTTTGTACGCCAGTAATAGCTCGATTCCGGGGGTGTTTACCCGCGATCGCATCCTCGTTCTCAACTTTCTTTGCACCCAAGCCGCCATCTCCCTCGAAAACGCAAGACTTTACCAGAACTTAGAACGACGAGTGGAGAAACGAACCTCAGCCCTGCGACAAAGCCAGCAAGAACTGACCGACTATGTCGAGAATGCAGCCATCTCATTGCATTGGGTTGACAAAACTGGCACGATTATCTGGGCCAATCAAATGGAATTAGATTTCTTGGGGTACGATCGCGAGGAATATATCGGGCAGCCGATTGCCAAGTTTCACGCCGATCCCGAAGTCATTGCCGATATTCTCACCCGTCTCGCCAACGATGAAACCCTAGTAAATTACGAGGCGCGCTTGCGTTGCAAAGATGGCTCGATTCGCTACGTACAAATTAATTCTAATGTCTTTTATCGAGACGGAGAATTCATTCACACGCGCTGCTTTACCACCGATGTAACCGAGCGCAAACTGGTGGAACGGGAATGGCGGGCGAGTCAACGGCGTTACGCCATGCTTGCCGATATGTTACCCACCGGAATTTTTCTCACCGACCCCCAAGGCAACAGCCGCTATAACAATCCCAGTTGTTGCAAAATGCTGGGTCTCACCCCAGCAGAAGCCTCGGGAGAAGGATGGGCAAAAACGCTACATCCCGATGACCGAGAGCGGGTGTTCCAAGGATGGTATCGAGCCGCACAAAACCGACAGATGCCCTATCAAACCGACTGTCGCTTTCTGCATCGCAACGGTAACGTCGTTTGGTTGAGCGTGCAAGCCGTTGAAGAATTCGACCTTGAAGGCAACTTGACCGGATATATCGGCAGCCTGACCGATATTACCGAACGCAAAGCTGCTGAAGCCGCTCTCAACAAACTGGTAGAAGGAACTGCCGCCACTACTGGCGAAGATTTTTTTCCCGCCCTCGTTCGTCACATCAGTACGGCGCTTGACGTTCCCATCGCCCTAATTACTCAATTTGTTGGCGAAGAATTACAAAGTATTGCTTTTATGGTTGATGGCGAACTGCAACCCAATTTTACCTACAATTTACCGGAAACGCCTTGCGTCGAACTCGCGACCGAATACTCCTATTATTGTTCTCGCGGCCTGAGCGATCGCTTTCCCAACAATCCCCATCGAGAACGGGGAGTCGAGAGCTATCTGGGGGTAGCCCTGCGCGATCGCCAAGGGCAAGTCTTGGGAAGTTTGTGCATCTTCGATCGCCAACCCCTGCGAGACCCAGAACGCGCCCGGCAAATTCTCGAAATCTTCGCCAGTCGCACCGCCGCAGAAATGCAGCGCCAGCGCGTCGAAACTGCCCTGCACAATCTAATTTCCGGGACTGCCGTGACCAATGGAGCGGATTTCTTTCCCCTCCTCGTCCGTCACCTGACAGAAGCCCTTGGCGTATCCCACGCCCTCATGGCGGAGCGAGTGGGAGATGAAGAAATCACCCTCGCCTATTATGGCGACGGCGAGCGCATTCCTTGCAAATCCCTATCCCTTCTCGCTACCCCCTGCGAGGAAGTATACGATCGCGGCGCTTACTACTGTGAATTAGAACCCTGCCAGACCTGTTCGGAACTGGCGAAGATGGCGGCCAAGAGCTATCTGGGGGTGGCCCTGTACGATCGCCAAGGCAATACAATAGGACTGCTTTGCATTTTCCACCGCCAGATTCTCTCCGATCCCCTGCATGCCGAGCAAATCTTGCGGGTGTTTGCCGCCCGTGCCGCAACCGAACTCGAGCGCCAGCGTGCGGAAATTGCCCTGCAAAACCTCATCGCCGGTACGGCCGCATTAATCGGTCCGGACTTTTTCCCCGGCCTCGTCCGTCACATCGCCGAAGCCCTCAACGCCTCCCAAGCCTCTGTGACCGAAGTCGTGGAGGGCGATCGCTTGCAGCTTTTGGCCGCGTGGAAAGATGGGAAATATCTTCCCACCGATACCGTCGCTCTCAAAGGACGCATCTGCGAAATTGTCCTTCAGAGAGGCGCGTACTACTGCGATCGCGATGTGGCGGATCGCTTCCCTCACAATACCGGGCTGGCGGCGATGGGGGTCGAAAGTTACATGGGAGTGGCCCTGCAAGATCGCCAAGGCCGCAAAATCGGCACCCTTTGCATCCTTTCTCACCAGCCCCTCCCCGACCCGGAGCGATCGAAGCAAATCCTGCGAGTGTTTGCCGCCCGCGCTGCTGCCGAACTCGAGCGCCAGCGCGCGCAAACCGCCCTAGAACAATTGAATCGGGATTTAGAACGACGCGTGGAAGAACGCACTCGAGAGATCGTGCGCTCCGAACGAGATTTACGCACCATCTTTAACAATGTTTACGACGGCATTTTTATTCACGATTTGGATGGCAGCATTCTCGATGTCAATAATCGGGCCTTAGAACTCTTCGGCGCGACGCGGGGACAAATTCTGGCGACCCCGATCGCCGATCTATCCGCGCCAGATTCTCCCCCCGAAAATCTTCCAGAACTCCTCAAACCAGCGATCGCGGGAGCAAAACTGCAATTTGAATGGAAACATCGACGCTTTGACAATTCCCTTTTTGATTCGGAAGTTTCCGCACGTAAGGTCACTTTAGGCAACCGCTCGGCGATCGTCGTCGGGGTGCGCGACATCAGCGATCGCAAACGCGCTGAAAACGCCCTGCAAGAAGAACGATTGCGTCTCGCCCTGGCCTTGGATGCTGCCAAAATGGGGACTTGGAGTTGCTCTGTGGCAACGGGCAAGCTCATTTGGTCGGAACGGGCGCAAGAAATCTTTGGTTTTGAAGCCGGTACATTTCCGGGCGATCGCGACACTTTTATTGATATGATTCATCCTAACGATCGCGATCGGGTACTGGCGGCAATTACCGCCACCTTTGAGACTGGAGCGCCCTATCAGATCGAATACCGCATTCGCCGCCTCGATGGAGAAATCCGTTGGCTTGCCGTCTGGGGACGCACGCGCCCCCATCTGTCTTCATTAGACTCGCAACTGGTGGGGGTCGTCGTCGATATTAGCGATCGCAAAGTCGCAGAAGAGAAACTCCGAGCGAGCAAACGCCGCTATGCCACCCTCACCGCCGCCGCACCGGTGGGAATTTTCCGCACCGATGCCCTTGGCAATTGTCTTTACGTTAACGAGCGCTGGTGTCGAATCGCGGGACTGACCCCAGAAGAGGCCGCCGGACAGGGATGGCGACAGGGATTGCACCCGGAGGATCGCGATCGCATTGCCGCCGAGTGGTATCGCGCCGTACAAGAGAATTGCCTCATCCAGCTCGAGTGTCGATTTCAACGTCCCGACGGGACGGTGAGTTGGGTGTACGCTCAGTCCGTTGCCGAACGAGATACGACCGGACGGGTCTTCGGTTATGTCGGGACGGTCGTTGACATTACCGAACGCAGGCAGGCAGAAGAACGGTTGAAAACCCTGTCAGAACGCCTCGAGCTTGCCCTTGAAGGCGCAAAAATCGGCATCTGGGAGTGGAATGCGGCGAGCGATCGCTTAATTTGGGACGATCGCATGTTTTCCCTGTACGGTATCGCCCCCGAGGATTTTTCCGGTCGAGGTGAAGATTGGCGCAAACGCGTTCATCCCGACGATCTGGCTCGCGCGGTACAGCAAGAAGCCACCTCACTCCGCAAACGAGGAGTAGCCGCCACGGAGTATCGGATCGTTCGTCCCCATGGAGAGGTTCGCTTTATTTACGCCAATATCATCGGCCAAAAAAATGAGGCCGGCGAACTGGTGAAAATGATTGGCTTGAACGTGGATATTACCGAGCGCAAAAGTATAGAATTAGCCCTCCAAACCAGCGAACGCCGTTACGCCAGTTTAGCGGCCACCGTTCCCGTGGGAATTTTCCGCACCGATACTGACGGACATTGCATTTACGTCAACGATCGCTGGTGTCAGATGGCCGGTCTCGCTTCGGAAACAGCCGCTCGGGAAGGATGGCAACAAGGATTGCACCCCGACGATCGCGATCGCATTGTCGCCGAATGGTATCGCGCCGCCCGAGAAAATTGCCCCTTTCAGCTTGAATATCGGTTTCAACATTCCGATGGGACGATCGTGTGGGTCTACGGACAGGCCGCGGCCGAGCGGGATGCGGAGGGGCAAATCATCGGCTACGTCGGCACCCTGACAGATATCACCGATCGCAAAGAAGCAGAATTAGCCCTGCAAGACGCTCAGGCTCAATTCCGACGCATGACCGAAAATATACCGGGAACGATTTATCGCCATGTCGTGCATGCCGACGGCCGCAACGAGTATACTTATGTTAGTTCTCGAATTCGCGAGATGTTTGAACTCGAACCCAAAGCCGTTCTCCAAAATGCCGCCTGTTTGCGAGAGAGAATTCACCCCGAGGATATTGCCCGAGTCGATGCGGCAGTGCGGGTGTTTGCCGAGACTTTGCAGCCTTTTACCAGCGAATACCGGCTGCTCTTACCGCAAAAGGGACTTCGCTGGGTCCAAGCGATGTCTCGCCCGGAACGGCTGGCTAATGGCGATACGATTTGGGATGGAGTCGTGCTGGATATCAGCGATCGCAAAAGATCCGAACAACAATTGCGAGGGCTTTCAGAACGGTTGGAATTGGCGATTCTCTCGGCTTGCATCGGCATTTGGGAATATGACTATCAAAATGATGTCCTCTCTTGGGATGAGGTCATGTTTGCCATCTATGGGGTGCGCTCGGAAGATTTTGGCGGGACTCTCAAAGATTGGGAACGATGCGTCCATCCCGAGGATTTAGCCGAGGCCAAGCATGTTGCAGAAAACGGCGAACATCGTTTGACTCATGAATATAGAATTAGACGACCCGACGGTACGATTCGGCATATCTTTTCTACGGCATTAGTCGAGTGGGACGAACAGAAGCAATTAACCCGTGCCATCGGCACGAATATCGATATTAGCGATCGCAAGCAAGCAGAAGCGCAACTCCAGCGGAGCAATCAAGAACTCGCCCGCGCCACTCGTTTGAAAGACGAGTTCCTTGCAAATATGAGTCACGAACTGCGAACCCCCCTCACGGCGATTCTGGGAATGGCCGAGGGGCTGCAAGAGGAGGTTTTCGGCCCGGCGAACGCAATGCAACAAAAAGCCCTTGAAACCATCGAACAAAGTGGGTCGCACCTACTCGAACTGATTGATGACATTCTCGACTTGTCCAAGATCGAGTCGGGGCGGGTCGAGCTAGAATATTCCTCCGTCGCCATAGAGCATCTGTGCCAATCCAGTTTGATTTTTATCAAGCAACAGTCTCAGAAAAAAAGCATTCAACTACATCTAAACGTTCCTGCAAACTTACCGGATATTACCGTTGACGAACGGCGGATGCGTCAGGTTTTGATCAATTTACTGAACAATGCCGTGAAATTTACCCCCGAAGGCGGGCAGATTGCCCTTGAAGTCGTGCCGTTACCGTCTGGCGAAACTCGCAGCCAAAACACCCTGCGTTTTGCCGTGACGGATACGGGGATTGGGATTGCCCCGGAGGATATCAAAAAACTGTTTCAGCCTTTTGTACAGATTGACAGCGCCCTCAATCGACAATATGAAGGTACTGGCCTCGGTTTGGCCCTGGTCAAACAGATTGTCGATCTCCACGGCGGCCGGGCGACCGTCACGAGCGAGATGGGGATTGGCAGCTGCTTTGCTATCGAGCTGCCCTATTCTACCTCCGTGAGTCTTTCTCCGGTATTAGAAGATGCGTCTGCGACGGATTTGACTGCTCCCGTCCGGTCTCCTGTCGCCCCCCTCATCCTCTTGGCCGAAGACAACGATGCGAATATCGGTACCCTCTCGAGCTATTTACAAGCCAAAGGGTATCGCCTTCAAGTTGCCAGAAACGGGCAAGCCGCGATCGACATGGCTCGGGATCGATCTCCCAATCTCATTCTCATGGACGTTCAAATGCCCGGCGTGGATGGGTTGAGCGCCATCGAACGCATTCGCCAAGATCCGGATCTGGCTCGCGTTCCCATCATTGCACTGACGGCACTCACCATGGAAGGCGATCGAGAGCGCTGTCTGGCAGCAGGGGCCAATATGTATCTCAGCAAACCCGTCAAACTCAAACAGTTAGTTTTATCTATTCAAAAATTGTTAACCAATGAGGTAGTAACGGCATGAAAACACCTATTATTTTTGTGGTGGATGACGATCCCAATAACTTCGATGTCATTGAAACTTTACTCTCGGATCGGGACTATCTTCTGTTCTATGCTGCCAGTGGCGAGGAAGCACTTCGGACGATCGATAGCGTTCGACCGGATGTTATTTTGTTAGACGTGATGATGCCGGGGTTGGATGGAATCGAAACCTGTCAGCGCTTCAAGGCTAATCTTAAATGGCACAACCTTCCTATCATCATGGTCACCGCTCTCAATTCGAAAGCAGATTTGGCACGCTGTCTCGAGGCTGGAGCCGATGATTTTATCGGTAAGCCCATCAACTCGGTCGAACTGCGATCGCGGGTTCAATCCATGTTGCGAATTAAACAACAGTACGATGAATTGCAAAACCTCCTCGAACTGCGGAAGGATATGGTCGAGACGATCGTTCATGATTTGCGTAACCCCCTGCACGGTATTGTTTTAGGAATACACCTTTTGAATAACCCCAAATATCCTCAAGACAAACATCCACAGACCCTCGCTGGAATTAATACAGCCGTACAGAATTTACAAATGTTGGTCGACGATCTCTTGAAAATTTCTCTCATTGAATCGGGCAAACTGGCTTTGAACTATACAGAATTCGATCTTTGTGAATTGCTCCGGTCGGTTGCCTCCGGATTTAAAGCAATTGCCGCCCAAAAGAATCAGTCGATCGCAATTCAAGTGTCGTCGGAACAATCGAGTTGCGTTGTTTCTCTAGACAAGACAATGCTGCATCGAACCTTAGATAATCTTCTCTCCAATGCCATTAAGTTTTCCCCAAAAAACAGCCAAATTACTGCGAGTTTAGAAGTTCTTTCTCCGAGTCAGCTCAAGATTCGGGTGGCTGATTTCGGTCCGGGGGTTCCCGTTGAATTACGACAGAAAATTTTTGAGAAATATGAGGTGGGTAATGCGATAGAAGATATCTCTCAGATTGGCTTGGGATTAGCATTTTGTAAGACAATTGTCGAGGCTCATCAGGGTCGAATCAATATTAAAGATAACTTTCCCAAGGGTTCAATTTTTGAGATCGATCTGCCTTGCGAAGCCTCCGCGTAAAATTCTCCTCTTTTTAAGAGCGGGATATCGTCCCGCATCTTATCGCTATTCTAGCCAAACGAGATTGTTACATCAGATAGTGGAGAAATGCTCAAAAGTCAACAACACGATCGCCCATCCTACTTTTGTCACGATTCTAACGATCGCGTTACTACTTTCCTTTAAAGAGAGAATTGTGGGGGTTCGCAGCAAGGGAGAATTTAATACTTTCTACCTATATCAACTTAGATAATTTACTGCAACAGCAAAGAATTACTCATGTTACAATTGCCGATACGATTACTTCAATTTTATAGGGTGCGATGACCGGAAACCGAGCGATCGAGTCTCGATTTTATCGGATTGTATCGCTTCTCGAAGGTGCTTTGAGCAAGAACTTTATTGCCAGCATATTTTTCCGAACTTATACTGAAGTTTTAACTCGTCGAGAATGCTTAAATTACTTTACTGTTGCTGCATGGATTCCTATAAACTGACTGAAAAAATTGTTGAAGCAATTATTGTTTTAGCGCATAAATTGGGCATAGTAGAAACATCAGCACAATTACAACAATCTTCAACCCAGATCGTGCCGATGCTATCGGTGATGAATTGTTCATTTATCATTCATTTTGGCTCAATTGCAAATGGTTAAACAGAGCGTTTCTTCCCAGTCCTCCCGAGGGAATCAATTCATCCGGCGCGTCCCTTTACGATGGGTATTAGTCGTTCCCTTCGTATTGCAAATTTTTACAGCAGTCGGATTAACGGGATATCTCTCCCTCCGGAATGGTCGAGAGGCTGTTAACGATCTTGCCAAGCGCTTGCAACGAGAAGCCGTATCCCGCGTCGATCGCCGTCTTGACAGCTACCTGGCATTGCCCCATCAAATCCTGCAACTGAATTTGGATGCGATCGAACGGGGATTGCTCGATCTCGGGGACATTGAAAGCACCGGACGTTACTTTTGGAAACAGTCGCAAGTGTTCCCGCAATTTAGCTTTACGGGCTATTACCTGCAAGACAACACCGGAGCGGGAGCGGGGCGATGGTTTAAAGGTTACGATATTGTCATTACGCAACATCCTGGCGGAGATATTAAAGACTATACCTATCGGGCCGACGAGGAGGGCAATAAAGTAGAGCTGCTCGACGTGACGGATTTCGATCCCAAAACCGCCGGCGTGTATATCGATGCAGCCAAGGCCGGCAAGACGGTTTGGAGCGATGTTTTTGTTTTGGAAGACTTTGAAGGCTATATCCCCATTTCTGTTGGCGTGCCATTGTTTGATGACAATCGCGAACTGCTCGGAGTTATGAATATCGACTTGCTTCTTGCCGATGTCAGCGAGTTCTTACAAGAAATCGAACTGAGTCCTTCGGCTCAACTCTTCGTTCTCGAACGAGATGGTCTTTTGATCGGCAGTTCTAACGAGCAGTCCATCGTCAATGAGAAATACGAGCGCTATAGCGTCTTCGATTATCCCGAGCCCGTGGTGGGGGCGATCGCCGAGGGGATGAAGCAGCATTTTGGAGAACTCTCATCGATTGCAACCGAACGAGACCTCGACCTTGCGATTGAGGGAGAACGCCATTATGTGACTGTCAAGCCTTGGCAGGACGAATATGGTTTGGATTGGCTGGTGGTCGTCGCCATCCCGGAATCGGACTTTACTGCCCAAATTAACGCCAATACCCGCACCACCATTCTGCTTTGTCTGGCTGCTTTGGGTGTCGCGATCGCCTTGGGACTGTATACCTCGCGCTGGATTGCCCGCCCCATCCTCGCCCTGCAACAAGCCAGCGAAGCCATCGCGGGGGGAGAACTCGATCGCATTATGGAAATTCGCGGCATCGACGAACTCGAAAGGTTGGGAAAAGCCTTCGATCGCATGGCCGCTCAACTTAAATCTTCCTTCGCCGAACTCGAAGATCGCGTCGCCGAACGCACGATGGAGTTACAGCAGGCCAAAGAAGTTGCCGAGGCAGCCGATCGCGCCAAGAGCGAATTCCTCGCCAGCATGAGCCACGAATTGCGCACTCCCCTCAACGGCATTCTCGGCTACGCTCAAATTTTAGCCCGCGCCAAGCTCCCCAGTCAAAAACAACGCGATGGGGTCAATATCATTCACCAATGCGGCATGCACTTGCTCGGTCTGATTAATGACATTTTGGATCTCTCGAAAATTGAAGCGCGCAAATTGGAATTAGTGCCGAACCCCCTCTATCTCCCTTCCCTGTTGCAAAGCGTGGTAGAGATGTGTAAAGTCCGAGCCGAAGCCAAAGGGCTCGAGTTTGTCTATCACGCGAGTTCCCGTCTCCCGGGGGGCGTATCCGCTGATGAAAAGCGACTGCGACAAGTCTTGCTCAATCTGCTCGGGAATGCCATCAAATTTACCGATCGCGGTTCGGTGACGCTCTCGGTGGATGCGATCGATATCTCTGAGAGCCGAGCTACCCTACTCTTTCAAGCCAGCGATACGGGGGTGGGGATTGCCAAAGAAGATATTGCAAAACTGTTTGAAGCCTTCGAGCAGGTCGGCGATGTCCAAAAACAAGGGGAAGGAACCGGATTGGGACTTGCTATCTCTCAACGCATTGTCAGTCTGATGGGGGGAAAAATCGAGGTTAAAAGCGAACCGAGTCGAGGCAGCGACTTCTCTTTCTTCCTTGAATTCCCCCTGGTGGATGATTGGGCTCAATACCAGAGAGGGATTGAAGGCAGCGATCGCATTATCGGCTATGCAGGAAAACGCCGAACCATTGCGATCGTTGACGACCGTTGGGAAAATCGAGCCGTCGTGTCCAATCTCCTCGAACCCCTTGGATTGAAAACGATTGAGGCAGAAAATGGTGAAGAAGGGTTAAAAATCCTGCGGGAACAACAACCGGATTTAGTGATTACCGACTTGGTGATGCCCGTGATGGACGGTTTTGAGTTGATTCAACGCATTCGTACCGCCGAGGACTTGCAGCATTATACGATTGTGGTCTCCTCTGCATCCGTATCTCAAGCCGACCAACAAAAGGCCCTCGATGGCGGCGGCGATCGCTTTTTGGCCAAACCCGTCGATGCTAAAGCCCTCTTTGCCATACTTTCCAACTGTCTGGATTTAGAATGGCTTTACGAAGTGCAAGAGGAATCGGAACTTTTCCAAGGAAACGGACGATGCGAAGACGGGGATGGCATCCTCGTTCCCATGGTTGAGGAGCTCGAAGCCTTGCTGGCGATCGCCCACCAAGCCGATCCCGATGGAATCTGCGATCGAATTGAAACGTGGGATAGTTGCTATCAAGAGTTTGCCGCTCCCCTTCTCGAACTGGCCCGAGAGTTTAAAATTGAAGAAATTGAGGAATTATTGCAACAATATTTAAACCGAGAGTAACCTTATCCAAGGGAATAGTAATGTCAAATAAGGGACATATTTTAGCCGTTGACGATACCCCCGCCAATTTACAAGTAATCGGCGAAACTTTACGCGGTGCGGGATACGCTGTCGCAACGGCCATCGATGGCGAACGCGCTCTCAAACGCTTACAACACTATCAGCCCGATTTAATTCTGCTCGATATCCAAATGCCCGGTATCGATGGTTTTGAAACCTGTCGCCGTCTCAAAGCCGCCCCCAATACCGAGCATATTCCCGTTATTTTCATCACTGCTCTCTCGGATACTCTCAATAAGGTTAAGGGCTTACAAATCGGAGGAGTCGATTATATTACCAAGCCTTTTGATTGTGCCGAACTTTTAGCACGCATTCAAGTTCATATCAATCTTAAAAAAGCACAACTCCAATTAATTCAAGACTCAAAACTCTCGACTTTAGGAGAGTTGGTGGCGGGAATCGCTCATGAAGTGAACAATCCCATTAATTTTATCTATGGCAATCTCAATTATGCCGCTCAATATCATCAAGAGATCCTGCATCTTCTCGAATTATACGAACGTCAATATCCCGATCCCCCTGCCGCGATCGTGGATTGGCGAGAACAAATCGATTTATCTTTTCTCAAACAAGATTATTGCGATTTGTTGGAGTCGATGAGAACTGGAACCGAGCGGATTAAAGGCATTGTTGTTTCTTTGCGTTCGTTTTCCAAGCTCGATGAGGCTGAATGGAAACCCGCAGATCTTCACGAGGGTTTGAACGATACTCTAACATTATTGTCTTATCGCTTGCAGGCAAATTCCCATCGCGAACGCATCAAGATCGGCAAAAACTACGGAGACTTACCGTTAATTTATTGCAATCCCGCTCAATTAAATCAAGTTTTCATGAATTTACTGATTAATGCCCTCGAAGCGATTGATAGTAAATATTGGCACGATCGCGACAATATTAAAAACAATCTAGAACCGCCGCAATTAAATATTTCTACTCGGATGGAAGTGAATCATGGTGAAAAGTTAGTTTGCATTCAAATTCAAGATAATGGAGTGGGCATCGAGACGGAAATTCAAGGACGAATATTCGAGCAATTTTTTACAACGAAATCAACTGGAAAAGGGACGGGATTGGGATTAGCGATCGCCCGTCAAATTGTGGAAAAACACGAGGGCATCTTAACGTGTCATTCTCAATTGGGTCAAGGAAGCGAATTTATCGTTTCGTTACCTGCGAGTTAAACGCGATCGCGATCGTTTCTACTACAAATTTTTTGGGAGAGTTGAGCGCGATCGCCAAGCTATTTGCTTGAGCACGGGGCTATAGCAAAACTAATTGATTCGTGAATGCCTCGCAGGCTGAAACCCTTGCCACTGCTGACTTGCTTGTTTACAACTCAAATGGACTTGCTATAGGCAGAGAAACGTTCTAAACCTAAGTCAAAGGTTTGAAGCAAGGCTTGAGCCGTGTGATGGGAGACTGTCACGCAGGATTCTTAGGAGAGGGAAGAAAAACCTTTACCCGCTCAAGATGGTGGACGGCCTTCTTGGAGCGTAACAGTGAGGGTATCATCCGAGCCGGATTGTACGGGGCGTTCGATGTTGCAGATACGCTCGGTTTGTGCCGGTCCTATTGGCAGACTGGGACATGGCGAAGCGCCAAGCAACCGTATGCAGTCAGTGCAGTTGACTGGGTAGACGCCAGGGTTTCCCTGATTATGCTGCAACGCTTTATTTTCAATCGAGTTGATGGGTGTATTGTTCGAACCATAAGACCAACCCGTCCCGGTTACACTCATCTTCATCCAGCAGTTGACTCCATTTACGCAGCTGATATCGAAGGCCTCCTCACCTTTAGTTACGTTCAAGGTAAACTCGCCAATATTTGTACCTTCCTTTCCCAGATGGAAGTCGGCTCCTGCTATAGGACATTGCGGTGCAATGAAAAATCCAACATTGCCGGTGAAACATTTCCCCTTCGGATCGAACTCTTGGGTTGCGCCGGCAGCCAAAGAGAATTTCCCCTGCAGTGGGTTTCCCGGAATAGATGAGAGAATCGGAAAATCATCTACACTAGCTGGAGTCGGACAGACTGGTCCTGATACACCGAATGTCAGGAATACAGTGACTTCTTCCTTTGTTGCGTTTTGAACTGTCAATTTGCTCACGATAACTACCTTAAATACTAGATAATCTGTTTATCGAAGACGTTCGCCTGTAAGCTGCTTCTGTAAACAAGACGATTTCCAAGAAGAATTTCTGAACTTTTTGATTTAAAATTCTTTTTCGAGGTGTAGTGGGTTGGCAAAGTTAAAACAGCTCAATCTCAACTCAAGCGAGATCGCGCCCATTACTTAATCGGGAAATCTTGACTTATACTGACGCAGCGATCGCGCTACTCGAAGATCGGCAATCGCACTTATCGGTCTTTGATGGAAGTATAGAAAGCGATCGCAAAACCCAATGTCTGCGATCGCATTCGGTAAACATCTTGTTGGTTATGGAACTGAAATTAGCGATCGCTCTCCCGTGTCGCTGTAAAAGAGTAGAAATTGTATCCTGAAATGGTATAGCATCTATCGTTGAACGCTTTTGCTTTTCTGGAGTAACGGATGAGATCGACCAAATCTTTGTCTTTGAGTTGGGAAGAACTCCAACAACACGCCACATTTGAGCGAGATACGACGAACGGGCCGACCAATTCTCAAGCGAGATTGCGGCTGTTTGGACAAGCAGAATCAGATGTGCGAGTGACTCTCTATCGCGACCATCATGCTTGGTGTCCCTATTGCCAAAAAGTGTGGCTGTGGTTGGAAGAAAAGCAGATTCCGTATCGTATTGAGAAGGTTACGATGTTCTGTTATGGAACGAAAGAAAAGTGGTATAAGCAAAAGGTGCGATCGGGAATGCTTCCTGCGCTAGAACTGGACGGTCGGTTAATGACAGAAAGCGATGATATCTTATTCGCATTAGAAAACGCATTTGGCCCGTTAAATCGGGTGGGAATGGGCGATCGCCAAGCGGTGCCCCTACGCCAGCTAGAACGCCTACTCTTTCGCGGCTGGTGTAATTGGTTATGTTACCCCACGCGATCGCCAAGGGACGAACAACGCAATCGAGAGCAATTTACTGCGATCGTGGCTAAAGTTGAAGCCGCTTTAGCCAGTACTCCAGGACCTTATTTTCTGGAAGAATTTGGTACGGTTGATGTGGTTTTTACCCCCTATGTCGAACGGATGAATGCTAGCCTTTACTATTACAAAGGTTATTCATTGCGGGAGGAAAACCCCAAATTCTCTAGCTGGTTTGATGCGATGGAAACCCGTTCCACCTATCGAGGGACACAAAGCGATTTTCATACCCATGCTCACGATTTACCGCCACAAATGGGTGGATGCTATTCTAACCAAGACTCTCAAACTGAGATTAATCAAAAACGAGTCGATCGCGGTCCTTGGTTGGGATTACCCGATGTGACATATCCAGAACCCGAAACGTCTCGAAGGGAAGCGCTGCATCGGGTCATCAAGCATCGTCACAATATCATTCGCGTTAATCCAGCCGACGATCGCCTCTTTGATGAAGCCTTGCGTTGCGCTCTAACTTACATGATAACGGGAGAACCCTGTTCGCCTCCATCTGCTGCGGATTCAGCTCTGCGCTATCTGCGCGATCGCATTAGCGTCCCGAGAGATATGTCCATCTATGCGGCCAAACGACTCAGAGAAGCCTTAGAAACTACGGCGGCTCTCTCTGGCGATCGTCAAGGCAGACCCATTCCAGTGCGCGATCGGCGCGATCAAAATCCCGTTAATTTTACCAAAATTTGAGAGAAAAGTCCTTAAACAATCTACTCCGCTAACCCAGCGATCGCCGCATTGGGTTTAAGCACATCAATTGCGGGTTAGCACTAATGAGCTGAAACCGTCCCCTATGCCTTTGGCGATCGCTTATCAATTCATACTGGGGGTGTTTGCTTCATCGGTATCGACTATCTTTTCGAGCGCGATCGCACCCATTACTCAATTGTTGCTTCAGGTCATCCTAACCCATGCCAACACGGCGATCGCGCCGATCTCATTTATTAGCATAGACTGTCTTTCGTAGAAGTATAGAAAGCAACCGCCAAACACAATGTCTGCAATCGCCCTAAGCAAACACCTCACACTCTGATAAATTGGGTAGGAGGTACGAATTGTTCGAGAGAACCAAGGCGATCGCGCTTGCCATTCGGTTCGGCACGGGGCTAGGTAAGAAAACGTTTGAGTTAATTCGGTGGTCCGTTATTCGCTACTGTTAACATCCCTTACTATTGACTCATGCGATCGACGCTTTAGAAGCAAATAATGCTGGAAAAACATTGATAGAGATAGAAAAGTATCCTAATTTCATGACAATTTAAATAGAATTTCGATGCAGATAAACAGAGTATTTTCGTGAGGATTTTTGCAAATGGGAACAGTAGGAGTCAGGAAGTACAAGCCAAAATCTTCGAGCAAGGGTTTGCTCCTAAAAGCAGGGGAAAAGGGATAGATTGGCAAATGGCAATCTCGTATCGCATTATAGCGGAAAAACGCGAAGGTTTCCTCGTTTGTTATTTGGAATTAGGTAAAGGGACAGAATTTATCATTTCTCTTCCTTGTCAAGGAATGATAAGGAAAAACGATCGCAATATTCATCAGTAAAAATACAAAGTACGACTTTCACGAGTTTTTCACAATTTCCCCGTATACTAAAGATGAAGATCGTTCTTCTCCTACACGAGATCGTCTCTTCTATCCATAAAATATCAATTGTTAAGAAACATAAATATCATGATCGAATTAGCATCTAAACCTAACATAATTCAAAAACAGTCGCTCGCTTCAACACCCACACCCAGCAATTTTCCTCAAGGCAATATTTTAGCGATCGATGATACTCCTGCCAATCTACAACTTTTAGTAGGATTGCTTTCCAAACAAGGTTACAAAGTTCGTCCCATGCCAAGCGGAACGTTGGCATTACAAGGGATTCATCTCGACTATCCCGATCTGATTTTACTCGATATTCAAATGCCGGACATGAATGGCTATGAGGTTTGCAAACAATTAAAAGCCGACGATCGCACTCGGGACATTCCCGTGGTTTTTATCAGTTCTCTCGATGATGTCTTCGATAAAGTAGAGGCGTTTAAAGCCGGAGGTATTGATTATATCACGAAACCATTTCACGCAGAGGAAGTATTCGCGCGAGTACAAACCCATATTACCTTATATCGACTTCAGAAAAAATTACAAGAAAAAACAGAAGATCAAGATCGACAGCTTCAAGAACAAAATCTTATCTTAGAACAAACAATCGAACGTTTGGAAGAAGCCAATCAAGAACTTCAAGAACGCTTCCAACAACTGCAAAAGGCCCAATTACAATTAGTCCAAAGCGAAAAGATGGCGACATTAGGTCAACTGGTTGCCGGAGTCGCTCACGAAATCAATAATCCCGTTGGTTTTATTGAAGGGAATGTTGATTGTGCTTTGGGTTACATTCAAGATTTAATCGATCTCTTGCAACTCTATCAAAATAAATTGCCGGCTCCCGATGTAGAAATTCAAGAATATATTGAGGAGATCGATCTGGATTTTTTAATTGACGATCTGCCCAAAACGATTGCTTCAATGAAAACGGGATCCGCTCGCATTCGCAATATTAGTAACTCCTTACGGACGTTTTCGCGAGGGGATAGCGATCGCAAGGTTGACTTTAATATTCACGAGGGAATTGATAGTACGTTGTTGATTTTGAAGCATCGCCTGAAGGATAATGGAGAACGTCCCGCGATCGAAGTGATTAAAGATTACGGAGAATTGCCGGAAATTGAATGTCTGCCGGGGAAACTCAATCAAGTTTTTATGAATCTCCTCTCCAATGCGATTGATGCTCTGGACGAAGCGAAAAACTATCCCAATCATTTTCAACCGCAACAAATTACCATTAAAACTGAAATTGAAGCGGACAAAGAGCGAGCGATCGTTTGGATTAAAGATAATGGCATCGGCATGTCCGAGCAGAGTCAAAATAAAGTCTTCGATCATCTATTTACAACAAAAGAAGTCGGCAAGGGAACGGGATTAGGACTGTCCATCGCTCGGGAAATTATTGAGGAAAAACACGGCGGTAAAATTTGGTTTGAATCGGAGTTGGGGAAAGGGACGAAATTTGCGATCGCTTTACCGCTATAACCCTTATTCGCAACCAAATTAGAAACCCAGAAGAATAGCCGGGTGCAAAAAAAGATTATCTCAAAAATTCTCTCTCTTGTTGATTTAGTATAATGAAACAAATTGTCGCGCCATTCTTAAATATTCGTTCTCTGTCGTTCCTTATTCTGCTTATTATTGCAGGACTGATGGGTAATTATTTTTCACTCCCCTTTGCATTTACCATTCAGTTCCTCTTCGGAAGTATTGCAACTCTCGTTGTCTTGCAACTCTATGGTATTTTTTGGGGAGTCTTGGCCGCTGCCATTGCTGGTATTTATACGATTCTTACATGGTCTCACCCTTATGCTTTTATTATCTTGGTATTGGAAGCCGTTTTTGTGGGTTTGGGACTGCGCCGGAAAAGCAATAACATGCTCTTTTTAGATACCATTTACTGGCTATTAATTGGGATGCCTTTAGTTTGGATATTTTATAATTATATCCTTGGTGTCGGTATATCTTCCGCTATTATTATTACGATCAAACAAGCAATTAATGGGATTTTTAATGCCTTAATTGCCAGTTTCATTGTTTCTTTATTACCCGTATATCGCTGGTCGGCTCGTCTGAGAGCGACTCAAAGTCAATCTTTTGAACAGACATTAATTAATCTTCTCGTTGCTTTTGTCCTATTTCCCGCCCTATTCTTAATTGCTCTCGATAATCGAGAAGCCATGCAATATTATCAAGAAACCCTCGTCGATTCTCAATTGGAAGTTGCCGCAGCGGACTTAGCGACCGAGTTTCAAATGTGGTACGACCAAAATGCGGTAGGATTGCAAAAGTTGGCCGATGCGGCAGCAAAAGTTGATGAGGAATCGGGCGATCGCTTGCAAGAACAGACGGCATTGACCAGAGCGTTATTTCCTGCTTTTGAAGCCGTTTACTTATTCGATCGCAACGGCAACGCGATCGCAACGTCTCCTCCCCTCGACAACGCCAATCTCAGCCAGTTTAACCGCAAAACCGACGCAAAATCGGGATTGCACGAGATTCAACAAAATGGAAAAGCCCAAATCGCTTTAACGGCAACCGGCCGGGGAGGAATGGCGATCGCTCGCATCGAGCGGAATTTTTTCACGAAGTTGCTGCAAACCGCTAATTTACCCAGTACCTTAATGACTGGGGATGGCAGGGCGATCGCCACCGCGCGAGAGGATTTAGAATTCCAACAGGACTACGATCGCGTTAAGGGGGAAAATACCCGCGTCCTCCCTTCAGGAACCTATCACTGGCTGCCAGATTTGCCCGGTAAAGCCGCATTGGTAGTCTGGAAAAATTCTTTTTATATCCGCGAAATTCCCCTCATGGAGGGAAGTCAGTGGAAATTAGCCGTCGAAGCCTCAACTAAACCGCAACTTGCCGTTTTGCAACAACGTTACCTGAAAAGCCTGACCATTTTATTCGCGATCGCCGTTCTGGCAATCTTTCTCGCTCGTCTTCTCAGCTATCGCTTAGTCAAACCCATTCTACAATTAGCCCGATTAACCCATAACTTACCCGATAAACTGTTGGAATACGAAAATGTGCGCTGGCCGGATCGTTCGGTGATGGAGATCGAAGCCTTGGTTACCAATTTCCAAATCATGGCAGAAACCTTAATGCAGAAATTTCAAGAAATTCAGCAGACTAGCGAACAGTTACAAACCGCGAAAGAAAAAGCAGAAGTCGCCAACCAAGCCAAAAGTTCTTTTATTGCCAATATGAGCCACGAATTACGCAGTCCTCTCAATGCCATTCTCGGCTTCGCGCAAGTGATGACTCGCTCCCAAACCCTGCCCCAAGAGCATCAAGAAAATGTGGGAATTATCAATCGCAGTGGCGAACACCTCCTCACCCTCATTAATAACGTTCTCGACCTCTCTAAAATTGAAGCCGGACGCGTTACCCTCAATCAGAAAAACTTTGATTTTCACCGCCTCCTCGGGGATATCGAAGATATGCTCCATCTCAAAGCCGATGCCAAAGACTTGCAACTTTTGGTCGAGCAAACGAACGATATTCCTCAATATATTCGCACCGATGAAGTAAAGTTGCGTCAGGTGTTAATCAATCTTATCAATAACGCCATTAAATTCACTTCAGAAGGAGGCGTATCGGTAAGAGTTGGCTCGTCAGTCACCCGTCACCCGTCACCCGTCACCCGTTCGACAAATAATCCACAACCAACCACTAAAATTATCTTTGAAGTGGAAGATACTGGAGCGGGAATTGCACCAGAAGAACTCGATCGACTCTTTGAAGCCTTTGCTCAAACTGAAACGGGAAAACAGGCACAAGAAGGAACGGGGTTGGGATTGCCCATTTCTCGCAAATTCGTGCAACTGATGGGAGGCGATATTCGCGTCAAATCGCAAGAGAACCGAGGGACGACCTTTACCTTTGAAATCGAAGCGACAATTGTTGGCGAAAACGATATTGAACGTCAAGTATCCAAACGCCGCATTATTGCTCTCGAACCCGGCCAGCCGAGCTATCGCATTCTGATCGTAGATGACAAACCTCTCAATCGCAAATTATTAATTAAATTGCTTTCACCCCTTGGATTTGCCATCAAAGAGGCAGCTAACGGTCGAGAAGCTGTAGAACTTTGGGAGCAATGGGAACCGCAATTAATTTGGATGGATATGCGAATGCCGGTAATGGATGGTTATGAAGCCACGCAGAAAATCAAAGCAACAATTAAAGGACAAGCAACGGTCATTATTGCTTTAACTGCCAGTGTATTAGAAGAAGAAAAAGCGGTAGTCTTATCGGCAGGCTGCAATGATTTTATGCGAAAGCCCTTTCGGGAGGAAGATATCTTTAAAAAAATAGCAGAACATATTGGCGTGCGCTACATCTATGAAGAGATCGAGGAGCGGTCAAAAGTACAAGACGAAGAAACCCAAGCATCCATTGCAGAAAAAATAAGCGCATTCCCTCAGGCCCTCAAAGAAAAACTGGAAAAAGCAATGATGACCGGAGATTTAGAAGAAATTGCCAAGGCGATCGCGGCAATTGGCGAATCCGATTCTTCTCTCGCCGAAGCCATTCAAAAACAATGCGATCGCTTTGAATACCAAAAAGTGCTCAACTGGCTGAATGCTTAAAATCCAAGTCTACCAATCGATATAATTAATTCGCGCTAAAGGTTCTAAAGCCGCTAAAACGATCTGACCGTAACTGCGATGGTTAACGCGATTGTCTAAGAGAGCAACGACCCCGCGGGCATCTCGCAAAGGCAAGACCGCACGCTGTAATTCTCGCAGGGCAACGGGTAACATATAATTGCGAAACCAATCTTGACGGCGGCTTTTATAATTGTTAACCCGAGCGGCAACAAGGGGGTTTTCTGTGGAAGGGAAAGGTAAGGTGGCAATCACGAGGAGTTGAGGAGTCGGTAAAATATCCTGACGCGATCGCCAAAATTGCCAACCGCTGACTAATATGCCATCTTCGGGCAGATCCGTTTGTTCTACCCGCACTTTGGAACCGAATTCTGCTGCTAAGGCAGCCCCGACTTGCATTCTTAAGGGGGTATCCTCCACCACAACGATCGCGGGGCGTTTTACTGTTGCGATCCACTCGGGTTGGTGGCGATGCTGATATCGCTGACCCAGCATTCCTCCGCAACACAAGCGGGTGACTTGTTGTAAGAGGGCGCTTTGAAATTCTTTCGTATTGGGGAGGGGCAGGCGATCGGGGATATACAGTTGAATGCACTCGCTTTGGCGATGGGGAGAAAACCGCACGCAGGTTAAATCCCCTAAACCCAATTGCTGCTGATAAATGGGGGCATTCCCATCCCAATCGAGAAAGCCGCCCATCAGCACCACGGTCTGTTTTTGCCAAACTCCCTCGAGTTGGCGAGAGACTTCGATGGGGGCAATGTTGAGGGAAAATTGCCATCGCGTTTCCTCTTGTTTCGATAATGGCGTTTGCGTTGCCGATATCCACTTCAATTGTTCTTCTCTTTGCCAAGACTGAATAAATTTTTGCCATGTTGGGGGAAGGCGATCGCCGTCTATCTCCACAAATAAGGTCTCCAGAAGTTCTGAATCTGCGGCAGAAATTTCGTAGCAATTGTGAGGATTTCGGGGGCGCTGGTAGAAATGTTCGGCGAGGCGATCGCGAGTTTGGACGATAAGAGATTGGCAATGGGGAAAATATTCTAGCAGTTCTTGCCAATCTTCAGAGCGAATTTGTACGGTTAATTCCTCTCTCGTCCAATTTTCCCAGTCGTCGGCAGGATCGATGAGGGTGGGAATGCCATCGGGAATGCGATTTTCTCTGTAGAGGCGATCTCGCAACCAAGATTGAGGAGATACGAGTAAAAGACCTTTGAAGGGAGAAGCGGGAAAGCGATCGCCAATTAAGATTTCTTTTTCGACAGCTAATCCTCGGGCAAGCTGGGGAATGCGGTCTCGCAGCAACTGCTGTTGCCAGATGGGAGGAGTGACGAGAATGGCTGCATTTTCCCACAATAATGCCGAACTGAGATAACTAAAACAATAGGTTTGCGAGGTGCATCCCGTTTGTAATAAGAGCGAATTTCCCAAACGCAGCGATCGCGCCACCAACCGCGCCATGGTTAAATGATGCTGCCAGTAAGGTTCGTTTTGACTGCGTAAAAAGGTTAGGAGGGAAGTGTGGACTCGGGCTTCTATGGTCACATCGGCAAGTGGGGAATAAAGAACAACGCAGGAAAAATCCCTTTCTCAAATCTTAGCGCTTTCTCAAAAATCTACATTATTATGGTTTTAATCCTCGAAAAACTTGACTTCTAAGTTGTAATCCGATCCTATTGACGAGCGAACTGTGATGATAGAGTTTGCCATCTCCGATCGGCACCACATGGATTTTTGCGTTTTAGAACTTTAGTTTTAGAACTTTAGTTTTAGAACTTTGTTTTAGAACTTTTGCAATCGTTTCTTCTCTAGATGCTCAAAAATTTGTTAATTTATGGAGTCGAGGCGATCCAATATTTCGCGAATTTGACGAGTATCCGTGCTTGGCGTTGCATTATTAACATAGAATTGTAAATCGGATTTGGCTTGACTCCATAATTCTAACTGATAGTATAGCAAACCGCGATCGCGAATTTCCGAGAGATTATCGGGAAAAAGCAACAAAATTCGTTCGACAATCGCAACGGCTTGCTTCAATTTTTGACGATTGAGGTAAATTAATTTTAAATTGGTCAACATGCGAGCCAAAAATTGTTTTTTGGTGATGGGTTCTAAAAAACGAGGCTCGATTTTAACGGGTTGGTTATAAATTTGTTCGAGCAGTGCTTCACAATCTTGTTTGAAGAGAATTTCGCCATTGTTGAAGGCATCGACAAAGATTCCCGCATCGGTAAAATCCGGACGGATGAGAAAATGCCCCGGCATGCCGATTCCCACCATAGGAAAATCAATGCGCTTGGCAATTTCTAGATAAACGAGAGATAAAGTAATGGGAATTCCCATGCGGCGATCGAGGACTTTATTCAAAAAACTATTGCGGGGATCGTAGTAGTTTTGGCGATCGCCTTGAAATTGTAAATCTTCATAAAGATAGCGATTTAAGATTTGAATAGTTTTTAACGGGTAGGAGGTGTCTTGCAATCGCTTTTTAACCTCTTCAGCCATGATATCTAATGCATTGAGATATTCATCGGGATCGAGATCTGCATATTCTTCGCAAGCAATATAGAGTGCCCCTTTTGCTAAATCGATCTGCGGCTCGGCTTGCTTGATTTCCCGATAAAATTGTTGTCTGAGGGCAAATTGTCTGGGAGAATAAAAATCCATTGTGTGGGGGGAAAAATATTTTTCAGAAACAATAATTTCGATTTTTTCTTAATGGTATCGAAAACACCTTCTAGTTTTAATTCATTCTGCGACTCGAAAATTTCTGCAAACAGCAAGATTAGCGAATGACAATCTTATTACGCGTTCAAAAAATGTAATTTAAATGCGTGGCGATCGCTTTTCACTTTACTAAAAATGACTGGATAAATATTCTGTACCCCCATCGTGAGAACTGAGAAAGCAGTTATTTATATCGGAGGCAGGCATTGCCAAAAATTCAATACTCAAGCCAGCAATTCCCATTCCAAACAATAAGATGCCAAAGATTGAAAAAAATGGACGTTTCTTCATCTTTCCTTTTCCTTGGAAAATCCTCTACTTCAACACCTTACCAATTAATTTCGAATGAAATAATAAAGATTTAATAAAAAGAATCGAGGCAACAGTAAAGATTTGATGAATCCATGGGACGATCGCGACTCCAAGCAATTTTCTAGCTATTTAATTTTTCCCCACGAACGCGATCGAAACTGGAAGAAAAGAGACATCTCTTCGGGAAATATATCGCGATCGGGTAGTTCTTCTAAAGGAAAAGACGAACCATCGGGCAGGCGAACGATATTATCGGCTTCAATCGTTAAAAGTTGCTCTCCGAATAAACAACGAAAAGGAGCAAATCTCGCCCCACCCAACCCGCCATATCGTCCGGAAACTCTGCCACCAATACAAACAATTTCTGTAATTTTACGGTTGGTTTCTATCAAAATATTCTCGATTTCTGCTTCGAGTTGTGAAGATTGTTGCAGGAGGGGAGCGAGATCGCTTAACATCAGAGAACCACCCGCTAGAACGGGAAGATGTGTTGAACCCGCAAAAAAAATAAAAGAAAAGGAGAGGATTTGCGTTAATTTCATAGAAAGAAGAGAGCGCAATACCCCCAAATTAAAATAAATTTCCCAGAATGGCTCATGTTAAAAGCAATCATTTTTGATGTTGACGGCACAATAGCCGAAACAGAACGCGACGGACATCGCGTTGCCTTTAACCGTGCTTTTACCGAGGCAGAATTGGACTGGCATTGGTCTCGGGAATTTTACGGTCGCTTGTTACCCGTTGCGGGAGGAAAAGAACGCATTCGCTTCTATATCAAATATTTTTGCAAGGAATTTCAAGCACCCGATCGCTTTAATGAATTCATCGCGGCGTTGCATCGTAACAAAACGCAACATTATCAAGATATATTGAGAAAGGGAGAATTGCCGTTGCGTTCGGGGGTCAAGCGTTTAATTGACGAAGTGCGCGATCGCGGCTTGCGCTTGGCGATCGCGACGACCAGTTCTCATTCCACGACGATGGATCTCTTAAAAAGTACACTCGATCCGGTGTGGTTTGAAGTTATTGCTGCAGGGGATATCGTAACGCGGAAAAAGCCTGCCTCGGATATTTATTTATACGTCCTCGACAAGTTACATTTAGCGCCTTCAGAGTGTATTGTTTTTGAAGATTCGGAGGCAGGTTTGCAAGCGGCTGTGGGAGCAAATTTAAAAACCATTATTACGGCGAACAATTATACGAAAAGTCAGAATTTCTCTAAAGCTATTCTGATTGTCAATGGTTTGGGAGAACCCGATCGCCCTTTTCTTTCCTTGCGCGGTAGCGTTGGGGATCGCAAGTATGTAGATGTCCCCTTGCTGGAGTCCTTATGTGGGAGTTGACGATTCCCAATGAAGAAATAAATTTTTAATTTTGAATTCATGCGAACTCGCGTTAGGATAGTAGTTCAAATCTTGTTATCTCGAGAGCGCGATCGCCAAAGTTTGATGTTTAATTTTTTTCAATATAGAAAATCTTTACCGCTTATTGGTCTGAGTTTTTTATTGTCCCTGATGTTGGCAACCTGTAGCAACACGGCAACACGATCGTCGGAGATTCGCATTGGTTTAATTGCCCCTTTTAACGGTGCTGCGGCGAAAACAACGGGAAATCCCACCGAACGGGGGGCAAAATTAGCCATTCAACCCATCAACGATAATGGAGGTTTAGAAATTGATGGCGAACGGTACAACGTATCTTTGATCGTTAAAGACGATCGCGACAATCCCGATGAAGCAGTTGCCGTTGCCAATGAGTTAATCAATCAAGAGAAAGTTATGGCCATTGTCGGACCGCCGCGCAGTCGCAGTGCTATTCCCGTTGCGGCTGTCGCCGAACGCGCTCGAATTCCAACCATTAGTACAAAGTCGACCAATCCGCAAACAACAGCCAATAAAAAATACGTTTTTCGTGCAATTTATACTGATGAATTGCAAGGAATCGCGATCGCTCGTTTTTCGGTGCAAGATTTAAAAATAGAAAAAGCTGCCGTTCTCTACGATGTTGCCACAGATTACAGTCGCTATTTAGCCAAAATTTTCCAACAAGAATTCGAACGTTTGGGAGGCAATATCGTTGCTTTTGAAGATTACACCACAGACGTTGAAAATTTCCAAGCTCCTTTAGAAAAAATTCGCGATAGCGAAGCCGAATTAATCTTTTTACCCAACTACGCCGAAGAAATTTCTCAACAGGCTCAAAAAATTCAAGAACTCGGTTTAAACGTAACGCTAATTGGCGGCGATTCTTGGGGATCTTTACTCGAGGAAAGTTATAAATATCTTGATGGTGCATTTTTTGCAGAAGTTTGGACGGCAGATCTGCCCAATCCGGAAAACAAACAATTTCTCGAACGGTACAATCAAATGTATTCAGAACCGGCTAACAGTCATGCCGCTCTAACTTACGATGCAGTCAACTTGATTTTAGATATTATTAAACAACAAGGAAAGGCAGACTCGGAATCGATTCGAGAAGGATTGGCCGATTTACAAGATTATCGCGGTGCAACGGGCAGCATTTCTTACCAAGGAAGCGGCGATCCCGTAAAAAGCTTGGCGATCGTACAAATTAAAAACAATCGGTTGGAGTTTTACAAACAAATCGATCCCGATTAGAAATTTATCAATTATCAAGAAACATCATCTACTTTCGCAATCTTAACTGACAATACAATGGATTGACTTGTTCGGGCAATCGAGTTCCGAGAAAAAAGATTCTGAATTGATTCGTCAAGAATTGAAGTAAATTAAACCCGATCGAAGGATTAGCGGCAAAAGATTTTATCCGGATAACGGCAATCCCGAGAGAAGTATTTTAATAATGTAGTTTCGAGGAGGTCGAGCCATTATTTACAAAAGCACAGACCCCGCAATTGTTCCTTAAATGTCCTTTATCAAGAATTGCTGCATTTTGGAGTCTTATTGCGAACGAGCGGACAATTCTCCCATCGCAAATTTTCAGGACTATAATTGGAACGTCTCGCGGAAAAGCACAAAGGCCAAATTTATGAATTTTTGGAAACAAAGCCTTATGTCAAGGCTGATCGGTGCCTTTTCTCTCCTGTCCTTGGTTACGGTTTCCAGTGCGGGAGCGATCGCTTTCTTTCGCGGGAGAGCCGAAATTGAAAAATTAGTTTTCGAGCGTTTGGAAGTGACTGCGACTTTAAAGGAAGAAGCCTTAAATCTTTGGGTCGATAACCAACGCAATGCAGTGGCTTCCCTCGCTCGCGTCCCGGAAATCCGCGATTTAGTAGAGGACTTGCTAACCTCAGAAGAGAGGGAGACGAACTATAACACCCTACATGAATATTTAGACTCTGTTCTGGCCACCAAACCCGAATTTTTAGAATTGTTCATCTTAAGCGATATCGGCGGTCGAATTTTAATTTCTACCGAGCGCGATCGCGAAGGACAATATCGCGTTAAAGACCGCTATTTTACCGAAGGTCGTCTGGAGACCTTCGTGCAAAATGTTTACCCCTCCTCGGCAACGGGAAAACCCGCCATGACAATCGCGACTCCCCTTGCCGACAGTAAGGGGCGAAGGATGGGAGTTTTGGCAGCTCAGTTAAATCTCGAAAAAATGGATGGGATCGTGTTCGAGCGCACGGGATTGGGGGAAAGCGGCGAATCTTATTTAGTCGATCGCTTTAATTTATTGGTTTCGGCGGATCGCTTCGGACGGGAAGAATATCCCAAAGGCGTTCACTCTCGCGGCATTGAGGCTGCTTTGCAAGAAGAGGACGGACGCGGCTTGTATCGCAACTATGCTGACATTCCTGCCATCGGCGTTTATCGCTGGATGGAAGAGCGAGAATTGGCGTTATTGGTGGAAGTGCAGCAATGGGAAGCCTTTGCTCCCGCGCGGCGGCTGGCATGGGCGATCGTCATTTCCGGTTCGATTTTAGCCCTCTTTTTGGCAGCGATCGTTTATATTTTAGCCAAACAAATCGCCAGACCGATTTTAGCGATCGCCGATGTTGCCGTGAAGGTGTCCCAAGGAGATCTTTCCCTCGAAGCTCCGGTACTCACTCAAGATGAAGTCGGCAAACTTGCTTATTCTTTCAACCAAATGACGGCAAGAATGCAGCGCAAAATTTTGCAATTGCAAGACGAGCGCAAAAAATCGGAAGATTTGCTCCTCAATATTTTGCCCCAACGGGTAGCGGAACAGTTAAAAGCCGGACGGGAGACGATCGCGGAGAGTTTTTCCGAGGCAACGGTTCTGTTCGCTGACTTGGTAGGTTTTACCTCCCTCGCTTCCCGCATTCCTCCCGTGGAACTCGTGAGCCTCCTCAACAAGATTTTCTCGGCTTTTGATGCCCTAGCAGAACGGTACGGATTGGAAAAAATTAAAACTATCGGCGATGCCTATATGGTAGTGGGAGGCATTCCCGTCCCCCAAGACAATCATATCGAAGCGATCGCGGATCTGGCTCTGGCCATGCAGCGAGAAATTCGCCTGATCGGGTTGCAAAGTCAGCGATCGTTTGCTCTGCGGGTGGGCATTCATACGGGTCCCGTGGTGGGAGGCGTAATCGGTTTGAAGCGCTTTAGTTATGATTTGTGGGGAGATACGGTGAATATTGCCTCGCGCATGGAATCCCAAGGGGTACCGGGGTGCATTCAAGTGACAGAGGAAACTTACCATCGCTTGCACGATAAGTTTTTGTTTGCCGAACGGGGGACGATCGACGTGAAAGGTAAGGGAAAAATGCAGGTTTATTTGTTATTGGAAAAGAAGCTGGAGAAGGATCCGGAGTCTTTGTTGGTGAGATAAAATCGCAATCGCGGAAAACTTATGTTCCGATCTTTAAGAGGTTATTGTTACAGATATCTTGAGGAGTTTGCGACGCAGGCGATCGAGGGCGTGACAGATGCTTAAATGACGGATGGTCGAGCGATCGCGTTCCGAGCCGAAACGATACTCAAAAATTTCGACCGAGCGATCGGGACCGGCTAAGCCAATATACACCAAGCCGACGGGTTTGAGAGAAGATCCCCCACCGGGTCCTGCAATACCGGTAACGCTCAAACTCCAGTCCGCGTTTAATTGCTGTTTTACCCCTAAAGCCATTTGTTTGGCGACGGGTTCGCTCACTGCTCCCAATTGCGAGAGGAGTTCTCGGCTCACGCCTAAGAGTTCTGTTTTGACGCGATTGGCATAGGAAATTACGCCTCCGGCAAAATAGTCAGAACTGCCGGGAATATCCGTCAGGATTGCCCCCAAACCCCCTCCCGTGCAAGATTCGGCAACGGCAAGCATTTGCCCGCGATCGCGCAATAATTGACCGACGACAGAAGCGAGGGTATCTTCATCAAAGCCAAAATAATCATCCCCCGCAATCTGGCGAATTTCCGTGGCAATGGGATCGATGAGGCGATCGGCTTCCGATGCCGATTTCGCTTTGGCAGACACTCGCAAGCGAACTTCTCCTTTGCCAGCATAAGGGGCAACGGTAGGATTGATTCCATCAAATAAATGAGCGACTTTAGTTGCTAATGCCGATTCTCCAATTCCCCAAAACTTTAACAGACGACTGTAAATAATTTCTTGCCCCCAACCCTGATTCTTGAGGTAAGGAATTGCGGTCTCTTCCCACATCCGGTGCATTTCCGAAGGAACCCCCGGAAACGTTAAAATTGTCAGTTCTTTTCGAGGTTGCCAAATGATGCCGGGTGCCGTTCCCGTCGGGTTGGGCAAAACCTCGGCACCAACGGGTAAAAGCGCTTGCTTGCGATTATTGGGGGTCATTTGCCTGCGCCGTCGGGCAAATTTGTCGGTAATATCCTGTAAAACGTCCGGACGTTCTTCTAGGGGAGTCTCAAAAAAATCGGCGAGGGTTTCTACGGTTAGATCGTCGGGAGTCGGTCCGAGTCCCCCCGTAAAGATGAGAATCGAAGAACGCGCGATCGCTACTTCAATAACATTTTTGATTCGTGCTGGATTATCTCCCACTACACATTGATAGTAATGAGGAATGCCTAATTTTGCCAATTCTCGGGCTAAATATCGGGAATTGCTGTTGAGGATATCTCCTAACAGCAATTCCGTTCCCACGCAAATAATTTCCGCACTCATACCACTTCTAACTACAACATTGCGAATTAAGGTTGAGGGATGGCGAGGTTTCCTCGCCTTATCCAATCGACCTGTTAAGACTACCTTGGCACTCGGGTTTTACGCCAAACCTGCCAGCCGGCATAAGCTAACAACAGAGTTGCTCCTGTTGCATAAGCTGCCCCGCTCGGAATGCCCGAGAAGGCCAGAGCCAAACTTCCCACCCACAAGGTCAAAGCATAAATGAACAACACCGTTAAGCGTTGAGGGATTCCCGCTTCGAGCAGGCGATGGTGAAGGTGGCGTTTATCTGCCAAAAAGGGCGATTTGCCATGGCGCAGGCGCGCGATAATAACAGCAGACATATCGAGGATGGGAACGGCAAGAATCAAATAGGGCAAGAGAACGGCAGTTACGGCGGTACTTTTCACCAAACCGATCGTCCCCACCCCTGCAAGGGTAAATCCCATAAAATAAGCGCCTCCGTCCCCCATAAAAATCTGTGCCGGGTTAAAGTTATAGCGCAAAAATCCGAGGGCTCCCCCGGCTAAAGCAGCAGCAATTAACGCCGCAGCAGGCTGATCCATAAACAGGGTAACAATGAGCATGACAACGGCAGCAATGCCCGATACGCCTGCAGCCAAACCATCTAGACCGTCAATCCAGTTGATAGCATTGGGCATTCCCGTCAACCACAAGACAGTAATGGGTAAACTCAGCCAACCCATATGCACCAAACCATTATCAAAGGGAATGGAAAGAAACTCAATCCGCACTCCCATGTACCAAACAAAGGCAGAAACGGCGACTTGCATAAACAGCCGCAAAATCGGACTGAGATTAAACAAATCGTCTGCCAAACCGATCGCAAAAAAGCCAATGCCGCCGAGAATAACGCCCCAAAGGCTGCCTTGTTCTTGCAGGGGTAAGTTATTAAAACCGCCCAAAAAGTAAACAATAATTAAAGCCGAGACCGTACCGATAAAAATAGATACCCCTCCCAAACGAACCATGGGTTCTCGGTGAACTTTGCGTTCGTTGGGGCGATCGACGTGGCCGCTTTTGAGGCCGATCGTTTTAACGACGGGCGTACTCCAGAGGACGACGATCGCGGAAATGAGAAAGGCAATTAGGTGATACAGATGGAGAGGCATCTGGCGGGTAAAAAAACCTAATGGGATCGCTCAAAGTCTACACCAAAGTTTCCCCTCTAGCCAAGTAGGGATGTAGCATGCTGCGTCCCTACACCATTGCGGGGGCGGGAATTTTCAAATGAGGATAGAGGGGGAAGCGATCGCACAAACTGGCGACTCGATGGCGACAATCTTCGGCGAGGCTTTCATCTTCGGGGTTGAGGAGGCGATCGGCGATAATATCGGCAATTTCTGTAAATTCTGCTTTGCCCATACCTCGGCTGGTCATGGCAGGAGAACCCAAACGCACGCCACTGGTGACGAAGGGGGATTCGGGATCGAAGGGAACGGTATTTTTATTGGTGGTGACGTTGACTTCTTCAAGGAGGCGTTCGGCTTTTTTCCCAGTCATTTTTTCAGCTTCTTTCCCAGTCATTTTAACGGAGCGCAGATCCACGAGAAAAACGTGATTGTCCGTTCCTCCAGAAACAATCTTAAATCCTCGTTCTACGAGGCGAGAGGCAAGGGTTTGAGCGTTTTCGATAATTTGCCCGCAATAGGTTTTAAATTCGGGTTTGAGGGCTTCTCCGAAGGCGACGGCTTTGGCGGCGATAACGTGTTCTAACGGTCCGCCTTGAGTGCCTGGGAAAACGGCTTTATTTAACTTCTTACCCAATTCTTTATTGCTGGTGAGAATTAATCCTCCTCTGGGTCCTCGCAGGGTTTTGTGGGTGGTGGTGGTGACGACGTGGCAGTGAGGGATGGGGTTGGGGTGGTGTCCGGTAGCGACCAATCCGGCAATATGGGCGATATCTGCCATGAGGTAGGCTCCGACTTCATCGGCAATTTCCCGGAATTTGGCAAAGTCAATGATTCGAGAGTAGGCGGAGTAACCGCAAATAATCAGTTTGGGGCGTTCTTTAAGGGCTATTTCGCGAATTTGGTCGAAGTTGAGGCGTTCGGTTTCGCGCTCCACGCCGTATTGTGCGACTTGAAACCATTTTCCGGAAACGTTGACGGGGGAGCCGTGGGTGAGGTGTCCGCCGTGGGATAGGTCCATCCCGAGGATTTTATCGCCGGGTTCGAGGAGGGTGAGGAAGACGGCAAAATTAGCCTGTGCGCCGGAATGGGGTTGCACGTTGGCCATGACTGACCCAAAAAGTTGTTTGGCGCGGTCGATCGCCAGTTGTTCGGCGCGATCGACGACTTCGCAGCCCCCGTAATAGCGTTTTTTGGGCAATCCTTCGGCGTATTTATTGGTTAAAACGGAGCCTTGGGCGGCCATGACGGCAGCAGAGGTAAAGTTTTCGCTGGCGATGAGTTCGAGGCGATCGCGCTGCCGTTGCAGTTCCAGATTGAGAATATTGGCAATTTCGGGGTCGGTTTGCAGGAGCAAATCTGCGTTAGTTGCGTTCATAATATTTACTTTAATGGGGGCAAGTTCTCTATGATACCCGATTGAGTCGGGGCGATCGCTCTCTCGCATTGGAAGATTTGGTTAAGCTATGTAGCAATCTTGGCGGTTCGTCCAAAAAATTAAATTACAATAAGGTTAAAACGTATAGAAGAACACTTTCGGAGGGGAAATTAATGTTAGTAATTCTCACAGACGAGCAAATGCTTTCCCCAAAACAGGTCTGTTGTAATTGTCTTTTGGCTGATAGCAAGGGTTTACCTCGTTGGCGCAAGGGACGATTGGGATGCGGTTTGGCGATTTCTTCCCAGCGATCGCGGGACTCTTCGGAAGCAGTTCGAGAAACAGTTCGGGGCGATCGCGAAAATTGTTCTCAAAGTCGCTCTCAGTTACCGGAATTATACGAGTGTCAGATGGGATTCCGCGTTGCTGCCATTGATTGAACGCAAACAATACGAAATTTACTGGGTTGAGTGAGAAGAAAGTTTTCTCTTGACAAGTTTTGAACATCGATCCCGAAAGTCTTCCTTAATTTGGCTCTGCGATCGCTTTTCTTCCTCCTTCTAATGCCTCTCATTAGTGTATACCAATGCACAAATCAAACTATTTTAAATCTTCAGGAACTCGAAACATTCTATATTCAATTCCTTCCCACACTTCTTTTGAAATTTTTACAGATGCTTCTGAAGTTGATTGAGAGATTCTGCTAACCATTGTACCCAAGTTGGTGCGCCTGCGATCGCTTCAATTTCATCTTGAGTAATATCGATAATGCCATGACTTTTCAGAAGCATCTCACCACAAGCAGAACCGCAAGATAAATAACTTTTTTGTCGAATGACCGAGCGATCGTACACTTCGTCAATTACCGGCCACGTTCCACCCACGCCCGAAAATCTAGGAGGCATATAAAGTTATATCTCAATAAATTCAAATCCGTTTAAATTGTAAGCGATCGCCTTATCCCCTATAAGAAAAAAGAGAGGAGAAACATTTAAATTTCTCTCTCCTTTTTTTCTCAATTACCGGCAATTAGTAGTAAGCTAGATCCTTCACTAATTGCAATTTTGAATTGATTTTACCTCTCCTTAAGTGTAGAGATAAGCCTGTCTCAATTGCCAGTTAACATCGCGATTGACTTCACTTTGAATGCGATTACCTCGCAAACAATGCTCTAATTTAATATCGTCAACAAAGAACTTGATTTCGAGGGAACGTCCTCCCAAACCCACTTCATTGACCCAAACTTGGGGATCTTGCCACTCATTGCGAGAACTCTTAAAGTCTTCGCGCAACCAACTCCGCAGCACCTCGATCGCATCGTCGAGACGAGTTTCTTCCCCCGAAGGATCGTTGAGTTTGCGGAATAACTTATTGAGTTTGAGTTTGAGCAAACCAATTTTTTGTTCCCATTCATCGGGTAACGTTGCTTTATCGTCGCGGATTAAATCGGGATCCTCTAACCAAGCATTATACCAAGTCCGAATGAGACCGATTAATTTCTCCGAACCCATCTCATCGGCCACCTCTTCTAAGCGAGCCTGTCTCATGCGTCGCTTACCGCGTTCGGCTTGAACTTCTAAGCCAACATTCGTACAAATATCGACAAAATCTCCTTGAATAGAGCGAATTTCATCTAAATCCAACCCTCCCCGTTCGAGAAGCTCGATTTTTTGCGCGAGGAGATTGAAAGATTCCTCAATTTTACCCAGTTGCACGTTGACGGCTTTTTCTGCCAGCAAGCGATCGCGACCCGCTTTGCGCTTGCGTTCTACATCATTTGTCGCTCCCGAAAAGCCGTAAAATTTATCAATGAATTCCAGTTTGCGATCGATCTCTCCCAAAGTATCGGGATGGGCGAGCACGACCGATTCAATCAAACCGATCGCCCGAGCGGGATCGACGTCTGCTTTCAGGGGAATAGTGAGAGAGTAATAGTAGTGAGATGTGGGACGGCTGAGGTTAATGATTTGCTGGCTCTCGAATTTCCCATTGGGAAGATAGGTTTGACAGTGGGTATCGATGATATACATCTCCGTCACTCGCAAGCCAATTTTTTTGATGATGGCACGAGAACCATCCGGTAAAGCAATCACATCGCCAAAGCGGAACGGCGTATCGATGAGCAACACCAAACCACTGGTAAAGTTGGCCAGAATATCCTTGAGGGCAAAACCCAAAATAAAAGAAATCCCCCCGATCGCGACCCACAGCCCCGTTAAGTCAATCCCCAAACTTTGGATGACGAACAAACCCCCCACCAAATAAATGATTACTGGAAGCATGGTTTCGAGGATGGGAACGAGAACGTCATCCCACATAGCCTCGCTTTGTTCGGCATACTTTTTCAGGGCGTAAACGATGACTTCCGTAAACAGTCGCGATACCCAAAAGGTCACGGCAAGGGCGATCGCCGCGCTCAAAATATTCTGAATCCAAGGATAGGTTTGCAGAACCTCCAACTGAGATAAGGCAATTTTCAAGCTGATGGAAATCGCAACGATCGTCGAGGGCAAGCGGGAAACATTCAAGGAAACCAACGGTAAATCATTACGCAGGCGACGAAACCACAAGCGCAAAATGAAGAAAAAGAAAATATAGAGAACGAATATCACCCCCGCAGCGATCGCTAAGTCCTGGAAGAGAGCGTTGAGTTCTTCCGGCGAGACTTTCAGCGTATCTTGTAGAGCTTGAGGGAGAGTTAAGCGGAATACCATCTTCGGTGATTTTTTTGAGTATTACTTCCGCCATTTTACCTAGTTTTTCCCTCTTTGAAAATCGCTGGAGGGTTTGGGTAAAGTATTTCAAGGTCTTGCAACAATTCTCAATACTAATTTCAGTAAATCTTTATTTTTCCTCGCTCGGGCAATCCTGCCAAAAAAGTCAAAGAAACTTGCCATTTTGGGTTTGAAATGTCAAGTTTCTCGATCGTTGTTTCTTAAGTGTAGAGATAAGCCTGTCGCAATTGCCAATTCAAGTCGCGATTGATCTCGCTTTGGATGCGATTGCCTCGCAAACAATGTTCCAACTTGATATCGTCAACAAAGAACTTCACCTTTAAGTTTCTTCCGCCTAAATCAACGTCATTGACCCAAACTTGGGGATCTTGCCATTCATTGCGAGAACTCTTAAAGTCTTCTCGCAGCCAAACTCGCACGGTCTCGATCGCATCGTCGAGGCGAGTTTCTTCTCCCGTCGGATCGTTGAGTTTGCGGAAGAGCTTATTGAGTCGGCTTTTCAGTAAGGTTAGTTTTTGTTCCCACTCTCGGGGCAGTACTTCCTTGTCATCCCGCATCAAGTCCGGATCGTGCAACCAAGAATCATACCAGATGCGAACGAGGTTCAGGAGTTTTTTCTCTCCCATTTCCCCCTGCATCTCCTCGAGTCGGGCCTGTCGAGTGCGTCGTCCCACCCGTTCGGCTTGGACTTCCAAGCCCACATTATCGCAAATTTCCAGAAAATCTCCCTGAATGGAGCGAATCTCGTCTACATCGAGTCCTCCTTGTTCGAGAAGGTCGATTTTTTGCGCCAGAAGCTCGAAAGATTCCTCAATTTTGTTGAGTTGGAGGTTAACGGCTTTTTCTGCCAGCAAGCGCTTTTTACCGGCTTCTCGCTTGCGATCTACATTTAAGGTCGTTCCCGAGCAACCGTAAAATTGGTCGATAAATTCGAGTTTGCGATCGATATCCCCCAACGTATCCGGGTGAGCAAACACGACGGATTCCATTAGCGCAATGGTTCTGGCGGGATCGACATCAGCTTTAATGGGAATATTGAGGGTGTAGTAATAGTGGAGGGTCGGACGGCTGACATTGGTAATTTGTTGGTTTTGCAGGGTGCCGTTGGGGATATAGATATCGCAATGGGTATCGATAATATACATTTGCGTGACTCGCAAGCCGACTTTTTTAATAATGGCGCGAGAACCGTTTGGTAAAGCCACGACATCCCCAAAACGGAAGGGCGTGTCGATCAAAAGCACCAAACCACTGGTAAAGTTGGCCAAGATATCTTGCAGGGCAAAACCCAAAATAAAGGAAATTCCGCCAATTGCAACCCATAATCCCGTGAGGTCGATTCCTAAACTCTGTATCGCGATCAACCCCCCCACCAGATAGATGATCACTGGGAGCATGGTTTCGAGAATGGGCACGAGAACGTCGTCCCACATCGCCTCGCTTTGTTCGGCAAACTTTTTCAAGGCATAGGCAATCACTTCGGTAAACAGCCTGGCAGCCCAGAAGGTTGCAGCGAGGACGATCGCGGTGCTTAAAATATTTTGTATCCAAGCATAGGTTTTCAACATCTCCAGTTGGGAGAGGGCAATTTTCAGGCTAATCGCGATCGCAACGACAACCGAAGGCAATCGCGAGACGTTCAAGGAAACTAGGGGTAAATCGTTTCGCAGGCGGCGAAACCACAAGCGCAGGATAAAGAAGAAGAAAATATAGAGAACGAAGATAACTCCCGCAGCGATCGCCAAGTCTTGAAAGAGAGCGTTTAACTCTGTTGGGGTGACTTGGACGGCTTTCGGGATGTTTAGGCGAAAAACCATCTCGGGTATTATTGTTGAGGATTACCACCGACATTCTACAAAATGATTTGCCATCTCTCGAATCTTTTGTAAAAATATCGAGTAAAATAATGCAAGGTATTGCAATCATTCTCAACATTTTCTTTACAAAAGATTCTCATTAGGAGGTATAGCGCTCGTGTCTACAGACGTACTGGAGAAACCTGCAATTGGTCAAAAAACATCTACCGTTCGCAAGACTGCTCCGCGCTATCGCGTTTTACTGCATAATGATGATTTTAATTCCATGGAATACGTCGTCCAAACCTTAATGAAGACAGTGGGAGGACTGACACAACCCCAAGCGGTCAGCATTATGATGGAAGCGCATAACAATGGCATTGCTTTAGTCATTACCTGTGCGTTGGAACCGGCAGAATTTTATTGCGAAACGTTGAAAAATCACGGTTTAACCAGCACGATCGAACCGGATGAATAAATTTTTTCTCCCGAATCTTTTTTTGCAGAGTTCGTCTATTGAGGATAGCGGTATTGAAATCAATTTGTCTCTTGGTTAGCGATCGCCCAGCATATCAACGGCTGGGTATTTTTATAATTATTTTGGCGATCGCGTGGTTGCCTTTCTATATTCCTTTGCATTTTGTATTCCGGGATGATGCCAATTTACGCTCGATTATAACGATGGCGATTCTCTATTTCGAGTTTCTCTTCTTGTTACGTTGGTGGGGTCGAGAAATTTGGCAACTTCCGGCTGTTTTTTCCCATTATGGTTTAGTTTGGAGTCAGAAAAATGGGACGGAGTTTCTCAAGGGTTTGGCGATCGGTTTGTGGATGGTACTGGCTTTATTTATTTTAATGGTTGTTTTGGGATGGGCAAATTTTCAATCCCCTGCCAATCTGTTCGGAATTGTTTTAGAAGGATTTTTAACGTCTGTTGCGGTTGGCTTTGCAGAAGAGTTATTATTTCGCGGCTGGTTTTTAGATGAATTAGAACGCGATTATTCTCTCTCGGTTTCTCTTTGGACGAATGCGGTTATTTTTGCTGCGACGCATTTTATTAAACCCGTTTCTGAGATGATCCGAACTTTCCCTCAGTTTCCGGGATTATTGTTATTAGGATTGATTTTAGCAGTCAGCAAGCGCAAATTTAACAATCGTTTGGGGAGTGCGATCGGATTGCACGCGGGTTTGATTTGGGGGTATTATATTATTAATGTGGGAGATTTGGTCGAATATAGCGATCGCGTTTCTCCGTGGATTACCGGGGTCGATCGCAATCCTTTGGCGGGATTGATGGGGTTGTGTTTTTTAGGAATTCTGGCTTTTAGTTTGCAAATCATTCCCAAACAAACAGCCAGAAAAAGCAAGATTTAAAGACTTTTGGGGAGAAAATTAAGATGACATCTGGAAGAGCGATCGCGATCGGGGACATTCACGGCTGTTCGAGGGCTTTTGATTTATTGTTGGATGCGATCGCGCTACAACCCGAAGATACATTAATTACTTTAGGAGATTATATCGATCGTGGCAATGATTCAAAAGGGATTATCGATCGCCTCATTTCCTTATCTCAACAAGGTCACTTGATTCCTTTAAAAGGCAACCACGAAATCATGATGCTAGAAGCACGTCAGTCTCAATATGAAGAACAGCACTGGCTAAAATCTGGTGGAGAAGCAACATTACAATCTTACGTTACTGTGGGACAAACTGCAACATTAGAACATATTCCCATAGAACATTGGTGGTTTATGGAGAAAACGTGTCATCATTTTTGGGAAACAGAAACGCATTTTTTCGTTCATGCCAATGTCGATCCCAATATTCCTTTAAATGCTCAAACCGAGTCAATGCTATTTTGGGAAAAATTACGCGCATCGGTGTCCCATTATTCGGGTAAAATAATGGTATGCGGTCATACTTCTCAAAAAAATGGCAACCCGATTAATTTTGGTTCGGCAATTTGTATCGATACCCGAGTTTACGATACGGGTTGGCTAACGGGTTTTGATGTCAATAGCGGTAGAATTTGGCAAGCCAATCAAAACGGACAAAAGCGATCGGCTTGGATTGATGAATTTAGAGTTTAGGATTTGCTTGAATGGAGAGTTTGTGCGATCGCATCTCATGCAGAAGTCGCTAAATCCGTCGTTCCATTGTGCAAATAAAGTTAACAAAAAAATAGTTGAATATTTCGATCGTGCTTAAGCCATATGCAAATTTTTATTCAACCAAATCGAAAATGGAAAAATAACGTTCTTTTTCGAGTTCGGCTATTTTTTGTTTGGCATCTTGTATCTCTTGAGAAAGATATTTCATTTCCTCAAAGTCAGCAGATAGATCCAGTTTTTTCCATTTTGTCAAGCAATAGTTAAGATTCTTCTCATAAGTTACTTTTTCTAAAGCCGCGATCGCAGCTCGAATCAATAAAGGAACTCTCAAAACCAGATCGCTTGCTTGAGTTTCGGTTAAATGAAATAAATGCCCAATTTTTGCCAATTGTTCGGGAAATTCCGTGCTTAAATCCTGTAAATTTGCAATGAGATTCTGTTCTTGTTGCGAATACAATCCAAGAATCTTTTGCCAAACAAATCGATGTTGTGGTAAACTAAAAATCAAATCTTTTTCTTCCAAAGCATTGATAATAATTGTCCGATAAGACGAACAATGTAAATAGATTTTCAACAATAGCTCTTCGGCTTGTTTGAGGAGATTTTGCTCGGCTTTCTTTTGAAGAGAGATTGCCTCAGCTTCAGGTTCGAGATTGCTTTTATTATCCCGAACAATATCGTTATTTTTCTTCCTCTTATTTCGCTTAAGACTCTTTCTTAATCTTCCCAAACTTGTCAAAATATTTTTATTGTAAACTGGCATTAATCGACCATCCCCTTGACTCAAAATTTCCGCACATTTTTGTACGTAATGAGTGCACTGATTGCCATCTTCAATCTTAGCCAGCAATCTAACCATTGCTTTCGAAACTTTTTCAAAGCGATCGCCCTGTTTTAAATCTTCTCCTTGTATCAATTGCTGAATTTGCCAATCCAACCATAAAGGTGCATTATCGAGTTGTTGTTGATAAAATTCTCGAGCATCATCGCGAGATTTGAGAAATTCATCTGCATCTTTTCCATCGGGTAGATTGAGAATTCTCAATTGGACCTGTCTCGAATAAACTAATCTTTCAATCTCTCCGATCGCTCTTTGCGTTGCCTTCAATCCTGCCGCATCCGCATCAAAATTAAAAATAACTTGTTTTGACTCTGTATAGCGGGAAAGAGTGCGAACCTGCTCCTGTGAAAATGCCGTTCCCAAAGCTGCGACGGCATACTTGAATCCAGAAGCATGAAGGGCGATCGCATCGAAATATCCCTCTACAACGATCGCGCGATCTTGTTTGGCGATCGCTCCTTTTGCCTTATCGAGAGCAAATAAAGTTTTCCCCTTAACAAATACTTCTGTCTCCGGAGAATTGAGATATTTTGGCTCATCCTTTCCTAAAGTGCGACTGCCAAAACCGATAATTCTCCCTTGAATATCGTGAATGGGAATCATCAGGCGATCGCGAAAGTAATCGTAATAACCATCCCCAGTTTTGCGCTTGCGAATTAACCCCGCTTGTTCCACCAATAACGCCGAATAACGTTTTGCCTCTACTAAATAACGATAGAGGGTTTCCCACCCTGCCGGGGCATACCCCAACTCAAAAAATTGAATGGTTTCTGGTGCAAACCGACGCTTTTCTTGCAGATAAATTAACGCTTCTTCTCCTTGGGGCTGTCGCAACGCGTGTTGATAAAAACTCCCCGCCACCGCCAAAATTTCATATAACTGCTCTTTCAGCGTTAACTGGCGCTGAAACTCGCGATAATCTTCCGGTGCTTGGGTTTTGACTGGGATTTGGTAGCGTTGCGCCAGCCCTAACACCACATCGGCAAAAGATTGCTTGCCCACTTCCATCAAGAACTTAATCGCATTTCCCCCCGCCCCGCAACCAAAGCAATAGTACATTTGCTTAGAAGGACTGACGCTAAAACTGGGGGTTTTTTCTTCGTGAAACGGACATAATCCTAAATAATCTTTTCCCCGCTTTCGCAATACCACCCGTTCCGAAACAATATCGACAATATCGGCCCGTTCTTTAACCGATTCGATGGTATCTTCGTGCAAGCGAGGAGCATTCATAGGAGAAAACGGAATAAAAAGCGAAAAAAGACTTAAATTGCGACAAAAATTATCGTAAAGTAACTAGAGCAACTTTATTTTTATTATCATCTAGTTGCCGCTATCATTCAGTCGAGATCGTTAGGAACAGAGCAATTATGGGTAGGATATTCGTTTCCGCAGGTCATGGTGGGAAAGAGGGAGGACGCAACGACCCCGGAGCGATCGCGGGGGGAACGACCGAAGCTCAACAGATGATCCTGCTGCGGGATGTCATCGTTCCCGAGTTGAGATCGCGGAGCTTAGAAGTCTTTTCCGTTCCCGATACCCTAAGTTTGCGCCAATCCATCGCTTGGATTAACGCCCGGGCCAAACCCGGAGATGTAGCGATCGAAATTCATGCCGATGCCGCCCCCAACCCCGATGTTCGGGGTGCCACGGCATTTTATATCTCCGGCAACAGCGAACGCAAAAAACACGGCGATCTCGTCCTTCTCTCCCTCATTCGCCGCTTGCCCCAGCTTCCCAGTCGCGGTTCTCGTCCCGATACGGCAACGGGAGTCGGACGTTTGGGTTTCTGTCGCGATATTGCCATTCCTTCTTTGTTGCTGGAAGTCGGCTTCCTCACCAGTCCCGAGGATCGGGGATTGATTGTCAATCGCCGCCGGGATATGGCTCTGGGAATTGTCGACGGGATCGAAGATTGGAGCAAGGAAGTATCGGGGGTGAAAACCCCCACCAATCGCTATCCTTCCATCGGCATTCGCATCAACGGCCAAGCCTACGGCGAACAGGGCATCTTAATCAATAATAACGCTTTTATTCCCATCGATCTCGTCGATCGCCTCGGCATCGAACTGAGCAAGGTCAATCAATTGCGCTTGGTCGATTACCAAGGAGTAGTTTACGTCAAAGCCGCCGAACTACGGGAATTTACCATTACTGTCGGCTGGGACAACGATACTCGTAGCGTGGTTCTGAGTTCCATTACCCAAATTTGTCCCGGTACCATCGATCGCATTATGGGGCGAGGACATACCTCCGAAGTCCAACTGATCATGTTCCTCAAAGCCAACAACGAAAACGCGATCGACCAATTCCCCGATCTGCCCAAACTCTATCGAGAAGAAGCCTCGATTGAAGGCATAAACTACGATATTGCTTTCGCACAAATGTGCCTGACCACCAACTTCTTGCGTTTTGGCAACGATGTGAAGTCCTCTCAAAATAATTTTGCCAATTTAGGTGCAGTTGGCGGTAGCGGCACGGCAACGTTCCCCAGCGCCCAAATCGGCGTGCGCGCGCACATTCAGCATCTGAAAGCCTATGCGAGTTTGGAACCTCTCGTTCAGGAGATGGTCGATCCGCGTTTTCGTTTCGTGACCCGAGGCGTTGCCCCTTTAGTCCAGCAACTATCGGGGCGTTGGTCTTCCGATTCTGAATACGGTGCAAAAATCTTGGCTATTTTACGCCGTCTTTACGAATCGGCAGGGTTGGCATAATTCAAGGAACAACGAACAATGACCCATGACTCATGACCCAAATCAATGCGGTCGGTCATTGTTCGTCGAGCGTCGATTACCCTTCATCTTTCATCTTTTCAAAATTCCTTTTGTTTTTTTCTTTCATTCTTTGATTGACTCCAATAGGAAAAAGGGCAATTTGAGTATTTTCGACAGATATTTTGATTTCTCGAGCAATGCGAAGTTTGGCGATCGGTTCCTCAATGAGAGAACGGGCAGCAATAACAGCATCGGCGATTTCTCGATTCCAACAGCGAACGTGCAAAACGCCCCATCGTCTAAAAACCTTACATTTGGCCAGCAATTTGAGATTTTGCAGTTCCATGGGGTTCTCTCGATAAAAATCCCAGATTAAGCGCGTGAGTTGTGAAGGTTGCTTCCTCATTGCAATTTCCTACCGAATCTATCTCTATTCCCCATTCAATCGCAATTTATCGAGATATCCGACAAGTCCGCAAAAAGATTTAACGCGCGGCAAACCTCGTTAAAATTCACGGCTACAGCAGTTAAAACCAGATACGGCAACGCATTGCCAGACTTTATTTTTTGTTCGGAAAGGTATTTTTTGTAACATTTTTGTTATATTTTTTGATATAATGATATAGACATTAAAAAAAATACAATTCGATAGCATTATAGAACTAATGTCATCGGTTCAAAATAAAAATTAATTTAAGTAACTAATTATACAGATTGGTGGCGGGACGCTTATCTATAAGGAGAAAGTTTCAAGCCACGCATTCCGAGTAATAAGGGATGAAACAATCGAGAGAAGTATTTCCCACAATCGAATTCGTTCTGTCTGCTCGAACCGATTGACTGCTGAATCGCGATCGCTTTCATATAAAGAGAAGGTCGTTTCATGGCAAAAGATTAAATCTCACGAGAACATACTATTGACAGGGTACAAATCGCAATATCAACATGACTGCTGTTTCTCCGGGAGTTTCCCGAACTTATTTGAATGTTGCAAATTAGTGCAAATCTACAAGACAATACTAATGTTTGGGAGCACCATTGGACGCAATCGGAATTGAAGGCGTTAAATTTAGCACGATCGCCAATTTGGATCGTCGATGCAGACAAGCGCCAAATCTGTTGGGGAAATGATGCCGCACTCAAACTCTGGAACATTCCCAGCATAAGTTCGTTGAAAAACTGCGATTTTGCCAGTAAGCTCCCGGCTCAATTACGCTCTAAACTGCGCTCTCGCTCTAAATCCAGACAAAAGGGGCGCGGTTTATCGGATACATTTGTGAATTGGACATTTGAACGCGAACAAAAACATTTTTCCTTGAGATGCCATTGTTCGCGCATGAGCACAACCTCGATCGAGCGAGCAATCTTAGTACAAGGTACATCTCCGATTTCCGAAATCAATTCCCCTAATAAAACGAACCCAGATCTTCCCAAAAATCAAACCGCATCTAACTCTCTCGGACATCTCGTTGAATTTCGGCAAGAGAGCGAACCCCCGCAAGACCCTTTTCCCCCGTCAATCCCGGAACTGGTTTCTCGCCATGCCCCCGATGGCAAAATCCTTGCGGTTTCTGCTGCCTGCAAGCAACTTTTGGGATACGAGCCCGAAGAGTTAGTCGGACTCTCCCCCCATACCTTTATTCATCCGCGAGATATTGCCCTCCTCAAAGCCTCTTACCAAAAGATCGCCGCGCAACCGACCGCCACCATGACCTATCAGATGCGGCATAAAGCCGGACATTACCTCCCCATGGAAACAATCGGTCAAATGGTGGGGAATGCCGGAAAATCTCAAGAAATTCTTGCGATTTCCCGACCGCTTGGGGATGGAGGCGAGATCGCCAATCTCCTGAGCCAGCAAAACCAAATCCTCGAGGCCATTGCTACCGATCGCGATCTCGAAGAAATCTTGCGGCTCCTGTTACAAGTTGTAGAAAGTCAATTGGCCGGCCGAGCGATCGCGATCGTACTCCTCGACGATCGGGGCAAGCCAATCTTAGAGATTGCCAATCGAGAGCAAGGAAAGTGCGGGACTCCCCGGTGGCGATCGACCCCCATTTTTGACTCGTGCAACGCGATTTTGGGACTTTTGCTGGTGGACGATTCATCTTTTCGGATTTTGTCGCCAGAAGAAGAACATATCCTGCGTTCGAGTACCCATCTCGCCGCGATCGCGATCGAACGTCAAGGAACGGCAAAAGAATTAGAACGGGCGGAAGCTCAATATCGCAGTATTTTTGAGAACAGTCCCGTCGGTATTTTTCAAACTTCTCCCGAGGGGCATTATCTCAACGCCAATCTCGCCCTCGCCCAAATTTACGGCCACGACTCTCCCGGAGATCTGATGATGGCACTCACCGATGTCGCCCACCAGCTTTACGTCGATCCTCAACGTCGCCGCCAATTCATCCAGCTTTTACAAGAAAAGAATACGATCGTCAATTTTGAATCTCGAGTGTATCGTCGGGATGGAAGTACGATTTGGATTTCCGAAAATACTCGTGCCGTTCGAGACAACAACGGCGTTCTTCTCTATTATGAAGGAACCGTCCAAGAGATTACCGCCCGCCGTCAAGCCGAAGAACGGTTGCGCCATCTCGCCCTTCACGACGATCTCACCCAGCTCCCCAATCGCTCGTTCTTTCTCAAGTACCTCGAAGCCGCGATCGCGAGTCACAATTCCGATAATGCGGCCTTGAGCTATGCCGTTCTTTTTATCGATCTCGATCGCTTTAAAGACATTAATGATAGCTTGGGACATCGCATTGGCGACGAACTTCTCAAAGCCGTGGCCAAACGCTTGCGGGGTTGTTTGGCCTCTCGACACGCGATCGCTCGCTTTGGGGGAGATGAGTTTGCCGTTTTGCTGCAAGCGATCGCGGGGGTTGACGAAGCGATTGAAACGGCAGAGAATCTCTTAGCACAACTCGATGATCCTTTTCAAATCAACGCCCACGAACTCTTTATTCGAGGCAGTATCGGCATTGTTACCGGTAACCCCGATTATACCCATCCTGAAAGTCTCCTGCGAGATGCCGATATTGCCATGTATCGCGCCAAACAACACGGTAAAGGGCGATACAAGCTATTCGACCCGCAAATGCAAATTCAAACCCACCAGAATTTACAGTTAGAAAACGACCTCAGACGAGGACTCGACCGGGAAGAATTTGGCTTGTACTATCAACCCATTATGAATTTGTCTTCGGGAAAATTGCAGGGATTTGAAGCCCTCGTACGCTGGAATCATCCCCAACGAGGTCTCGTACTGCCCGATGAATTTATCCCTCTCGCCGAAGAAAACGGCGCGATCGAGCAATTGGGACAATTTATCCTCGCGATAGCCTGTCGTCAGTTGCATCAATGGCAGGAAAACATAGGAATTGCCGATCGCGATTTTCAGTTAAATGTCAATCTGTCTCCCCGACAGCTCGATCGCGCCGATTTTTGCGAACAACTGGCGCAAATTTGCGCGAAATATCCCATTGCCTGCCAGCACTTAAAATTAGAAATTACCGAAAGTTGCCTGTTAGAAACCGATGCCTTGAGCGATCGCTGCCGACAACTGAAAGCAGACGGCATGAGCCTGTGTATTGATGATTTTGGCATGGGATACTCTTCCTTAAGTCGCCTCCATGAATTTCCCATCGATACCATTAAAATCGATCGTTCTTTTGTGAAAGATTTACAAACAGATTCTCATTCTCTTGCTATTGTTAAAACCATTGTGACCCTCGCTCGCGGTTTGGGGATGGATCTAGTGGCAGAAGGGGTAGAAAACTTGGCACAAATTGATATTCTCAAATCCTTGGGTTGCGAATTGGCACAAGGTTATTTTTTCTCTCCTCCTATTCCAGCAGAAATAGCAACTCAATGGGTTGAGAAAAATTTGCAGAAAGTTTAGAAGCATGAAGAATAAAACATCGATCCCGCGCCAATTCAGTTATTGTAGAACTAACTAATCATACCAAATCTAGTTACTACAGACTGTATTCATGAATCGCCTGTAATCCTGTAGGGGCGTTGCCTGCAACGCCCCTACGGAAGGGCTGGGAATACCTCCTCAGCAGTGCGGATTTGGTATCAGCAAAAGCAACGGCAAGTTACCTTGCAACTTGCCGTTAATAAATATAGAACTAGCAAAAGTCTACGATCTCATGCTTTTTAAGCAGTCCTAGTCTTTAAGGTGACGAGGCATCAATAACCTCCTTCACTGCGATCGAGATAGCATAATTTTCATTTGCATCCGCATGGGATTCCCACACCATTCCGTTCTGGACGTTTTCGTCTTTTATGATATCGCTAGAGATATCTTCTGGAGATAGATAACCTTGATTCGGTCCGTCAGCAGCTATTACTCCCATAACAATTTTACTGGGATCTATACCGTCAAACTGATTCCACTGTGCATCATTCGTGCCACTCTCGACACAATCACTCCCGGAACAATTCTCAGTCACCCAGTCTTGAAAACTGAATTCATGAGGATGGGTGTATTCATAAATTGTTTGAGCTCGATACTCTACGCTGTCTCTATCACACGATAGATTACTGACATGATAAGTACGATCTGGATCGCCATCCATATCGTACATCATGATTTGAATCAGGTCGAAATTCGCATCAAACGTTGGCTGTTGGCTCATTGGTACCAGTGTATTATAAGCTGCACTGCCCGGTACCCATTTTGTACCAATGTAAGGGACTTCGCTCGAAACGATGACACTTTGAGCGGGTACAGTCAAAGCGACGATCTTGTCTGACAATACATCCCTGACTGCTGCCGCAAAATCGTTGTTAAAGGCAATTGCATCTGTTGAATTTACTAAAGTTTTGCCTTCAACGTCCAAATCCAGTCCATCAAACTCCCAATCCGCCAAAAGATCTGGGAGAGAATTAACAAAGTTTTCTAGGTGACCATCACTGGGATTGTCAAAAAAGAAGCCCCAATCTTGCGGATTCACGGCATCATCAGGAGCATTTAATAATGTCCCTCCCATAGAGAGCAATACCGTTTTGTCTTGAATCTTCCAATCATTAATGAGCTCGTGCATACTGGAATCGCCGACCATGGGCGCAAATTTTGCGGTGCCGTCAGTCGAGAAATATCCCAAATTAACCATCACCACATTAGCATCATCATAAACATCATTGGCTGCTGTTGAACCATCCACCCAATAGGAAATCAGATTCTTATCGGAGAGTTGTCGAGATAATTGACTGTGAGTTACAGGTGTGATGCCACGACGTACAGTGTGAGGACATTGAACAATCAGATGAAAGGGTTCATCCTTTTGAGTGCCGAGGGAAAAACCTGATGTAGCAACATATACACCATTAACATTGTTATATCGACCTACGACGGAGACGGCTGCTGGTTCTGTTGCTCCAGACGAGCCAGCCAATCCCACGGTAGCAACATAAGCACAGTTCCTGACATTGCGATTAAAGATAACTTCATACGCTCCCGTGCTAAGCCTTTGAGAAGAAACTGCTCCAAAACCTCGAGCTAATGTTCCGTCCAAGTTCACAACGGCAAATAATTCGGTCTCTGCATTTCCATTTGCTGCCATTACTGGATTTATGGGTAAACCCAGTAACAATACTATGGCCAGTAAGACTCCTAAGAGCCCAGACAGTTTTGTTTTCACGATCTTCATGTTTCTATTCAAGTTCCAATTGATTTTTTTTGCACCCTTGTTCTATTTGCTTAGATTTAAGCATCGCCTGACTTAGAGCTTCTTCTGCATCGGCCCGGTTAAAATTCATCAACCTTGACATAGATGATTTTTAATGAATCCGAATACATTAGTTATAAAGTTACAATACCAGTTTTAGTAGCAATCACTTTTTACATTCTTTTTTAGAAATCTTAACAATACCCCTTTCAGGAGTTTTAGAAAAAAATATAACTTTTATAACCTACATCAAAATAGATATGCGTCCGATCCCTCCTATCTGTCTTATTTTAGGTAAGCCTTCTTTAAAAAAAGCGATCGCCGAATTCTCCAATCCATTGACATGGATTTTTCGCAGGAGAAACAGCTTATGCGATCTTCTCGATCGATCTCGTTTCGTTTTTGAGTTCCCTCCTTCCTAACTTCTTGTTGCGATCGCCAGTTTGAAGAGAGTCAATTTTAAGTAATGTTGTCGCCTTCCGGTTGCAACGACATTGCAGATCGTTTTTCTCCGACCGATGAAACAACCTTCTTAAGGGAAGTTAAGGGGAATACATTGAGCCCGTGTTTTTCTGGTATACAATTAATGGCAACTGAAATTCTGCCGATTCCCCACTTGTCCAGTTTTTCCCAGTTAAGCGTTATGAAAACCGAAAAGCCCGATCGCTCCAACGATAAAGCGGATAATCTCGAAAACCGAGAAAAAGCGATCGTGCCATCCCCTAAATTCCTTCGTAAAAAGATAGTTAACCCCAAAAGCGTTAACACGAATATTAATGACTTTCGCTATCTTTCGCGATCGAAGAATACCCTTTGGTTTTTTATTTTGGGAGTTGCCCTGCTGGTCGGAGGCATTGGTTTGTGGGCCCTGTCTCGCTTGCAAGAGCCCGCACCGCAGACGGCAGACGAGGCCGCGCCGCCTCGCGCGGAAGCCGCTTTGCCCGTTAGAGCCGTACAAGCCGTACAAGCCCCCATTCAAGCCTGGGTTTTTGGGGAAGGACTCGGCCGCGCCGTTCGCTTCAAACACCTCACCTTTAATTCTCGCGGGACGATAACGTTTGTCAAAAAGGTGAACGGTCGGGATTTGCGCGAAGGAGATTTTGTCAGGCAAGGCGAACTGTTAGCCTTGGTCGATCGCCGCTCTTCCGATGCAGATTTGCGGGTGCAGCGAGCGAGCTTGATCGAATCCCAAACCCAAGTTTCCCAGGCTCAAGCCAGCTTACAACAAGCCATCGATGATAAAATCGGAGCCGACGCCTCCTTGGAACAAGCAAAAGCGTCTCTGGTGGAAGCGCAAGCCAATTTCCGCACCACCGTCAACGATCGCGAATTCGCCGAACGGGAATATTTGCGCCGCAAAGAGTTATACGATTCGGGGGTAATTACCCGCAGCGAATTAGACAGCTACGAAACCCAGTATAAGAATGCGATCGCGGCCATCGACGGGGCGCAAAGTCAAGTGAATTCGGCCCGAAAACAAGTCCAATCCGCCATTGCCCAAGTAAGTTCGGCTCAAAAACAAGTGGAATCCAATGCAGCAGGCGTGAGATCGGCAGTATTTGGGGTCGATCGCGCCAATGCACAATTGCAGAAAGTGCAAGTCGATCGCGAAGATACCGCTCTCGTCGCTCCCTTTGACGGCGCGATCGCCCATTTGAACATTCGCCAAGGAGACTACTGGACTCCGGAAATCGTGCAAGCTGGCTCGACTTACGACACCCTCATCGAACGCATTCCCATTATCGTCATCGACCCCCGCAGTTTTGAAGTAGAAATCGAATTGCCAGTCTTCCAAGGAAGTCAGGTGAGACCGGGACAGAGAGCTTTTATTATGGGGGATTCCGAACGCAGCAATAATAACGGTAAAACTCTAACCAACGAGGAATTGATGAAGCAAGCCAAAGCTTCCGGGCGGGTCTTTTCCGTTAGTCCTTCGGTTTCCCCGGGGGCGCGATCGGTCAGCGCCATCGTGCGGATCGAGCGGGGCAATGCCAATATTTTTAACAACGAGCGAGTGGGGGTGTGGATTGCGGTAGAAGAAAAGAACAATGCGGTGGTCGTCCCGTGGAATACTTTGGTGTATCGCGATCGCATTCCCTATATTTTTGCGGTCAAGGCAGGGGCAAATGGAGAGCGAATTGCCGAACAGAGAGAAGTTCAGCGCGGGATCGTCGGCCTGACCCTGCAAGAAATTCAAACCAATCTCAAACCGGGCGAATGGGTCGTCACCGATGGGAAAGAAAATTTGGTAGACGGTGCCCCAGTTGACGTGACCATCAAAGAACGGGGGGTCTTTGAGGAATGAAGAAAGAAGTGGAGGGAGAGTTGACAACCTCAACCCATCCCAACCCCCCCAAACCCCATAACGCAGCCCATGAGGTCAAAAAAGCCTCCCCCTTTGAGGATTTCTTTTTCCTCAAACAAATCTTTGCCCTCTTGCTGGCCCTGCTCTTGCTGGTGGGAGGCGCGATCGCCTGGGGCGGGATGGTCAAAGAAGGAGATCCCGAAATCAAACAGGCGATCGCGGACATTACCACGGTCTGGGCTGGAGCCGACCCGGAAACCATCGAAAATCAAATCACCGACAAACTGGAAACAGAACTCAAATCCCTGCGAGGGCTGGACGAACTCAGCAGCGCCTCTTTTAACGGTCTCTCGAGAATCCAAGTCACCTTTCGGGTCGAAGCCGATGTTAGCGACTCCATCGCCCGCGTCCGAGCCGCCGTCAACAAAGCCGAAGCCGATCTCAACGATCGCGCCGAGCCTCCCCAAATTACCGAAATTTCCTCCCAAGATGCCCCCATTCTTACCCTCGGCCTCTACGGTATCAATCAAACCGTCTTGAGCCGGGTGTCCGAGGATATTCAAGATCTGCTAGAAAAAGTCCCCGGAGTGCGGGAAGTAGACTTAATCGGCCAGCGCAAAGAAGCGATCGTCGTGCAACTGCTCCCCGATCGCCTCTTAGAGATGGGTATTGCCCCGACCCAAGTCGCCAATGCCATTCAACAGAGCAACCTCGACGTGCCTTGGGATAGCATCGAAAGCGACGAAATTGGCGCGCGCGTGGGCTTTTTCGGGCGCTTTCGCAAGCTCGAAGACTTGCTCGCCCTGCCCGTGGCTCGCATTGGGGATCTGGGTTATGCCGACAACGACGGGCGAGTCGTCACCCTCGAAGAAGTTGCAGAAGTACGGCGAGATTTAGAGCGGGAAACCACCCGAGCCTTTTTAAGCAGCGAAGGGGAATCCTTCGAACCCCTGATTACCCTCGAGGTCGTGAAAGTGCCGGGCTCCGATGCCATCCGCATCATCGATCGCTGTCTTGTCGCCCTCGAAGAGGCCAAAAATAACCCGGATCTCTGGCCGAGTGGCATGGATTATCGGGTTGTCGTCTCCCAAGCCGATGAGATCGAAGAAGATTTGAACAATTTGACCGGCAATGTCATTCAAGGGGTCGTCGGGGTTTTTGTGGTGTTGCTTTTCGCCCTGACTTGGCGAGAAGCCATTATTGCCGGCTTATCAATTCCTCTCACGTTTCTAGGTGCTTTAGCGATTCTATTTGCCTTTGGCAATACCCTCAATAATTTGGTACAAGCGGGGATGATTCTCTCCTTGGGATTATTGGTGGATGTGTTTATCCTGATGATGGAAGGAATGCACGATGGCATCTACGTCGAGGGTTTATCTTGGCAAAAGTCCGCCCTCAAAACCGTGAGAACTTACGCCCTGCCTGCCTTTACCGGCCAGCTCACCACCATTTTTGCCCTTGCTCCCCTGCTGGCCATTAGCGGCACCATGGGACAATTCATTAGCTTTATTCCTCTCACGGCCATCGTTTGCTTGCTGACCAGTTACGTTTTGGCCCTCGTTATCGATATTCCCCTGTCTTACTATCTTTTGGGCAATGTATCGGGAGAGTATAAAGCCACGTGGATCGACCGGTTAACCGAAGTGGCATCGAAACGTTTTGCCAACTGGACTTTAAGAACAACAGTCCGCTCGAAAGCGATCGCCAACTTGTGGATTTTTGCCGCGATCGCTTTATTTGTCTTTTCTCTCGTCCTCGTATCCACCATACCGGGAGAGTTATTTCCCAAATCCGACGGACGCAGGCTGAGCATTAATTTGCGCTTGCCCCCCACCACAACCCTCGATAGTTCGCAGGTGGCAGCCGATGAGATCGGGGAAATTCTCCGAGCCAAACCCTATTTTGAAAGCGTTATCAAACAAGTCGGCCTCAAAAGCAACCTCGTGCAAGAAAGCGGCATTCAGCCCAATGAGGCGGATTATTACGTGGGCTTTTCGGCAGTATTTCTCCCTCAAGACGAACGCAGAAAACTGTCAGAGGAAGAGGGCAATCAGCTGTCCTATGAATTGGCTGGAGATTTGAAGTTAGAACTCGACGAGGTGGTTCGCAACTATCCCGGAACAACCCTCACGGTCAATTATCAAAGCACTGGGGAAGGGGGCGATCCCTTCCAATTGCAGATTAGCGGTTCCGATATGGATGTCTTGCGCCAACTCTCCCGAGAAACGCAATTGGCCTTGCGCCAGATTCCGGGAGCGACAGACGTGCGAGACGATCTCGGTCCGAAAAACCCGGAAATTCGCGCCCTACCTCGGCGAGAGGCGATGGATTTTTACGGTTTCTCTTCGAGCGATTTGGCAGATCAAGGCCGTTACTTGATTGCCGATACGGACATTGGCGATTTTCCCATTGGTGGCGGCGAAGAAGATTTAACGATTTATTTAAGTACCAAATGGCCCTCTCGGGCGGGAGCCATCGGCGGTCCGACCAACTGGCAGGAAATCATGCGGATGCGCTTTGTTAAGTCCGATGGCGAAACCATCGTCGGTTCGCAAATTTTGGAAACCCAGCGAGGAGAAGCGCCAATTTCGATTACCCATCAAGAAGCCCAGCGCACGGTGACAGTTCTGGCGAAAACCGAAGGCGGTCGCACTTTAGGGGAGATTTGGGGGGAATTACAACCGGAACTCGATCGCCTCAAAGAAAATTGGCCCTCGGGATACGAATATAAGTTAGCAGGAGAAGCGGAAACCCAGGCGGAAACTTTTGGCTCGGCGGGGCAAATGTTAATTGTGTCGCTGTTTTTGATCTTCTCGGTTTTAGTGATTCAATTCGGCTCGTTTTTGCAACCGTTTATTATCATGATGTCGATTCCCCTTGCGGCGATCGGGACGTTTTTGGGTTTCTTTCTCACCCGCACGGCGATTTCTTTCCCGGCAGTGATCGGTATGATTTCTTTGACGGGAATTGTGGTGAATGACGCGATCGTGATGGTGGAAATGATGAATAAGTTTCGCGATCGCGGCATGCCCATTCGGGAGGCAGCGGCGCGAGGGGCAGCGGCTCGCTTGCGTCCGATTTTAACGACCAGCATTACCACCATTGTCGGGGTGATTCCTTTAGCGTTGAGCGATCCCGTTTGGTTTCCCCTCGCCAGCGCGATCGGCTTTGGTTTGGTCGCGGCGACCTTGAATGCGCTGATTATTATTCCTTGTTTGTATTTGTTGCTGACCGGATCGAAAAAAGAGATTCCCACTCATTGAGCTGCATGATGGCGATTTGCACGGTTGAATTTGTTGAGGGAGTTTTCCCGATTTGAACGAGAGACAAGGGAGGCCTTGTCTCTACCGTTGGCGTTAATAGGTTTTGCGTTAAATCGGAATGGAAACAATAAATTCTGCCCCATTTCCGAGAGAAGAAATACAACTTAATTCTCCACCGTGACGCTCCACCGCAATCGAATAACTAATCGATAATCCCAAACCCGTACCTTTGCCAATTTCTTTGGTGGTAAAAAACGGATCGAATATTTTTCGACGGGTTTCTTCCGACATGCCAGGACCATTATCGACAATACAAACCATCGCAAATTTCTCCTTTAACATTGTATGAATGCGGATTGTTGGTTTTTCTATCTCTCCCGCGATCGCTCCTAGTTCTAAAGCATCGATCGCATTGCTAATTAAGTTCAGAAAAACCTGATTCAGCTGTCCCGGATAGCATTCAATTTTCGGAAGTTGTCCGTATTCTTTCGCGATTTGAATTTCCGGACGGTTGGATTTAGCTTTGAGACGATTTTGTAAAATTAATAGCGTGCTCTCTATACCTTCATGTAAGTCTGCCTGTTTGCGATCGGCCTCATCCAAGCGGGAAAAATTCCGCAAGCTGACAACAATTTCTCGGATGCGTTGAGTGCCGATTTGAATTGAATTGAGAACTTTAGGCAAATCCTCCTGTAAAAACTCGATATCGATTTCTTCTTTTTCTTCGGCAATTGCTGGTGTTTCTTGAGGATATTCTTTGTCGTACAGTTGCAGCAAATCGAGTAAGTTGGTCGCATAAGCCTCTAAATGTCTCAAATTGCCATAAATAAAATTTACGGGATTATTAATTTCGTGGGCAATTCCCGCGACCATCTGCCCTAAACTCGCCATTTTTTCATTTTGAATTAATTGGGTTTGGGTTTTTTGTAGTTTTATGAGGGTCGCTTGCAAATCCTCATTTTTATCTTTTAATTCTCGAGTCCTCGTCGTTACTTTTTCTTCTAAAGTAGAACTATAGTCCTGCAATTGTTCGTAGGATTTTTGCAATTGTTCTGTCAGTTGGTTAAACGTACGAGCGAGAATGCCAATTTCGTTATCCGTTAAAACTGGAGCGGTTTGCAGTTCGGCAAACTGCCCCTCTCTAACTTTTTCTCTCAGCGATCGCGCGGTTTGGGCGATCGCTAAAATCGGTTTGACGATGCGACGGCTCATGAAGAGAATGCCCGCCGCTAAAATTGCAGACAGTGCCGAACCCACAAACAGAATAGCATAAGCCAAGCGGCGAGCGGGAGCAAAGGCTTCGGCTTGTTCCATCTCCACCAACAAGGCCACATCCCGCGCATCCAGCCAGCGATAAGAACCAATCACGGGAATGCCTCGATAATTCCCATACAGCCCGCGATCGCTTTTTCCCATCATTGCCTGCTCGATTCCCTCACTTGCTATCCCGTCGGGAAACTCCTCCGAGCCAAATCCTGCCGCCGAAACAAAAGCATTGCGATGGGTAAAATTAGTCCCCAAATTGGCCACTAAATAGGTTTCTCCCGTCTCCCCCAAACCGCGATCGTCTCGGATAATTTCGTCGAGGCGATCGAGATTGAGATGTACCGCCAAAACCCCCAAACGCTTTCCTTCTGCGTTGAAAATAGGAGTTGCGAGGGTGACGGCAGGGCGATCGCCATCGGAAGCGCGATAAAAGTTCGCAGCAAAAAATTCATGAACATTCCCCATCACTTCGATGCTTTGATCGAGGGGTTCGTAACGACCGATTTTTTCGGAATGGGTAGACGCAACGATCCGATTTCCCCGAGACAGGAGAAAAATTTCCCGATAGTCAGCGCGATCGCCAATAAAGCCCCCCAAAGAGGCTTGCAAATTCTTTAACGCCGTTTGATATTCGAGGGTCGATTTTTTCGAGCCGAGCAAAACCCGCGCCTGTTCGCCGATTTCGGGCAAGCGACTGAGGGAAACAAAGGTATTGCGACGATCGCGCAACCAGCGATTTAATTCCCCTTCCTTGAGGGAAGCGATCGCCGTCAAGCGGTCGAAAATAGATTCTTTGAGAGATTCCCTCGCCTCGCGAAAAGCAACGTACCCCACCAATGCCACGATCGCCAAGGACAGCAGCGAAAAAGAACCGACAATTTGCACCAGCAGGCTTTTTTTCCAGAATTTCAGCATTTTGATGTGGGTGCGATCGCTCTAACATTCCATTCGACAAAAATTTATTCAATGCGAACAAATGCTTTGTCTACGGCCTCAGTTTTATTTCTCAGCCTAATTAAAGATTGTGAAAAACTCGTGAAACCGTTTTGTTTTAACCCATACGATCGCTCTAGCGATTCCACGCAGCAAAAATTTCTTCAATACGAGCGATCGCCTCATCGACGGCTTCTTCAGGGGAGCGTCCCGCGATCGCTTGCTCGATCGCTTGTCCCCAAATGTTTTCCGCTTGCACGTCAGTATAAGCGGGATTCAAAGATTGATAGCTCGGGCGGGTCTTTTCGGTTTGAAATTGTCGGACGGCTACGGAGATGTGGGGATCGGCGGGATCGTTCCAAAAGGGTTCTGCCGCCAGTTGCGGCATCACTGGGAAATAGCGTCCCAATGCTCCTTCAATATAAGGGCCGAGATGTTCGGGTTGGATGAAATATTGCAGAAAATCCTTGGCCATTTCTTGACGGGGAGATGCGGCAAAAAGGGCGATTTGCTTAACGGCAACCCTATATTTTGGCACTTCTCCATCGGGTTCGTTGGGAAATTCGATGGTTGCAATGCGATCGCGATAGATTTCTTCTTCTTCTTCTCGTTGAGAACTCGGAATGGACAGGGTGGGATTGATCGTCATGACGACTTTTTGATTGAGAAATGCCGTATTATTCGAGCCATCCGTCCAAATTTTCGCATCTGGTGGCACGTAACCTTGTCGATAAAAATCGACATACCACGTTAAGGCAGCAATAATCTTTTTGCGAACCTCCGCATTTTGAATGAGAAGATTGCCTTGCTCGTCTAACAATTCTATATCGTAAGCCTCTAAAATTTGTTGAAAAGTCGAGTAAGTATCCCCCGCTTTACTGGAGAAAGGCAGACCCAAACTATAAATCTCCTCTCGTCCTTGGCGACGCAAATTATCCTGTGCTTGCCGCCAAAATTGCCAGAACGCATCCCATTCTTGGGGAATATCTTCTTCTCGCAAACCCGCTTCTGCCAATAAATCTCGCCAATAGTGAATGTGTACGGTTCGCTGCTGGATCGGAATGGCATAATTCGATCGCTTTTTTGCCGCCTTATTGTAAAGAGAAACCGATTGGAGGGCGGCAGGACTGTAAATTTCTTTTAAGGGGGCGATCGCATCGGATACGTCAGCTAGTTTGCCATTCCAAGCCCAACGCGGAATGAGTTGTTCTTCTACTCGGGTCGAATAAACAATATCGGGAGGATTTCCCGCATTCAAGGCATTCTCGGCATCTTTGAGAATATCGTCGTGACTCATAAAAGACAGTTCGATTTTGTTGCCCGTCTGTTGTTGCCATTCATTTACGATCGCTTCAAGGGCTTCATCTTCTGGAATGTAGTAACCGCGAGCCCACCAAATCTTTAATGTCTCATTTTGAGGGGACGTGCTTGCGGGTGTATCGCGGGGCAATTCGGGAGCATTCCCCCCACAATTGACCAGCAGAAAACTCAATGACAAAACCCTCACAATTTGCTTCTCGCGTAGAATTTTCATATTTTCCTCCCATTGCAAAGTTGTTATTATCTCAATTCTGAATGAATCCTATCTTTTTGTCCCGATAAAACTTTAGCTTAATGCAAAAATTATGAAGAATTTGCACGGAAATCGAATTGAAAATTAGCGCTCGCTTCTCTCTTAATTGAATGGGTGATTTTATCTTTTTGTAACGGTATATCTCGCGGCTATTACTATTGAGAGCGATCGCATTTTTATATAAATGGTATCATTTGCTGTCTCGTATGGCTTGCGATCGCGAGATTTCTCCTTTTTTGAATTGATGATTTTGAGGTTGGAGGATGCTGAATGTTGAATTTTGAATTGATGAAGGGTGCGTTACGCTGTCGCTTTAGTGCAGACATGCCGGAGGCGATACGACACCCTATCTTTTATACCTGTTACTACTCGAATTCGGGATAAATATACTTCTCAAAAATCTCTTTGATCCACCCCGGTAAAAAATATTTGGAGTCGCTAGCGTTCATATCTTCTCGCACATTGACTTTATAATCGCTATTGCGCGGAGCAATTTCGGGACTCCAAGCGGAATGGAGGGAAAAGGCAAATTTAACATCTTTATGACGCAATTTGGCGATCGGGCCGCTTTTGAGATTTCCTGCTTGCCACAGCCAAAATTCCGACCCGGTTGGCGTTACGACCATTGTGGCAATATATCCTTCTAATTCATGGGTTTGACCTTCTTTGGGAATATAAATCGGACTGGTAACCAGAAAACCGGGTTCAACTGCATAGGAATCCGTTACCTTCATTTCAATAGGAGACCAGCGTAAAATTCCCGCTGCTTTTGAAGCGGGTATCTCGTATATTGGTACTTCTCGAAACGGATACAGGCCGTACAATTCAATCAAGCGTTTCGGAGTCATCTCCGAGTAACAGCCTGTATAGTTCACCCAAATATTCTCAAACTTTGCGGGAGAAGTGCCCTGAATGCCAGGATAAGTGGGTAGGGCTACACCCCAAAACTCCTCGAATAAACAATTTTCTTGATTGACGATCTTGCCGGTTTTGGCGTTAATCACGCACTTGGCAAAACCCTGTTTATCGTATACCCCAGGAGGCGCACCATAAAAAGCCGGATCGATCGCTTCATTCGTCCAAGTCGTATCTGTTGCTTGTACCCATTCGCTCACATCGTGACCGGATGCCAAGACCAGATGCAATGTTATATTTTCTCCTCCATTATCGTCGCGATCGGCAAAGAAATGAACGCATTCATGAGGAATTTCAATATGTTTGGCAACCACTGTTTCTTGCGTAGCAAGCTGTTCTCGCGGGACTAACCAAACTTGATTGTGAGCGTTTTGAGTGCGAGCGGGTAGTTTTTCAAACAGCATCCGATCGTATTCAATGCGAAAAGCCGTGTCAATAATGACGAGATAATTCTCGGTAATGACGATTTGATGGGTAGACTGTTTGATGATAACGGGTTCGTTCGTGCGATCGTCGAGAATTTGAGCGGTATGAAAACTTTTTCCCTCTCCAACATGTCGGCCGTGCCAAATATGAATTCGCGTTTCGGGACGATCCAAAGAGACATTGAGTTCGTCAACTAACTCGATATCAAACACGGGATTGATGAGAAAGATTTCCCCAGTTTTTTCATCATAAGCGGGATGCGCCCCGCTCATATTCATCGGAAAAATCCAAGGTAATTCAAATTTACCAATACCGGGGATTCCCTCAACTTCTAGAGCGAGCCATTCCTCACGATGGCCGACGGGGGTAACGGGTTTTAGGGTGGTTAAATCCAACTCGAAGGGACGACCGGAATCAATGGTCGCAAACATCCGCCAAGTCTTGTTTTCGGGATCTTGGAAAGCCTGCAAAGCCGTATTGCACTGATTTTGCACTCCTAAGCGAGGACTTAAACGAGCCAAGCCGCCGCGATTTTGAAACTTAAATAATCTCCCAAACAGCAATTTCTGTAAATTGAAGATGTTTTTCCAACAAGGTTCTAAGGCGTTGTCAACTTGGCGATCGCAAATGACAGAGGGGGTGAGAAAGGCTTGACTTTTGAGATGAACTTTGTTGCTTGCTGCATCCTGCAAATCCAAGCGATAGATTTGAGCGCAGCCATTAAACCAAGGAATAGCACCGTTTTGTGGAGTCGGTACCATCCAAAACCCATAGCCTTGACAATCGCGAGGAATTTCTCCCTCAATAACATCCAAGTCTATATCTAGGGGGTTTGTATTTTGTTCCCGTAGATTCGAGGGGAGTTGAGACGAATTGAGTGCTGTCATATTTTCTCGATTGATGAAATATTTTGTGAGATTTTGCAGAAATACAGGTGCACCTTAGAATTATACACAAGCACCGATACCCGTTCCACAGTAAAATAGCAAGGGTATGCCGATTGCTCGTTGGGAAATTAGACGCGGATTTGTTGTATTTTCCGGTCAAACTGGCGTTATGCTAGGAATATTGCGATCGCTACTCTACCCATGAGCTATTCTCTATTAGATGAGGCACTCCAAAAATACAAGGAGGCAATTTCGGATTTAGAACAATCTCTCGATTCTCTTTCTATCGAGAATATTTTGAAGGTGTTAAAGGCGAGGGATGTGTTGCAAGGGCATCTCGATCGCGAGGATCGAAGTCTTTGGGACGGCGATCGCGTTTTGGTGGAGTTGGACGATCGTTTAAAGGAGAAGGCAGGGGCGATCGTAAAGGTTTTTAAGTTAGGGAAATGGCGGCAGAGTTTGCAGATTGACTCAAAAAAAGCCTGGTGGTGGGAGTTGGAAACGGAAGTTCCCCCGCATCCTTGGGATCGGTTTGATTGGTTGTGGAAAATGGGGGGAGTGTTGGGATGGACGGCGAATATGGGGTTATTGTTGGACATCATACCGCGTTTTTTAATGGGAGGGACGGGGTTAGTCGGGGCGATCGCGGTGATGTTTCCCAGTCTAATTGCATTGTTACAGGCGAGCAACGAATTCACGCAATCCGGCCAGGAAAGTTTTGATAAATTGTTGGCAAGGTTGAAGATTCCCAAGCATTTTCACGAAGAAGCGAAGTTCGTTTCTCTTGCTTTATTTTGCTTGTTTTTAGTTATCTTTCGTGCCAATCTTCCGGCATTATCGGAATGGTATACAAAACAGGGAACGCAACGCTATCGAGAGGGACAATTAGCGACGGCTGAGGACTATTATCAACAAGCCTTGGAAATCGATCCGAATAACATTAAGGCCAACTACAATCTCGGCGTAATTTATGAAGATTTGCAAGAGTTCGAGAAGGCAGAAACGCAATATTCTATTGCTGCCAAAGGGGGATTGGTTTCGGCACAAAATAATCTGGCTCGCTTGTACATTGTAGAGGAGCAACCCGAGTCTGCTATTCCTCTTCTTTGGCAAGGATTATCAACTGTAGATGAGCAATTGATATCGGTGCATTACAATCTCCTTAAAAACTTGGGTTGGGCATTATGGCTGGAAGGACGACAGGATCTCGCAGAAAATATGCTGCAAGGAGCGATCGCATTAGCAGAAGAACCCGAGGGGATTGAACGTATTAAAAATCGGGGTTCGGCGCATTGTTTGTTAGCGCAAGTTTATCAACAAACGGAGGAGACAGAAGAAGCGATCGCGCAATGGCAATTGTGCTGTCAGAAAGGAACGATCTTCAATCGCGACGAGACGCAATGGTTAAATTTGGCACATACGACATTACAGAAAGTTGGGCGATCGTGCGAGATTAACTCATAATTATTCCTCTTTTATCGAGAGCCGCCAGGGAATCAAATTCCCTGTCTCATATGAGAAGTCCTCACTTCGGCATTGCTCAGTGACCACTCAAGAGGACTCATCAATTCAAAATTAAAAATTATCAATTAAAAAAGAGAGAATTGCGCGATCGCAGAGTGGAGCTTTAACCGTATCGCAATCCATTTTAATGTATTTTTTGTATGAGACACGGATTTTCAATCCTTGGCGGATCTCGATACTGGCAGACCTCGATACCGCGAGCAGCAAATCAACACAAGTTATCATTTTTAACTGCGATCGCATTGACTAAAAAAGAGAGATCTATATAATAGTGCTGTTGGTAGGAATCAAAGTTCGCTACCGATGAGATGAGAGAATTGCATTAAACTCACAGAGGTTGAGAGGAGACCGACAAGTGCAAAGGAAGCTCGTGAGAATCCTATTTGTTTTGGGGATAGTGCTGGCGATCGCGATCGCTGGGATAAAACCCGTTCATTCTTTACCCACCCTCAACCTGCATTTATTAATTGCAGCGAATCCTTTGGAAAGGGTGAAGGTTAAGCGATCGAGTTGGTCGAGTTTTCAACCAGCACGGATCGGCCTTATGTTGCGGGGAAACGATCGCCTTTTATTGCCTCAGAATGCCTCGGCGACCATCCTATGTCACAATTTACAACGACGAAACCCGGCAAGAGGTCGAGATTCATCGGTGAGTGAGGTCTGCGGCACGATTTCGACGACTTATGACACGGAGGATATTCTAGATCCTCGTGCAAGGAATGACCCCAAAACGCCTTATCTGCTTTATCCGAGAGATACGGCGATCGCGGATTCCGAACCGATTTTGCGCTGGAATCCTGTGGAAGGGGTGCAAAGCTACACGGTGAAGGTATCGGGTCCGGGGGTGAAGTGGGAAGTGGAAAGCGATCGCGCGGAGATTACCTATACAGGAGAGCCTTTTCAGCCAGGCCTCCGCTATTGGACGGTGGTAACGACAGATAGCGGCGTGAGTTCTACTGTCGAACCAAGAGTCTTTGCTGGATTTACTCCCCTTGAAGAGACAAAAGTGGAGTCACTCGAAGCAGAAGCGGCGAAAATGCAAAGACAGCAACTCGACACAGAAGCGATCGCTTTGGAGTTGGCTCACTTATATTGGGGGAGCGGTCTCAAAGGGGATGCAATTCGGGTTTTGGAAGAGGCGATCGCTGAGGGTAGCGAGTTAGTGGCGGTTTATCGCCTCTTGGGACGGATTTATCGAGAAGTCAGTCTCAATCGCTTGGCGATAGCGCATTGGGAGACGGGCGTAGAATTGGCAGAAGCGGTGGAAGATTGGGATAGTTTGGGGGATATGCAGCGAGGACTAGCGATCGCTCATAGAAGCCTCGAACAAGAGGATGAGGCTCGCAGATGGTTAGAAGGAGCAAGGAATGCCTATCTCGCTTTGGGAGATGAGGAAAGCCTCCGTCAGTTGGAAGAACTGGCAGAAAAATACTTTTAAAGGAGAACCATGAATCGAACTTTAATAGCGTTAACTTTAGCAAGTCTTTTGGGAGTTGGAGGCATCGTTTCTCTTCCGGCTCGAGGGCAAACAACCAACGAACTTAACTTAACAGAAGAGGAACAGGCTCAACTCGAAGAAGCTGCAAGGTTGAATGAGGAAGCGATCGAGCTACACGAGCAAGGAAAGTATAGGGAAGCCGAACCCCTCCTCCGTCAAGCCTTAGAGACGAGACAAACACTTCTGGGAGAAGAGCATCCCGATGTTGCTACCAGTCTCCATAATCTCGCAGATTTATACAAGGATCGGGGGAGATATAATGAAGCCGAACCCCTCTATCGTCAAGCCTTGGACATGAGACAAAGACTGCTGGGAGAGGAACATCCTGACGTTGCGACCAGCCTCAATAATCTCGCAGATTTATATCGACACCAAGGAAAGTACGAGGAAACCGAACCCCTCTTCCACCAAGCCTTAGAGATGAGAAAACGGCTGCTAGGAGAAGAGCATCCTGACGTTGCGACCAGCCTCGATAATCTTGCTCTTTTATACCAGCACCAAGGGAGATATTGGGAAGCCGAACCCCTCTTCCGTCAAGCCTTGGAGATGAGACAAAAACTGCTGGGAGAGGAAGATCCTGACGTTGCGACCAGCCTCGATAATCTCGCAGGTTCATATTGGAGTCAAGGGAAATATGAGAAAGTCGAACCTCTCTTCCATCAAGCCTTAGGGATGAGAAAACGGCTGCTAGGAGAAGAGCATCCTGACGTTGCGACCAGCCTCGATAATCTCGCAGGTTTATATTGGAGTCAAGGGAAATATGAGAAAGTCGAACCTCTCTATCGTCAAGCCTTAGAGATGAGACAAAAACTGCTGGGAGAGGAACATCCTGACATTGCGACCAGCCTCAATAGTCTCGCAGGTTTATATTGGAGTCAATGGAGGTATGGGGAAGCTGAACCCCTCTATCGTCAAGCCTTAGAGATGAGACAAAAACTGCTGGGAGAGGAACATCCTGACATTGCGACCAGCCTCGATAATCTCGCAGGTTTGTACCAGCACCAAGGGAAATATGAGAAAGTCGAACCCCTCTTGCACCAAGCCTTAGAGATGAGACAAAAACTGCTGGGAGAAGAGCATCCTGATGTTGCCACCAGTCTCAGTAATCTCGCTTTTTTCTACCAGAGCCAAGGAAGATATGAGGAAGCCAAAACTCTTTACCTCCAAGCCTTGGAGATGATAAAACGATTGCTGGGAGAAGAGCATCCCGATGTTGCGACCAACCTCAGTAATCTCGCTTTTTTCTACCAGAGCCAAGGAAGATATGAGGAAGCTGAAACCCTCTACCGCCAAGCCTTAGAGATGAGGCAAAAACTGCTGGGAGAAGAGCATCCCGAGGTCGCCACTAGCCTCAATCTTCTCGCAGGTTTATACAATAGCCAAGGAAGGTATGAGAAAGCTGAATCCTTCGTCCGCCAATCCTTAGAGATGAGACAAAAACTGCTGGGAGACGAGCATCCTCATGTTGCAAGCAGCATCAATCTTCTCGCTTTTGTATATCAGAACCAAAGAAAGTATGAAGAAGCTGAACCTCTCTTCCGTCAAGTCTTAGAGATGCTTAAACGCCTGCTGGGAGAGGAACATCCCAATGTCGCGACCAGCCTCGATAATCTCGCAGGTTTATATAAGAACCAAAGAAAGTATGAAGAAGCCGAACCCTTCTACCATCAAGCCTTAGAGATGAGACGAAAACTACTGGGGGAGGAGCATCCCGATGTTGCCACCAGTCTCAGTAATCTCGCAGATTTATACAGGGATCGGGGGATATATGGAGAAGCTGAACTCTTCTACCGTCAAGCCTTGGAGATGAGACAAAAACTGCTAGGAGAAGAGCATCTTCTTATTGCTGCCAGCCTCAATAATCTCGCTCTTGTGTACAACAGCCAAGGAAAGTACAAAGAAGCCGAACCTCTCTACCTCCAAGCCTTGGAGATGAGACAAAAACTGCTGGGAGACGAGCATCTTGATATTGCTATTAGCCTCAATAATCTCGCAAGTTTATACAATAACCAAGGAAAGTATGAAGAAGCCGAAACCCTCTATCACCAAGCCTTGGAGATGAGACAAAAACTGCTGGGAGAAGAGCATCCCGATGTTGCTACTAGTCTCAATAATCTCGCAATTTTATACAATAGCCAAGGGAGGTATGGGGAAGCCGAACCCCTTTTCCGCCAAGCCTTGGAGATGAACAAACGGTTGCTAGGAGAGGAGCATCCTGATGTTGCGACCAGTCTCAATAATCTCGCTCTTTTATACAATAGCCAAGGGAGGGATGGGGAAGCCGAAAGCCTCTTTAACCAAGCCTTGGAGATCCTTAAACGGCTGCTGGGAGAAGAGCATCCTCGTGTCGCCTCCACCCTTAATAATCTCGCAACTTTATACAAAGACCAAGGGAAGTATGAGGAAGCCGAACCCCTCTACCTCCAAGCCTTGGAGATGAACAAACGGGTGCTGGGGGAGGAGCATCCCGATGTTGCTCTCAGCCTCAATAATCTCGCAATTTTATACAATAGCCAAGGGAGGTATGGGGAAGCCGAACCCCTCTACCTCCAAGCCTTGGAGATGAACAAACGGGTGCTGGGGGAGGAGCATCCCGATGTTGCCACCAGTCTCAATAATCTCGCAATTTTATACCAGCAGCAAGGGAAGTACGAGGAAGCGGAACTCCTTCTTCACCAATCTTTGGAGATGAGAAAACGACTGCTGGGAGAAGAGCATCCCGATGTTGCTGCCAGTCTCAATAATCTCGCAGTTTTATATGACAGCCAAGGGAAGTATAAGGAAGCCGAACCCCTCCTCCAGAATGCCTTGGAGATGAACAAACGGTTGCTGGGAGAAGAGCATCCCGATGTTGCTACCAGTCTTAATAATCTCGCAACTTTATACCAGCACCAAGGAAAGTATAAGGAAGCCGAACCCCTCCTTCAGAATGCCTTGGAGATAAGACAAAAGCTACTGGGAGAGGCACATCCCGATGTTGTCACCAGCCTCAGTAATCTCGCTCATTTATATCAGAGTCAAGGGAGGTATGGGGAAGCCGAACCTCTCTACCTCCAAGCCTTGGAGATGTCTAAACGGTTGCTGGGAGAGGCACATCCCGATGTTGTCACCAGCCTCAGTAATCTCGCAACTTTATACATAAACCAAGGGAGGTATGAGGAAGCAGAAACCTTCTTTAACCAAGCCTTGGAGATGAGAAAACAACTGCTGGGAGACGAGCATCCCGATGTTGCCACCAGCCTCAATAATCTCGCAACTTTATACATGAACCAAGGGAAGTATGAGGAAGCCGAAAGCCTCTTTAACCAAGCCTTGGAGATGAGAAAACAACTGCTGGGAGACGAGCATCCCGATGTTGCCACCAGCCTCAATAATCTTGCTGCTTTATACATAAACCAAGGGAAGTATAAGGAAGCCGAAAGCCTCTTTAACCAAGCCTTGGAGATGAGAAAACAACTGCTGGGAGACGAGCATCCCGATGTTGCTCTCAGCCTCAATAATCTCGCTCTTTTATACGCGAACCAAGGGAGGTATGAGGATGCCGAACCTCTCTATCAGCAAGCCTTGGAGATGAAACAAAAACTGCTGGGAGAGGAACATCCTCTTGTCGCCACCAGTCTCAATAATCTCGCAACTTTATACATGAACCAAGGGAAGTATGAGGAAGCCAAAGACCTCTTCGACCAAGCCTTAGAGATGAACAAACGACTACTGGGAGAGGAACATCCCGATGTTACGACCGGCCTTAATAATCTCGCAGCTTTATATGAAGACCAAGGGAGGTATGAGGATGCCGAACCTCTCTACCTCCAAGCCTTGGAGATGAAACAAAAACTGCTGGGAAAGGAACATCCTCTTGTCGCCACCAGCCTCAGTAATCTTGCTCTTCTATACGCGGACCAAGGGAAGTATGAGGAAGCCGAAGACCTCTTCGACAAAGCCTTGAAGATGAGACAAAAACTGCTGGGAGAGGAGCATCCCGATATTGCTCTCAGCCTCCATAATCTCGCGGCTTTATATGATAGCCAAGGGAAGTATGGAGATGCGGAACTCCACTATCGCAAAGCCTTAGAGATGTTTAAACGGCTGCTGGGAGAGGAACATCCTCTTGTTGCCACCAGCCTCAATAATCTTGCTTTTTTATACCAGAACCAAGGGAGGTATGGAGAAGCCGAAACCCTCTTCGACAAAGCCTTGAAGATGAGACAAAAACTGCTGGGAGAGGAGCATCCCGATGTCGCTGCCAGTCGCCATAATCTTGCGGGTTTATACAGAAATCAAGGGAATTATGAGGACGCTGAATCCAACTTGCTCAAAGCCTTAAAACTGTTTAAACGTCTGCTGGGAGAGGAGCATCCTCACGTTGCTTCTAGCCTCAATAATCTCGCAGAATTGTACCGAAGCCAAGGACAATATAAGCAAGCCGAACTCCACTACCGTCAAGCCTTGGAGATGAGAAAACGGCTATTGGGAGAAGAGCATCCCGATGTTGCTGCCAACCTCAATAGTCTTGCAGCTTTATACGAGGATCGAGGGAGGGATCGAACAGCAGAACATCTCTACCGCCAAGCCTTGGAAATGAGACAAAAACTGCTGGGAGAGAACCATCCCGATATTGCTGTTAGCCTCTATAATCTCGCGGCTTTATACAATAGCCAAGGGAATGTTTCCTCAGCCCTTAATGAGCTTGAAGCAGGGGTCAAGATCGAAGAACAAAACCTCCGACAAAATCTGATCGCCGGTACCGAACGGCAAAAACAGGTATATCTCGATACTCTATCTAAAACAAGAGAATTAACGATCGCTCTACACCTGCATCAAGCACCTAGCAATGATAGAGCGGCGCGTCTTGCCTTTACAACCCTTCTCCAGCGCAAAGGTCGCCTCCTCGATTTCTTCACCCAAACCCGCAATATCCTGCGCCAACAGCTCGATTCTGAAAGCCAACCCCTATTCGATCGCCTCAACTTGGCTTACAGCGAATTCTCCAATCTTACTATTTATTCCTCTCAAGACACCCTAGACACAACTCCGAATATATCTTCCGAAACCTTGCGCGATCGAATCGACTCTCTTAACCAAGAAATCCAAGAACTCGAAGACCAAATCAGTCGCCGCAACCCCGAATTCGGCCAATCCATCACCCTCGAAGCCATCCAAAAACGCCTCCCTCAAAATAGCGCCCTTGTGGAATTCGTCCAATATTCCCACGAAGGCAATCAACATTACGCTGCCTATATTCTCACTCCCGAAGGCAACCCTATCGGCATCCCTCTCGGGGAAGTCAAAGCGATCGACGAAAATATATCCGAACTAGATTCCCCTCTTCGAGACCCCAAAACTCCAATATCACAATTTAGAGAAGATTCCCAAAAAGTCCACCGCCAAATCCTGATCCCCCTGCGCCCGCATTTAGGCAACGCCAAGCACCTCTTAATCTCCCCCGATGGCAACCTCAATACCATCCCCTTCGAGAGTCTCGTTGACGAAGATGACAACTATCTCATCGAAATTCATACTCTCACCTACCTTACCTCCGGTAGCGACCTCCTCCGCATCCACTCTTCCGAAGCTCCTCTAAATCCGCCCATCGTCATGGGAAACCCCGATTTCAAAAACCCCGGAGAGTATCTCGCAACCCTTCCCCGCCGCAAATTTGCCCTTTCCCCCACGCGATCGCCCCAACAACTCAACGCCCACATAGGAGACCTCCCCCCCATCCCCGAAACTAAAACCGAAGCGATCGCGATCGCCGATCTCCTCAACGTCCCCCCCTTACTCAAAACCCAAGCCTCCGAAGAAACCCTCAAACAAATCGATCGCCCCAGCATCCTGCATATTGCCACCCACGGTGTATTTAACGACACAATAGATCGCCCTTTGCTGAAATCTGGCATTGTTCTTGCAGGGGGTAAAAGTGATGATACAAGAGAAGAAGACGGCTTTCTCACTGCCCTCGAAACTACCGGATTGAGATTGGACGGTACCCAGTTGGTCGTCCTCTCCGCCTGCGATACGAGTTTGGGAGAAGTCGTACGAGGAGAAGGCATTTACGGCTTGCGACGCGCCCTCGTGATTGCCGGAGCTGAAAGCCAAGTCATGAGCCTCTGGAAAGTTAGCGATCGCGCCACCCAAGAACTCATGATTGCTTATTACCAGAACTTAAAAGAAAACCAAGCTGGCAGAAGCGAAGGACTGCGAGAAATCAAACTGAAAATGTTACGCGGAGAAATGAATGAACAATACAAACATCCCTATTATTGGGCGAGTTTCATACCCTCCGGTAATTGGTCTCCCATGCAGTTTTAAATTCCCCATTCAAAAATCGCTGCCCCCCAAGTCAGACCCGCACCAAAACCCGATACGGCAATGCGATCGCCTGCCTTGATTTTGCCTTCTCGCACGGCTTCGTCGAGAGCGAGAGGGATCGAAGCGGCCGAAGTATTGCCGTATTTTGCCAAATTGCTAATCACTTTTTCGGTCGGGATCTCTAAACGCTCGGCAACTGAATCCATAATTCGTTGATTGGCTTGGTGTAACAGAAGCCAATCGATCGCATCTGTCGTTAAATGCGCGTGATAGAGTGCCTTGGAAATGACTTCTGGAACCTTATCCACCGCAAAGCGGTAGACTTCTCGCCCATTCATGGTAATCGGTCGATATTGACCTCGTCCCACCTCGAGTCCCGTCAATAACCCTCGAGATTCGGCTTGCTGGGATAAATTCAGGGTGTGATTTTTCTGCCCGTTGCTATGGAGAGAAAACCCCAGCAGGCGATCGCGATCTTCCCTCGCGCGCATGACCACCGCTCCAGCACCATCTCCAAAAAGAATGCAGGTGGCGCGATCGTCCCAATCCACCCAACGAGATAAGATATCCGCACCAATGAGCAAAACGTTACGGTAAACCCCCGTGCGGATGAATTGCGCCGCCGTTACCATCCCAAAAACAAACCCCGAACAAGCCGCCGTTAGATCGAAGGCAACTGCCCGAGTCGCGCCAATTTCGCCTTGAATTTTCGCCGCACTGCCAAAAAGATCGTCCGGGGTCGAAGTTGCCAAGACAATCAAGTCGATATCTTCCGGGGAAAGATTCGCCATCGCGATCGCATCCCGTCCCGCCCGTGCCGCCAGTTGTCCGAGGGTTTCCTCCGGTGTTGCTACATGCCGCATCCGAATGCCGGTGCGGGTTGTAATCCATTCGTCCGACGTGTCCACCAGTTGGGAAAGTTGGTCGTTATCCAAAGTAGCTGTCGGAGTTGCCGAACCACTGCCGGCGATCGCGATTCCGAACTGTTTGAAAGTATCCTTCATCCTTTGTGTCCAAGCGTGTTGGGGTGCGTGTTGGGGTGCGTGTTGGGGTGCGTGTTGGGGTATCCGATATTTAGCTGCCGATTAATTGGCCTTTTCCAAACTGTAGTAGGTTTGGAGGCGATCGAGAACGCGATGGTCGATCGCTTCTTTAGCCAAACGAATTGCACTAAAAATAGTGGGTGCTTGGGAACTACCATGACTGATAATGCAAATTCCGTCTACCCCCAAAAGTAGAGCCCCCCCATGTTCGGCATGGTCGATGCGCTGTTTGATACGCTTTAGATTGGGTTTGAGCATGGCGGCTCCCAACTGACCGCGAATGCCATAGGGAAGTTCTTCTCGAATGATTTGCAATAAAACATCCCCGATCGCCTCGGCAAATTTCAGCAGCACATTGCCCACAAAACCATCGCAAACGATGACGTCAAAATTGCCCGAAAGAACGTCTCGTCCTTCTGCATTACCAATAAAAGGAATTGCGGGATTGGCTTCGAGGAGTTCGTGAGCGCGTAAAGCGAGATCGTCTCCTTTGGAAGATTCTTCACCGATATTGAGCAAGCCAACTTGGGGTTTCTCCACCCCTAAAACGTATTTGCTGTAAACCGTCCCCATCAAAGCAAACTGCTCTAAATATTTGGGACGACAATCCACATTTGCTCCCACATCGAGAATAATTACAGATTTTCCGGCGAGAATCGTGGGGAAAATTGCCCCGATCGCCGGGCGAGCAATTCCTTTAATGCGGCCCAAGCGCAACATGGCAGCTGCCATTGCTGCCCCGGAATGCCCGGCGGAAATGACCGCATCGGCCTTGCCCTGCTTGACCAAATCCATCGCCACATTAATTGAAGCCTTGGGTTTTCGCCGCACTCCCGTCGCTTCTTCGTGCATGGAGATCGCGCCTTGGGCCGCGACAATTTCAAGATTGGCAGATTTCGCATTGTTTTCGGGAAGACCTTCACCGCTCACAATCTCTTCTCGACCGTGTTTTGCCATGCACGCCCGAATTTGTTGGGGATCTCCCACCAATAAAACGCGAACGTCTAATTCTTCTGCTGCGCGAATTGCACCAGCAACAATCTCTTCGGGGGCATGGTCTCCCCCCATTGCGTCAATTGCAATTCTTTCCTTTGTGGATGCCATTGCTCGAAGTGAATAGAAGCCGTAACAAATTTTATCATGGGGGTGTTATTTGTTATGGGTTATTTGTTGCGGGTTATTGGTGTCTTGGTGCGCGTTGTTGGTTTTTTCCCTCGGGGGAGGAGAAGACCCATTGGCTCGGAAACGCTTGGCAAGTTCCTCGTCATTCCTTGATAATCGTTTACGGATTATGCGTTGCCGTTTATTGTTTGCTGTTAAATGTACGGAGTGACTAGTATTTTAAGTATTTTGAGTTTGCTGTCCGCCTTCTTCGGGCCGGCGGAAGAACTCAAAATTGCTCGCCCCTTCTCTTGGCAAGAGGCCAAAATTTTTCAATTGCCTGCCGAGCCCGATCCAGAGGCTGAAGCCATCCTCGAGCAATACCTGCGAGATTTAGCAACTAAAGGTTTTGCCCCTCAACGTCAAGGCGTTTTGCTGCGAGCGGGGATCGCCAAATTGGCGTTTCGCAATGACAAGATGCCCTTATCGGCAGCATCCCTGACCAAAATCGCCACAACTCTTGCTGCTGTTGATAAATGGGGACTCGACTATCGCTTTGCCACGCGGATTTATCGTCGAGGAGAAGTTCGCAATGGCATCCTCAAGGGAGACTTAATTATCGAAGGGGAAGGCAATCCCTTTTTTGTCTGGGAAGAGGCAATCGCGATCGCTACATTCCTAGAAAAATCTGGCATCAAAGAGGTGCGAGGGAATTTACAAATCGTCGCGCCATTCTACATGAACTACAAAACGTCTCCCGAGGTAGCGGGGCAATTGTTTCAAATCGCGATCGCGTCGGCGCAGTGGCCGGCAGCCGCTAAAAAACAATACGAAACAATGGCGGTAAAATTACCTCGCCCCAATCTCAAAATTACCGGAAACGTTCTTGTTTCTTCAGAGCGGCCGACAGATTCCCAATTACTTTTGCGCCATCAATCGGTTAGTTTAGCCAATATTCTCAAACAAATGAATATTTACAGCAATAATGTGATGGCTGAAGTCTTGGCACAATCGGCAGGCGGTGCAAAAATCGTGGCACAATTGGCTGCTAATGCTGCTGGGGTGTCGCAAAATGAGATTCAACTCATTAACGGTTCCGGGTTGGGGACGGCCAATCGTATTTCGCCAAGGGGAGCCGTTGCCATGCTGGCTGCATTGGAGCGTCAATTAGCCGAGCTCCCTTTGGGAATTGCCGATCTCTTTCCCGTAGCGGGACGCGATCGCAATGGTACTACCGTCGGTCGCAGATTGCCTCCCGACACGGTTTTTAAAACGGGATCGTTGCGAACGGTGAGTGCTTTAGCCGGTATTCTTCCCACCCAAAAGCGCGGGCTGGTTTGGTTTGCGATTATCAACGAGGGGAGCGATCTTTACGAACTTCGCGCCCAACAAGATATCTTTGTGCGAAATTTAGGACGGGCATGGGGAGCGAGTTCTCTTGATGATAGGCAATCTCCTCTTGCCGATACATCAGAAGTATTAGGCGATCCCGCCCGCATTTCTCCCCCCTAATCCCGATTCTCTTCCTTCAACACCGAAGGAAGAGAATCGATAATTTCTTCGACAATTTCACCAGGGGTTTGTTGGCAATTGGCGATCGCAATGCGAAGATCGGCTTGAGCGTAAACGGAACGGCGTTCTGCTAATAATGTTGATATTTTCTCAAATAAGTCTCCCTCTTGAAGCAAAGGCCGAGATCGATCCTCGCCCAAGCGTTCGAGCAAAACGCCTGCGGGAGCATCGAGCCACACGATCAAACCATGGCGCAGGTATCCCCAATTTTTGGGTTTGAGGACGATCCCGCCACCCGTGGCAATCGTACTTCGGGTATAAGCGCAAACTTGCTCTAAAACTTTGGATTCTAATTCCCGAAAATAGGTTTCTCCTTCGGTTCTAAAAATACTATCGATTGCCATTCCGGCAACTCCCTCAATTAACTTGTCCGTGTCGAAAAAACGATAGTTCAATCTGTGGGCGAGTAATTGTCCGACTGTTGTTTTTCCCGTTCCCATCATGCCGATGAGAAAGACGCTCATTCCCTGTAGCAAATGACTTAAACTCCTCAATGGTTCTTCTTTATCGCACATACTAACGGATCGATATGCCATTTTCATCCCCGCAGGGGAATTGGCAGGTCAATTGCAACAATGCCTGAAAGTCCTTGGTTTTTCCTTGGCAATCGCAACAAAAAACCAAGGACAATTCTTAAATCTTTCGGAAATCCAGTGAAAATGTTCTCTTTGTGACGGCAATTCATCCCCCATTCGCGAAACATAAAGGAGATTAACTGGGGGTTGGCAATCCGGGCATCTCTTGGAGAACGCCTAATGATTGCGCTATAGTAAGTATTCAGAGTCCCTAAGAGGGATATCGAACAGAAACAAAGTTTGGCCCGAGCGATCGTCTAAACTCTATTGCCCTCAAAGATTTCTTTTGAGAAAATAAAAATATAAGGAGGAAACGCAAGAAGAAAGTAAAAAAGGGAAGATAAGGACGAGCGCTTGGGAAAGAGCATGCGGTTGAAGAGTCAATCGCAAACAAGATGGCAAACGAAGTTTCACAAAGTGCAGAATCTTTCTCAAAGATCGTGCTAGACTCGAGTTTGCTTTCCCCAATCGCAAGGGAATCTCTACAACCAAATAAAAACACCGTACCCAATATCTTAAAGTAATGTTATGACTGCCAAAATCTTAGTTGTTGATGACGAACCCTTATTAGAATACGTCATCCAGCAAAAATTTAGGCAAAAAATTCGTGCAAAGGAATTTAAATTCATTTTTGCCAATAATGGCAAGCAAGCACTCGAAAAAATTGCAGCCGACCCTTCTATCGATTTGGTACTGACGGATATTAATATGCCAGAGATGGATGGGTTGACCTTATTGGAGAAACTCGCTGAAGCCGATCGCACCCTTAAAGCCGTTGTTGTTTCTGCTTATGGGGATTTAAGCAACATCAGAACGGCAATGAATAGAGGTGCATTTGATTTTCTCACAAAGCCGATAGATTTTCGAGATATGGAAATTACCATTCAAAGAACATTAGAAGTTGTCAAGCAAACGCGAGAAGATTTGGCTAAACTACAACAGGCACAAACTCAACTCATTCAAAATGAAAAAATGGCCAGTATCGGTCAACTGATTGCCGGCATTGCTCACGAAATCAATAATCCTGTCAGTTTTATTTCTGGCAATCTCGACCATGCGAAGAATTATTTTAAAGATTTACTCCATATTATCAATCTTTACCAAAAATATTGCCAAGACAATCTAGAAGAAATTGAAGAAGAAATTGAAGCGGTAGATCTGCCTTTTATTTTAGAAGATTTACCGCAAATGCTCGACTCAATGACCGAAGGCACCGAGCGCATTCGCAGTCTCAGTCGTTCGATGAGAACATTTTCGCGCTCGGATAGCGCCAATCGCGTTTCTTTTAACCTGCATGCAGGCATTGATAGCACCCTGATTATTTTACGGCATCGACTGAAAGCCAATGAGAATCGTCCGGAAATTCAAATTATTCGCGAGTACGGAGAACTACCGGATGTTTTGTGTTATCCGGGTCCCCTCAATCAAGTATTCATGAACATTATCGCCAATGCGATCGATGCTTTAGATGAATTCAGTCTTGTCTCAAATAACGAAGAAACAGAAAATTATCAGAACAATTACCCCTATCAAATTCAGATTAGCACTTCAATATGTTCTAATAGCATCGACGAGCAAGAAAAAATAGTCATTCGCATTGCCGATAACGGTCCTGGCATGACAGAAGAAATTCAAAACCAGATATTCGAGCATTTGTTTACGACAAAACCTGTCGGTCAGGGAACTGGATTGGGTTTATCGATTTCCCGCCAAATCGTTGTTGAAAAACATGGGGGAAACCTTGAGTGTATTTCATCGCCAGATAAAGGAACGGAGTTTATTATTGAAATTCCCTTATGACACTTAAGAATATTCCAGCCAATAATAATGCAAACAAACCGTCAGCAAAAATTCTTGTTGTTGATGATGAGCAGTTGCTTCAATATATTATCCAGCAACGATTTCGACATCAAATCCGTGCGAAGGAATATATCTTTGATTATGCACCGAATGGCGTTATTGCAATCGAGAAATTGCAAACTGATGGGACGTTCGATATGGTCTTGACAGATATTAATATGCCGGAAATGGATGGACTAACCTTGCTCAATAAGATCATGGAGATAGATCTTACCCTTAAAGCGGTGGTCATGTCTGCTTATGGAGATATGGAAAATATTAGAACGGCAATGAATCGAGGTGCATTTGACTTTTTAATTAAACCTATCGATCTTGACGATCTAGAAATTACGATTACTAAAACTCTCGCCTTTATCGAACAAACTCGAGCTCGACAACAAGAATTAGATACCGCTCGAGAGCGGCTCAAACATCAAGCCTTTTACGATTCATTAACAGGATTGCCCAATCAAATTTTATTTCTCGATCGCATTCGTCAATGTCTTTCTCGAGAACAAAAATTTGCGATTCTCTCGTTGGATGTCGAACGCTATCGCTTAATTAAATCGAGTTTGGGACGGACGATCGGGGAACAATTATTAGTTGAAATGGTGGAGCGAGTGCGTCATTGCATGCCTTCCAATGCCACTCTTGCCCGCACGGGAAGCGATGAGTTTGCAATCTTACTAGATCGCGTTTGTAATGAGAAAGATATTCATCTCATTGCGGAATCCATTCATCAATCTCTCTCGACACCTTTTGCCATTGAGGGAGAAATTGTTTCTTCAACAACGCGTATTGGGATTGCGTCGAGCGATGCAGACTGCGAACAAGCCGAAGACTATTTACAAGCAGCAGATACGGCAATGGAATCGGCGAAAAAAAAAGGAATGGGATCGACGGCATTTTTCGATCGCCAAATGCACTCTGTCGCGATTAAGCAATTACAATTAGAGGCAGATCTCGCCCGGGCAATTTCTTCTGACGAACTCATCCTGCACTATCAACCCATCGTTTCTTTAGCCTCTGAAAAAATTGTGGGATTTGAAGCCTTGGTACGGTGGCAGCATCCAATACGCGGTTTAATTCTTCCAGGAGAATTTATTTCTGTCGCGGAAAAAACAGGTTTGATCGTTCCCTTGGGAAAATGGGTGTTAGCCCGAGCGATTCGACATTTGAGTCGTTGGCGATCGCAATTCCCGCATTTTTCCGATTTAACAGTGAGCGTTAATGTTTCGGGCTTGCAACTGTTTACACCAGATTTTGTGGAAATTTTAGAAAACCTCTTACAACAAGATAATGTCCAAGGAGATATTTTAAAGTTAGAAATTACAGAAAGTGTATTAATTGATAATGCTGAAGCCGCAAAAATGGTTTTTCAGCAACTCAAACAACAGAATATTCAACTCTGTTTGGATGATTTTGGCACGGGATATTCTTCTTTAGCTTATTTGCACAATTTGCCCATTGACATGCTTAAAATCGATCGCTCTTTTATTAATTCGATGTTAGCTTCCCAGAGAAATTTAAGATTGGTCAATGCCATTTTAAACCTAACGGAGAGTTTGGGTTTGCAAGCCGTCGCAGAAGGGGTGGAAACCTCCGAACAAGTGCAAAAGCTACGAGAGTTAAACTGCCAATTTGCTCAAGGGTATTTCTTCGATCGAGCCCTTCCTTCCCACGAGATTTTGCCCCTCTTGGAACGAGAAGCGATGGTAATTGAGAATTAAGAATTAAGAACCGAATCTACCATGGGGAACCAATCATGGTGAAACCCGACCAATAATAGGGATGCGTGAATGCGCGATCGTTTAAATTTGCGAGTTCGGGTGGTAGAGCGACTCGTTCGAAAGGACTGACTAACTCGCTACTTTCTTTGTTATCCGATATTCTGTTTTCTTTTTCCAAGCGGACTTCCCCTTGAATGAGAGCAATTTGTGCTTGTCGCAGAGCTTGGGCTTTGGTCGGTTTTTGTCGCAACTGACGATAGAACTCTGTCATTAATGCGAGAGTTCCCGCATCATTAGCATACCAAAGGCTGGCGACTGCCGAACTCACTCCTGACTGTACCGTTAGTCCGGCAAAGCCATATTCGGCATTTGTATCTCCAAACGCCGTGCGACAAGCACTCAATACTAATAACTCAATATTTTTCTCTCCCCAATTCAACCTTCTCATGTCGTCTAAAGTGAGAGAGCGATCCCAGAGTTGAATGTAAGATTCGGCTGGCGTACCGGGTTGAAACTGTCCGTGGGTAGCCAGATGAACGATTTGCGCCTGTTGGCGTTGAGGTTCTTGTTGCAGGGTATCGAAGGTAAAGGTTTCGTTGAGAAAGGTTTCTGGAGCATTAAATTTTCGAGCGATGGTATTGACTTCCACGGGAACTGCCGGCAAAGCCTCATCATTTATAAATTCAGACATTCCCATCGCCACCACCGAACTATTGCGAACGTCAACGTAATGGGGTGCTACGAAATGCAGGCTGGGAATGAGAGAAATCGCGTACTTTTCAATTAAAAACCGATCGCCATCGTGCAAGGTTGCCAGAGGTAGCGTTCGCAAGCCATCATCGAGAACGAAGGTGACAGTTTGAATGCCAAAACGCTGTAAGTCCTTTTCTGCCGGAGAAATGAGCCATTTGTACAATTGCTGGGCGGGGGTGCGATAGCGAGTATTGCGACGATGGAGGGGATGAGCAATCGCATTTTGTAAATTTCGGACTTCTGTCAAGAGAATTTCCCGGGGAACTTCGGGCAGGCGGTAATGAATGGGTTCTCCAGTGGGGGGAACGAGAAGGATTTCGAGGCGATCTCGATGAGAAAAAAGATAGATCGTAGCAGTGGTTTCTCCAGTTTCTTCGCTCATGCGACGGAGCGTCGATTGCAATTCTCGCCGAGAAGGGGCAGATATGGCTTTATCTCGGCCAAAATAGTCTAAAAAGCCGTGGGAGTGGTAGGAATCCAAAGCAGCGATCGCGCTGTCAATTTCGCCGCGATCGAGTAAATGATTGATTTGTTGGCGGGTTAGCGCAACATTTTCCGTTTGGAGATCGAGAATGTTTGACACCATTGGACCGGGGGCTTGTCCGTAAATAGGGGTCAGATTGGGTAAAGTCACAAGGGCAGCACTCGAAGAAGCAGGACTGGCGATTGAAGTGGTCGGAGAAATTGAAGTGGTCGGAGAAATTGAAGTGGGGAGAGAAGTCGGGGAAGAAGTAGAGGTTGAGGGAGAAGTGGTGCTTGGGGAAGGAACTGTAAGAACTGGCTCGATAACGGATTCAATATTGCTAATGCCCGAAGTTCCCGTTGCCGTCCCTCCTGTCAGATCGACTGTAACAGAACTGCCGTAAGCTGAGTAATCGAGGGTATCGCCAACACTGTGAGCGCCTCCATCAAGGCTGCCATTAAAATTCACCCCACTGGCAAAGGCAAAGGTATCGTCGCTACTGCCTCCGATTAGGGTGGCAACATTGCTAAAAGTCAAACCATTGGGGAGGTCGAGATTGCCGCTATTGCCGCCCGTCAAATTCCAAGTATTGGTTCGATTGGGTCCGACGAGATTTCCCGCACCAACAATCTGGGTGGATTGGGTTAAGCTACTGGCATCGCCAATCGTTATCGTTCCCGTTCCATCCGCGCGACCGAACGTTACCGAACTAAAACCATTTTGCAGAGTTGTGAGTTCGGCAGTTGTCAGATCGATATCGGCACTCGTTCCCGTTGCCCCTAGATTGATGCCTTGGGTGGCTGTTGCGGGGGCGATCGTCAGTTGTCCCGTGCCGCTAACACTGGTGGGGTTGTCAATTTCGCCGGCCCTTAACGTCAGATCTCCGGCGTTAATCGTAACATTGGTCAAGTCGAGAAGATTATTGCCCGTATCGATAGCAACAGTATTATTGCTTGCATTCAACGTTAAGTTATTGCCATTGACATCGAGACTATCTGCGGACAGATTCACAGAACCATTGGTGGAGGTTATGGCAACATTTTGCTGAAGAAAAATATCTGCCCCAGTACCGCTATTAACATCGATATTGCCCGTTGTCGTGTCGAGATTTCCCCAAAGTTCGACTCGTTGAAAACCGGAAGGATTAGTTCTCGTTAGGGTCAGATTGCCACTGCCCGTATCGATCGCTCCAACAGATATAAATGCAGCTTCAATCGTTAAATCCGCGCCATTGGTCGTGATGGAGTCATTGAGTGAATCAAAAACGAAGAAGTTGCCCGTACCGTTACCATCTGCATCGGCTTTAAAGGTAATGGAAGTTGCCGTGGTAAAATTCAGGCTGACCCCCGTAGAGATCGTAATAGCGTCTGTCGCCTCCAGTAGAATCGTTCCGCTCAAACCCTCTAAAGCAGCTTGGGAGATTGTATAGGTTGATGCGCCGCCATCTCCAGAAAGAATCTGATTATCTGCGGTAATTTGGGCATCGTCAGTCCCCCCTGCTGCAACAATACTAATATTTTGCGGGTCGAGGAAGATCGATCCTTCTTTGCCTTGTTCGGCACTGACATCAACATCGCCGCGAAAGTAGAGCTTCTGTTTGCCCGAGGTTTCCACAAAACCGCCATCGCCGCTTTCGCTTCCTCCTCTCGCCCTAATGCTGCCATAAAATCCCGTCGTCTCGTCTGCCCAAAGAATGACGCGCCCTCCCTCTCCATGAGAGAGGGCATCGGCAGCAATTGCCGTTCCTTCATTAATCAGCGTTATCTTGGCATTGGGAATGTCTCCCTCTCCCCGATAATCCCCCCCGATACGCACGTTCCCCCCGCCATTCCTTCCCGAAGCATCGATTTCTGCATCCAAGACGCCTACTCGTTCTCCCAATATTTCCACATTGCCGCCGATATTTCCCCCCACATCGATTTTCCCCGAGACAATCGCCACACCCGCTTCTTGAGGAATCGTCGTTTCTCCCAGTCTCGCGATACCGTCATCCCGGACGCTCAATCCCGTTTCTTCTCCTGTCAGTAACTCCGGTAATTGCAAAACATCAAAGGAAACGACTTGTCCCGATTCATCTCGCGGCGGCAGAATTTCCAAACTCAATAGATGTCCTTCGCGAGCGATGCGCACGCGATCGCTACCGGGGATGGCGGCAATAGTGATATTGCCTTCAGGAGCGCTCAATTGCCCGGTATTGATGATGCTTCCCGCCAATAAGGTCAGATTTTCGCCTCGGGCGACCTCTAAATTTCCGGCATTGATAATGGCAGTCCCTTCGCGATCGAAGGCAAACTCGGAGGGCGTTCCGCTTAAGGTTTGATAATTATTATCCCCAAACGCATTAAACCAGCCTCCCTCAAAACCGATCCCCGTTGCCGTCGTTGCGAAAAAATCCCCCGGAACATTTAAACTGGCCTGCAATCCAAAGACAATCCCCGCCGGATTCATTAAATAAAGATGAGAATGACCGCCACTCACTTGCAACAAGCCATTAATCACAGAAGGATTGCCCCCCATCACTCGGGCGAGAATATTTTCGATATGAGGTTGCGAGAGAAAATGAGCGATTTCCCCGGAACCCAAGCCAAATTCTTGAAAACTATGAAATAAATTATTTCCAGCCTGCGTTCCTCCCTGAATGAAATAAGTATTACTCCCATAATTAACATTCGTACCCGTACCATCAGATGCAGATTGAATGGGGTTAGCCCGAACCTCGATCGGGTTCAAACTGCTGCATCCTAAAATGATAGCGAGAGAAAACACAAGGGAATTGCGGTTGCCCATGAGCGTAGTTTTATCTTCGAGTCAAGAGCCAATTTTATTTTAACCGTTCAAGATTTTTTGTTCCTAAAAAATATTCTGTCGTCGTTGATAATTAACAATGGCTCGGAATTAGCGCGCGCGAGTCCGGGAGGACGGGATACCGCAAGGCGATCGCTCGAAAATAACTCGACCCGAGTCAATAAGGCAGTTTGCGACGATCGCAAAAATCGGTAACAATAACAAATTGTTGATTTCGCAGCTGTAGGGGGGTATTGGGATTCCCCGAAGCAAATCATGATTATATGGGCGCAGTTACACTCAAAAATGTTTCTAAAATCTACAACAACATTCCCGTTGTGGACGATCTTTCCTTTGAGATTAAATCCGGGGAAATGTTTGGATTGTTGGGTCCCAATGGAGCGGGAAAATCTACCACCATTCGCATGACTATTGCCCTAACCCGAGCCACGGACGGAGAAATTATCGTTGCCGGTTACAACGTCCGCCAACGGCCGGATCTGGTTCGCCGTAGCATTGGCGTAGTCTTGCAGCAAACCAGCGTCGATGCAGACCTGACCGTGTGGGAAAATCTGGAATTTCACGGACGAATGCACCACATTCCAGTCCGCGATCGCCAGCAGCGCATCGATCGCGGACTGGAATACGTGGAACTGGGCGATCGCCGCAAAGATCTCGTCAAAACTCTCTCTGGGGGCATGAAACGCCGCCTGCAAATTGCCCGCGCCCTCCTCCACGACCCCCAAATTCTCTTTTTAGACGAACCCACAGTCGGACTCGATCCCCAAAACCGCCGTCGCCTTTGGGAAATTATTCGCGATTTAAACCGCCAAGGCATGACGGTGCTACTCACCAGTCATTACATGGAAGAGGTCGAATTTTTATGCGATCGTATCGGCATTATGGACGGCGGCAAATTAATCGAACTGGGAACCCTTGCAGAATTGAAAAACAAATACGGCGAAGGACTGGCGATCGAACAACAGGGCGATCGCCTCGAATCGAAATTTTTCCCCACCCTAGAAACTGCCAACACCTACCTCGAATCCCTCCCCAATAAAATCGGCATTACCATCCGAGAATCAAACCTAGAAGATATCTTTGTTAAACTAACCGGACGCGATCTAGACGAATGAAGCATGAAGAACGAATTGCCCCTTCTCCATTGATAACCGTTCATTGATAATTGTTCATTGATAATGCGTTTGGCTACACAAATTGAAGCAATTTTATATTTGAAAGGGCAACCCATGGCCTTGGCAGCGATCGCGGAATGCGCGGGAATCTCTCGCAAAGCTGCTAAAGAAGCCCTCTTAGAACTGATGGATGACTATGCCCACCGCGATAGTGCCTTAGAAATTGCCAACACTCCAAGCGGTTACAGCTTGCAGTTGCGACAAACGTTTCAAGAGCTCATTCAAAACCTCGTTCCAGCCGAATTGGGGACGGGGGCATTGCGAACTCTTGCCGCCATCGCCCTCAAATCTCCCATCTTGCAAACCGAACTCATCGAACTGCGAGGAAGTAGCGCTTATCAACAAGTGCAAGAGTTAGTACAGTTGGGCTTTGTTCGCAAGCGCCGTCAAGCAGAAGGACGTTCTTTTTGGTTGGAAGTCACCGCCCGATTTCATCAATATTTTGAAGTTGACGAACTTTCACAAATCTTGACACAAGTTAATGCGGGAGAGGAAAACGACGATTCGGAAGCATGATTTTTTTGCCGATTTTTGGTAAAATGCAGCGCGATCGCTGTACGATTTCCGGCAAGATGGTTTACAGTAGAGGAAGCGCAGTTAAGCCTTAAGGATTCTGATGGTATTCGATCCTAACCTTTTTTATTCTGACGTAGAAGAATCAGAGATTAGCAACATCCTCTTACAGTACCTCAAACGGCAAAAACCCGAGGTTCTCGAGCAAATCGCCCAATCTGCAACCCCCGAAATCAAACAGATTATTTCCCAAAACGTGCAGGGATTAGTGGGGATGTTACCCTCTGAAGATTTTAACGTTCAGATCGTGACCGATCGCGAGAATATGGCCAATATTTTGGCTTCTGCTATGATGACCGGGTATTTCCTGCGCCGCATGGAACAGCGAATGGAACTCGACGCCTCTTTGGATGAGGCTAATTCTCTCAATTTTGATTAATTTTCTCAAGAAATTTCTCGATCCCGTTCACAATCTCTCTCCCTTCGAGCGAAACAAAAATGCATTTCATTGCATAATAATGGTGAGAAAAGCATACTCAGGGAGGTCGGCAAATGAAATTTAAAACTGTTGCGATCGTAGCGATCGCGATTTTATTTTGGCTTGCTAGCTTGGCAATCGCCCCAAGTACTCATGCCCTAACCCAAGTCAAACTGAAAAATCTCGGCTATCGAGATTGCCCCGCAGAGTTAGCGGAAGGGATGATGACCAGTGGCAGTACTCAAAGAGCCAACTGTTTTTTAATTACTGGAACTGCAATTAACTCTTCTGGCAAATATGTAGTTGATGCAGACGTATTCGGGCGCATTTACGACGCTTACGGAAATACCGTCATGCAAAATCGCAGTCGTGTGGGAACGATTCCAGTCATTCCACCGGGGGAAAGCGAGTTTGAAATTAGAATTTCCGTTGCAGCCAATCAACCCACCCCTCTACAACTCGAAAAGTTTAAGGCATCGGGTTTTTCTTCCCGAGTTCGTCCTTACTATTACGACGATTTTGCATTATAAATTGATTTGAGTCTAAATCGGGCAAAAATTTTCGCCCTGCAATCGTGCAAGCAATTATTTTTATTGGCCTGCAAGCCTCGGGAAAGTCAACATTTTACCGCGATTATTTCTTAAATACTCATATCCGCATTAATTTGGATATGCTCAAAACCCGCCATCGCGAGACAATTCTTCTAAATGCTTGTTTGGAAGCAAAGCAGTCCTTTGTTATCGATAATACCAATCCTCTACCGATAGATCGACAGCGCTATCTCGTATCCGCCCAAAAACATCGATTTCAAGCGATCGCTTATTATTTTCAAAGCGATCTAGAGGCTTGCAAAGCACGCAATCAAAAGCGATCGAAGAGAGAAATCGTCCCTCTCGTAGGAATTTTAGCAACCTCTAAGAAACTAGTTATTCCCTCTCGCGAGGAAGGATTCGATCGCATTTATACCGTCAAGATTGGTGAAAGTAATACATTTACTATTGAGGAATGGAGCGATGAAGTTTGACGAACTCGATACTCGAATGCGAGTTTTTGAAACAGCTGCCGATTATTGTGTCCTGCCAGAAATTTTCATCGTGGCGCGTTTGGATGGGCGCACTTTTACCCGCTTGACTAAAGAAATTCATCAATTTGAAGCCCCCTACGATCTCCGTTTTCGCGACTATATGACGGCAACAGTAGAACATTTAATGACTTGCGGATTTAAAATAACTTACGGTTACACTCAAAGCGACGAAATTTCACTGTTATTTGACTTACAAACAACAACTTTCAATCGCAAACTGAGGAAATTAAATTCTGTTTTAGCTGGGGAGGCCAGTGCTAAATTTTCTCTGCTTTTGGGGGATTTGGCAAGTTTTGACTGTCGAATTTCTCAACTTCCCAATATTACCGAAGTTGTCAATTATTTTCGCTGGCGTAATGAAGATGCCTCTCGCAATGCTTTAAATTCTCATTGTTATTGGAGCTTGCGGAAAGAAGGAAAAGACGTGAGGGAAGCAACCCATTTTTTGGAAGGCTTATCCGTTGCCAATAAAAACGAACTTTTATTTCAACGAGGAGTTAATTTTCACGATCTTCCCCATTGGCAAAAACGAGGGGTGGGTCTTTATTGGGAAGATTACCAAAAACCCGGCCAAAATCCTGTGACGGGAATAAAAGTGATGACAACCCGCAAGCGAATTCGGAAAGATTTCGAACTTCCCATGAAAGATGCTTACAGCCAGTTTATTCGGGATTTGATTATTCAGGATTTGATTTTATCCTAGATCGATGTCCGATCGCATCACTGCCGCAAATCCTTTTTAATTCCAGAACTTTCCTAATCGCTTTCAACATTAAAAGCCCGGCAATCGAGGCGAGTCCGAACTGATTTTATTAATTCTTGTGAGGAAAAAGGTTTGGTAATATAATCATCTGCTCCCAATAACATTCCCGTTCCCACATCTCTGCGTTCGGCTTTTGCAGTGAGGAAAATAAACGGAGTATCTTGAGTCTCGGGATGTAGCTGCAATTGGGATAACACGTCATAACCATCCATTTCTGGCATTGCAACGTCGCAAAGAATGAGATCGGGAAGATGTTCTAGGGCCAAGTCTAAACCGATGCGTCCGTTTTCTGCAGTGAGAACTTGATATCCCGCAAGTTCTAAAATTTGCTGAGTGGTATGGCGAACCTCCGGACTATCTTCAATGACCAAAATCCTGCACTCTTTTCCCTTCATTTTTATCACAAAAGTAATTGAGATTTTGAATGTTTATTTGCTAGTTTAACAGTTTTTACACAAAATAGAATTCGAGCAAAAACTGACAAAAATAGGGATTTTCAGCAATCATTGAGATGAAGTTTGCCTTCTTATTTGAACGGGATCGATCTAGAAAATCACTGATACAATTTTTCCTCGAATTTCTTCACCCCACCAAGAAGTATTAGTACTCTGAGAAAATAAAGTTTCACTATTGACAATCCACGTTTTTTGTGGGTCGAATAATACTGATTCTACGGTTTCTCCTGCCACACAGGCTAAAGGTTTTTGACCCAAACACATTTGTGGAGAAACACTCAATGCCCGCCATAACTGCAACCCCGTCCAATCTCCCTTCACGACTAAATTTTCCCATAATAAGGGTAATGCTAACTCAAAACCGATCGCCCCGGGGGGGGCTTCTGCGAAGGATACGGTTTTTTCTTCGTAAGTGTAAGGGGAATGATCGATCGCGATCGCGTCAATAATGCCACTTTTAACTCCATCTGCCAAAGCAGCGCGATCGCTTGGGTTGCCCAAGGGCGGATCGAGATGCAAACTGGGATCGTAACTCCCCACTGCTTCTGTATCCAAGAGCAAATGCAGCCAAGTTACACTTGCCGTTACGGGCAATTCCCGTCGTTTTGCCTCAGCGATTAACTCGACTCCTCGCCCTGTAGAAACACGCATGACATGCACGGGAGTTTTCACAATGGCAACAATTTCCAAGAGTGCAGCCAGTGCGGCGGTTTCGGAAAAAGCGGGATCTCCTGGCAACCCCAAGGGAATCGAAAGCGTACCTTCTCGCATGACCCCATTATCGCGCAATTGCAGGTTGGTTGGCACGATCGCGATGGGTTTGCCTAAAGGTCTGGCGTACTCCAGCAAGCGGCGCAAAACTCCCCAATGGGCGATCGCTTTGCCATCGCTAAACCCTACGACTCCTGCATCTGCAAGCTCTGCTAATTCTACCATTTGTTCTCCTTCCAGATTTTGAGTGAGGGCTCCCCAAAACTGCAAGTGAGGAGCGCCTTTGGGGACTTTTCGCTGCAACAAAGTCAGTCCCGCCGGATTATCGAGAGGCGGGGCGATATGGGGGAGGAGGGTTAACCGCGTAAAGCCGCCGGCAAGGGCGGCTTTTGAGAGGGAAGCGACGGTTTCTCGCTCTTCACGTCCGGGATCGTTATTGGTACTGTAGAGATCCGTTAAACCGGGTGCAAGAATTAGATTTTCACTATTTTTTATTGTTGTTTCGGGGGCAATATCGGCGATCTGTTTTTCTATTGCCTTAATTTTTCCGTCCTTCAACCAAACATCTGCAATGCGATCGCAATGGGAAAGCGGGTCTAGTACCCTGACCTGTCGCAGTAAAAGATTCATTGTTGTTTGTTGTTCGTTGTTTATTGCTTAATATTCGAAACTCAATAACTCATAAGCAACAACTCATCACTATAACAATGAATTGGGGAAAATACTCTGGTTTTGTCCGAGAAATTTTTTATGGACGATTTCTTTAAACATTTCAAAATCCGTCGGCCAAGTTTCAATTCGCTTCTGTAAATAACGGACTTTTTTATCTTGGTATTTGGGGGCGATCGCGTAGTTAAATCCTCCAGAAAACAAGAGAGCCGCGATCGCATTGCCTTCCGACTGCTGCAATTTGACTTCGGTAATGGCAATGGTCAGGGGGCAGCGTTTTAATTGATAGTTCAAACTTAACGAGGCTTTTAAAGACGCTTGTCCCATATTTTGCCATCCTCCGGGGGCAAGCAAGCACTCGACAATAAATTGCCTTGCCGCATCTTGCTCGTGCGCCTCGGGAAAACCAATCAGAATTTTCGGATTGATATTGACCCCTTGATAATCAACATGGGGTAATTTTTCGATATAACGACAAGCTGCTAAAGGTGCTTGTAAATTTTTGATCTCACGATCGCTCGCGGCTTCTAAAAAAGTAATATTTCGGGGTTGTGCCAGCACGTTCACCCCATTGGCAAAGGAAAGTTGCGCGATTGACGAATTGAGAACGGGCGGTCTGGCCAGTTCCCAGTCCGTCGCAATAATGCCGCTAAATTTGAGAAAATCCAGATTGAGTAATTGAGGGTTGAGATCCATCGCCGCGATCGCGATCCCAACCTCTTGCATTTCAATCGTTCGACCCAAAGAGTTTGTATTCACAAATTTGGTTATCCCCGATTCGTTCCTTGTTACTCTTTACTCGTTACTCCGAATTAGGAAGCAACGGAAGCCGCAGACCGCCGCCGCCGTCGAGAAATCGTCCGAGTGGGGGCTGTTTTGGTTTGTTCCTCGGGTTTTTCTTCTTTGGGAGCGGGTTTTTCGATGGTTTTTTTCAGGATGGGCGGTTTGGGAGCTGGAGTCTCTGGTATTTCGATGGGAACAATGGGTTCGGGAGTTTGCAACAAGAAGACGACGAGGGGACGGCAGCGCAGTTCTCGCCGTGCCAATCGTTCCAAATAGATTTCCATTTCGGTTTTCAAACCGATCCAGTCAATTTCTAAGCGTCCGTCATCGGATTTGCGGGCAAACTCTTGACCTCGTTCGTTGAGGGTGCGTTCGATATTGCGAAGGACGAGATTTTGTAGGAGCGATCGCTCGATGGTTCGCACGACTCCTCGCAGGTGAACTTCTGGCGGGGCAAGGAGTTTGAGATCGCGATCGAGGGCTGCCGCTACGGTGACAACGCCGTCTTCAGCCAGTTGTTGGCGTTCTTTCATGACTTCATCGTGGACGATTCCCGCACTATCGACTAACTTAATCCCTGACGGAACTTGTCCGGCAATACCGATACTCTCCTGCGTCAGTTCCACGATATCGCCATTGTTGATAATAACGGTATTGTCCTCGGGCACGCCCATATTATGAGCGAGCTTGGCGTGTTGAACTAACATTCGATGCTGGCCGTGAACGGGAACGAAAAATTTGGGTTTGGTTAAGGCCAACATCAGTTTTTGGTCTTCTTGAGACCCGTGACCGGAAACATGAATCCCGTGTTGGCGACCGTAAATTACTTTTGCTCCTCGTATCATCAAGCGATCGATCGTTCCTACGACAGCGAGGGTATTGCCCGGAATCGGATTGGCAGAGAAAACCACCGTATCGCCTTCTTTAATACGGATGTGAGGGTGAGAATCGTGGGAAATTCGCGTCAGGGCGGCAAGAGTTTCCCCTTGGGAGCCCGTGGTCAAAACGAGAATTCGTTCCTCGGGCAGGCTGTGCTGCGCTCTCAACGGAACGAAGAGGTCATCGGGACATTTAATATAGCCCAGTTCTCGGGCGTGGGCAATCACGTTCAGCATCGAGCGCCCGACGACGATGACTTTGCGATCGTGTTTTTGGGCCAATTGCAGGATAATATTCACCCGATGCACCGAAGAGGCAAAAGTGGTTACGAATAAACGCGCTTTTGCTTGGGAAAATACCCGATCCAAGTTGGGATAAACTGCTTGTTCGGAAGGGGTATGACCGGGGGTTTCGGCATTAGTCGAGTCGCTGAGGAGGCAGAGTACGCCTTTTTCTCCGTGTTCTGCTAATTTTTGCAGGTCGAAATGCTCTCCATCTACGGGAGTAAAGTCAATTTTAAAATCTCCCGTATGGATAATGACCCCTAAAGGTGTATGAATGGCGACGGTAAAACTATCGGCCATGGAGTGGGTATTGCGGATGTATTCCACAAAAAAATGCTTGCCAATTCTGACTGTATCTCGCGGAAAAACTTTGTGTAAGGTGGTGCGATCGCTCACTCCCGCCTCGTTCAATTTATCCCGCAATAATGTCATGGCCAAGCGCGGTCCGTAAATATCGGGAATATCGAATTGCTTGAGGTGATAGGCAATACCGCCGATGTGATCTTCGTGACCGTGGGTAACAATCATGCCTTTAATTTTTTGGCGATTTTCCTGCACGTAGGTCATATCTGGCAAAATAATATTAATGCCGTGCATTCCATCTGTAGGAAATCCCAATCCTGCATCCAGCAGAACCATTTCATCCTCATATTCAAAAATGCAGGTATTTTTGCCAATTTCGTGCAATCCTCCAAGAGGAATAATTTTGAGTTTTGATTCGTGATTAGCCATGTGTTATTTATTGTTAGTTATTTGTTGTTGGTTATTTGCCGAGCGTATATTGAGTAAAACCTCTCGAGTAAAACCGCAGTATCGATCGTCTCGTTCCTCGTTTTCATCACTAATAAAGTTTTACAAAAGTTCTAATTCTTCTAAAACAACTTTCAATTTTGCTTCTAATTCAGCAGGCATTTTGCCCAGTGGCAGACGCACTCCACCGACATCCCAACCTTGTAAATTCAAGGCTGTTTTAATAGGAATGGGATTGGTTGTATAAAACAAGGCTTTAAAGAGGGGAAATAATTTCAGATGAATGGTTGTAGCGGTTTGCAGATCGCCCTTTTCGCAAGACGAGATTGCTTCTTGTAGGGTATTCCCTACTAAATGACTGGCAACGCTGACCACTCCATTTCCACCAACGGCCAACAAGGGTAAGGTTAAGGAATCGTCTCCGGAATAAATTGCAAAATCAGTGGGGGTTGAAGCACGGATTTGACTGACTGTATCGAGATTTCCACTGGCTTCTTTAATGCCAATAATATTATCAATTTTTGCCAGTTCGATGGTTGTTTCCGACTCCAAATTCCGTCCGGTACGACTGGGAATATTATACAGGATAATCGGCAAATCGGGGCAGGCTTTGGCGATTGCTTTGAAATGTTCGTACAACCCTGCTTGGGGGGGTTTATTGTAATAGGGAACGACTTGCAATGTCCCATCAATACCTAATTTTGCAGCTTCTCGAGTTGCCGAGATCGCTTCTTTGGTCGAATTTGAACCCGTCCCGGCTAATACTTTACCGCGAGGGGCAATTGCTGCCTTAACTTCTTGAAAAAGTTGGTATTCTTCTTCGCGAGTTAATGCCGGAGATTCTCCCGTCGTTCCGCATAATAAAATTGTATCGGAACCGCGATCGACTAAATGAGATGCGAGTTTTTTTGCGGTTTCGTAATTGACGCTGCCATCGGCTTTAAATGGCGTAATCATTGCCGTAATTACTCGACCAAAGCCTGTTTTCACCACACTTTTTATCGCTCCAATTATGTTGTTTGTTATGGGTTGCTCCCCTCTGAGTTCCCTTTGCCGATCTCCCCTATCGGGAGGGGTTGGGAGTGGGTTAGGAGGAGGTTGAGGAGAAGTTTTTTGTTGGAACGCCAGTTATTGCGTTCTACCTAGTTCATACAGAAACAGCTATTTTTTGGGGTTTTAAACATTTTTTTTCGACCAACAATTCAGCAATTTGTATGGCGTTTAAAGCTGCACCTTTACGAATTTGATCGCCACTCAGCCACAATTCTAAACAATTAGGATGAGAAATATCTTGGCGAATGCGTCCCACTAAAACATCATCTTGCCCCGATGCTTCGATCGGCATGGGAAAATAATTCCTTTGCCAATCTTCTACCAAACGGACTCCGGGGGCTGTCGATAAAATGTTTTGGGCTTTTTCTAGATCGAAAGGCGCATTAAATTCTAAATTAATGGTTTCTGAATGAGCGCGAAGAACGGGGACGCGAACGCAAGTTGCGCTGATTCGTATTCGAGGTGCACTGAAAATCTTGCGAGTCTCATTCACCATCTTCATTTCTTCTTGACAATATCCGCGATCGTTCAAAGGAGAATTGTGGGGGAAGAGATTGAAAGCAAGGGGGTAGGGTAAAATTTCTGCTTGCGGTTCTTTGCCCTCTAAAATGGCTCGGGATTGTACTTTAACTTCTTCCATTGCCCTTGCACCAGCACCGCTCGCCGATTGGTAAGTGGCGACAATAATGCGTTCTACGGGTTGAATTTGATGCAGGGGATAGACTGCGATTCCCATTAGAATCGTCGTGCAATTGGGATTGGCAATAATTCCTTGATGTTGAGTTATTGCTTCGGGATTGATTTCGGGAACGACGAGAGGAACGCTTAAATCCATGCGAAATGCGCTGGAATTATCAATCATTACCGCTCCTGCTTTAACAATCGCCGTCGCCCATTTTTTTGAAGTCGAGCCGCCAGCAGAAGCCAATACCAAGTCGATATCTCGAAAGGAATTCTCTTCAACCGCTTCAACAATTAAACTTGCTCCGCGAAAGGGAATTTTTTGACCGGCAGAGCGTGGCGATGCTAATAATTTAAGAGAAGCCACGGGAAAATTTCGCTCTTCTAGCAGCGAGATTAACTCAGTTCCCACTGCTCCAGTTGCTCCTAAAATGGCAATGCGAATTTTTTGTTCGGACAATGTATTTATGCCTCCATTTTTCTAAATTGATAAGGTCTTACACGAACTCTTCATCATAAAAGAATTTAGTCTTTTTTATAGACTCCTGTTTTTATAGACTCTTTTTGAGTTAAATACTCTATAAATTTAGGTGCTGTTCGGAATATAAAACATTCTGGCTTTATTTTGTCCTTTATTCTAGCACCAAATGTTTTTTTCGGGAAATGTTTGGCAGAATCTTTAGGAAAACTCCCTCGCATCCTTATTCTAAAATTTTGAGCGATCGCTCTGGTGGTAAGGGGAAATTTGAGTCAATTATTCCTATAATACCGCCTCTTTTGCAATTTTTCGCAAGAGAATCTCGAAGATCGTCCCTCCATGGCAACCCAGATGTATTATTATCGATAAGTTAGCCCGAGAAAGCAAACGATAGATAACTTGTCAGCAAACGAGCGCTCGATGAAAATTATTGCCAAGTCAAAACGCCCCGCAAGTCAAATTGCCCTAGAAATTGAAGTCCCCGCCGAAACATCCAAGCAGGCTTACGAACAAGTCGTGCGCGACCTTTCCCGTCGGGTGAAAATCCCGGGATTTCGCCAAGGGAAAGTACCGCGCCAAATTTTGGTTCAGCGTTTGGGATCGAAAAATATCAAGGCCGAAGCCCTCGAGAAAATCGTTCAAGAAAGCGTTCAGAGCGCGATCGACCAAGAATCCATCGAGGTTTTAGGCAACTACAAACTCGAACCCGCCTTTGAAGAACTCGTTGGCAGTTACAAGCCCGGAGATGTTCTTGTTTTCTCAGCGTCAATGGATATTCCCCCAGAAGTCGAACTCGGAGACTACAAGGTATTGCAAGTCAAAGCCGAAGAAATTAAATACGACCCCAAACAAGTAGACGAATTTTTAGACCGACAGCGATCTCGTCTGGCCACCCTCGTCCCCATTGAAGATCGCCCGGCACAAAAAGGAGATACGGTAACGGTCGATTATGCCGGACGCTTGCCAGCGAGTGAAGATGGAGAAGAAGAAGCCATCTCTGGTGCCGAAGCCAAGGATTTTCAACTCGAGTTGGAATCGGGAAAATTTATTGAGGATTTGATCTCGGGTATTGAAGGAATGAATGTCGGCGAAACTCGAGAGATTCCCGTGAAGTTCCCTGAAGACTACGCTCGAGAAGATTTAGCCGACCGAGCGGCTATCTTTAATGTCACCTTACATGAAATTAAAGAAAAAGAACTCCCCGAACTCGATGACGAGCTGGCCGAAGAAATTAGCGATTTCGAGACATTGGTGGAATTGAGAGAGCATTTGGAGTCTCAATACAAAGAAAAAGCGGAAAACCAAACCAAAGATAATACAGAGGATGCCATTACCAAAGCCCTAGTCAAAATTGTGGAAGTCGAGTTGCCAGAAACCTTGATCGAACGAGAAGTAGAAGCCCTTCTCAAGCAAAGCCTGTCGGAAATGGAACGCTATGGCTTAGATATTAACCAGTTCCTCACCGCCGAGCGCGTCCCGCAACTCAAGGAAGCCGCTCGACCCGAAGCAATGGAAAATATTAAATCTTCCTTATCTTTAACGGAGGTCGCAAAACAAGAAAACTTAGAAGTTGATAAAGAAGAACTGGAAAAGCGAGTCGCAGAACTGGTCGAACAGTTAAAAGGGAACAAGTTGGATATGGATCGCGTGCGGGAATTTGTGACTGACGATCTCCGCCAAGAACTTGCCCTTGACTGGTTGCGGGAAAATATTACCGTCGAACTCGTCCCCGAAGGAACTCTTGAAGAGCAGGAAACTGAAGGGAATGCTGAGGAAGAGATAGGGAAAGATTCCGAGGCCGATAAAATATCGGTTGTCGAAGTTGAAGCAGAAGAAGTTTCCGACGAAAGTGAATAAAACCCGAAATCCCGAACGGCTTTCAGTTCGGGATTCTTGTTAACCCCCCTCGAGAAGAGGGAATACCCAATAACCAACAACAAAACTAATAACTTTTTCGCGATCGCGGGACAGACGTGAAAGACTTGCGGCATAATAGTCACAAGAAGACAAGTATAAAACGCTGTATCCCAGTTCTAAACTCAACATTATTAGCGACAGACAGAAGAATGATTGAATCGCGATCGCCAGATCTTTCTCCCTACAATTCCACACCCCACCCCTATTCTTCCATGAGCGATTTAGCTACAAGCGAGTGCGTTTCGAGGGAGTTAGTCCCGAGGGAGTTAGCACCGAGTCACCCGACCAACCATTTCCAAAACCTGCCAAAAGCAGTCGTGCCAATGGTTGTCGAACAATCGGGCATGGGGGAACGCGCTTTTGATATTTACTCCAGACTGCTGCGAGAGCGGATTGTGTTCCTCGGTACGCCAGTGGATGATACGGTTGCCGATTCTGTTGTGGCTCAATTGCTCTTTTTGGATGCAGAAGATCCCGAAAAAGATATTCAACTTTATATCAATTCCCCCGGTGGTTCGGTTTATGCGGGTATGGCCATTTACGATACCATGCAGCAAATTCGTCCCAATGTCGCTACCATTTGTTATGGTCTGGCTGCCAGCATGGGAGCATTTCTCCTGTCTGGAGGAGAAAAAGGCAAGCGCATGGCTCTCCCCAGTTCGCGCATTATGATCCATCAACCCCTTGGAGGCGCTCAAGGACAAGCGATCGATATTGAAATTCAAGCTAAAGAAATTCTTTACGTTAAAGAACAACTGAATAACCTTCTGGCCAGCCATACCGGTCAACCTCTGGACAAAATTGCCGAGGATACCGAGCGCGATTTCTTTATGTCCGCTCGCGAAGCCCGAGATTATGGATTGATCGACAATGTTATTAGCAAGCCAGATCTGCCCCAGATTGAAATTCCCGCAACTGCCCTAACCTAATCACCCACACGAGGTCAATATGCCTAAATATGACTCCCATTTAAAATGCTCTTTCTGCGGTAAATCCCAAGAACAAGTCCGAAAGCTAATCGCAGGGCCGGGGGTGTACATTTGCGATGAATGCGTCGAACTCTGTAATGAAATTTTAGATGAGGAGTTAATCGATTCATCGAGTCCGGCACCTCAACCGGTTTCTCGTCCGGAAGAACATCCCCAAAAACAACGTCGGACTCCCGCAGAGCGAATTAGTTTCAATCAAATTCCCAAACCTACAGAAATCAAGAAATATCTTGACGAACACGTTATCGGTCAGGACGATGCCAAAAAAGTCCTGTCCGTGGCAGTTTACAACCATTACAAGCGTCTGAGCTTCGTGCAGGCAAAAAACAATGCCGGCAAAGAGGCTGTAGAAGATACGGTAGAACTGCAAAAATCTAATATTCTCCTGATAGGTCCTACCGGATCGGGAAAAACCCTCCTCGCTCAAACTCTCGCTAAGATTTTAGATGTACCTTTTGCTGTTGCTGACGCAACAACTTTAACAGAAGCGGGTTATGTGGGAGAAGATGTAGAAAATATTCTCCTACGCTTGCTGCAAGTCGCAGATCTGGACGTAGAAGAAGCACAGCGAGGGATTATTTATATCGATGAAATCGATAAAATTGCTCGTAAAAGCGAGAACCCCTCCATTACTCGCGATGTGTCGGGAGAAGGAGTGCAACAGGCACTCTTGAAAATGTTGGAAGGAACGATCGCTAACGTTCCTCCCCAAGGCGGACGCAAACACCCCTATCAAGACTGCATTCAAATTGATACCAGTAATATTCTCTTTATCTGTGGTGGGGCTTTTGTAGGGTTGGAAAAAGTCATCGAACGCCGCACCGGGAAAAAGTCAATGGGATTCATTCAACCCGGAGAAACAGCACCTTCTAAGGAACAGCGCACGGCAGATGTCCTGCAAACCCTAGAACCAGAAGATTTAGTTAAATTTGGTTTAATCCCCGAGTTTATCGGTCGCATTCCCGTTTCGGCAGTGTTACATCCTTTGGATGAAGATGCTTTGGTAGAAATTCTCACCCAACCGCGTAATGCTCTAGTAAAACAGTACCAAAAACTCTTATGGATGGACAATGTGCAGTTAGAGTTTCGTCCCGATGCGGTACGGGCGATCGCTCAAGAGGCATATCGTCGCAAAACGGGGGCGAGGGCATTGCGAGGGATTGTTGAGGAGTTGATGCTCGAGGTCATGTACGAGTTACCTTCCCGCAAAGATCTGCGTCGCTGCGCGATTACAAAAGAGATGGTGGAAAAACGCTCGACAGCGGAGCTTTTGGTGCACCCGTCCACTCTCTTGAAACCCGAATCAGCATAGTCAACAATGCAGGCTGAAAGTAAAAAAATTAATATTCGGGGAATCGAACATTATTATCAGTGGGTGCGCCGAGAAAGTGCCAATTCCTCGAAACTCGTTCTTGTCTTTATGCACGGTTGGGGCGGTTCGTCAAGATATTGGGAGGATGTTGCGAGAATTCTTTCAGAGTTTTTTGATTGTTTGCTCTACGATTTTCGCGGTTTCGGTCGCTCTGGTTTATCGGATGCTAGAGTACCATCTTTAAGTTACGAACTGGAAGAGTATGCAGAAGATTTAGTAATTTTATTGACTGAGTTGGGTATTGAAAAGATTATCCTCTCGGCGCATTCTTTTGGGGCTTCGATCGCGACGTTATTTGCCCATCGCTACCCCGAAAAAATCGACAAATTGATTTTAACTTGTAGCGGGATTTTTGTTTACAATAAGTTGACATTTAGCGCCTTTCATGCTGCGGGAACGTTGGTGGTGAAACTAAGATATCGCTGGTTTCTGCAAGTGCCTTTTGCGGGGCGTTTATTTATGGTGAGATTCGTGCATCGCGGGTTGAGCGATCGCTGGAATAAAATGTTTTTAGAGGATTATTTGCTGGCCGATCGAGAAGCAGCGACAGAGACGATAAAAACAGCAGTGAGCAAACAAGCAGCAGAAGAAATGCCCAAAGCCTTTGCCGGGTTGCAGATGCCAACTTTACTCATTATGGGAGAAAAAGACCAAATTATCCCCCCTCGGTTGGGAAAAAGTGCGGCGGTTTTGAATTCGCAAATTAAATATGTAGAGATTCCCCAAACCGGGCATTTTCCCATGTTGGAAGATCCGGAAACTTATATGCAGCAAGTTTCTCAATTTTTAGAGATTAATTGAGTGCAAGACCACATAATTTAAGATACTTCTTCTCGATCCCAAAACTCAAAAACCTGCCAGCGAACAGCGAATTTTACTCCATGAGGTGTCATGGGAAGAATATTTACGCCTTTCTGATGCTTTTATTGATTCCTTTCCCCGCATTTATTACCTTGCAGGAACATTTTGTGAGTTATCGCAATCAAACAGAAGCGGCGATCGCTTTTCGCGATGCTTTGAATCTTGAAAATTAAAGCGATCGCCAGTCCTAGCGCTTGATCCACCAAATTGCTCCGGCTCCCACAAACGCGCATAAAGGGAAAAAGGCGATCGCCAGCCATCCCAATAATACGGCTAACTCGGGGGTTAAATTAATGCGACGATTGGAGAGTTCTTTTGGGCGAATTGATAAGAGTTGTTCGTCTTCATCCGCCAACCACTTAACAGAGTTGAGAAACACATCGCTGTTAAACTGTTGCTCGAACCAACCATTTGTTGCAAAACTGGCATTGCCAAAAATAACCATCCGTACTTTTGCACCGTCATTTTCCTTTTCCTCCTCTTCCTCTGAATCTGTCTCGTTTGTATCTGCGTCTTCCTCATTACTTTCTGTTTCTTCTTCCGAGTCAGTATCACTCTCTTCCTCATTACTTTCTGTTTCTTCTGCTTCCTCCTCATTCTCGTCACTATTTTCCTCCGATTTTAAAGTTCGTTCCAGCGCAACCCCAATATTAATCGGTCCGGCTAAATCTTCCTCGGGATCGAATTCGAGGGTATCGGAGGTTAAGTCTCTTTCTGCCCAACTTTCCTCATTGGTCATCACAATGGGAATAGCATCAATGTTCTCCTTTTCTTCGATAATAACGGGAGTTGAAAGGGGATAAACCGAAAAACGATTGCCAAACTCGATGGTAATGGGATGAGTACCGTAACGATTAATTAAAGGAGTCGTGGGACTGTAACCGATCGCTCCTCCCGTTCCCGAAGCATCGATCGCCAAGCGGGTATCGAGTTCGAGTCCCCAGTCTTCTAAGATGTCTCCTATACCCGCATTGCTATTAGGGGCCAGTAGGAGCAATAATCCTCCTCCCTCTTCCTTTTGTAAATAATCTTTTACGGCTTCTCGTTCGCCGCGAAATAACGGGCGTTCTGGGGAAGCGATCGCCAATACCGTCGTATCTTCGGGAATGCGCGGCACGGCACTGAGATCGAGGGGTTCGACCACGTATCCCCGCTCCTGCAAGCTGCTAACGGCTTGAGAAAGTCCTCCTTCTACGGGTTCTAAGGGCAATTCTCCATGACCCTGCAAAAAATAAATTTTGGGAGAGCGATCGCGCAAAATCTTCTCGATCCCGTTGGTAATTTGGATTTCCGAGAGGGGCTGACCTTCTCTCAATGTTTGTACCAGTTGGCTTTTGTTGCCATAATCCAAATGGACTTCCCCCAGTTGTTCCACATTGTACCGTCGCGAGAGTCCGATCTCGACTTGAGGATCCACGAATTCATACTCAAAATTGGGACTCAACTTCCCATAACGAACGAGCAAATCGCGATCGGGCGGAAAAGGATTGGGTTCAAATATCCAAACTTTGAGAGGTTGAGTCAAATTCTCAACCAATTGTTGCGTTTGCGGAGAGAGGGTAAAAAGTTGGGTTTCCGTTAGATCCACACTGTCGGAATAGCGCACGGACAAGAAATTCAGCCACCCCAAAATAACAATGAGGGACAGGGTCGCAATGAGAGCATCCGTTCCGGCTCGCGTGGCTCTTTGCTGCGATAGTTCTTGGAATTGACCGCTCCATAAGCCCCCACTAACCAACGTTAGAAAAATTCCCCCGACAGCAACAAAAATGGTTAAAAATGACCAATTGCCTCGGGCAAATCCCGCTACTAAACCGGCTGTAGTCACAAATAAACCTACCCAAAATAAGTATTTCCACAGGCTGCGGTTAAGGCGAAAGTGCTGGACGAGATTTTTCATCGGTAAAATCGGGGGGCGATAATTCGGTTAGGAGCGCTGAAAGCGCAAGGTTTCGATAGACTGAGCCGTGAGGAATATTCCTAGGATAATGTAACTGGCAAAGAGCGCTAAACTTCCCCAGTCAAAAATCCCCTGCAAGAACGTTTCGTAATGTTTCAGCAGAGAAATATGATTGAGAATATCTCCCAAGGGTTGGGGAGCGCGCGCGCCAATAACATCCAACAGCGCCAGAAAGATTACGAGAGCAAAGGTTACAAAGGCGGAAATGAGGGAACTCGAGGTGAGGGAAGAAATAAACATTCCCAAGGAGAGAATCGAGGCCGCCAAAAGAATCAATCCCAAATGGGCGAGTAAGGGGACGGCAGGAGGAAAGGGAGGATCTGCGGCACTAAAGGCGATCGTTTCGCAAATAATTAATGGGACGAGCAAAGTGATATAGAAGGTGACGACTCCCAAGAGCTTGCCAAGCGCTACCGCCCAGTTAGAAATGGGAGACGTCGCCAAGAGTTCTAGGGTTCGTCCCTTGCGCTCTTCGGCATACAGTCCCATAGACAGCATCGGCAAAATCAAGGGAGAAATCGAGCCGATGGTGCTGAGAAATTGACCGAGGAAAATATAAGCAACATCGGTAGAGATGGGAAAGGCAGATTGTTGTTCTTGGAAGGCGACGCGTTGAATAATTCCTCCGGGTCCCAAGAGAAGAACCACAAAGATAAACCCCGACAGCAGCCAGAAGATGCCAGCCACAATATAGGCAAGGGGAGAGGCAAAATAGCCTTGCAATTCTTTCCGGAAAATCGCAAAAACGAGCATTGGTTGTTGGTTGTTGGTTGTTGGTTGTTGGTTACTCCCTGCTTGGGAGAGGTTGGGTCTGGGTTGTTATTCCCATTCCCTAACTGATAACGGATGACCCTTCGACAGGCTCAGGGCATCACTGGTAACTGGTGACTGATAAACTGCCTATTCCCTAAATTTTTGAATTATGGTGAAATTTACTATAATTAAGGATAACGACCGTCCCCCCAACCAAAATGACATTAGATCGAGCGTTGACGATCGGCAAACACGAATATAGCTTGTTGACCGATCTTTATCAACTGACCATGACAGCTTGCTATGTTGGTGAAAGCATTGAAGACAAGTCGGCGAGCTTTGAATTGTTTGCCCGATCGCTTCCCCCCCAATACGGTTATTTAATCGCGATGGGTTTGGCGCAGGTTTGCGAGTATTTGGAGAATTTGCGCTTTAGTCCAGAACAGATCGCAGCTTTGCAAGCAACGGGAATTTTCCAAAATGCTCCCGATCGCTTTTGGCAATTATTGGAGTCGGGGGGGTTTACAGGAGATCTTTGGGCAGTGGCAGAAGGAAGCGCGATTTTTCCCTATGAGCCACTCTTGCGGGTAGATGCACCTCTGTGGCAAGCGCAATTAGTGGAAACCTATTTGTTAAATACCGTTAACTATCAAACGCTCATCGCCACCAGAGCCGCGAGAATGCGGGATACGGCAGGGGAACGAGCCAAAATGCTCGAATTCGGCACGCGGCGGGCTTTTAGTCCTCAAGGGGCGATTTGGGCGGCACGGGCGGCATTGGCGGGGGGGTTGGATGCCACATCAAATGTTTTGGCGGCGTTGAAGTTGGGCGAGAAACCCGAGGGGACGATGGCCCACGCCCTTGTCATGGCAGTAGGGACGCTTGCTGGGGGGGATGAAAACGAGGCGTTTGCGGCTTTCGGTCGCTATTTTCCCCGCGCTCCTTTGTTAATAGATACTTACGATACAGTCAAAGCAGCGGCAAATCTGGCAAAACAAATAATAGCAGGGGAAAAGCAAATTGGGGGGGTGCGCTTGGATTCGGGGGATTTAGTAGCGCTATCGCGACAAGTGCGATCGCTGCTACCCAACGTGCCGATTTTTGCGAGCGGGGATCTCGACGAGTGGGAAATCGCTCGCTTGCAACGGGATGGAGCAGTTATTGACGGCTACGGTATCGGCACCCGTTTAGTGACGGGGACTCCCGTGAATGGGGTTTATAAGTTGGTAGAAATTGATGGCATTCCCACGATGAAATTAGCGGTGGGAAAGGTCAGCTATCCGGGGCGCAAGCAGATTTTTCGGCGAGGCTCCCCCAATATTTGCGATCGCCTCGGTTTGATGGAGGAAGACCCCGAGAATGGGGAAACGCCATTACTGGAATTGGTGATGAAGGCAGGCAAACGGGTGAAGGAAGAGGAGGCGATCGCCGTTATTCGCCAGCGCACGGCGGTTTCTGTTGCCAGTTTGCCTGGGGAAACGCGCCATTTAGAAAATCCCCAATCGATCCCGGTAGAGATTTCCCAGTCTTTGCTGGATCTCAAGACCAGAATTAGCAAAAAGTGAATCCCCCCCAACCCCTCCTTCGGCAAGCAGGGCAAGCCTTTGTAAGGGGGGAGTCGGAAAATCAATAACCAACACTTCGGCTTCGCTCAGTGCAAGCAACTAACAACAATGAAAAATATTGCTTTATTCGGTACCAGTGCGGATCCGCCGACGGCGGGACATCAGATGATTTTGCGATGGTTGTGCGATCGCTTCGATCGGGTGGCGGTTTGGGCGTCGGACAATCCCCTTAAGTCCCAGCAAACGCCTCTAGAACATCGCATGAGAATGCTGGGTCTGGCGATCGCCAATATTGATGCACCGCGTCACAATATTAGCTTGCATCCGGAGTTGAGCCATCGTTACAGCGTGGAAACGGTCAAGGTTGCCAGACAAATTTGGGGCGATCGCAATCATTTCACTTTTGTTGTCGGCTCGGATATTATTCCTCAATTACCTCGCTGGTATAGAGGTGATGAACTCGTGCAGCAAGTGTGCCTTTTAATTATCCCGCGTCCGGGATATCCTTTAAGAGATTTAGAGTTAAAGGCTGTGGAGGCAATGGGGGGAATTTATGCGATCGCGGCTCTCAATGCGCCGGAAATCTCGTCCTCGGCTTATCGCAATTGGCGCGATAGTCGGTTGATTATGCCTTTGGTCGAGGATTACATTCATCGAGAGCAGCTTTATGCGTCTTAAACAATGAACAATTATCAATTATCAATTATCAATGCGATCGCTGGAATCGATGAGATTGATGCGATCGCCTGAAACGCGATGTAGGGACGTAGCATGCTACGTCCCTACGTCAATTGCGATCGCGAGGGAGATTTTTGCGAGATGGGCTAATATCGTACAGGAGGAATAACTCGAGATCGTTAAACGATGGATTCTGAAGCCAATCTCCCCATAAAGCAGCCCGTTTCTGTCTGGAAGCGACCCATACAACTCAAGGTCGGCAAGTTGACTCAAAGCCTTGCAAAAGGGAGCATTGCGGTACTGTTTCAGAAGTGGCAGGCGACGGCGAATGCGGGGGTCGATCTTCTCGATGCACTGGGGTTAAAAAACGATCCGGCGGCGGTTGCTTGGTTGTTGGTGAAGCGATCGCTTTTACGAGCGATGCTGGAGTTGGTGCGGGAAACAAGGCTATCGCGGAAAAAGGATCTCGATCTTCAGCAGTTAAGCGAGCAAATCGATCTCGCTTTTGAGTCGGCGGGAGATTTATCGTTACCCGTGGATTTCTTCGATCGCCCGAAAAGTTTGTCGTTTCTCGATGGGGTGCGGGAGCCTTTTCGGCGGTGGTTGGCGGTGCAAGGGTTGGAAGGGGCGCGATCGCAGAATTTGAGCGATCGCTTGCCGATCTATTTTGTTCATTCCCTGCATGATGAATGGCGATCGAACCCCGCACATTATGCAATTTTGGCGGCGCAACGAGATACGCCTTTTGCGAAAGCGAATGAGAGAGAATGGGCTTGGAAACGCTATTTAATTGGGTTACAACTTCAAGTCAATCGCCCTATGTTTGCGGAGAGTTTTGGGCTAAAAGATGTTTATATTCCTTTGCGGGGTTATTACAATCAAAAGTCAGATTCGGAAGCAGTAGAAACGGAGGATTTGAGATTCAAACCGGAAAAATTAGAGCGAGTCGTTATCGATTTACATTCCCATTTGACGGAGTGGGTCGAGAATGCCGAGAAAGATGATGCAATTCGAGTCATTTGCGGCGGTCCGGGATCGGGGAAGTCCTCTTTTGGCAAGATGTTTGCGTCTCAGTTGGCAGAGGATGAAACAAAGCGGGTGCTATTTATTCCGCTTCATCGTTTCAAATTGCTCGATGAGTTGCCGGCAGGTTTACAGAGTTTTATCGACAACGATCTAGAGGGAATTTTGCCGCCCAATCCGTTAAAAAGAGAGAATGCAGAAGAGAAAATCTTGCTCATTTTTGACGGTTTGGACGAACTAGCAATGCAGGGAAAAACAGCCGTTCAAGTGGCGCAAGATTTTATTATCGAAGTAAAAAATAAGCTCATTGACTACAATCGCGAGAAAGCAAGAGTTTTGGTGCTGATGAGCGGTCGCCATCTGGCGGTTCAAAGCAATCAAGGGAATTTTAAGCGATCGGGTCAGATTTTGCACGTTCTTCCCTACGTCCAGTCAGATTCAGAGAAGAGAAACCGCATTTATGTTGATGAACAAAAATTATTGGAAATAGATCAACGCCGAGATTGGTGGCGAAAATATGGCGAGTTAAAGGGGAAAGTTTATGAAAGTCTGCCGAAAGAATTAGAGCAAGAAAAATTGTTTGAAATTACTGCTCAACCCCTTCTCAACTATCTCGTTGCCCTGATTTATGATGACGAAACTTCTTTTTCCGAAGAGAGCAATCTTAACACGATTTATTCCCAATTATTGACGCGAGTTTATCAGCGAGATTGGGAAAATTATCAACATCCAACTCTTGGCAGTATTGAGGAAAAAGAGTTTATTCGCATTCTCGCAGAAATTGCCGTGACTTGCTGGCATGGAAACGGACGTACGGCAACCCTCGAGCAGATGGAAAAACGTTGTCAGAGCAGTCCAAAACTGAAAAAGGTTTTACAAGTGATGTGCTGTAACTCTCAAAGCGGAGACAGTCAACTGCAAACAGGCGTAACTCAACTCTTGACGGCTTTCTATTTTCGTCAGAGCGAGCAATTTAGCGGCGATGCTACTTTTGAGTTCACTCATAAGAGTTTTGGCGAGTATCTTACCGCTCGGCGAATTGTTTTGCAACTCAGCAGGACTCACGAGGAGTTTCAGCGCAATCAAGAGGACTCGGATATCGGTTGGAGTGAAAAGATATGTTTGGAACATTGGGCGAGGCTCTGCGGTCCTTCTGAGGTAGATCGCTATCTCTTGAGCTTTTTGAGGGATGAAATCGCCTTACAACCGCCAGAAAAAGTGAAAGAATGGCAGCAAACTTTGTGTAAATTAATCGGTTTTATGTTGCGAAAGGGAATGCCGATGGAGAATCTTGATTCTTGTCCCTCCTATTTCGAGCAATCTCGTCAAGCTCGTAATGCAGAAGAAGCGCTTTTAGCAGCACTCAGTAGTTGTGCTTATGTGACTGAAATTATTTCCGATATTGATTGGCCGGATAGAGCTGCATTTGGGAATTGGTTGGCAAGACTGCGAGGACAGCGATCGGGTTGGGATAACGAAACAGCCTTGATGTGCCTCAATCATTTGAATTTGAGTGGATTGATTCTTATTATTAGCGATCTATATAGCGCAGACCTCACAGAAGCAGACCTCGCAGAAGCAGACCTCACGGGCGCAGACCTCGCAGAAGCAGACCTCACAGCCGCAAACCTCACAGCCGCAAACCTCACGGGCGCAAACCTCGCAGAAGCAGACCTCACGGGTGCAAACCTCACATTCGCAAATCTCACGGGTGCAGACCTCACACTCGCAAACCTCACGGGCGCAGACCTCGCAGAAGCAGACCTCACAGGTGCAAACCTCACGCTCTCAAACCTCACAGGTGCAAACCTCACGCTCTCAAACCTCACAGGTGCAAACCTCGAAAATGCTATCCTACCCGAAGGCTTTGAGATTCAAAAATCGCCGCAGAATGAAGAGGCTGGCGAAAGTTGACAGAAATCCACCGTTTCTCGTGACTTGTCCCCATTCTTTCCCAAAATTGCCCCCTGTTCTTCCTTGCCTTGAATGCCTCGAAACTTGAAAGACCTTCCCTCGACCCATTGACGGGCATATTCTTCGATCGCCGTCATTCTCGCTTTACCGATCCCCACCCCATTCTCACCATCGATGGCAATCTGGGAAAAGAAATATTTATCTTCCAGTAACAAAAACATCAACGCCGCCTCAATTCTTCTCGCCCCCAGCAAAATCACAACAGGGATCGGGTAAACCCCCGCATCATAAAACGCTTTCACCCGTTCTTTCCATGTTTTCGACAGCCATTCCATCTCGATAATATCAACCGTAAACTTGCGCTTGCCTCGTCTTGGATGTCCCTTAGTTTTTGTCATAGCGATATGCACTCTGAATTGTGAATTGTACAAATTGTACCGTCTTTCCATCGCCGAACCCGTTCCTCAGCAAACTGCGTTAAAATCGAACGGAAATTGACAGTTGATAATTGACAGTTGACAACTAAAATGTCCTATTCCCCCGTGCGCGTTATTGGAGGCGGACTGGCAGGCACCGAAGCCACATGGCAAATCGCCCGAGCGGGTATTCCCGTCATCTTGTCGGAAATGCGCCCCGTCCAAATGACCCCCGCCCACCACAGCCAAGAACTAGCAGAACTGGTGTGTAGTAACTCCTTTGGCGCAAAACAAAGCGATCGCGCCGCCGGACTCCTTCACGAGGAAATGCGCCGCTTGGGGTCCATCGTCATCGGGAAAGCCGACGAACATCAAGTACCCGCCGGAGGCGCCTTAGCCGTCGATCGCGCCGTCTTCAGCAAAGAACTCACCCAAACCCTCGCCCGACACCCCCTCATCGAACTCTGTCGCGAAGAAGTCCCCCACATTCCCCCTGAAGGCGTTGTCGTGTTGACCACGGGACCCTTGACAAGCGATCGCCTCGCCAAAGACCTGCTAGACTTCACGGGGATGGAATACATGAGCTTTTTCGATGCCGCTAGTCCCATCGTCATCGGCGACTCCATCGATAAAGAAACCGCCTTTCTCGCCTCCCGCTACGACAAAGGCGAAGCCGCCTATCTCAACTGTCCCCTCAACAAAGAGGAGTACCTGCACTTTTGGCAAGAACTCTGTAACGCGGAACAAGCCCCCGTCAAAGACTTCGAACGGGAAAACGCCAAATTTTTTGAGGGCTGTCTCCCTATCGAAGAACTGGGACAACGAGGCGAAGATACCATGCGTTACGGACCCCTCAAACCCGTCGGCTTATTCGATGCCCGTCATGGGGACTTCAAAGCACCAGAAAATCAAAGTAAGCGTCCCTACGCTGTCGTGCAACTGCGCCAAGAAGACAAAGAAGGACAACTGTGGAATATGGTGGGCTTTCAAACTAACCTGCGTTGGGGAGAACAAAAGCGGGTATTCCGCCTCATTCCGGGGCTGGAAAAAGCCGAATTCGTTCGCATGGGAGTCATGCACCGCAATACCTTTATCAACTCCCCCGAACTCTTGTCTCCCACCCTGCAATTCAAAAAACGCCCGACCCTCCTCGCGGCAGGTCAACTGGTGGGCACAGAAGGCTATGGGGCGGCGGCGGCGGGGGGCTGGCTGGCGGGGACGAATGCTGCGAGACTGGTTTTAGGATTAGAACCGATTATTCTGCCCAAAACAACCATGATGGGGGCATTATTCGAGTTTATTACTTCCGCCTCTCCCAAACACTTTCAACCCATGCCCCCCAACTTTGGCATCATTCCCCCATTAGAAAAGCGCATTCGCAATAAACGGGAACGTTACGGCGTTTATCGCGATCGCGCTTTAGCAGATATTGATTTAGCTGTGAGGTGTCCCCCCCTTCCAAAGGGGGGTTAGGGGGGATTTTCTATCTTGTACTCCCCTTCTTGTACTCCTCTCTTGGGAGAAGTTGGGATTGAGTGTGGGGATCGATTAACCCACTTCGGCTAACCCACTTCGGCAGGTTCCGGTAACGGTTGATTGAGGACTGAAGCCGAAAGAGGCTGTATCTTATGCCGTTCTTGATTGGCAGTCATCATCACATTCAACAAATCGGGCATCTCTTGATGACAATTGGGACAAAACCAATAGGCACGACCCTTTCTGGCATACATCAGCATCGCTCGAGAACAGCAAGGACAAGAAATCATAATAAATATCCGTTTGTTAAAGTTCGATCGCTTTTATCTTCGAGAACACTCCTCTCTTCCAGTGTATGTAGAGAATCTAGAAATGAATGTAACAAATATTTCATAATTGCGGGTTTCAAGCGCTAAGATCGCAATAATGGCGAGCAAACCTCGCAAAAAGCTAGACTAGAGAATAGCGAAAAACGTAAATAAATCTTAAGCGCACGCCAAAATGCTTTTGGCTGCATTCTTATCAATCAGTTCTGTACGTTTTCAATAGGATAAACAACGTCATGGGATTATTCGATCGCCTGGGCCGCGTCGTCAGAGCCAACCTCAACGACATGGTAAGCAAAGCAGAAGATCCAGAAAAAATTCTGGAACAGTCTATTATTGACATGCAGGAGGATTTGGTGCAGTTGCGCCAAGCCGTCGCTCGCGCCATTGCCACGCAAAAACGCACCGAACAGCAGTACAACAAAAATCAGGCCGATGCCAACCAGTGGCACCAACGCGCTCAACTCGCCCTCTCTAAAGGCGATGAAAATCTGGCTCGCGAGGCACTACAACGCAAAAAGACCAGTGGAGATACCGCCGCTCAACTGAAGGGGCAACTGGATATCCAAACCGGTCAAGTGCAAGCCCTGAAAAAGAATTTAATCGCCCTCGAGAGCAAGATTTCGGAAGCAAAAACCAAGAAAGACATGCTCAAAGCGCGGGTACAAGCCGCTAAGGCCAACGAACAATTGCAGAGTACCATTGGTTCTCTCAATACGGGGGGTTCGATGGCAGCATTCGAGCGCATGGAAGAAAAAGTATTGGAAATGGAAGCTCGCTCTCAAGCGGCTGGAGAGTTGGGCGGTGTCGATCTCGAAAGCCAATTTGCAGCACTCGAAAGCGGTAGCGATATCGATGACGAACTGGCGGCGATGAAGGCGCAATTGGGCGGTTCTTCCCCCTCTCAAGGCGCTTTACCCGAGGCCAGTACCGCGCCTCCAGTCGATGCAGAATTGGAAGATCTCAGAAGACAGTTAGACAAATCTTAAATTGGCTGAATCGCGATCGCATCCCCCGCTAAAAACAAAATTTAGCAAAATCCTTAAAAATTCCCCGATCGGATCCTGAGATTCGATCGGGGAAAACATTTTTAGATTTGATTATTCATTAAACCCTCGAGAATTTGCATCGATGCGATCGCAAATCCAATGAGTATCGGACGCAATTAGATTATTCGCGAGCAATCACCCAAACCGCATGAACCAAGCCGAGAATATAAAAACCAAAAATCGTCAGGAAAAGGTTGATCCAGAAGTCCCAACCCAAACCCACTTGTAGAAACACGCCCAACGGGGGGAGTAAAATTGCGGCGACCACGCGAAGAGCATCATCCATTGTTGTTTCCTCCAACAAAACTCTGTTATCGTTCGTTAAAAGTAGCTACGCGATCGCCGGCGATCGTTTCTCAAAACGGGCGGTAGGGATAACCCACCCCAGCAATACATTTTTTGAACTGGATGGGGAGCGAAGGCCGGAACGTTCTATCCTATTAAGTTGAGTTATTTTGTTGAAAACACCGACTTATGAAACGCTTGCGGTCTATATTACCCATCCTCTTAGCAGCCTTCGCTATCTTTTTGGTCAGTTGTGGCGGAAGTGTTGCCAAAGCCCCTCCCGTTTACACCCCAGAAAAAATCGCCGAAATTCAACGGTACATGACTCCGGTATACAAAGCACGGGAAAGAATGCCCGAGCTGGCTGACTATATCGAAGCAGAAGATTGGTTGAATGTCAGTTCCTTTATTCACGGACCGTTGGGGGGATTGAGCAGTCCTATGGGCTATATCAATCGCTCTGTCGTCCTGCCGAAAGATCGCCCCGCTCTCGAAGACGCATACGATTCTTTCTATGAAGATATCGAACGTTTGGATGCGGCAGCACAAGAAAAGACCTACGGTTTTACGATCGCGGGATACAAAAGTACGTTAAAAGACTTGGATGCCTACATCGATTTAATTCCCACAGAAAGCGATATTGCTTCGTGAGGCGAGTCGTTATTATCGGAAGCGGGATTATTGGAGCCGCGATCGCTTACGAACTCAGTTCGATTCCCCATTTGCGGGTTACTCTGGTCGATCGACAAGTTCCCGCATCCGGCTCCACCGGTGCCGCTCTCGGTCTTTTAATGGGGGTTATCAGCCAGAAAACAAAGGGGCGAAGCTGGCGATTGCGCTGTCAGAGTTTGGAGCGTTACGAGACGTTACTTCCGGAATTGGAATCTCTTACGGGGGAAACCATTCCCTGTAATCGTCGCGGACTGGTTAAACTCCTGTTTTCGGGAGACGATTGGCAAAAATGGGAAAAATTGTCAGCCCTTCGCCGCGATCGCGGATGGGATCTCCAGCTTTGGGATTCCTCGACTTTGCAAAAATATTGCCCGCAAATCAATCGAGAGCGCGCGATCGCTGCGGTTTATTCCCCGCGAGACTGGCAAATCGATCCCTCTGCACTGACGCGAGTTTTGGTTAAAGCTGCCCGAATGCGGGGGGTTAAATGCAAATTTGGGGTAATGGTTCGCGATTGCCTTTCAATTCCCCTTAATGGCGCGGAAAACCGCCAATGCGATCGTATTGAAACAACAGAAGGGATTCTCGAACTCGACGAGCTGATCGTCGCTGCCGGATTGGGATCGACTCCCCTCAGCGATCGCCTCAAACAACCTGTCAAAATGCGTCCGGTATTGGGACAGGCATTACATCTCCAATTACCCCATCCTCTCGGAAATCTTGATTTCCAACCCGTCATCACCGGTAATGACATTCATATTGTGCCTTTGGAAGGTGGAGAATATCGACTGGGAGCAACGGTAGAGTTTCCCGACGAAAGCGGAGAAGTCACGGCAAATCCCGTGTTCTTGGAGAAAATGCGAGAAGAGGCGATCTCCTTTTGTCCCGATCTCGCCCGAGGGGAAATCCTGCGATCGTGGTGGGGAAAGCGCCCTCGTCCCGAAGGACAACCCGCTCCTATTATTACTCGCCTATCCGGTTACAGTAACGTCTTCTTAGCAACGGGTCACTATCGCAATGGTGTATTGCTCGCCCCCGCTACAGCCTTAGCCATTCGAGAGTTGATAGTTGATAGTTGATAGTTGATAGTTGATAGTTGATAGTTGATGGTTGAAATGAAATTCGAGCAATCGATTCAAATTAATGCTAGTGTTGCCACAGTTGAACAGTGCATTGTCGATCGCGATTTAATGCACTGTTGGCTCAATCCAGCTTTGCGTTGCGAACCTGTCGGAAAATGGAGTACGGAAATTGGCGCTCGCAGTCGCTTTATTGTTAAATTTTTCCCGTTTCCCCTCGTGTTAGAAAATACGGTGATCGAACGCGAATGGGGGTTAGTGGTATGGGAATTTCAAGGTTTTTTTCAAGGATGCGATCGCTGGGAATGTCAAGAAATCGATGGGGGAACGATTTTATTGAATTGCTTTGAATTTGAGATTCCCAATCCTTTAATGCGTTGGGGATTTCGCCTGTTTGCCTCATCTTGGACTCGAGAGGATATGAAGGCACAACTCCAACGCTTACAACGTTTGGCAGAAGGACTCGCGCAACATTCCCCTTTATAAGAAAATCGGAGTAAGTTTTTCTTACTCCGATGGCTTCACTTTGCACTGCAAATCTAAATCAGTTCAAAACTGAAAATTTTTTACGAACGGATGGAAATCTTAAAATTATTGAAGTCTTAATTTTAAGAACTTAATGCTCGATTCCACAAGTTAGCGGACAAGAAGCAAAAGTCGGTTCTTTGGCCGTGTTTGTTTCGCCGTGCAGCCAACTCAACCAACTCACTTCTTCTGGATGAATGCCTTTAAACGTCAATACCGTCGCACCGAATAGAACTGCAAAAACATTAATGCCAATCGTACTCCCCACGACCACTAATACCGCACTCACCGGCAGCACCGATTGTAAAATAACGGCTGCCAGTACGGCGATCGTTGTCATTAAAACGACCAAAGGAAATCCAACCACTAACAAGCAAACCGTTAATGTGAAACTCCATGTTAGAAAACTTTTCGCGATCGCCCAATAGGGTTTTTCCAAACTTTGGCTGCGTGCTAACACCATTTTTTGATTCCTCCCAAGTTTTTAATTAAATCGATCTTGTTAATTTTTTATTTTTCTTTGCGCGTTTGTTGATAAGTCAGTATAGATAAATTCTTCAGGAAGATGAAATGTTTGCAATTAAACTTAATATTCTTGGTGGAAAGTTTATGATAAAGCACTTTGTTTTTGTGAAACTAGAGAAAAAGGAAACTTTCCCAAAACCTTGCAATTTTAGGTTTTACAGGGATTAACTCACCTTTGTTTTGGCAATCGTGGCAAGAAGGCTTGATTTACAAAACTTATTAGATTAAAGAAAAAATGTTTGTGGTAAACAATGACGGCGATCGCGAAAAAACTTTTTGCTCGTTACATTTCTTTATAAAAAAGAGTATCTTTTCTCAGAATCGCATTGTTCTTATATCAAACGTTCGTTTTCAACTTGCCAAACCCCATCTTTTGCCAAACGAGAGAAAATCCGTTCGTGCCAAGTTTTTAACTGTTCGGTAAATTCAGGCCAATGCAAGTCACCGCGCCAGAGAATTAGAGCATCTTCATCCGTACCGGGGTAATACTTTTTACGCCGTCCCGCTTCCTTAAAGCCGAACTTTTGATAGAGGGAGAGGGCAATTGTATTGGAAGGGCGAACCTCCAGAGTGGCACGTTCTAATTGGCGGCTTACGGCTTTGTCCAATAAAGAATAGAGTAAAAGTTGTCCCAAACCTCGTCCTTGATAGTCGGGATGAATGGCGAGAAGCGTAATATGGGCTTCTTCAAGAATGGCCCAAAAGCAACCGAGTCCGACAATTGCATTATCGGGGGGGGACAAAACTAAAATTTCGCTGTTAGGACTATCCAACTCCCTCTGATAACCGCTTAAACTCCACATTCCGCCCAAACAAAGGCGATCGAGTTCCACAGCGGCCTCGAGTCCTTCTCGAGTCAATGGTAATATGCGTAATGTTGAGAGAGTCATATGATTTTGTTTCTCTAAATTAGGAAAGAATTGTTACAAATGCTTCCATGAGAAGGGAAGTATGACATAATTTGCGATTGATTGCCTTTTTTCAAGGAAGAAAACTTGACTTTTTTATTGATTTTTATTTTCATGCGAGGAAAACTATGATTCTCACCACCCTTGAAGGCGTACCGGGAAAAGAGATTATCGAACATTACGGAATCGTCCAAGGAAGTACCGTCCGCGCTAAAAATATCGGGAAAGATTTTTTAGCCGGCATGAAAAATATTGTTGGAGGCGAACTCAAAGGATATACCGAACTGCTTCACGAAGCCAGGCAAGAAGCCCTCGATCGCATGATACAACAGGGGCAACAATTGGGAGCAAATGCGATTATTAACGTTCGTTTTGCCACCTCCTCTGTCGCTCAAGGGGCAGCTGAATTATTCGCTTATGGAACGGCAGTGAGGGTCTCGTAATTATGGAAGATATTATTACCATTCTGCTTCCATTCGCATTTATTGGTTTTGGGTTTGGGATTGGTGCGTATCGCGAGAAACAGCATTACGAAAGCATTCGCAAGCGAGAACGCCAAACCTTACAACTTCCCGTCATTAATTTTGGCTGCAAGCAACCCTTACCGGATGCCAAAGAAGCGCGATTATTTGTCGGCGAAGTTGTCATTTCTCCCGATGCGTTTAAAACTTTTGTTTTGGCATTGCGGAACTTAGTAGGAGGACGGGTGACGGTTTACGAAAGCCTCCTCGATCGCGCCCGTCGGGAAAGTTTGTTACGCTTAAAAGAGCAAGCGATCGAATGGGGTGCAACCCAAGTCTTAAACGTTCGCTATGAAACGGCCACCATTGGCAATAGCAGTAAGAAGGGCGTTGCCTCATTAGAAGTCATCGTTTACGGAACGGCTATTCGTTAAGGTAATGGAATACAAACCCAAGGAAATCAAAGAAGAAGTCAACATTTCTAAGATTCATCCCCTCGCAAATCTAACTTACTTATTAGGAACGGTAATTGGAGTCAGTGCGGCGGTTTATATTGCCTTGGGTTTTGCCGTAAATCTTGTCGTTCCTCACGTTCCCGAGGAAACAGAAAAAGCGATCGGCGATGCGTCTATCGCCAGTGCTTATGTTATTTTAGAAGGAGAACCCATTGAGAACGATCCTCGCCTTTCTCATCTTCAAGAATTACTCGATTCTTTACAAGAGTCAGAAGATAAAATTCCCCTAACATTGCATCTGCTCAAAAGCGAAATTGTTAATGCAGCAGCGATATCGGGAGGACACGTTCTCGTTACGACATCTTTTCTCGATGAAGTCAAATCTGAGAACGAATTAGCATTCGTGTTGGCTCATGAATTGGGACATTTAAAACATAGAGATGGATTGCGGGGTTTGGGTCGTGCTTTAGTGATTAATGTAGGGTGGTCGCTTATTTTTGGAACGGCAGGAGGAGATTCGGGAGTAGTCGGAACGGTACTCAATCTTTCCGATTTGAACTATAGTAGAAGTCAAGAATCAGCGGCAGATTTATACGGTTTAAAAGCCGTTATTCGCCATTACGGTCATGGCGGTCATAGTTTGGATTTATTTAAACGCTTGCAAAAAGAAGAAACAAAATTCAAAATTTCCGAATATTTTCACAGTCATCCCCTGTCAGAAAATCGAATTAAAAAGTTAGAAGAAATCGCTGAAAAAAATGGTTGGGATATGAAAGGAGAGAAAACAGCTTTGCCGGGAGTATTTTCAAAGTAATAATTTTGAATTTTGAATTGATAATTACCGCTTCAATAATCCTTCTTCCTGTAAGAACTCATTGGCAACCTCAGCCGGTTCTCGCTGTTTTCCCGTAACTTCGTAATTTAATTTTTGCATGATTCGATCCGTGAGGCGAGCGGTAACGCTATTGAGGATCTCTTCGATTTCAGGATGGCGATCGAGGAGTTCTTGACGTACAACAGGTGCAACTTGATAGGGCGGAAAAAGATTTTTGTCATCTTTTAACGACATCAAATTATAAGCGCTAATTTCTCCATCGGTGCCAAACCCCACGACAACGTCTGCTTCTCCCGCCGTCAATCCTTGATAGCGCAATCCGGCATCGACAGATTTATATTCCTTTAAAGTAAATTTACCATAAACTTCTTCCAAACCAGGCAGTCCATCTTCTCGTTCCTGAAATTCTGGCGGTCCGATCAATACCACGCGATCGGCATTGGCAATGAGATCGGTAATTGTTGTCATTCCGTACTTTTCTGCACTCTCTTGCGTTAACACCAATGCCTGTGTATTATTCATGGGAGACGGAGCGAGCCAGATTAAATTGAATTGCTCCCTATAGCCGATCGCGACCGTTTCGTAGACTTTCTGGCGATCGCTATTGCTCGGTAATTTTAGTACACTTAAAAGTGCCGTTCCGGTATATTCTGGATAAAGGTCGATTTCTCCGCTTACTAAACTCTCTTGAGCGATAGGCGTTCCGCCTAAATTCAGCTTTCGCTCTACAATAAAACCATTGTCCTCGAGAATGAGCGCATACATTTCAGCTAAGATGAATTGTTCGGTAAAATCTTTCGAGCCAATGCGAATTTTTGTTGGTGTTCCTTGGAATTTACCCGAACAAGCGATCGCGAGAAACAGGGTAACGAAAGCAATGAGAGAGAAAATAAACCAACGGCGAAAGCGAAGCATCATTCTGTGAATCTTATTTTATTCTTTCTTTTTCATTATGCCTGCCGGATGTCATCTAAAGCTGAGAAGTATCTGAAATTTTCGAGTTTAGAAGTCGATCTTCAAAAGTACAAAAGTTCGCAATCTTGGGAAAATCCTAGATCTTTATTATGCTTTTTAATAGCTTGACCTTTGTTGTTTTTGTTATAGTCACTTTTGCTCTCTACTATTTGCCACCTTGCCGAAGATTTCAAGTTCCCATTCTTGTACTGGCGAGTTTTATATTTTACGCTTGGAGCAGTCCAATTCTGTTGTTATTGCTCGTGCTTTCAATTGTACTCAATGTTCTTGCAAGTTATAAAATTGTCCGAGGACAAGGAAAAACGCGAATTCCTTGGGCAATACTGGGGATTGCCATCAATCTCATGATTTTAGGGACTTTTAAATATGCAGGCTTGCTCGCCAGTTTCTTTTTAAATACTTTTGGAATCGATCCCGAATTGTCCAATAGCGGAACGATTGATGTCTTGTTAACGCTTCCTCTTCCCGTCGGGATTTCTTTCTATACATTTCAAGGAATGAGTTTAGTTATTGATGTTTTGAGAAATCCAGAGGGTACGGATCGAGATCGAGAAATTCAAGAGAAATATTTTCGTCAACTCACACCTTTACGCTATTGTTTAAATACATGCTTTTTTATTGCTTTTTTCCCGCAGTTAGTAGCAGGTCCAATCGTGCGGGCAAATTCTTTTTATCCTCAGATTGAACCGAAATATTTTGCGAGTATTCCTTGGGGAATTGTTTTTCGGAGTATTACAGTAGGATACTTCTTAAAAATGTTTGTTGCGGATAATTTAAAGGATTATACATTTTGGATAACTTATCCTTATTATCAAAGTTTGGGAACGAGTACAAATTTAGTTTTATTATTCGGCTACTCTATGCAAATTTTTGCTGACTTTGCCGGCTATTCTCTCATTGCGATCGGAATTGCTGCCGGTTTTGGCTATACGCTACCCGATAATTTTAATTTTCCCTATATTTCGCGATCGATTTCAGAATTTTGGCGGCGCTGGCATATTTCACTTTCGACCTGGTTGCGCTATTATTTGTACATCCCTTTGGGCGGCAATCGTAAAGGAAAAATTAGAACTTATGTTAATCTGATCGTTGTTATGACTCTAGGAGGATTGTGGCATGGTGCAGCTTGGAGCTACGCTGTTTGGGGACTTTTTCACGGTATCGGCTTGGCAATCGAACGCTTGCTCGGACTCGATGAAAAATCTCTCAAACAAAAAACATTCAAACATCACCAACAAAACCTAACTTCAGAATCAAATCAATTTATTTTTTGGAAAGAATTTATTATAGATTTAGTAAGAGTTCTTAGCGTATTTTCTTTTGTTTCTTTTGGTTGGTTGCTGTTTAAATTATCTCGATTTGAACAAGCGTTAGATTTTCTGCACGCGCTCTGGAAAAATTATCACATTCCTCCAACTCTCATTTATATTGTTCCAACGCTCATTTTTGCTTTACCCGTGGCGATCTATCATCTTCTTTATTTTCCAATTCTTTATTTTCCAACATTGATGAGGGGAAAGAGGGAATCTAGCGATCGCTTTCCTCCATTAATGGCCAAATTAAGTACGCCGATCGCGGATTTAACATTTGGGACAATGCTGGCTCTAATTTTATTGAATAGCGGAAGTGCAAATGAATTTATCTACTTCCAGTTCTAAAAAAACAAAAGGCTGGGGACGACTTATTTCTTTTCGTCCTTTTATTGCTTGCTTTCTCCTTTTAGGACTCTATCAAATTTTAATCTTTGGGGGTGTTATTTCTCCTAGTAACGGAATCAACCAATGGCAAAATAATGCAATTAAAGGACAGCGCTATTGGTACGATAGAACCGATAATACTCAACTGGTTATGGTGGGAAGTTCTTTAATCGCAAATATTCCCGCGAAGTCCATTGGGAAAAATGTAGTGAATTTAGGGATGGCAGGAGGATGTACCCAAACTGGATTAGAGATTGTCGCTCACTCTAAGCAAACTCCCAATATTGTACTTGCCGAAATTAACGATACTTTAGAACGCCAACGCGATCGAGATTTACTCGCGTCATTAAATCATCCTCTCCTGTCGCCGCTACGTCGGTATTTTTCTATGTTTCGCGAAGAATATAAACCGATTAGCGTCTTCGTCAGTCTACTCCGAGGCGACACTCAGGAGGAAGATATTGAAGGAACAAATATTGAGATAGAAGAAGATCTTGATATTTCTTCTGAATTGCGAGAACAAGAAATCGAGCGTCTCGTGGGAGAAAATAATATTTCTCTACCCCACAATCTTAAAAGCCTGCTCAAACAAGAAGCAAGTCAAATTGAGAAACAAGTTAACGCCTTAGAAAAAAAAGGAATTCGCGTAATTTTAGTGGATATTCCCCGAGAAACTAAAGTTGCCAAAACTCCACGACAACAAGAAGTAAAATCTCTCATGAAATCTCTATTTCCTCCCAGCCGATATGATTGGTTCGAGCCACCTGTAGAGCAATGGAAAACCAGCGATGGACTCCATCTCATTCCTAAAGAAGTCAATCGCTATGCTTTATTATTACGCCAGTATCTTTTTTAATTTTTGAGGATATAAACTGATGAAGCCCGAACAAAAAAATAAGCGAAAAAGTCTGAATATCTTACAACTTTTCCGAGGATTAGCCGCGATCGCAGTCACCTTATTTCATATCGATTTTTTGATTGACGACAAATTTGGAGATCGCTTTTTCTGGCATATTTTTCAATTTGGTTGGACGGGAGTTGATTATTTTCTCGTTCTCAGTGGTTTTATCATTATTTACACCCAACACCGCAGTTTGTTAAAACCCAATCTAGAACGGTTTAAAGATTTTCTACTCAAACGATTTATTCGTATTTATCCCCTTTATTGGTTCGTAAGTCTAGGTATTTTGGCTTTGCTTGCGATCGTACCGGGACTTAAAAACAACAATCCAATAACTCTCTCTTCTATTATCAAATCATTTCTCCTTTTTCCACCTTCAGAAACAATTTTAAATGTAGGTTGGACTTTGACCGTGATTTTCTTCTTCTATCTCATTTTTAGTTTAAATTATATTTTACCGCGTCGTTTGTTTTTTACTGTTGTTGGCATTATTGTGATTGGTTCGTCAACGCAGTTTATCAGTGCCTTTGCAGTTTCACCGACAGACAATGCTTGGTTTGCTCTCTTTTTTAATTTGCTTTATTTTGAATTTGTTTTTGGATGTATTGCTGCCTATTTTGTTCTTAAATATTCGCTGCGCTATCGCAAAACTATCTTTTTTGCTGGATTGGGTCTATTACTGTTATTTAGTTTTTTTCAAACCTATGGATTGATTGATGTAGTGAATGTAATCACTATTTCAGGGATTGATTTTAACATCAATCGAGTTATTTTTTCTGGAATTCCTTGCTTCTTTTTAATTATGGGTGCCGCTTCCATTGATATTAATGAAGAAGTGAAAATACCTCAATTCCTGATTTATCTAGGAGATGCTTCTTATTCTATCTATTTAGTTCACAGTCCGGTCATTTCTGCCCTCATACAACTTACCCTCAAATTTGGCATTCAGGACACTATTGGTGGTTCTTCCTTTTTAGGATTTCTTATTTTTGTTATTTCAATCGGTTTGTCTTGTATTTTTTATAATTTAATTGAAAAGCCGTTAACTCAATATCTCCGCAAACAGTTCATTCAAAAGAAAACATCTCCGATTATTTCAGCAAAAAGCGAATAATCTATAATGTTAATGGGTTTGGCATGTTTTTAAATAGGGTGAGGTAGTTGTCACGATAACTTCTTGATGACCGGCCAAATTGAGTAATTGCGTAATGGCAATTTTCGCACGCTCGTTTGCTTCGTCGAGTAATCCTCCTTCGCAAGCGCTAGCAACGATTTTTGTTAAAGTCGTTTGCTGTGCTAGGGTTTGTAACTCGCCAGCAGCATCAGGACCTAAATTCAAAAAACCGCGATCGTAGTCATAAATGCGCGATCGCGCCACATCAATTTTGGCATCTAGAATCTGCGGTGCTGGTAATTGAAGATAAATCCTATTGTTAGCTATTGTGATATTCTCTGTCGTTACTCGAGCGAGATCGATCCCCGCTTCCACTTCTCCAGAAGCAATATAAAGCAGTTTGGTGCGAAACTGAAAAATGCCGGCAATTTCGCGATCTTGATGGGTGGGGACGACAGTTTCCGTCGTATAAACGGCAGTAGTTAGTTCACTTGCACTGCGAACTTTTTCGACAATAATTGTAGAAATATCGACTTCTGGTTCTTTGACTTCAAGACGGAATAATGTTTCGATCTCCGTGACTAAATTCGTTCCTCGCTGCCACATTGCCAACAAAATCAATAAACCCAAAACTGCGATCGCCCATTTTCCCCATTTTACAACTAACTTTAGGGGAATAATTCCAAAAAGCAGAAAATTTGTATCGGATTTTTGCGTATTTTCTCTCATAAAGAATAACTCAGTCATGGATGAGTTTTGACCTTTTTAATTGGTAATTCGAGAAGCGATCGGCATTCGCCAACCCGTCCCGAAAGCGCGATCGGTAATTTTCAATCCTGGTGGTGCTTGACGACGCTTAAATTCAGCCCGAGCCACCAAACGCGCTACCTTTTCTACTGTAGCGCGATCGCATCCTGAATTGACAATCTCTTCAATCGAATAACGCTCTTCAATGAATTGGCGTAAAATCTCATCGAGAATTTCGTAAGGCGGAAGAGAATCTTGGTCTTTTTGATCGGGCTTGAGTTCGGCGCTTGGCGGTTTGATAATGATATTTTGAGGAATGACTTCTCGTTCTCGATTCAACCAACGACAGAGGGAAAAAACTCGCATTTTAGGAACATCGGAGATAACTGCCAAACCCCCATTCATATCGCCGTATAAAGTGCAATATCCGACCGACATTTCCGATTTATTCCCTGTAGACAGGAGGAGATAATTAAATTTATTGGCGATCGCCATTAACAAATTGCCTCGAATTCTCGCTTGAATATTTTCCTCGGCAACCCCGAATTCCGTCCCGGAAAATAAAGGTTCTAATAAGCGATCGTAGGCGGTCATCGCTTCAGCGATCGCGATTGTTTCGCTATTAATTCCTAAGTTATCGACTAATGCCTCGGCATCTTTTAAAGAATGCTCGGAACTATAAGGAGAAGGCATTAAAACCCCGAGAACATTTTCCGATCCCAATGCTTCTGAGGCGATCGCTGCAACTAAAGCCGAATCGATCCCGCCACTCAGTCCTAAAACTGCCTGCGAAAAACCGCATTTTCTCGCATAATCTCGAACTCCCAATACCAATGCCGACCAAATTTCTGCTTCTTCGCAATCCGGTAAGGGAGAGATCTGTATGGGTAAGAAATCTTGTTTTTCTGGATTGAATTCAACAATTCTTAAATCCGTTGCAAAACTTCGAGCGCGGCAAATTAAAGTCCCATTACGGTTAAACGCAATACTATTGCCATCAAATAAAAGATCGTCATTGCCTCCAATTTGATTGGTATAAATAATCGGAATTTTATATCGCAGAACGCAATGGCGCAGCATTGCTTCTCGTAAGTTCTGTTTGCTGACACTGTAGGGAGAAGCTGATAAATTAACAATGAAATCGACTTGCGATCGCGCTAAATCTTCAATCGGATTGACTTGATAACTGCGCTTGCCCCAAAATTCCTCATCGTTCCACAAATCTTCGCAAATCGTCACGCCAATTTTTATAGCTTGTCCCTCTTCTTCTAAAATTAATACATTGCTTTTATCGCCAGCGCTAAAATAACGGTGTTCGTCAAAAACATCGTAAGTTGGTAATAAATGCTTATGGAAAATACGTTGAATTTTACCTTTTTCTAAGAGTGCGATGCCATTAAATAAAGATTTTTTGCCTTGTAATTCTGCCTCAAAATTGGGTTCGACTGTTCCCACTAAAACCGCTAAGTTTTGCGGTAACTCTCGTGCTAATTGTTGCAACCTCTGGAGCATTTTGGCGATGAAATTAGGATTGAGAAGTAAATCTCGCGGAGGATAGCCACACAAAGAAAGTTCTGGTGTTAACAGCAAGCGAACGCCTTGTATTGAGCTTGTTTCTGCTGCTTTGAGAATATTCACAGCATTTCCAGATAGGTCGCCGATGATAGGATTGAGTTGTGCGATCGCGATTTTCATTATTTTTATTTTCTCCCCTCTTGGGAAGGGTTAGGGGTGGGTTATTAGTTATTGCCTATTTTGTACTCGTTACCGATCGCTGATTGAGAGAATTGTTTTGAGATTAATTTTGGCGTAACCAATATCTCTCGTAACGCGATCTTTGAAAAGATTGGCAATTTGTTCTATATCTTCGGAAAAACTTAAGATAAATTCAAGTTTTTCTTTGAGCTTTCTAAGAATTAAATCGCGTTTATCATTACTTTCTCCTCGCGGACTAGCCAAACAATGGGTTTTCACAACATTCAGATTTGCCAGCGATCGCGATTCTAAAATAGTCTCTATTTCGCTATAAAATTCATCAATTAATTGTTTGGTAATATACTTCATAAACACTTGTCCTAAAGTAAATTCGGCAAACCCATCGATAGATTTAGAAATTTCTAACAGCGATCGCCGCTTTAAAGATTCCAGTCCGGCAACAATATCGGAAGAAGAAACACTGGAAAATCTGAAATTTTTCTTGATTTGAGAGAGAGAAACAGCATCTCCTTCAATGGCCAGCCAATAAACAATTTCTCGTTCTAAGGTTGAAAGACGAGCAAATTGCTGATAAAATATGGTTGGCATTATATCTCCTAACACCAAGGTACTTTGTTTGAGAAACTCGGTGATTTCTCCTCCAAAAATATCTTGAATAGTACTGGAAATGAGCTTTAAAGCAAGAGGATGGCCGCGATAGAGTTGAATGAGTTGAATCGTACCGTGTTTGGAAGATGAAAAACCGCGATCGGTTAATATTTTTCGCGACTCTTCTACAGATAAACCTCTTAATTTTAGATCGCGAATGGGAGCAGATTCTCCTGCTAAAGCAGTAATCTCTCTCGGTTTTTCGCGAGTGATAAGGAGCAAACAACTTTGATGGCGTTCTTGTCCGATTCTCCGAAGAAGTTCGCTATAGTCTTGATGGTGTTTTTTAAATTGTCCCGCTAATTTTCCACCGGATAAAATTGCTTCAAAGTCGTCGAAAAGGAGCAAGCAGCGACGAGCGCGAAAAAAGTCGATAATTTGAGCAATTTGTTCTTCGATCGCCGTGGGAATTTGCGGATCTTCCTCGCTACAGAGAAATGTATGAATTTCCCTTAAGAGGTCGTGAAGGGGGGGATCGTGACGCAGCGATCGCCGCAGGACGTATTGAAATTGATTGTACAGATGACCGCCTAATTTCACCGAAAGGGAAGTTTTGCCGATCCCTCCCATTCCCGACAGGACGATGAGACGACAGCGATCGCCGAGAATCCATTGTTCGAGTTGTCCGAGTTCCTTCTCGCGTCCGTAAAAGCTGGATACGTCGATTTCCTCGTCCCAGTCTTGTTTGCTTGTATTGGTGTTGGGATCGCGGCGATCGACAATCTCTTCCCAAGACAGTTCCAAAATTTGACAATAGGCTTTAAAGGTCTTGGCACTAATAGGGTATTTTCCCGCTAGAAAGCGCTTCCACGTCCCCAGAGAGACCCCATAAGCATAAGGTCCTCCCGTGTGCCAACTTCCCGCAGGCTCTAAAATCTGGCTGGCTTCGAGAAAACAAGTGTCATCTTCTGCATTCCAACTCCATCCCTTTTCCTTGCGTGCTTGTTGAATGCGATTCAATCCTAATTTAGATGCTTTCAGCGTTGCCATAGCGTATTTTGACCCATCGTGCAAGATCGATTGTAGATCGAGACGGATGGAAGTGGGGAAAACAGTCACTCGTTACCCTCTCACCCCCTCACCGGTTGAAAAGGTTGAAAAGACGGGAAAAAGAGAAAAAATGAGAATTCAGATCGCCAAGAAATTGCGATCGCCAACCACAAAAAAAGTGACAAATTATTGAAATAAATGTGACAGATAACCGCGATCGATGTGACATATGACAATAATCCTCTATTGATAATTGATAATTGATAATTGATAATTGAACAACCGATCCATTACAGATCTTGGCTGAATTGAAGAAAAAGTGACATTGTAGAAAGAGTGGAGGACGAGGAACATTAAATCAAAGCCCGTATTGCGGAAGGATAGGATAATGCACGTCACAATTTTACCTAATGATTTGGAATTACAATCGTTGAATTGGCAACAAAAATTAAGAATTTTGGCTTCACTTTTTGCCGCGATCGCCGCACAGGTTCCCCATGCCAATCGCGATGGACAAACCAAACAATTTCTTAACGAAGCGATCCGCATTATTGATGCTTGTACCGTCAATATTCCCGATAGTTTGGTTTTAGAATTAAGTGCCATTCAGCGAGAATGGCTGGCATGGAAAAATTTATTTCCAGTTGAAGCCGCACGGGGTTTTATGGCGTTTCACGCTCGCAATCAGTCGATTCGCTTCTTACACATGACTGAAATGTTACCCGAATTCGCCTAGCGCGATCGCTTTTTTTCAAGTTTGCTGGTCGGTGGAGAGCTTTTGGGCTCTCCTTTTCTTATTTGGGTTTAAAAACTTTTTGCCTGCATTTCGAGATTCATTTGCACGAGAACGTCTTTGGCTAAATCGCGAATTTCGTGCCATTTTGGATCTTGGGCGATCGCGGCATTGGTTTCTTTTTCTTCGTAGCGAATTTTTCGCTTCAGTGCAGTCGCCTACACTGAGCCATTTTTTTAGGACTTAGGCAGTATCACGAGATTTCGCCCCCCTAACCCCCCAAATCTGGGGGGAAACCGGAGTCAAAGTCCCCCAAAGTTGGGGGATTTAGGGGGCAGGTGCTTAAGTTCTAGTTTTTAGTCTCAGAGTGTCTCCCCACAACGTAACTTGGTAAGATATTGGACATCAAGAAAGTTGTTTATCCAAAATCCAGCGATCGCGGACTCTACTAATGTAGACACGACTCTGGCACATTTGCACGAATATCTGAGAACTCTTGTAGAGACGCAGCATATTGCGTCTCTATAGAAAAGAGAGATAGTGTCCTCAACTTTCTCGATTTTTTGATCGTTCCAGAAGTGTTTGCAGTTCTTTTTTGTTTTTTTCGGCAAACTGAACGCAACCAAAATTAGCTAAGATGCTCGAACCTGTTGTAATAGCACCCTCACTCATCTTTCCTGCATAGAGAAGAAAGGCTCCAAACAAAGTAGCAATGGATGATACTGTAATTCCAGCCAAAGCAATATTGAAACTCAACTTTGCCTGTCGGATGAACTCTCGTTGAACTTCTTGTTCCGCTTCATCAGAAAGTTGAGAGGGTTTTTGTGTTTTTCTGAAAAAATTCAGCATTTTAACGTCTCCGTTCTTTCTATCTTAGCGATCGCCCTCCGGGAGTCTGAGATCTTTCGTTCCCTACCTGCTGATTCTCTTGCGATCGCACCCCACAAAAAAAAATAGATGCCGATATCGACATCTAAAAAAAGGATTGCAAAAGGTTGAGTTAAGCTGAAACGAGAGCCGTTTCGTTTTCCGTGGTGGGTTTGGGGTGATAGTTTTTAGGTCTTCGCGGCGATCGCACGGCATTTTCAAACAAAGGAAAGAGAATGTCTAACTCTTCATCGAAAGGTTCCTCCTCATCTGTTTTAAGTTGGACGGTTTTTAAGAGAAGACAAGGACGCAGGCGATCGGGAGTATCCCAATATCGTAAACTTGGCTCGTATCCCATTTCCTCTAATTTTGCCATCGCTTCGTTATGAGGCATCGTTTCGAGGGAAGTGAGATCGATAAACAAATAAGCCCAGCCAATATCGGGAATCCCTATCTGATATTTATTTAAGCCGATAAAAGATTTAGTTATAATACCGTTCTCTCATCCAATTTTCCCCGATCTCTCTAAGCAATTTATGCTCCTTCCTGCCTTGCTTGCTGAAATCGCTCGATAATTCCCATCACAAAAGGTTCGCCATCTATAGGGGGCGTATGGCGGGAGGCTTCGATCGCCGCATCAATTTTCTCTCGCACATCCTCAACCCATTCAGCTTCGGCGCGATCGTATTCATCAAATAAGCGCAGGGCAATTTCTAGCACCTCTTCAGCAGTCTGATATTTTCCACCTTGGAGTTTGGTCTGGATAAGGTGTTCTTGGTTGGGGGTAAGCGCGATTCTCATAAACAATCTCCCGTCCGGTTACTTGCCATCTTAAACCAAAAATCGGGTATCGATATAATCGGTGAAACATTTTGGAGATTAAAAATGTTCCGCAATCCGCAATATCTCATTAACATTCTCGCCAGTCGAGATCTCAATGAAATTGCTGAATACTTCGCCGAAAATAATCTTGAAGCAGGAGAGCGCTTTTTTCGAGAATTCAATCGCAAGTGCCAACAACTTGTCAATTTTCCCCATAGCGGCAAGAGTTATGGAACTATTCGCCCCGATCTCCGAGGTTTGCCCCTACAAGGGTATGTGATTTTTTACAGGGTTTTAGAGGATGGTGTTGAAATTCTTCGGGTTGTAAGCGGTCGCCGTAACTTTCCCGATCTTTTTAAGGAGTCCGATAAAAATTAGATGCAGTGCGATCGCCTCCAAATCCCCCAACTCCCGCTCGCGTAGTAAAATAGAACAACTCAACTCGAGAGCGTCGGGAATTCAATTGTTTTGGAGGCTAAGCCATTGGACGAACTCAGAGACGCACTAGAACTCGCTAGTGAAGAAGAACTACAACAATTGACCCAAATTCTCTTCTGTCGGCGTTTAAACCCCATCGATTACCTGCGAATGCCCGACGTGGTGGAAGTACAGAGCCGCGATCGCCGTTCTTGGTTGGACTCCCTCGAACAACGATTCCGCTTTCTCGCCGCCGACGGACTAACCGTATTAAAAGGACAAAGCCAAACCCTCCCCTATCGCCAAATTCTCATCGGGGTTTGCCACTATCTCAAAATTCCCCACTCTGGCAACATGAATGCCGTAGACCTCGAAGCAGAAATCTTTTTACATTTAATGGGGAAAATCTGGAAACGCCTGCCCGCATCCGATAAACAAGAATTGAGCGATCGCGTGCAAAAGTCCCTCAGCCATGCCGATTTGACCCGTCCCCTGCCCTTAAAATTACAAAACGATCCCGTTACCATTCTCCTCAAAGGCAGCAGCGTCATCGCCGTAAATTCCGTCTTAAAATCCTTCATTTTGCGACAGATCGCCCAGCAATTCGCCCTTCACTTCGCCCGCTACCAAGCCGCCCGAGCCGCCCTCGTCCAAGGGGGCGCGATCGCTGCCACCAAACTGCAACACCATTTAGCCCTGCAAACCGCAAAACGAGGTATGGCAATGGCCGCAGCCCGACAAGGTGCCGTTAAAACCGTTTTCGCCTTTCTCGGTCCGGTCCTGTGGGGAACCTTCCTCGCGGATCTCGGTTGGCGAGCGATCGCGACCAATTACAGCCGCATTATCCCCACCATCTTCGCCCTCGCCCAAATTCGCCTGACGAGATCGCCGTGTTGGGCATAATAGAGGAAAAAATGAGGGATGAAGGATGGAAAAGCAGAAACAATCTTCGTCATTGGCATACCTTCGGGATCTGTGGATGTGGGATAGTTTCCAAGTGGGGGCATTTTTACAGCCCCTATTGCCCGGAATTGCTGCCATTCCTTATGCTGCCGCCGCGATGGGGGTTTGGCCGAAAGAAGGAGGAGCAATCGTCAAACTCCCCCTCACTCGTGCCTTTGCCCTTCTCAGTCTCCTCCTCTTCCTCAGCACTGCTTTTGCCGATCGCCCCCTCGAAGCCCTCGCGGGAATAGCCAATTTTTTCCCCTATATGGTTTGGTTTTGTACGGTTCATTTCTTCATTCAAACCCCGAAGCAACTCCGAAAATTGGCTTGGTTATTAACTTTTTCCTCATTGCCCATTTGTCTCCTCGGTTTTGGGCAGATGTTTTTGGGGTTGGCAACGCCGGAATTTTGGCGCACGCTTTCAGGTTGGAGTCTCATTCCCTACGGCAAACCTGAAGGGCGAATGTCTTCGACATTTATGTATGCAAATGTCCTTGCGTTTTATCTCGTCGTCGTTTTAATGCTGACCTTGGGATTGTGGATCGATGCCTTTCAACAATGGCGAAAAAATCAAACCAAACAATCTTTGCAAGTTGTCGCTTTTTTATCCGGGGCAATTTTTCTCAATTCTGTTTCTCTGATTTCTTCTCAATCTCGCAATGCTTGGGCGTTGGCAATTTTCGGCAGCTTGTCATTTGCATTCTACATCGGCTGGCGATTATTAGTGCTAGGAATTGGCGCTTTTGCCGGGACGATCGCTTGGGCTTCTTTTGCGCCGGCATGGGGGGGAGAAACTTTGCGCCAAGTCGTTCCCCATTTCCTCTGGGCGCGGCTTTCCGGGGAAATGTATCCCGATCCCCCCTTACCCCTATTGCGAATGACCCAATGGCAATTTTGCTGGAATTTGATTCGCGATCGCCCCCTCTTGGGTTGGGGACTGCGAAATTTTTCTTTTCTCTACAAAGAGGCGACAGATGTTTGGTTGGGTCATCCTCACAATCTCTTTCTCATGCTGGCAGCAGAAACGGGAATGATTGCGACTGTTTTTTTGTGTGGCATTATCGCTTGGATTTTGGCGCGGGGGATTTTGTTATTGGGGAATTCGACATTTAGCGATCGCGATCGCTGGATTCTCTTTACTTTTTTAGTGGCTTTTATTACTTGTATCGGTTTCAATTTCTTAGATGTTTCGATCTTCGATTTGCGAATTAATACTTTAGGGTGGGTTGTACTGGCGGCGATCGCGGGAGTCACCCAATATCAAAACGAAATCAACCCGACCCACCCCCCAACCTCCGACCCACCCCCCAGCTCCCTCCCAAGAGAGGGAAGAAACCCATAAGCGATCGCCAATTCGGTTTCCCGAATCGGGTATCGTTCGAGGGAAGTGATACCATTGAGGATAAACTATCGTCCGCGATCGCGAAATTCCTCAAATCTTTAGAAAACCGCCATGTTCAAAAAACTGCTCGGAGACCCCAACGCCCGCAAACTGAAAAAATACAAGCCTCTGGTGGTAGAAGTCAACCTGTTGGAAGACGAAATCAAAGCACTCTCTGACGATGAATTGCGCGGGAAAACCGGGGAATTTAAAGAACAACTCGCCAAAGCGAAAAGCGATCGCGAACGAGGAGACATTCTCGATGAAATTTTACCGGAAGCCTACGCCGTCGTTCGAGAGGCAGGTTGGCGGGTCTTGGGAATGCGTCATTTTGATGTCCAACTCCTCGGGGGTATCATTCTCCATGAAGGGCAGATCGCGGAAATGAAAACCGGAGAAGGAAAAACCCTCGTTTCTACCCTACCCGCCTATCTGAACGCCCTTTCCGGCCACGGCGCTCATGTTGTAACGGTAAACGATTATTTGGCACGACGGGACGCGGAATGGATGGGACAAGTACATCGTTTCCTCGGATTAACAGTAGGTTTGATTCAAGCAGGAATGAATCCCCTCGAACGCAAGCAGAATTACGGTTGCGATATCACTTATGCGACGAACAGCGAATTGGGTTTTGATTATTTGCGGGATAACATGGCCACGTCAATGGATGATGTGGTACAACGACCTTTTAATTATTGCGTGATTGACGAAGTAGACTCGGTTTTAGTGGATGAAGCGAGAACGCCTTTAATTATTTCCGGGCAGGTGGAACGTCCCACGGAAAAATACATGACCGCCTCCCAAATCGCCATGAAGCTCGTTCCCCAAAATGAAGACGGTGAGGGAGATTATGAAGTGGATGAAAAAGCGCGAAATGTTTTAATGACCGATGAAGGCTTTGCCAAAGCCGAGCAACTTTTAGGCGTGAGCGATCTTTACGATCCTAACGAGCCTTGGGCGCATTATGTTTTTAATGCCATTAAAGCGAAAGAACTGTTTACGAATGATGTTAACTACATCGTTCGCAATGATGAAGTCGTGATTGTCGATGAATTTACCGGACGAGTGCTGGCGGGACGACGATGGAGCGATGGTTTGCATCAAGCGATCGAGGCGAAGGAGGGAGTAAAAATCCAAAATGAAACCCAAACGTTAGCTACGATTACTTATCAGAATTTCTTCCTGTTATATCCCAAATTGGCGGGCATGACGGGAACGGCAAAAACAGAAGAGGCAGAATTTGAAAAAATCTACGATCTGCAAGTGACGATCGTGCCGACGAACTTACCTTCAAGACGGGGAGATTTATCTGATGTCGTCTACAAAACCGAACCGGCAAAATGGATGGCAGTTGCCAAAGAATGTGCGGAAATGCACGAACTCGGTCGCCCGGTTTTGGTGGGAACCACGAGTGTCGAAAAATCGGAATTACTCTCGCGCAATCTCCAAGAGTTAAGCGTTCCTCACAATATTCTCAACGCCCGTCCGGAAAATGTGGAACGAGAATCGGAAATTGTCGCCCAAGCCGGGCGCGTTAGTACGGTCACGATTGCAACAAATATGGCGGGTCGCGGCACCGATATTATTTTGGGAGGCAATGCCGAATTTATGGCACGGTTGAAGGTGCGAGAGTATTTAATGCCTCGCATTGTCATTCCCGATGAGAAACAATTGGTGGCGGCGGTTCCGGGGGCAAAACCCGCCCGAAAACCCGCTCAAGGTTTTGGAGATGGGGAGAAGAAGAAAAAGACTTGGAAAGCCTCACCGGAAATTTTTCCCACGGATTTATCGGGAAGTACCCTACAGAAATTAAAAGAGGCAGTGAATTTTGCTGTAGAAACCTATGGCGAACAAAGTTTGCAAGAATTAGAAGCCGAAGATAAGCTCGCGATCGCCTCGGAAAATGCTCCCATTGAAGATCCGGTGTTGTTGAAATTGCGGGAGGTTTACAACCTCATTCGCGAAGAATACGAAGCCTTGACGGGCAAAGAACACGATAAAGTGGTAGAGTTGGGTGGCTTGCACGTCATCGGCACAGAACGCCACGAATCCCGCCGCATCGACAACCAGTTGCGAGGACGGGCAGGACGGCAGGGAGACCCCGGATCGACTAAGTTTTTCTTGAGTTTGCAGGATAATTTATTGCGGATTTTTGGCGGCGATCGCGTGGCGGGATTAATGAATGCCTTCCGAGTCGAGGAAGATATGCCGATCGAGTCGGGAATGCTGACCCGTTCTCTAGAAGGGGCGCAAAAGAAGGTGGAAACGTTCTACTACGACACCCGAAAACAGGTATTTGAGTATGACGAGGTAATGAACAACCAGCGCAAGGCAATTTATGCCGAACGCCGTCGGGTATTGGAGGGATTGGACTTAAAAGAGCAAGTTATCGGCTATGCGGAGAAAACAATGGATGATATTGTCGAGGCTTACGTGAATCCAGAACTTCCCCCGGAAGAATGGAAATTGGAGGAATTGACGGGAAAAGTGAAGGAATTCATCTATTTGCTGGAGGATATGAAACCCAAGCATTTAGAAGATATGACCGTGGGAGAAATTAAAACCTTTTTACACGAGGAAGTCCGCAAAGCTTACGATCTCAAGGAAAATCAAATCGAACGCATTCAGCCGGGTTTAATGCGACAGGCGGAACGTTTCTTTATTTTGCAGCAAATCGATACCCTATGGCGGGAACATTTACAAGCAATGGATGCTTTACGAGAAGCGATCGGCTTGCGGGGTTACGGTCAAAAAGATCCATTGATCGAATACAAGCAGGAAGGTTACGAGATGTTTTTAGAAACCATGATCGATATTCGTCGCAATGTGGTTTACTCTCTCTTCCAATTCCAACCCAATCAACAATAATCGGTTATCTCTTGCAGAAATCCCCAATCTGCAAAACTTTTCCTGTTTCTGAGACAGAAATGCACGTATTCACGGCGATTCGATAATAATGATTGAATATTTTTTCATCTGCCCACTCTGGCAAACTCGCCCGACGGTGCATGGCTAAAGTCTTCTGAAACTTGGAAGTTGCCTCTCCGGTTATTGGATCGCGGGTAGGGACAATACACCGCTGGCAAGGATTAATCCCTTGCACGGCAACTCGTCCGATCGCAAAAGATTGCCCTTGGGATTGGTATTCATACAAAATATCCTCCCAAAAAGGAGGCGTATCGGAAAACTCCAAATTTGTGCGAAACCGCGATCGCATGCTCTCCACATCGATTTCTGAAAACCAACTCGACAGGGTTTCTAGGGTTGCCGTACTGATAATTGTCGGTCCCGGCGATCGCCGGTCGTCGGGAAAGCCCGTCACTCGATTTTGTTGGAGTTCTACGGTAAATCCCAAGAATTGACTCAACCACTGTGCCAATGCCTTGCGATCGCGATCCAAAGAAAAGGTCTGCGGGTCATTGCCTTGTACGGAAATTGTCATAGTACGCTGACTCAGATCGAACTGCGATCTCAATTGATGGATTTTAGCAGTCCGCTTCCCATTCACAAACTTGCCTCGGGCATCGACAATGGCAAACTCACGATCGTATTCTAGCGCCCCACCTTGGAGAATGCGAGCTTGTTGCACTGAAACCCCATCGAGAGATTTGATGGGAAAAATTAGAATATGGCTCAAGGTTGGTATCATCTTTAAATAATCCCGAGTATAGAGTCCCACTGATTTTTAAAATTGGCGATCTTCGATCGGTGATGGGTTCAAACCTCCACTGATGGCAATTTTGAATTTTGAATTAATAATTTTGCATTGGCTTAGGTTGGCTTCTTTGCCCGCTCGTGAAAAATTGCACCGATAAAATCGAGGCTGAGTCGTGCCGCAAGAAGCGACGTGATGCCTGACGGATCGTAGGGCGGCGAGACTTCAACCAAGTCTGCACCAACAACCTCGAAGCGTCTCGCAACCTCTTTGAGAATGCCCTTTCCATCTTGGTAAGTCAGGCCGCCATGAGAGATCGTCCCCGTACCCGGAGCGATGGAGGGATCGAACGCATCGATATCGATAGAAACATAAACGCGATCGCCATCTGGAATGTGAGCCAAGGCAGCGATCGCGCCTTGGACGCGCAGCTTTGTCGCCGATACGATATGGATGCAGCAGGCCTTCACTGCATCATAATTTTTACGGCTCGCCGCCCCCATGTTACGCGGTCCGATCGTGGTAATTCCCTTCACGCAGGCCATTTCCGAGGCGCGGCGCATCGGGCTGCCGTGTCCCCATGAAATCCCATGACTCTCATCGATGAAGTCGAAGTGTGCGTCGATATGGACAATATGAAAGGGTTTCTCACGAGCATAGGCTTTCATTGTTGCTATGGTAATCGAGTGGTCGCCGCCCAAGATGTAAGGTAACGTCTTGGCATCGAGCAAGGCTCGCACTGCTTGCTCGGCATTCCCGAGGCTGCGCTGGGTATCTCCATAGATAACGTCGCTGTCACCTGCATCGACGATCTTAACCTCCTCGGCTGATAGATAGGTCGTTTCGTCTTCGAAGTCGAAGACCCCTTCAGAACTGAATCCGTGGAACATTGAGGCTTCGCGAATCGCGCGGGGGCCGAAACGCATGCCCGCGCGGTAACTCGCGGCTGTATCGATGGGGATGCCTAGAATTGCGACATCTGCGCTATCCAATTGCTTCCAGTTGTCGCACGCTGGCTGACCGGCAAATGTTACGAGCCCAACGAAAGGCAAATTCATGCGCTCGTGCGCGTTACGGCTGTCTTTGCGAGTAATCATGAGAAATCTTCTCCTATCTGGGGAGCAACCCTTATTGCCCCCGAGTTGATGGTTTTAAGCGATGCCATCGGTGATGCCTTCGCCTTCGTAAGCGCGCTTCACCGCAGGACGAGTCGTCGTCAGATCGAGCAGGCGAGAGATGTTCGGCCGAGAGCGAGGCGGTTTGACCATCGGCCGAGCCCACCGCGCCAACATGGTGAGATAAAGATCGGCCGCACCGATCCGATCGCCGAGAAAGTACGGACCATTAGACTCGAGATGATTCTCAATGACGTCGAGGAAATTACTCGCCCGCTTCTCCGCCCCAGCCGCGATCGCTTTCTCGGCGGCTTTATTGTTACCTGCGAGGCGATCGGGGTATTGCCAGACCATTAGTTCCTCCTGAAGTGAATTGGTCAGGAAGGTCAGCCATTGATAGAACTGGGCGCGATCGCTCGTCCCGACAGCCGGTGCAAACCCCGCCTCGGGATGTCGATCGACCAAATGCAGCACGATCGCCGCCGCTTCAAAAATCGAGCAATCGCCATCCACCAGAGTCGGGATGCGACCCATCGGGTTGATTTTCATGTATTCGGAGGACTTCTGCGCGTCGATCTCGCGATCGACCAAAGCGAGCTCGTACTCTATGCCGAGTTCTTCGAGAAGCATATGTGGCGCTGCGTTAGCATTGCCCGGGTAATAGTGAAGGATATACATTGCAAACTCCTGTTGTTGCGATGGAAAACACGGATCGAGCCATATTCTGTCGGCGATTAGAGGCCGAGGTCTGAAAGGCCGGGATGGTCGTCGGGGCGGCGGCCTTGCGGCCAATGAAATTTGCGATCGCCATCCCGGATCGGCAGATCGTTAATGCTGGCAATTCGACGGCGCATCAGTCCGCGATCGTCGAACTCCCAATTCTCGTTCCCGTAAGCGCGATACCATTGGCCGGAGTCATCGCGCCATTCATAGGCAAAGCGCACGGCAATACGACGATCGGAAAACGCCCATAATTCTTTGATTAAGCGATATTCCAATTCTTTCGACCATTTGCGCGTCAGAAAGGCTTGGATTTCTGCCCGACCGTTGATAAATTCTGCCCGGTTTCGCCAGATGCTGTCTTGGCTGTAGGCCAAGGAAACTTGTTCGGGATCGCGACTATTCCATCCATCTTCGGCCATGCGAACTTTTTGGGCTGCACTCCGGGCATCGAATGGTGGGAGAGGGGGTTTGACATTCATAACAAATTTCCGGGTTGGAAGCGCTAACATCAAGTCCAGAATTTCTTGGCATGATGTTTTGGCTCTGTCTTAATAAGATTCATGTTAGGGTTGATTTGTCTGCAATCGTCGATATCCGTCGTTTTTGGACAAAATAGCGGATAATTTTGCCAAAGAACAGCTCGGTTGCATTTATAAGGTCAATTCATCATGTCAGCATCATTGCCCATTGTTGCGATCGCAATTCCTCCCAATGCCCAATCCTTGGATATTTCCGGGCCGCTTGACGTTTTTATCGAGGCCTCTCGGCAATCTAATGCGGAGGTGCATTATGATGTCCGGTTGATATCAATTAATGGCTCTCGCTTCATCAAGGTGGGTGGCATGACGATCGCGGCGGATGGCTCGATTGTCTGTCCCGACTTTGCGATCGATACGCTACTGGTAGCCGGAACGCCCGATTATCGGCAGGCATTCAAAATGCAGCAGTTTCAGGCTTGGCTGCGGCGACGGATACCGGAAGTCCGGCGTTATGGTGCCGTGTGTACCGGGGCATTTTTCCTCGGAGCGGCTGGGTTGCTTGACGATCGCCAAGTCACGACGCACTGGCAGCATGCAGCAGAACTCGCCAAACGCTGTCCGAAAGCAGAAGTCTTGCCCGATTCGATCTATGTAAAAGATGGCAACCTCTATACTTCTGCGGGCGTTACCGCAGGGATCGATCTCGCCCTCAAGCTGATTGAAGACGACTGCGGACGAGATCTCGCCTTCAAGATCGCGCGACGGCTGGTCGTGTTTCTGCGCCGGCCGGGCGGACAATCGCAATTTAGCGCCCATCTTGCTGCTCAAATCGCGACGGAAAGCCGCATCCAAGCCATTCAACATTGGATACTCGACAATGTTGCGGCGGACTTATCTCTTGCCTCTCTCGCCTCGCGAGCCACAATGAGCGTGCGAAACTTCAGTCGCATTTTCCAGCGCGAAACGGGAGGAACGCCCGCAGAATTCGTCGAGCTTGCAAGAGTGGATGCGGCGAGAAGACTGCTCGAAGAAAGCGATATCCCCCTACAGCTCGTGGCGACGAGATGCGGGTTTTCCAGTGCGGACATCATGCGACGGGCATTCATTCGCCGCATCGCCATCGGTCCTCATGATTATCGCAAGCAGTTTCGGCGATAGTCCTAACAATTTGGATATTTTTTTAGATTTTCCTTTTGATAGAGAGTCAACATCGTATTGAGGTTATATTTCATCCAAACGGGCATTTGCTTTAGGGAAAACAATCGCGATCGCAAAAAGAGCTAATTGTATCACCACAATACTCGGACCCGAAGGCAAATCAAAAAATGCCGAGACAAGAATTCCCACAATTGCACTCAACGCCCCCAATCCCATAGAAAAGAGAATGTGAGCGGTGAAATTTTTGCTAATTAAGTGGGCAGCGCAAGCGGGAACGACAATAAAGGCACTCACTAATAAAACACCGATCGCTTTAATAGAAACCCCCACCACCAACGCCAATAAAACAATAAAAGCCGTGCGATGTGCCGAAACCGACACGCCTCGAGCGATCGCCATGGGTTCGTGTAAGATGAGCATCATCTGCGTTCGCAAGGTGAGACCGATAAAAATAACGCAGACGCATAACAATACTCCACTAATTATCAGATCTCCTCTCGACACCGCCAAAATATCTCCAAAGAGCAAATTGTTAATGCCTCCCTTATATTGACCGCTAAAACTGAGAATGATAATGGCGATGGCCAAAGATGCCGAATAAACGACATTCAACAGGGCATCAGTCCAGAGTTGCGTTCTTTCGAGTAAATAACTGACAGCAAGGGCAAATAATACCGAAAAAGGAAGCAAAACCGTCGAAGGATTTAACCCGAATAGTAATCCTAAACTAATCCCCAATAGTGCTGAATGTCCTAACGTGTCGCTAAAGAAAGAGAGTTGGCGCAAAATCGTCAAACTGCCCAACAATCCCCCCATTAAACCAATTAAAATTCCCCCGATCGCCGCCCGTTGCATAAAGGGGAATTGAAGCAATTCTAAAACATCCGCGATCGCTAAAACCATTAATTTTTACTGTAATTGGACTGTTCCTGAAAATTTTTCTCCCCCCGCTCCCCCTGCTCCCCCCGCTTCCTCCACTCCACGATCATCTCTCGCAAGAATGCTGATAGTGAGTGAATTCCGAACCGTAGGCAGTCACCAAATTATCGGGAGAAAGGGCAAATTCGGGAACCCCCTCGCAGAGCAAAGTCCGGTTGAGACAGAGAACGCGATCGCACTGTCGTCGAACCATATCAAAATCGTGGGAAATCTGTAAAATCGTCCAGCCTTGCTCTTTTTTCAATTCGGAAAGCAAATAATAAAATTCTGCTTCTCCGCGAATATCCAAACCTGCGGGTGCTTCATCGAGAAGCAGCAATTTTCGGGGACGCACGAGGCAATAAGCCAGCAAGATTCGCTTGGTTTCCCCTCCAGAAAGGCGGCTGATGGGTTTATCGATCAAATGTCCCGCACCGACCCGTCTCAGGGCTTCTCGCACTGCGAAACGGCGTTTTTGGGCGTGAGACCAGGGCCATTGAAAGCCCAAAGAATCCCATCCCAACCCCACTAATTCTTCTACCGTCATGGGAATGCGGCGATCGAAGAGGAAGTGTTGCGGTAAATAGGCGATCTGCTGGCGCACGGAAATAGCCAGATTGCCATTGCGCTTTAGCGATCGTCCCAAAATCGACACGTCCCCCGATCGCCTTGGTAAAATCCCTAAAACTGACTGCATGAGGGTGCTTTTCCCTGCACCATTGGGACCGATCAGAGCAGTATCGGTGCCGGCGATGAGAGAAAAAGAAACATCTCGCACGACTCCATTTTGCTCGCGATCGACACACAATCCCTTGATTTCTAATACTATATCGCTCAAATTCTATCTCCTCAAACAAACTCATCGAGCGGGCAAGCAATCATTGGTGTCTACTTAACGCTTTTACCCCTTTCCTTCCTAGGGTTCAAACAGCTTAAACCTGCTTTAGCAGGTTAAGGTTTCTATCGGTTTAGCCGGCTTCAGCCTGCTTGAGCTATGAGCCAAGAACTTGAGGTGGGGCAGTTCAAAACATCCTAGGGGTTAAGGTTCTAGACTAAAGGGATTAACATCTTAGACTAAGTTGACACCAATGGCAAGCAATGCGATCAATTGCTAAAGGCTTCAGCGAGATTATCTGCATTTTTGCGCATAATTTTGAGATAAAATTCGGGTTCGGTCGCATTGATATCTCCTGTTTCTAAGGGATCGAAAATACTCACTTCAATTTGCAAATCTTTGGCGATACTATCAAAAGCATTTTTGCTAGTTTTGGGTTCTGCGAGCAGTGCGTTAAGATTTTCCGTTTCTACGGTTTCTATAATACGCCGTACGTCCTTCGGAGAAGGATTTTCTTCTGGAATATCCACCAAAAATTCAGGCTTGAGATTGTAACTCTCTGCAAAATATCGGGCGAAATCGTGGAAGGAGATAAAGACTTGTCCGCTATAAGGCTTAAGTTGTTCGGTAATTTCCGTATCTAATGCTTGCAATTGTTTGATGAACGCGGCTGCATTGCTAGTATATTCTTCTTTGCCTTCGGGATCTACAGCAATTAATCCATCGCGAATATTCTCCACTTGCGCGATCGCTCTTTTGGGATCGAGCCAAATATGGGGATCGAATTCTCCGTGATGGTGATGTCCTTTATGCCCCTCATGTTCATCATGTTCATCATGCTCATCATGTTCGTGCCCTTCATGTTCATCATGTCCCTCATGTTCATCATGCTCATCATGTTCGTGCCCCTCATGTTCATCATGTTCATCATGTTCTTTATCTCCAGAAGCAAGAGGCTCTATCCCTTCACTAGAATCGATAATGGCTAAATCTTTGTTCTCGGCATTCTTGATGAGATCCTCGATAAACAACTCGAATTCCAAGCCATTTTGTACCAAGATATCGGCTTTAGCAATCGCCTGCACGTCGGTGGGTTTAGCTTGGTAGTCGTGAGGATTGACATTTGCGGGTAAGAGTTGCGTCACTTCTGCGCGATCGCCAACAACGGCATTGGTAAATTGCGTGATGGGTAAAAATGTCGTCACTACCTGCAATTCTTCTGTTGTTTCTCCCGGAGTCGCTTCAGTGTTCTCGGTTGTTTCGGGACTCGAAGTACAACTTCCCGAAGCGATCGCCACAGTGGCAACGGCTATAAAAGTCAATCGCCGAAACAATTGTGTTGCTTGCATTACAGTCAATCCTTATCAATAGCAGTTAGATTCTTTTTCTCGGCTGGTATTAACCGAAAATACTAATGAGAATGATTCTCATTCTCATTGCGAATATTTATTATATCTCTTTAAGCCAAAAAAACAAGCCCTTCGATCAAAAGTTTGATGGGGAAAGATGTTAGCGAACGGCGAGAAAAATGATACATTTGTTTCGATCGAATCGATGTTTTTGAGAAATTTCTTGATTGGGAGAGCGGCAAACCATGGCAAATCGTTTATCCCGAGTTTTTGAATTTCTTCTTAAAACTAACTCTCGTTCTACGAAAGGTTTCAGACAATCGGGTAATTGAGAAAATTTTTTACCTTCAGGACTTGTATTTTTTAATTTTTTAATTAATCCATGTATTGTAGGTTGACTAACTCCTACAAATCTTGCTAATCCTCGATAACTCATACCCGATTTTCCCGTCGCCTTAATTGTAAAATATTCGACACCATCATCATCAATATAGCGTAGGACATATTTAGAGAGAACTGCTCCATTTTTCGTTGAAGTCACTTGCTGCATTGCGATCGCCTCTAGAGCTTTATATTTATTAGATAATTAGGCAACGTTTTGAGTTGCCATTAATTTAGGACAAGGAAAATAATAATCCTCTTCCTTTCCTAATCTATTTTCTTTGACCGCTCGGGTTAATTCTGTTTGTAAAGATTTTTTTGCTTTGGAAAACTCTTCTGTAGATTGATATTCAAAGATAATCTCTACAAGTTGACCGATATGCAATCCTTCTGAATGTTTTTTGAGAATGTCTTGAGCAATTTGAATATAACCTCGGCCTTTATATTCCAAACGTTGATAATCTTTAGGAGTGCGAATGTACTTTTCTTGGCTAGTTAAATCTTGAATTGGTGCAGGTTGAGTCTTGTCATATCCGTCACCGTAATGTGTTTCAGCATGACTTCCATTCTGTACAGTACCATTACTCGAATGGGTGAAAGCCGATAAGCCAGAATCATCAAGATTAGATTCTGGTTTTTGACCATTGCGATCGCAAATTCCTTCTATAGTGGCTCTAATACTGACAGACAAGGACTCGAGGCGAGTCAATTGTGTTTTTGCCTCTTCTATAATTTGCTTCAATCTTGTTGCTTCTTGCTCATTCTGGGCAAGTTCTGCCTCAAGCATTGAGATGAGTTGACTTTTATCCATGTTGCAACTATTCGTGCATCTTGTTTACCAAGATAGCAAGACTTTTCAAGATTGACAAGATATGGCAAGACTTTTTTTTCATGATTTCCCAAAATTCGCGCAAAAAGCGGTCGATCGCCTCTATAGTCGCGATCGCACTCCGATCGCTGCTGCATGATAACCTAGAAAAACAACTCATCGATAATTTCCATGTTTTCTTACCAAGTTACCTCTCCTCAAGAAGTAAAAGATGAATTGCTGCAAATATTAGATTGAGCAATTGAAAACCATGAAGTTTTTTTAATCGATTGCCAAGAAGGAGAAAAAGTCGCTCTTATTGCCGAATCGGAGTTACGTAGTCTGATTGAAACCGTCTACCTTTTGCGATCGCCAGCAAATACCCGTCGTCTCTTCGAAGCGATCGCCGCATCCCAAACAGAACAAATCCAACCTCAAACCCTCGAAGAACTGCAAAAAGAGGTAGAAAGTGAGTTTGACAAACGCGATCGCATTTGCCAAAAAAATTAACAATTGCGATCGCTCCCATCCCCGAAAATAGGATCGTGCCAACTTTCCCGAGACCTCATGTTAGAACACGATGTGATGATCGTCGGCGGCGGACTTGCAGGCTGCCGCGCTGCCCTAGAAATCAAACGGATCGACCCCAACATTGACGTAGGTTTGGTCGCCAAAACCCACCCCATCCGATCGCACTCCGTCGCCGCACAAGGAGGGATCGCCGCCAGTTTGCAAAATGTCGATCCCGATGATGACTGGGAAGCTCACGCCTTCGATACCGTCAAAGGCTCTGACTATCTCGCGGATCAAGATGCCGTTGAAATTCTCACCAAAGAAGCACCCCAAGTCATCATCGATCTCGAACACCTCGGGGTGCTTTTTTCTCGCCTCGAAGACGGACGCATCGCTCAACGCGCCTTCGGCGGTCACTCTCACAAACGCACCTGTTACGCCGCCGATAAAACCGGACACGCCATCCTGCACGAACTGGTGAACAACCTGCGCCGCAACAACGTACAAATTTACGATGAATGGTACGTCCTGCAACCCATCCTCGAAGAAAATGAGGTCAAAGGTATTGTCATGTACCGCATTTTGGACGGGAGCATCGAAATCGTCCGCGCGAAAGCCGTCATGTTTGCAACAGGGGGATACGGTCGGGCTTTTAATACCACGTCTAACGATTTTGCCTCCACGGGGGACGGCTTAGCCATGTGTGCAATGGCGGGACTGCCCTTAGAAGATATGGAATTCGTGCAATTTCACCCGACCGGATTATATCCCGTCGGCGTACTGATTTCCGAAGCCGTGCGGGGAGAGGGGGCATATCTGCGAAACAGCAAGGGGGAACGGTTTATGGAGCGCTACGCCCCCAAACAAATGGAACTCGCCCCTCGGGATATTACCTCGCGAGCGATTACGTTGGAACTGCGAGCAGGACGAGGCATTCACGCCGACGGCACGGCGGGAGGCGCTTTCGTGCATCTGGACTTGCGCCACATGGGGAAAGAAAAAATCATGAGTCGCGTTCCCTTTTGTTGGGAAGAAGCACATCGCTTGGTGGGAGTCGATGCCGTCACCGAACCCATGCCCGTGCGCCCCACCGCTCATTATTCCATGGGAGGCATTCCCGTCAACACCGAAGGACGAGTGCGACTCAGCGGTAGCGAATTGGTAGAGGGCTTTTTTGCGGCGGGAGAATGCGCCTGCGTCTCGGTTCATGGTGCCAACCGCTTGGGGAGTAACTCCCTCCTTGAATGCGTGGTGTACGGGCGCAAAACTGGAGAAGCGATCGCCCATTACGTCGCCGATCGCAAAATGCCAGTTTTCGATACCCAAACCTATTTCGATCGCGCCAAAAATCGCCTGCAAAGTCTGATCAACCAAAAAGGAACGATTCGCATCGGCGAATTGCGATCGCAGTTCCAAGACTGCATGAGCGAGCATTGCGGCGTTTTTCGCACCGAGGAAGTCATGCAGTCAGGCCTGAAAAAACTGCAAGAATTAAAGGGCAAACTTTCGCAAATTCACCTCGACGATAAAAATTTATGTTGGAATACCGAGTTAGTCGAAGCACTAGAATTGCAGAACTTAGCCATTGTTGCCGAAACGATTCTCACGTCTGCTTTATATCGAAAAGAGAGCCGAGGGGCGCATTCTCGAGAAGACTATCCCGAGCGAGACGATCGCAATTTCCTCAAACATTCCCTCGCCTACTATTCCCCCGAAGCCATTGATGTTAAGTATATGTTAGTGGTTATCAATCGCTTTGAACCCAAAGAAAGGAAGTATTAATGTCAGACAAGCGAGAATTGCTGCCATTGCGTCAGGGTGAAGAACAACTAAAAATGATGGCATTTGGCGGCGTCGATCGAGAGCGATCGGATGGGGCATTTACCTCGCTCTCTCCCGATTCTCATGAGACCCTGCGCCGACTGCTGCAAAAAGATGTCTTTCAACCTTCAGAGGAAGAGATATTGGCACGGAGGAATGAGATCGCAAATTATCTGGGGAGCGATCGCGTCAAAGTCTTGATTCCCATGCGGGAACTGCAAGCCAATATTGCCCCCCTCATTGACGAGACAATCGATGTTTTAGTAGATTATGTCGGCATTAAAAATATTTTTATTGTCAATAATGGGCTGCATGAAACCATTAAAGAGACTCTCATTTCTAAGGGAGTCTCTCTTATTTCTGCGGCCAAAATGAAAGCACGTTTTGATTTTCCCAAGCTCCTAGAAATTTTGAGTTTGCCAGAATTAAATTTTGGCTTGGGTTTTTCAATGATGTCTGGCATGGCTTACCTAGCAGTAGAAAACATCATGCAGCCCGATGACTGGTTAGTAAAATTTGATGGGGATATTGCTAACTTTCAACAATGTTTATTGCCCGAGTACTTATTTTATCCTGCTGTAGTCGATCCCAAAATAGACTGGGACTATTTAAAGATTGCTAAAACGGGCAGAAATAATGAAACGATAATGGCAGGGATTAATAGTCTAACTCCTTACTTCCAAAACGAAATCGGGCAACAAACTTGGGAATTTATGCCCCAAGCTCGAACGGCTCGTGAAATTTATGAAGCCTGTATCCGTCAACTCTGGATATTATCGGGACAGTATGCAATTCGTTGGAAACATATTGCAAAGCAATTAGCTGCTACGGGTTACTGCGATCCCCTCTTAGTGAGCGCTCAACATGGCTGGCGCAATTTCGCCCAAATTCTTCACCCCCATCCCTTATTGGATATGCCCAATACAAAACAAAAAGAAGACTGTATGCTGAGCTGTCTCGTACAATTTATCAATACCTTAGTTGTATTTGGAAAATCTGTCAGGAGTCCGTGGAAGATTGAAGAGGTTGCTTACTTTAATCGAGAGATTGCACGGCATCAAAATGCCATTGTTTGGATTCCAGAAGAGCCAAATCCGTTGCGTTTGGCAAGCATCGAACCCGATCGCTTATTTCCTTCTCTAGAAATGCTACTACGCGAGGGTTTACTGCAATAATCTAGATTGCGTCCCGAGAAAACCGATACGCGGAAATTTGCCTGTGGATCCTTTAGCATCAAATATCGATGTTGCTTCCGATCGTGCCTTAAATGCAGCATTTACAGCCCATAATTATCGTACCCTCGTTCGAGTAGTTTTATCTCTAGCCATTCCAGCGATCGCCCAGTTAATCATTCAAAGTCTGGTTTTTGTTGCCGATCGAATAATGCTGGGACATTATTCGATCGCCGCCCTCGCATCTCTTGAAATTAGCAATCTCTCGATTAATTGCAGCGTCCAAGTTTTGTGTTTTTTCACCGTTGGTTTAGTGGCAGTTGTGGGACGAGCAACGGGGGCAAAAGATCGGGATTTGGCAACATCTGCAATTGTCGGAGGGATCTGGTATACATCAATCATTAGTATTGCCTTTTCTGTAGTTGCTTGGCTGAATTTACCCGTAATTCTTTCTCTCTTTCCCGGATTAGAAATAGCAGTTCGAGAAGCAGCTCTGCACTATCTAGAAATTGCTTTTTTGGGATTTCCCTTGCTCATGCTCTCAATGGTTGCAACGGCAATTCTCCAAGCAATGGGCAATACCCGAACCCCTTTTTTTGTTGGGGCGATCGCGAATATTATCAACATTGGCATTAATTATTGTTTGATTTTTGGACATTATCATGCACCCAGTTTAGGAGTGCGAGGGGCAGCGATCGGAACGGTTGCCGCACTGGCGATTGAGGCTCTCTTGCTTTTAGGAATTATCGCTCGTCAATACAATTTTTTGAGTCGAGAAAGTTTTCGCGATCGCACGGTAGCGATCGGACAAATTTTATCAATTTCCAGTCCGGTATTTTGGGAGCGGCTGATACGACAGTTAGGAATTGCAATTAATGTAGTAATTTTAACATTTTTGGGTAAAATAGCAATTTCAACGTTTGAAGCGATCTCGAGCTTTGAGAGCTTTATAGAATCTTGTGCAAATGGTTTTAGTATCGCTGCTGCTGTCATTGTTGCCCAAAGTTTGGGAGCAAAAAAAACGGAAATTGCTGTATCTGGCAGTCTTATTGCAATGATATTCGTGGCAAGTTTATCGGCATTATATGCGGGAGGATTTTTTCTATTTCCCGATCGACTCTTTAGTGTTTTTTTACCTAAAGAGCCAATTAGCATTATTGGTATTCACAGTTTTTATATTGCTGCAATAGAACAATTATTCATGGCACTTAGTGTATTTATGACTCAAGTTTTACAAATTAGAGGAGATACAAAAATCGTAACTGCTATCTCTCTAATCGGTTGGCTGATCGTTCGTTTTTGTGCTGTATATTTATTTGTCTTTGTTCTCAATTTAGGTCTAGTTGGTTTTTGGCTGGGATTAACCTGCGATTGGTTTGTTCGGGTATTAGCATTAGGAGTTTTATTTTTTCAACAACAGCGCTGGCAACAAGATAGAGAGGGATAAATATACTTTTTAAACCCATCGAGAAGGAGGATGCACGGAAGGTCAAATATCAAACTGCTACTCAAAATTGAGAAAATGCTCCAACGCCTCTACCATGCGCGGCGGCCACCGACGAACATCTTTCACCCAATCAATATCCTGATAGCGACCGTCGAGACCGACAACTGCAACCCAATTACTTTCCGCCTCTCCTTGCAAACCTCCCTCCCAAAGAACCGCCGCCAATGCCGCCCGCATATCGGGAAACATGGGGTATTTTTGTACGAGATCTCGCATGATTTCGATCGCCTCTTGTTGGCGATCGCGCTGATATAAAGCAAGGGCATAATTAGCGCGAGAAATGGCAAAATTCTCGGCAAGTTCCGAGGCTTTTTTGTAATCGGCGATCGCCTCATCCCATCGTCCCTGTCCGGCTCGAGCGTTACCGCGGTTATTGTAAGCCATCGCATCTTCCGGATTTAAGCTTAAAACGCGATTATAGTCTGCGATCGCCCCCTCCCACTGCTTCAATCCTTCCTTGGCAATTCCTCGATTTAGGTAAGGATCGGGAGCATGGGGAGCCAATTCCACCGCGCGATCGAAATCCGCGATCGCTCCCTCTAATTTTCTTTCTAGTATCCGCGTTCCCCCCCGATTGCTCCACACCGCCGGATTATTGGGAAAATTCTCGATCAGTTGGCTCCAATACCCTTCGGCAGTTTCTAAATCCCCTTGTTCGAGAGCCGCGATCGCCTTTGTTGCCAGAGCTTCTCCGGCCCGAACCCGTTGTTCGAGAACCGTAACATCAGAGGTATTTTCCGCTCTCACAAAAGGCATGGAGAAGAAAATCGAGAGCGTGCATAAAAAACAAACAATCCAACGCATATTGAGTAAAGATAATTAACGAACTGGTGACTCTAAAGGCAAGCTCAGAGCATTGTTGTTGGTGATTGGTGACTGGTAATGGGTGACTGATTAACACAATAACAAACGAATTTTCGATTGAAAAACATCATCGAGACTTTCGACAATATTAAACTCGCGATCGAGTTCAGTAATTTCTAACATATAACGAACGGGTTGTTTGAGGTTGAGCAAATAAAATCGGCATTGGTGGTGTTTGGCAGTTCGTCGGACGGCCATGAGTGCCGTGAGACCAAAATGGTCGATGGCATTAACCTGTACCAGATCGATCGCCCAGCAGGACTTTTCCGGTGCGGGTATCAAATTCACCACTTTTTGTTGGAGGAGAGATGCTCCTCGAATATCCAAATCTCGTTGCGGACGCAGTACGATATTCATAGATGATTCCCAATGGGTTAAAAATGATGCCCCCCGCGATCTCATCGCACGCGCTAGACATCCGAGGCGCGTCGATTCATTATTTAGAAACTGGAGAGATAAGTTCTCCCGCTCTTTTATTTTTACACGGTGCCAGTTTTACCGCTCGCACTTGGCAAGAGATCGGAACTCTCGCCTACTTTGCCGATCGCGGATTGCGGGCGATCGCCGTGGACGTGCCGGGATACGGCAATTCTCAAAGCATTAACTTTCCAAGACGAGAATTTCTCTTAGAATTGCTCCAGGGCATCCAATGCGATCGCCCGGTTCTCGTTTCTCCCTCTATGAGTGGCGGTTACAGTTTGCCCTTTATTGCCGAGTATGCCGAAAAATTGAGCGGATTTGTCGCCGTTGCCCCTGTCGGGATTAACCGCTATCAAGAGGCGATCGCGGGTTGTTCCCTCCCCGTTCTGGCAATTTGGGGCAGCAACGATCGCATCGTCCCGCCAAAATATGCCGATTTACTCGTCGAACTCTTTCCTCAAGGGCAAAAAGTCATCTTGCCCAATGCCGGCCATGCTTGTTATATGAGAGCCACCCCAGAGTTTCACCAACATCTATTCGCTTTTCTCGAGGGTATTTTTGCAATTTGAATTTTGAATTGATAATTTTGAATTTTGAATTGATTGGATTATTCACTACTTAATGTAAAATAGAAAGTAGCACCGCGCTCGACTTCTCCTTCTGCCCAAATTTGCCCTCCATGTCGCTGAATAATTCGCTGAACGGTTGTTAAACCAATACCCGTTCCTTCAAATTCTGTAGAAGAGTGCAAGCGTTCAAAAGCACGAAATAATTTAGCTGCATGATCCATATTAAATCCCGCCCCATTATCGCGAATGTAATAGACCAAAGAATTAGCAATATGGGGATTTCCCGAGTCGTGTAAGAGCGATGTCGTTGCTCCTAATTCAATAATGGCAATGTCTCGCTTATTCGTATATTTCCACGCATTTCCCAAAAGATTTTCTAAAACAATTTGTAATAGCGGTTCATTGGCTCGAACGATGAGACTGGGACAAATCAGGAACTTGACTTGACGGTGAGGGGCATCGACCTTCAATGATTCCAGAACATTTGCCGACATTTGACTTAAATTGACTTCTGTTAATTCCAGATCGCTTTTAGTAATTCGAGAAAGCTGCAATAAATCCTTGATTAAACGTTTCATTCTCTGACAGGATTTGTCAATTTGTTGAATGTAGTCTTGCCCTTCTTCATCCAATTTATCGCTATATTCTTCTAAGAGCATCTGGTTGAAAAATTCAACATGAGAGATCGGCGTTCTTAAATCGTGAGAAACAGTTCGAGAAAAGGCTTCTAATTCTTCATTCACATTTTGTAATTCTAAGGCTTTTTCTTGTAAGGATACATTTAATTTACGAATTCTCATTTCAGTTTTTTGGCGTTCGGTGATATCGCGACCCACATACACGTATTCTTGGCGATCGTCTACCGTCCGAATCAAACCAAAAGAAAAGGCGACAGAGATTTTTTCACCAGTTTTTCGCAAGCACGAAATTTCCGTTCGAGGTTTAACGTTGATATCTTTAACTTGACTTAAATCGTCGCGATCGCACAAAAGTTTGGTAAAGGGCTGATGGAGTAATTCCGATTTGTTGTAACCAAATAATTCTTGCGTGGCGCGATTGACTTTCTTAATAATTCCGGCTTGGGTGGTGACAATCAGGGCATCAACCATAGAATTCACAACGCGATCGATATAGTCATTCGCTTCTCTCAGCCTTCTCAACAAGAGTTCTGCTTCATTGGCAGATTGAACTAATTTTTGTTGAAAAATCATGCGATCGGTTGAATCATTTAAAAGTATTATTAAGTAAGGATTTTCGATTAGATCGCTTTTATAGCGGGTGATGTAAATGTCGAAATATAAAGGAGTATCTCGTTCGGACACTCTAGCAATTCCGGGAATTTCAAAACTATTTCGCTTGTCTCGAATGACGTTTAACAATGTTTCTTCACTCCCTGTCAGCTCGGGAAAACTCGTTCGTACGTCTTCTCCTTTGAAAATAATTATATCGCGTTCGGCATAACGCACGATCCCATCGGAATGTTCTTGAATAATTAAATGGCGATCGACAATGAGATAATCTTGATGGGTAATGGGAGAATCTGATGTATTTCTTTTAAAGTCGTGATTAGTATCGAATAAAACTTCACCGATTAATTGGTGCATTAAGCGAGTGCGTTCTAGGAGTTGTCCCAGATAGGTTTTGGTTTCCCGATCGAGAGGAATTGTTCGCGGTTGAATGAGCAATTCATTTAACTGTTTTTTAATCTGAATTAAAGTTTGTCTGAGATGATGGCTGACGATATAAGGAAATTGTTGTAGGGCTGCGGTTCTAAAACCATTCGTCGTTTTTATTTTTGTTCTTATTTCCGTTTTATTTTCAATTTGTTTTTCAATCGCCGATAAACGCAAGTTTATTTCTCGATCGCGAAATGGCAGCAGAAATAGATCGTCAACACCAACGTTGAGAAACTCTTGCAGGGTTTCATCCGTAATTTCTTCTGCTAAAAGAATAAAAAAAGCATGAAAAAATTCATGTTTGAGCGATCGGCACAGTTTGAGGCAATCTTCTCTCGAGAAAGTCATGCTCACAAAAATCAAATTATAAGTAGGATGGGGAAAATCCTCTTCTAAGAGATTCCCATCGATAAAGAATAACTCGTAACCGCGCGATCGCAAAGCCTGCTCGAGGGGGGCAAGATTGACAGATTTATTGGCAACGATCAGCGTTTTCATGATTTCTACTCCACAATCATCAATTCTGTCTCGGCTGCAAAAGCGCTCTACCCTGATATTATGCCTCTATCCATCATACGAAACTCGCGAAAAAATCCCAAGATGGTATTATCCCGGAGATTGGTGCTTGAATAGTTCAAATTCACTATTTTGGTTTGAAGGCAAAAAAAATTAATCGATTAAATTTTTAAGGCAGCAAAGAAAATTCATCAAATTTAATAACATCTGAATTGGGCTGAGTGGTATCAAAACGATAACTGCTTATCGTGCCGCGTTCCGTGTCTAAAATACTAAAAACGGAAATATCATTACTGGAAATATAAGGCAAACTGCGATTGTTTTCATCTTTTAAAGGGGCAATCGCGGGAAGAATTGGCTCTAAGCCGTTGGGATCTCCTTCTGCAACGTAATTCTCTTGAAATCCTTGAGGAATGGGGCGTTTTTTCTCTCCTAAAAATGCGCCATAGGTATTGCCAACATTAGAAGATTCGAGAAAATTAACGCCTTGTTTATTTTGAAAGCGATTCCAAAGATGAGAATGACCGTAATAAACAAGTTGTACGCCAGCTTCATTAAATAAAGGCTCTAAATAACGCTGGATATAGTCATCATCTAATGGGTATTCATAGCGCACGGAGCGAATTGTTCCATCGGGTGACGAGACAATCATTTGACGGGGATTGGTATAAGGAGGAACGATATTATCTCCTAGAGTATGAGGAGGATGATGGAACATGACGATTTTGTATTTCGCGTTCAGAAATTCGTTTTTTTTCAGTTCTTTCACCAACCATTGATATTGTTGGCTATCTGGAGTAATGGGTTCAAAAATAAGCTGTCCGTAGCCCCATCGCTCCGGATTGTTTAAATCTTGCGATCGCTCTCGATAACGACTTACAGCCCAATCTTCTAAGGTGGGCGATCGCCAAATATTGGTCACGTATAAAACAATCAAATGAATATCGCCAAAGGTAACGGCATAATATTTTTCACCTCCGGAATCGCTTTGGGGTAAAGTAAAGATTTCCTCATAAGTATCGGTATTAAAAGAATTTGTTTTAACCCATGCTTGTTTCACTTGAGGATCGTTTCCGGGATTAATCGTTGCTTGGGATTTTTGATAATTTTCCTCGGCTTGGTTTTGGGGATAGGCATCGCCATATTGAAAATTTAAACCCGTCTCTAAAGAAAAACGTCCCATCACTTCATGATTGCCGATGGCGGGAAATAAAGGGGCATGTTGAATTAATTGTCCGCCCTTATAGACCGTTTCAACATCATTTTTTTTGAGGGTATAACGAGCGCGACCTTGAAGCGCGGGAAAAAAAGCATTGCCCGCATTACTATCAAACCATTCTGAAGCGCGATCGGGAATATTAATCAAATCTCCTGCTAAAAATACCGCATCGACCTTGCCAATGGTTTCCTCAACTTTTTGTAAATTTGCTGTTGTCATGGGCATGAGTTGATGATCGGAAGTCAGTAAAATCTTCAGAGGTTTCCCCGCAGAAGGAGTTGGGGCAAGAGAAAAAATATCGCTGCCGATTTCTTCTCCCGTCTCCTTTGTGGAGACAACGCGATAGGGAAGGCGGCGATCGCGTTGTAATCCCGTTATCTCTGCTTCGTGCCGCCAAACATCTCGATAGACGACCCAATCGGGTGGGGGCGTAATGCGAGAATCTTTATCTTCTCGCACTCTCGTGAGTTTTGTGGTTCGCGCCGATACTTCATTTTCTAGGCGATCGCCATAAACGACGCGATGATCGCTCCCTCGAAACTCGGTAAACCAAACCACCCGTACCGAATTGGGCGAAGGCAATTGCAAAAACGGATCGCTTAATAATTGAGACGAAACCATGAGCGTTGTGGTTTTGAACGGTTGTGGAGTCCCGATAAAAACTGCTAACAAAAAAGCCGCAACAAAAGGAAATAACACGATCGCGAGAGCGCCGAGCCAGCGTGAAAAATATCTCGATTGCATTCTCTTTTATTGCCTCTTATCGTTTGCAATTCTCCGAACCTAAGTATTTCCTCGGAATTAGAGCGCGAAATGCGATCCTTTGAGGGGGTTAATTTGCATCTCGCACGCGAGTGACGATCCAATCAAACGTGTTGAGAACGGGACGCAATGCCTCTTCATTGGGCAAGGTTGATAGTTGAATATTGGGCAGGCGCTTTTCACCGGGATCTGTAGGTAGGGCCAGTCCAATCGAACTCAAGCGATTTCGCAGTTCGTGCCACTCATCTTCTCGATTGAATGGAGATAAAGCAGCATAGGCATCGGAGGCAATTTGAATGCTACCATCAATTCCGACAAAAAATAATTCTGTCAAACCATTTTCAGCTGCAAATCTCGCTCCAAATCCACCATAAGTATCCCCCGTTGCCCACTGCAACTGGAGATGGGGAAGGCGATCGCTCCAATCGTAAATTTCTCGCACCAAACCCGCTTCGTCTTCCCCAAAGCGCGCGCGATATTCTGCGAAGAAGGAATGTTCGTCCCACCGCCGCCGTTCCCGAGTCGTACTGGATTTTTTCTGACGCGCTTCGACGGTTTGCCCGATGGAACGGGAAACCAGGGTTTTCATGCCATTTTCCGGACTGATGTATTGCTTGATTTCTACCGCCAAGACTTCCGCCGGATCCATTTGCTTGTTGAGGAACTCGACTACGCGCTGAACTTCTGGGGGGATGCGATCGGCAACGAAGATGAGACGAATTTTACCGGCTTGCAGATTGGTTTTCACCCTCTGCCAAAATTCCCGCTCGTCAGCCCCCGCCCCGAGAAAATCCTCAAAGACTCGTTCGGGATCGCGGTTTTGATGGCGACAGTTAATTTCAAATTGCTCTAAAATCGATTCTACCGGCCAGTAAACCGAGGCATTGGCAGCATAGTTAAGCATTTGCCCGATAGTTTCCTTGCGCAGGTCGTACTCGTCATCGGGTTGTACTTCCACGAGGGAAGGAATACCTTGGCGATCGAGAAAAAGATGATTGAGAGACCATCGTTCGATGCGAGCGTCTTCTGTCGGAACGCTGCCGGTACGCTTGACGATCAGCCAATCTTGACCGGCGCGATCGTCTGGGCGCTCGAGTCCCAACAGATTGGGATATTTATCCAGCAAATCTTGCAATAAGGTTTCCGAATCGTAAGGCCGCTCATTCATCGCCACCAAGCGATCGTTTCCTTGAATGAGATAAATACCTCCGCTCACAGCAATTTCCCCTTTTTTCAATGAACAACGATCAATTATCAATGAGGTAACAGGCAACAGGCAATAGGCCACTAGAAATCAAGAGCAAGCAATGGTAGAAAAGCAACGCAATCCATTTCCTACTTGCTACTGTACTTCGACGCGAATCCTCAGTCGAATGCCCGGCAGTTCCTAAGTTTGAGTGTTACTCATAGAACCTTACCGCTAAAAACTTTTTCGGCGGGTCCGCTCATGTAAACGCGTCCGGTTTCCTCGTCCCAGTGAATATCCAAACAGCCTCCGGGGAGTTCGACCGTTGTTTTGCGATCGCACTTCCTATTTAATACTCCGGCCACAACTGTCGCACAGGCTCCCGTTCCGCAAGCGAGGGTTGCCCCCGCACCTCGTTCCCAAACCCGCATTTTTATGTAATTATTCTTAATAATTTCAATAAATTCTGTATTGGTTCGTTGGGGAAAGGCAGAATGATGCTCGAATTGAGGCCCGATATCGGCAAGGGATATTGCGTCGGCATTGGGGACAAAGGTAATGCAATGGGGATTGCCCATGCTAACGCAGGTCACTCGCCAAGTTCGCCCGGCAACTTCAAGGGGTCGGTCGATAACTTGGCGATCGCCCTCAGTTAAGGTAGTGGGAATCTCTCCTGCTAACAGTTGCGGCAATCCCATATCAACTTTCACCCGTCCTCCCGCTTCGATTTGCGGCAACATCGTCCCGGCGAGGGTGTGAATGCGATAGGCACGTCCGGGAGTTTCTCTCCCCTCCAATTCTCCGAGAAAGCGTGCCAAACAGCGAATGCCATTGCCGCACATCTCCGGTTCCGAGCCATCCGAGTTAAAAATTCGCATGGTGTAATCGGTATCGTTCTCGCTGGGGAGGGCAAAAATTACCCCATCCCCGCCAATCCCAAAATTGCGATCGCATAGGGCAATGGCGCGATCGGGAGAGATAAGGGGTTCGGAAGCGTGACGATTATCAATTAAGATAAAATCGTTGCCCAATCCGTGATACTTGGTAAACTCAATGGTCATGGAGATTGTTCGGTAATTTGCTGAGGTAGATATGGAAGAACGGGCATGTCCGCAGTATTGTTCGAGAGCCATTCCTCCCGATCTCCACCCGTGTTACTTATAAATTATGACTGAATTTGATACCGGATCCCCCAGCGTTCGTCAGATTCAAGGCCTCGTTCGGGACAAACAAAATGTTGAATTCAAATTGGTCACTGGAGATGTCCTGACTGGAAAAGTATTCTGGCAAGACGCTTATTGTATCTGTATTGAAACCGAAGCGGGACAAACGGTTCTTTGGCGAGGTGCGATCGCCTACCATCGACTCGTAGAAGGATGAAGGACAAAAGCGGCAAAATGAAGAGAATTTCCCATCTCCCCCCGCTCTCCCATCTCCCCCCACTCTCCCATCTCCCCCCACTCTCCCATCTCCCCCCACTTCCCCATCTCCCCCCCCGCTTCCCCAAAACCCATGACCCAAAACCCCGCTTTCACTCTCGGTTCTCTCCTGTCTGGCATAGCTGCCGGAATTCTGGCTTTTGCCGAACCCGTTTTGTCTCTAGACGTGCGGGTCAATCCCAGCAATCCTCAATTGGGGGATACGATTTCGGTGTTTGTCGAAGTCGATAACCCGAGCGATCGCCCTCGCGTGACGATGGGGAATCAAAGCTTTCCGACATTTCCCTTGGGAGACAACCTCTATCGCGCTTTTATCCCGACTACCCCTCTCGAACGACCCAGAACCTTAAACGTTCGAGTATCGGGGGATGGCGAAACACAAAATTTGGCTTTGGGATTGCGCGGTCGTTCCTTTAGCACTCAACGCATTACCGTGCGAGGCGGAGGCAGCGGGGCAACCCAACTCGAACTCGATCGCGTGGCAGCGTTTAAACAGTTAGTCACCTCGGAGAAATTCTGGAACGGGGCGCTACTGCGACCCACTTCCGGCCGCGTTTCCACAGTTTTTGGCGTTCGTCGCTATTACAATGGCGTTTTTGCCGAAAATTACTACCATCGTGGCGTTGACTATGCTGCCGGAACCGGAACCCCCGTCGTTGCCCCTGCCGCCGGACGAATTGCTCTCGTCGGACGGGAATCTCAAGGATTTCGCGTTCACGGCAACACCGTTGGGATCGACCACGGACAGGGAGTATTAAGCATTATGCTACATTTGCATCGTATCGATGTGCGAGAAGGAGAAATGGTAAGAGCCGGTCAGCGTATCGGTACCGTAGGCTCTACGGGATCTTCTACCGGGCCGCACTTGCATTGGGGCCTCTACGTCAATGGCGTGGCGATCGACCCCGTGCCTTGGCGATACGAAGGCTTGGATTGATCCCCTCATGATTCAACCCATCAAACTATTAAGCTAAGTTGGCGCGATCGCGGGAATCCTCCTTTTGCAATTAAGATAGAGATGATTTTATGGAAAACCAAACGAAAGGGTCTGACCTGATGAGTATAGAAAAAATCGTAGAACAAGCGCTCAAAGATGGTTATTTAACGCCAACAATGGAAGCAGAAGTCGGTCGGATCTGCGATACGGCTTCCGAATTATCGATTGAGGAATACATGGCACTCGATCGCCTTATGGGATCTCTGCTCACGGGAGAAGTTGTCGCGGTGCCCCGCAAGCAGTTCATCAATGTCATGGAAGAACTGGTTTTGAGCGATACCATCACCCGCGTTGCCGAAATTGAAGCCAGCAGCGATACGTCTTTGGATGTGGGAGATATTGCAGCTTACGCCCTCAACCGCTTGCCACCTCTCTATGCTACTACGGAGGAAGGAGCCAGCTTTCAGCGCAAAAAAGCTAAGGAAGAGTTACAAGATTTAATTGGCGACAAAATTAAAGAGGCCATCTCCCGCTATTTGGAAAAACCCGAATACGGCAAGGATCGCCAAGAACTCAAAGCGTCTTCCGGCGGCGATGGGGTTCTCAAACAGGTTAGCAGTCTCTTAGAATCCTACGCGCCCAACTACGAAAAAAAATAAACCTAGAAAAATAAACCTGGAAAAATAAACCTAGAAAAATAAGCTGTATTTTTTCGAGGGCAGGAACTTTCCGGAAGGACAAGGGTCTCAAAAGAAGGAAGGATGAAGAGCGTTCCTTTGAGAAACCCATGAGTCAATCAATTTCCGCACAGTTGCCGTCAGCACAGTTGCCGTCAGCACAATGGTCTTCTACACGATCGCAAATTGAGGTTGCAGAGCCTCAAACTCTGGTGTCTCTGGATAAAATTCCCAACTACGATCTAATTTTACGCTGCCAAAGCGGCCCGAAGCCAGAACGTGCCGCTTTTGCCGAACTCTTGCGCCGCTATCAATCCCACGTCGAGAAGATTCTCTATCATCTCGCCCCCGATTGGCAAGATCGCTCGGATTTAGCTCAAGAAGTTTGGATTCGCGTCTATCGCAATATTCAGCGTCTTAAGGATCCCCTCAAGTTTAAAGGATGGTTGAGTCGGATTGCCACGAATTTGTTCTATGACGAACTTCGCAAGCGCAAGCGCGTGGCCTCGCCGCTATCGTTAGATGCACCCCGCAAGACGGGAGATGGGGAAATGCAGTGGGAATTACCCTCTGATGCTCCCAGTCCGGATGACAACCTGACCACTCGCGAGTTTTACGAACAGTTGCAAGGGGCCATTGCGGACTTGCCCGAGGCATTTCGCACCACCATCGTCTTGCGAGAAATTCAAGGTCTGGCCTACGAAGAAATTGCCGAAATTACGGGGGTTTCCCTAGGAACGGTAAAATCGAGAATCGCTCGCGCTCGAGGTAAGCTGCAAGAGCAATTACAGCCTTATTTGGATACCTGAATGCCTCCCGTCGAGCGGTTTTTTCGGATGGTTCTCTCAGTGCGATCGCGCTCGTAAGAAACTTGCTACAATTACCGATGGTGACAAAAAATTCATTCTTGAGGGAGAGAAATGCACGCACGCGAGAATGACCTAAACCAACAACCCAATCGAGAAATCGAAAATCGGAAAACTGATATGAAGGTGCAACGCCACGAGAGCGATCGCGATCGCTTCGAACTCCTCAGCGCTTATTTTGATGGAGAAATTACGCCCCGCGAACGCCGACAAGTTCAACAATGGTTGGATAGCGATACCGAGGTGCAATGTCTCTATCGCCGACTGCTCAAACTCCGTCAGGGCATCCAAGGATTGCCCGTTCCCGCTACAACGCGTTCGACAGCGGAAGTTACGGCTAATGTTTTGCGGACAATCGAACGCCGACGGATTCGCCGTTTGGCAATTTTGGGCGGGGGGGCGATCGCGGCAGCAATGGTGGCAGCGGTGTCTTTGTTTCTGCCGGGAGACGCGGGATTCGCACCGCGCATGGCTCGCACTCCCGAATCTCAAAATTCTCTCTCTAGCGAGATGCCAGATGAGGCGCTATTGGTCGCTCTCGATCGCCCGGTCGTGAGCATTCCCCCAGCAACGGATACCCTGACCATCCCTCTCGATCGCCCGGTGGTGGAAATCCCCAAAGCTGCTGCGATCTCCCCTAAGAATTAGGGACGGAATTGCTTGCGTTTTGCCAACAGCCAGAAGGAATCGAGCGACCGCCGAGTTTTTCGATTTTCTCCCGTTCCATCAAGTATGCCCAAGCAGTTCCCAAGAGTTCTCCTGAAGGATGATAGATTGAGATTTCTTGGCGTTGGTATTCATTTTCTTCTCTCCTTCGACCCGGCTCGTATTCTTCCAAACGATCCAGAGATTGCAACACCTCTGGATCGTTAAATTTTAATAGCGCTCCCCAGACTTTTTCCCGTCCGGGGGTCATAGCGGGATAGCCGAGGGAAAGAGCGTACAAGTCTCCCAAGGCATAAGCGGGAAAAGCAGCGATCGCTTTTCCTTGACAATAGCCACGATAATTCACTTCTCCGGGTTTGAGAGTCCCGTAAACAAAAACTGCGAACATTATTTTCGAGAGGTGGACAACTTTCTAATACGATTACAATAGAAAAAGAAAAATGGCGTGCAGTAGTAGTTAGAGATCGTGCAAACCCAGAGATTTTCCGAGTGCAATCATTCCCTTGTCAAATCCCTCTTTCGCTATAGCGATCGCGATTTGTTGACTTTGTTTCAGCGTCATCCGGAACAGGGCAAGTATTTTGTTGCTATTTTTTGCCGCTACAGTCCCATCGTTTATACCCTCATCGCTCATTCTGCGCGATCGCCAGTACAAGGAGATTATCTGTTTGCCCTGACTTGGCGACATATTTTTTATGAGATGCGAGGGCTGGAATTGCGCGATCGCAATAAACGGGAGTCGAGTTCGTTTCAAAATTGGCTGATTAATATTACAGCAATTTGCATTAATCAAGCCAATCTGCCCCCCGTCGAATCGATTAATTACAATCTGCAAGCTGCGTCGCCCCCTCTATGGTGCTATCTCGAACAATCTCTCGATATTCTCCCCCCCATTGCTCGCTTGATTCTAGTGATGTCGAAAACTTTTCGCTGGAGTCCCACGCGCATTGCTGCCTATTTGCAAGCGGAAGGGGAAGAAATGACTCCTACCCTCGTTCAAGAACAGCTCGCTCGAGGGTGTCGGTTACTCGAAACCAATTTACCGGAGGATATCCGGGAAATCTATCTGGGAGAATCGGAGGATGTTGAGGAGACCGAGTCGGCACTTGTGAGTAGCGATTCGGCTGGATAGGAGTGGGGGGAGATGGGGAAGTGGGGGGAGATAGGGAAGCAGGGGATAATTATTTTGAGACAAGATTTAAGAAAATTTTTTTGACATTCTTCCTAAAACGGGAAAAATGTTTTATAATAAAAATGTTGAATAAAAAATCAAGTAAACCTCTAAATCTTAAAGTCATGATTAAACATTATATCCTCAGCCTCGATCCAAATGCGAAACATCCTTGGGATCGCTGCGTTTTGCGAGATCCGATTACGGGAGAACGTCCGGAATTGTTGGAGGCGATCGCAGATGGTGCGGGAAATCAAGCCGGTTCTTATTTAATTGCTGTTAATGTCGAAGTAACCGTCTTGGAAAAAACCTCTGCTGCGTTGAAAAAGCCTTCTGAGTCAGCGATTGCGCCTTTTCCTCCCACTAAGCCAGAAACGATGAAAGCCTCTTAGTCGTTCTAAAATAACGTACTTTCAGTTTCTCTTGAGGAGGAACTGTTTTTTATGGGATTGCGTCTAACGCAAAACCCGAATAAATTCCAAAGGCAAGCCATCGCGATCGCGAATAAAAGCGACCTCGTAAACGCGATCGCCGATCGCCTGCTGTTCTGGTTCTAATAGCACTTCAATCGGTTCCTCTCCGGCTCTCTGCAACCTTTCCCGAAATGCTCCCAACCAAGTCGGCAAATCGGGAGCGAGTTCCGTTAAATCGAAAGAGAGATGATAATACCCCACATAATGTTCGTCTCCAAAGGCATCGGCGGCGGGTTTGGGTTCGGGAATTTGAATGAGTTCGATGCGTCCTCCCAAACCTTCCAGCCAACAAGCCAGCGTATAACCCGTCGTAAAGCGTTCTGTTACCGTAAAGCCCAATTGTTCGTAAAAGGCGATCGCGGCATAAATATCCGCAGTACGAATCGAAGCATGGTGCATATTTGTTGTTGGCTTGCCACGAGCAACGCCGAAGTGTTATTTGTGATTAGTTATTTAGCTTCGTCTACTCAAATCAACGAATGGGTTGTTAGTTGTTGAGTCTCTTCTACTCAAATAAACGAAAGTAGGGGTAGCGGGTGGGCATTCCGGGTTCTTTCTCTAGGGAAAAATTAATGATTTCCCAGCGCGGATCGTCTGAAGATTCGGGGCTAAAAGAGACGGGTAAGCCATATAAACGAGGGATTTTGGCTTCCGTGGCGTTATTGCGCCAGGGGGTACTGCGTTCGAGATAGGCGCTGACCAATTCTTTGTAACGATTGGCAATCACCACCTTCGTTGCTTTAAAACCTTGGGTGTAGAGGCGATCGAGGGCTTCGTGAATTTCAAAGCGAATGCCATCGGGATGAGTGTGCTGGCGATACCATTCTCCCTGCCACTGTCGCCAATGCCGTCCCGATTGTAAATGAACCAGTTCGCCAGTTTTGGGGTCTGCCTCAAACGCACCGTGACGGGGGCAAAGATAAGTATCTGTCAGCGTCAGTGCGGGAATGGCTTGACGACAATGGGGGCATTTTATCTCCGCGCCAAAGATGGGATACTGTAAAGCATGATCGATCATAGGGCATCTCTAGATGTCATTTGGGCAGGTAAGCCTTAATTTTAACCAATTCCAAGGGGGATAGCGTGGTTTCATTATAATAACCTCCATGCAAAACCCGCGTTTTTCTAATCTAGAGGAGTAGCAAAATTTTGGCTTCTCAAAGCGCCAAGCAATTTGCGATCGCCATCTTCAACAACAAAAATGAAAGAGATTCCTACTAACTTGCCAACTCCGGATACTTCCTTAGCTGCATTTATCGCACCCGGTGCGACGGTTATCGGGGGCGTTCTCTTAAAAGAGGGCGCGAATATTTGGTATGGTGCGGTAGTGCGAGGAGATGTGGAGCGGATTGAAATCGGGGCTCATACTAACGTGCAAGATGGAGCAATTCTCCACGGCGATCCCGGCAAGCCGACAATTTTAGAAGATTATGTCACCATCGGACATCGAGCGGTCATTCATTCGGCGATCGTGGAAAGGGGTTGCTTAATCGGTATTGGCGCGATCGTTTTGGATGGCGTGCGGGTGGGGGAAGGGAGTATTATCGGGGCGGGATCCGTCGTCACTAAAGATGTGCCGCCGCGATCGCTCGTCGTTGGAGTCCCCGGAAAAAAGGTGCGGGACATTTCCGACGAACAAGCGGCCGAACTTATCGAACACGCCCAAAACTATGAAAAACTGGCTCTCGTCCACGCTCGAGACAGTCACCCGTCACCCGCCATCAGTTAGAAAGAACGCCAGCTTCGATAAGCTCTTCTAATCTCTTCGGGAATATGAGGCCATATTTCTTCGGTGGAACATCCTAATTTTTTTGATAGTTTAGTGAGGTTGTCGTCAAGCTCTCGAGGGTCGTCAGAAATATAGGCGATAACATTGCCTAATTCTCCCTCAGTTACTTTACAGAGTTGACTGAGGGTTTCAAAGCCAATCCCTTTGGCCTTTCCCTGTTCGAGTTTGCCGATGAGTTGTTGAGAGCGATCGCTTAACCTTGCGACTTGTTCTTGGGTTAAGTTACAGTTGCGGCGGGAAATGGATAGTACGACAATGATAGGCATTCTAGTGATTCCTGTAGAATGGAGCAGTAAAGCAGTAAAGGAGATCGAGAAGTTATCTTCACGTACATTATTTTACAAAAAGATGAAATTTTACCTAATCCATTGTATTTTTTTAATAAATTGGGTAATATGAGTACAAATTGATGAAATAGGGATTCGGAAAAATGGTTGAAGACAACGGCAAAAGCTCGATGAAGGAAGAATTTACGACTGCTCTCGTGGAGTGGCTCGATTTTGTGCGCGGAGAAACGAGCGAACTTCAATTTGAAAAAGATATCGGTTTGGCACGCAATTCTATTCGCAATATGCGAGAGGGAAAAGTACCCGGAGCGGAAAAGCTCGCTCAAATCAAGCGAGGAACGGGGGTTGCTTGGGAAACGCTGGGTTCTCTTCTCGAAGCGTCTTTTATCGAGGAAACGGATGAGGAACTGCCAAAAGAGCGCTATTTAAGAAATGTGAATTCTTACGATCTCCTGATTAAGTTGGTTGAAGATATGGAGATTGTTAAATTTCAGATCGAAAAAATAGCAGCAGCTCAGAGACCCCATCAGTATATGAAGATGGTTGCGGAATGTTTGGCGGAAAAAACCAAGGAGGAGATTAAGGCAAGGTTCGATTTTCTCCGCATTCCTGAAGATGAAATGGATTGGGAGACTTTTCAGGCGATCGCGGCCAATCGACAATATCCTCAAAGTAAAAGACAATTCGATCTCATTCGCGTCCTTGTCGATGATGATACTCCACCAAAATATTCGGTGATGGAATGGTTTACGGCCTTTTTTGCTCTTGTCGTGTCCGAGCCGAGTTTGGATTCTCGGATTCTCTCTTTTTAGTTGGGGGAAAAGGATTATTTTTTTTCCAAAATTTCTCCCTCGCTCAATCTACAAACCGTCGGGTTTCCTCCATCATTAAGTCAATCCCCAATCGTGCCTCAACACCCAAAAATTCGACTTTTTTAATATCTGAAACAAAGTTCATTTCTTTTCTTCTCCAGAAGAGGCCATCTTTATAATAGTTCATAGCTTTGAACTCATAGTTCGTCAATTTCCCATCTAGTCGAAGTAGCCGATCTCTTGACTCCAACTCATCTGGGTAGGTTAAAGGAGACAAGTCTTTGCCGATAAACTCTTGAGGCATTTTTTGATTTGCCAATAATGCAGCCGGATTAGCAAATAAAATGGATTGATCCTGCATCGCAATGATATATACAGGATGTTCGGATTCATAGTAGCTTTGTAAATCAAATTCTAGTTTCTTCGTCATGGCTTGCATAAGAAAATAAAAGTTAGTTAATATACGAACCGGGTGATTTCTAAAGGAAATTCGGAAACAAGGATTATTTGTTCTCCAAAATATTTCTCTCAATCAATCTACAAATCTTCGGGTTTCTTCCGCCAGATAATCAATCCCCAATTGTGCTTCAACACCCAAAAATTCGACTTTTTTAATATCTGAAACAAAGTTCATTTCTTTCCTTCTCCATAAAATGCCATCTCTATAATAGTTTAAGGCTTTGAACTCATAATGTGTCAATTTCCCATCTAGTCGAAGTAGTCGATCCCTTGCCTCCAACTCATCGGGGTAGCTTAGAGGTGAAAAATCTTTACCCAGAAACTCTTGAGGCATTTTTTGATTTGCCAATAATGCAGCCGGATTAGCAAATAAAAGGGATCGATCCTGCATCGAAACGATATATACGGGATGCTCGGATTCATAGTAGCTTTGTAAATCAAACTCTAGTTTCTTCGTCATGGCTTGCATAAGAAAATAAAAGTTAGTTAATGTACGAACCGGATGATTTCTCAAGGAAATTGAAACTTCCGATAGAGTTAAGGCTTCCATTACGGCACCAATATTATAATAATGGGCATCAATCCGCTCGGCAATCTCTAGACTCGTACAATTGATGTTGATACCCACAGCAACTCGATACACGTATAAGTTCATGGGCGTGACATCAATATTGATTAAATTTGCATACAGTCCTTCATAGAGATCGGGAAGATCGCATAAACGAATAAACTGTTGAATTAGAGGTTGAAACAATAAAGGCTCGAAAGATGACATTTCTTTCTCCCAAGAGAACTCAGAGCGAACTATTTCCGAATATATTCCTCTTACATTATTTTCTCATTTCGTGAGATTTAGAAGAGAAATATATTAAAGCCAATCTTAAGAGTAGTTTTTCTGTCTGAATTTGTCAAGAAAATATTGGTTTTTCTCGATAGTAATTAAAAGCAATATTTTTGTGTTCAATTAAAATAAATATTTAAATCCATAGCGAGTAGGTTGGGTTAGCGACAGCGTAACCCAACACAAGCATTAATATTGTTGGGTTTCGTTCCTTAACCCAACCTACAGTACTGTAGTTTAAAGGTGAAGGAATTCATTGGTATCAACTTAGCCCCACCAAGAACTCAAGTTCTTGGCTCATAGCTCAAGCAGGCTGAAGCCAGCTAAACCGAAAGAAACCTTAACCTGCTTTAGCGGGTTTAAGCTATAAGCCTAGGGTTTGAACCTAGGAAGTTGATATCAATGGAAGGCATTGCGCCCCTACTCTTTTATCGCTTTTGCGAGCCAATCGCTGACAGTTTCTTGATTTTCTTCAATCCACTCCTCTGCATGGCGTACAATATCTTCTTGCGAGTTTTCTCCCTCTCGTACTCGTAAGTTTTGAGCGTTAATATCTTCAATTGGAATCTCGATCAGTTCAAATAACTTTTTCGCGGCAGGATTGGCATTAAGAAACTCTTTATTTGCAACAATTCTGATGCGATCGATCGCAAAACCGAGGTTTTTCCCTTCAACAGTGCTGTCTTTTTCGGAGATATCTCCTTGCTCTTCCGGGAGGTCTGTATAGGGAACTTCGAGCCAGATAGTATCTTCACCGGGTTTCAAGACTTGTGCGAGCCACATCGGAGTCCAAGTGTAAAATAATATGGGTTCTCCTTGTTCGTAGCGAGTAATTGTATCGGCAATTAACAGTCCATACATTCCTTGATCGTGTTCTACAGTCTCTCGCAAACCGTAAGCATCTAAATGATGTTCGATAACTAACTCGCAACCCCAACCCGGAGGACAGCCCGTAAAATTAGCTTTTCCATTGCGATCGCTGTCGAAGAGTTTGGCAATTTCAGGATCTTTAAGTTGGTCTATATGGGTAATATTATGCTCTTCTGCTGTTTTTTTATCAATTTGATATCCTTGTATCGTATTATCCACCAGAACGCCGACTTTTTCTAATTTCTCATCACCCCCACTATTTTCATAAAACTCGGCAAAGACTTTATCCCACGCAATTGCTGTAAAATCTACATTTCTTTGAGCGATGGCGAGGAAAGCAAGCGGTGCGGATATCACTTCTTCTGGTTCTTCGATTTCGTAGCCTAACTTTTCTAAAAGTTCGTTAACGACTGCGGTTTGAAATTGTTCTTCTATCACATTAACATGAATGCCTTGTACGGTTTTTCCTTCACCGGGAAGTTCTATTGAGGAGGAAGAGGATGTTTCGGTGTTAGGCGTCGATCGCTCGCAAGCGATCGCTCCTGATAGTAAAGCAGCAAAGAGAATTGTGAGTGGGAGAGGCTTCATTATTAGAACGACGATTTCGATTTACAGAGTATATTCTTCTAACTTACTATCTCTTGTCAACCTTTAGAGAGGGAAACTGTAAAAATACTACCGAAGATGGTAAGTAATGGGAGAAACTCACAATTTTTTCTGAATGGCTAAGATGGAATTAGCTTGAGGATTGAACGCGAGCGATCGCCCTCGATCCCTGTCAATCAATGCGGTTATATGTCATTTGAGACTCGGGGGGTTGGCGTAAGACGAGGGATAATTGATAATTGATAATTGATAATTGATAATTGATAATTGATATGACCATGCAAAATTTAGAGGCTCTGGTTGCTGAAGAGGACGAACTCAATTCAGAAGCTCCCAACTACAAAGATTTAATAGAAACGGTGATTTCCAGCTTGGCCCAAAATGATAGTGCGATGGTCAATCACACCCAAGATGGACACCTGTGGAAATTTCAATACGGCAGCGTCGAAGTTTTCGTTCAGTTAACCGGAGAAACTGAAGACGATTTACTCACGGTTTGGTCGCCCGTTTTAAAACTTCCTGCTAAAAACGAACTCGATTTAATGAAAAAATTAATGGAGATGAATTGGTCGGGAACTTTTGAGACTTGTTTTGGGATTTTTGGCGATCGCATTGTCGTCTCGTCTCAACGTGCCGTTGCCGATCTATCTGCCACAGAAATTTCGCGCACGATTACCCTTGTGGCAACCATAGCCGATGATAATGATGAAATTCTTCAAGCCGAATTTGGGCAGGAGTAAAAGGTAAACAGCAAAGAAAGAGTAACCCACCCCCAAGCCCCTCCCAAGAGGGGAGCAAAACCCTGCCAATCCCTCCCAAGAGAGGAGATGCCAACAACTAACACTTCGACTTCCCTCAGTGCAGGCAACAAAATCTGGCGTTTTATTCCCCTTATCGATGCTCCGGGATCGACCCAAATGGCGATCGATCGCTGGTTGTTCCAGCAGCACGCTGCGGGGAATTGTCCGCCAACCTTGCGCTTTTATACATGGAATCCCGCAGCCATCTCTTTAGGGTATCACCAACGCCAATATCCCGAATTTTGGCAGCAGTTGCAATGGCAAGGACGGGCGATCGATTTAATCCGCCGTCCCACGGGAGGACGAGCCGTTCTACATCAAGGAGATTTAACTTATATGGTAGTAACGTCCGGACTATCGGGGACGCGATCGCAAACCTATCAATATCTTTGCTCTTTTTTGATTGCCGGTTGGCGCGCCCTCGGGGTCGATCTCCACTATGGTAGGGCAGGACGGGGATACATCAAACAAGCCAGTTGTTTTAGCAGCGCAACGACCGCCGATCTCGTGACGGAAAGCGGTTATAAATTCATTGGTAGCGCTCAATACCGTCAAGGGAAGGCGATTTTACAACACGGCGCGATCGCCCTATCTCGCAATTTAGAATTATATCGTCGCGTTTTTGAGTTATTGCCAATCGGGAATCCTCCTCCCCATCAGTGGAAACAAGAACAAATTATAGAGAGTCTGAAAACTGCCGCACGAGATTGTTGGAATATCGAATTTGTTGCTCAACCTCTAAACCAGTCAGAATGGAACGAGATACAGTGTGATAGTCTTAACGATTAATTACCCCTTATCGAGTTTCAAAGATGATGTCAGACGATTCCCAAGGCCAAATTTCCGTGGAAGCCCTTTCCCAACGCATGAAAGAATCTCGCGAAACCTTACAACTGATTGACGTGCGCGAACCCGATGAAATTAATATTGCCTACGTTGAAGGGTTTGAAGTGCTATCGTTGAGTAAATTTGAGGAGTGGTCGCCAGAGATTAAAAATCGCTTAAAGGTTGATGGGGAAACTTATGTGATGTGCCATCACGGAATGCGATCGGCGCAAATGTGTCAATGGCTACGAAGTCAGGGCTTTACCAATGTTAAAAACATTACGGGTGGCATAGAGGCTTATGCTTGTTTAGTCGATCCGAACGTGCCTCGATATTAAATCGCAACTCATCTCTTTTTAACCTTTGCTTCTCATTGTCTTTAATAGCATTTTTTCTTTTGAAAAACTTTTTTACTGCAAAAATTTTTTACTCATGTCGTCTTCTTTCGAGTTAAGCGATCGCCATCAATCCGTACTTTGGGCTACGATTCGTCATTACGTAGCAACAGCAGAACCCGTCGGATCTAAAACCCTCGCCCAAGAGTACAATTTTCAAGTCAGTCCTGCAACGATTCGCAATGCCATGGGTCGCTTGGAAAAAGAAGGATTCTTGTATCAACCTCATACGTCAGCCGGTCGCATTCCTTCCGACTCGGGCTATCGAATTTATGTCGATCGCTTGATGAGTCCCGATGACATGGGAAACGAACAAATTATCGATCTCTATACTCAACAACTTGATTGGAATACTTACAATTTAGAAGTTCTGCTCAAACGCGCCACGCAAATTTTAGCCACCTTAAGCGGCCATATTGCCTTAATCACCCTCCCGCAAAATCCGCGCGATTGCCTGCGTCATTTGCAACTAGTTCCCGTGAGCGAGAAGCAGGTGATGTTAGTCGTCGTGATGGAAGGCTATCAAACCCAATCGATTTTAATGGATTTAGCGATCGCGGAGTCTGAAGATCGAGAAGACAGTGAAGAATTTATTGCTGAAGAATTACAAATTCTCTCTAATTTTTTAAATCATAAGTTACGTGGCAAATCTCTTTCCGATTTAAGTAGCATTGATTGGGTCGAACTCGATCGCGAGTTTCAATGCTATGCCGATATTTTAAAAACATCCCTCGTAGAATTAGAGAAATGCTTGCATCAACCCGCTTATACGCCGATTCTCATTCGCGGCATTTCTGAAGCCTTACGCCAACCGGAATTTGCGCGAGTGAGTCAAATTCAAACCTTATTGCATCTCCTTGAAGAAGAGCAAGACCAACTGTTTCCCCTCATTTTTGAAACGCCCGAGAGCGAAGACGATAACAAGCGTGCAAGCGTCCGCATCGGTTCGGAAAATTCCCTCGAACCCCTCAATATTTGTACCTTAATTTCAGCCCGCTATCATCAAGGAGATATTCCCGTGGGTAGCGTCGGACTCATAGGACCCACCCGCATGCTCTACGAAAATGCGATCGCCTTGGTGGAAGCCTCTGCGGATTATCTTTCCGAAGCCTTGAGTTAGTCGCGATCGATTTGCTCTGACAACTTTTCTGAGAACTTGTGACTATCTATGCCAGTATGGCTATGGTAGCGGCGATCGCCACTGGAGGGAGTGGGGAGAAGGGGAGAAAATTCTTGGGATTCGAACTAATATCAAATCCGGAAAATAGATTATAATTAATATTGGGTAAAATCTAGAGATTAATCAATTCATTATACGATCTGCAAAAGCATAAGTCACAAGGGGGCTAGCCCCCTTGGAAACCCCCACTGAGGGCGCAGCGCCGCCCCCAGACCCCCCGCGCAGGGCTTCGCTATATTTTCATTTTCTCTACATCTAAAAGTGCTTTTCTAACCCATAAGAATGAGCACAATACCTCGGTTCAGAGTTGTAATAAATGTTTTCTTATTAACCGGATTTGATATAATTTTTTAATGGGTTCTATAGGCTTTGGGAGTTACTCCCGTTAGTTGTCGAAACCGCTTGCCGAGATGACTGTGACTGTTGAATCCGCATTCTAAAGCAATATCGGCGATCGATCGCTCTGTTTGTTTTAATAATTCCTTGGCCCGCTCTATCCGTTGTTGAATGAGATATTGATGGGGAGTAATACCGAGAGATTGTTTAAATAAACGGCTGAAATGAAATTGACTCATATCGGGTAAGCGAGCCAAGTCTTCCAGTTTAATCTCGCTATCTAAATGTGCATCGATATAATCTAAAATTTGCCGGAGTTGGTATGGAGGCAAACCTCCCTCATAAACGGGGACTTTTGGGGCGATCGCGGCGTATTGTTTGAGTAGGTTAACAGCCAAAACGTTAGCCAGCGAATCAATATAAAGGCTGCTGGTCGATTCTTGCTGGAATTCGGCGAGGAGCATCATAATAATCGCTTCGATCTGGGGGTTGCGGGTTTGAAATTCCGGTCGCAGTTCTAGGCGATCGCAATTCCCTTGCAGGGTTTCGCGAGCAATTTTTTGGATGAAACGAACGGGTAAGCGAATCTGTAAATAATTTTCATCTTCTTCCCAGCGAACAAAAAGCGGGATTTTGGCGGGGGTAATTGTAAAATCTCCTTTGGCATATAGTCCCGTGTGAGTTTTGCCGTCTTGCTGTTGTAAATAGGGGACTGGACGAGAAGCAAGGGTCATGGAAATCGCGTGGTCTTCTTCAAATTGAAAACCGCCTTCTCCCACGGGATTTAAGGATTGTTTGAGACGAATATTTTCCCAGCACGACGATCGCTCGGATGAGGTAGAGGGATCGGGGTTTTCCGTGGGTCGGATGGCGAGATGTTCCATAACGCGATCGAGGGACTTGGTTGAATCCTGCGAGATTTGCTTTGCATTTTAGCGATCCCAGAAAGCGATCGCAAGATCGTGATAGTTCCGCAAGAACGAGATAGCAGGATATTGGGGGGTTTCTTAAGCTGAAAGAGTCAAATCAATTCAAAATTCAAAATTATCAATTCAAAATTATCGTCTCTTTTGAGTTTTGAATTCACAAAAAAGTCAGTAATTTAGGAGAAAAACAGCGATGAAACTGGTTATTTTTGGAGCAACGGGAAGCACGGGTCGTCAAATTGTCGAACAGGCTCTCGAACAAGGACACGCGGTGACGGCATTTACCCGCAATCCTGCGGCACTGGAGAGCCAACATGCCAACCTCGAAACGATACAGGGGGATGTGATGGGTTTTACCGCAGTAGAGCGAGCGGTACGGGGTCAAGATGCTGCGATTTGCGTTCTCGGTGGGGGTAAAAATCTCACGGGAACGGTTCGCTCTCAAGGTACGGAACATATTATCCAAGCGATGGAAAAAACGGGGGTTCGACGTTTGATTTGTCAATCTACCATCGGAGCGGGAGAGAGTTGGGAAAATCTCAATTTCTACTGGAAATATGTCATGTTTGGCTTCATTTTGCGAAATGTGCTGGCCGACCACCAACGGCAGGAAAAAGCTGTCAAACAAAGCAATTTAGACTGGACGATCGTGCGTCCGGGAGCTTTTGTGGAAGGGGATCTCACGGGAAACTATCGCCACGGTTTTCCCAGTACGGAGAAAACAAAACTCGCCATTTCTCGCGCCGATATTGCGGATTTTATTTTAAAACAATTGACCGATAACACCTATCTGGGGAAAGCCCCCGCTTTATCCTACTAATTCGTTCCCATTTGCAACTATTTACCGGAGAACCATGACCATCCTACAAAATTTGCGCTTGCCTTTAATCTTATTTTCTGCGATCGGGAGTGCTTTAAGTGCCGGAATTTTCTTCGCGTTTTCAACTTTTGTGATGCAAGCCTTGGCTCGGCAAACGGCCCCGTCGGGGATTGCCACCATGCAATCGATTAATATTACGGTCATCAATCCGTGGTTTATGGCAGCCTTTTTCGGTCCGGCTTTAGCTTGCCTCGTATTGGCGATTTCCTTGTTCTTCCAATGGCAGCAACCCCATGCAATCTATTTATTAGGGGGAAGTTTGCTCTACCTTATCGGCACGATCGGCGTAACGCTCGCGGGTAATGTTCCCCTTAATGATGCTCTTGCCATTGTCTCTCCAGATAGCATCGAAGGGGCGACACTTTGGACAAAATACCTAACGGATTGGACATTTTGGAATCACGTCCGGACGATCGCGGCATTTTTAGCGGCAGGATTGTTTGCCATTGCCCTCTGCGATCGCTCTGGCGCAACTCTATAGTATCACAGTGGGGCGTTCTGCGCTCCACTATTTCATTCATTGATTGCTATTTTCAACGGTGAGAAAGACAGATGCAAAACTCTATTTTTTTGAAAATTGTCTTGTATATTTCCGGCTTGGTTGCGATCGCGATTGCTGGATTTATTCTCCTCTCTCCCACTGATTTCTATGCCACAAACCACATCGATATCGGTGGCAATCCCAATTTACTGAGCGAAATTCGTGCACCGGCTGGCGCTTTACTTTCCTTCGGTATTCTCATGTTAATGGGGGCTTTTATCCCTCGACTCGCATTTACATCAATTTTACTTTCAACTGTTTTATATTTGGCTTACGGTTTATCGAGATTTGTTGGGATGCTCGTGGATGGATTGCCTGTTGATTCTTTGATTTGGTCGGCTGTTATTGAAGTTGTTCTAGGTTTAGTTTCTCTTTTTTGTCTCTGGAAGTATCAGTTATCTCAATCGGAACAAGATGTATAATCAACTGTTTTCGGACTCATAACGGGAGAAAATTGTAATGCGATCGCTTTTCTGGATTGGGGAAGGCGATCGAGCAATATTTTGATAGAATACAGTGAGATGATTAAATTCAGCGACAATAATGAAAAACAAAATTGTCTTAGAAATATCTGAAGCTCTCTATGGGCAACTCGATCGCCTCTCTGAGTTAACCGAGGAATCGATTGAATCTCTCGCCATACAAATGATTGCTGCAAAATTGCCCGATCGCATTGAAAAAGCGCGTCGTTTTCAAGCAGAAATGGAAGAAATCACAAGCGATCGCCTGCATGGAGAAATTGATTTTGGAGAACCCGCAGGTCGTGAATTTGTCTAATAATTCCGAGCAATATATTCCCAGAAGGAGAGATATTATTTGGGTCAATTTTTCGCCTCAGTCGGGACGAGAACAAGCAGGTCGCCGTCCTGCTTTAGTGATTTCGCCAACAAGTTATAATCGTAAGGTTGGATTGGCGATCGCTTGTCCGATTACAACCCGGATCAAAGGATATCGTTATGAAGTTGTCATTCCGGAAGGACTACCCGTTTCGGGAGTTATTCTATCAGACCATGTTAAATCTCTGGATTGGCGATCGCGCAATACTCAATATGCTTGTCAGATTCCAACTGAAGTTTTAATTGAAGTGTTAACTAAGTTGAACGATCTTCTGATGGATGCTCTGATTTAATCGTGCGATCGCTTTTTAAGATTAAGTCTTAGGTTGGTGGAAGTGCGATCGCTTTTTCTTCTTCCTCTTCCATTTTCGCAACAAAGTTGATTTCTCGTCGTATCCATCGCCAAATAAAGTCTTTTTGTTCCTCCGTAAAGTTAAGTTGAATAAAGAGATCGTTAATGCGATCGGTTTCTATTTCTGGATATTTCAATCGAGATGAAAATACAGAGTAGATAAAAAGTGATAAATTGAATTCAAAGTTGTCACGTAAAACCTCTAAACGCTCTTGAGATTCATGAGTTTCCCACATAGTTGCTAAAAGAGCATAAAATCCAAAAATTGAAGAATGATTGAGTATTTTTGTCAATTCATGAAGATTTTTTTTATTATTAAGATTTTTAAGAAAGATATTACTATAGTTATCAAATTGTGACAGATCGCATATCCAAGGTAAAGATGAAGATACAATAAACTCATGAATTTGCAAACTTTCAACTATTTTCTTTGTTCTTTTTTGAACAGAAATATCTGAAATAAGAATTTGAAACAACAGAGAAGTTGCTGCACCGAGTCTTCTTGCAGATGAAGAAATCATATATGGAAAATACTTAAAAGATTTTTCTATGCCATGAAATTCTATAAAATCTAAAAGATTAATTTTTGTGTTTTGAACAGCAACCAAACAAATCACAAAATAATCTTTACATAATCTGTGAAATTGATTGGGTTTTAATTCACTCAAGTATTCAATGGAATTTTCATAATCTATTTCTAGTAAAAAACAAATTTCTTTTTCATTTTCACTATCTATTCTTTCCTCAATCATATTGTAAAAAACTGAATTTATACTTTCTTTGTTCTCCAATGCAGTATTGTTTAAACTATCTCCTATTTCGAGTGTTTCTATGATTGAATTATATAAAGTTATATTTGAAACATTGATGGTCTTATGATTGCAAAATTCAATCAAACTCGAAAGATGTTCTCTTACGATTTTCTTCGTTACTTGAGGGCTAGGAATTAAAAATTCTAAGCATTGAATCGAAAATAGTAATAAATTCCATTTTTCCTTATCTAAAATATTAAAACTGTTTGCCTTTTCAAGTAAGGCAATCAATAGCTTGTCTATGGCTTCTTCTTTGGTTTTATGTTGTATTTGAAAAACCAATTGAGAGACAACATTCCATTCTTGATTCTCAATCCTTGGCAATAGTATTTCTAGTAGTTCTTTCCATGTTTCACAATGTCGATTCAGATAAGCAGCCGTAAAATATTCTAAAAAAGTACGATGTGTAAATTGATATAAAGATTCTCCTTCTCTGTTTATTTTGCATTAAAAACGTCAGATTTTTTTGAATTGCAGCCAATTCATCTAAAACCATGCGATGCCGAAATTCCGATCGCGCCTCATGTGCTGAAAGTTTCCCCGCGTCGATCGCTATGCGTAGCGCTTGCTCGCATCCTTCTAATAAAATATCAAAAATTTGCGGTGCAGAATCCTCAAGCTCCGTTTCTGGAATATTCGTATGAAGTGAAAAACAAAGTAAAAATTCTTGTCGAATTGAATCAATATCTTTTTGCCGATCCTTTAAACTCGATGCTGCATAAATTTGGCGAACGATCGCCTCTGCTTCCGGAGAAGTCAAAAACAGGCAAATTTGGTCGATTTCAGCTTTTCCTAAAGGTTCTATCGTCTCTGCGACTTCCTCTGCTGCTTGCTGTAAAATCGGTTCTAAAGCAGTTTCTCGCCATTTTCGTCTTTCTAAAATTTCCTCACCGATCGCTTGCCTACCAATATAACGGCCAGTGGGTGTAAGGAGAGGGGCTAAACTTCGACCAATTAACGCTAAATCGGGTGTCATCTTAACCTTTTAGAAAAAAGCCTACTTGCTGTAAATTGCAGCTATTGCCATCATAATACAAAAGTCGCGATCGCGCACTGCAATCAAAGATCGCGAACAACTTGAATGAGGCGAGTAAAACTTTCATAGATCGTGCTTTTCCTTAAGATATTCCCATTTCGCGCGATCGTAATCGAAGTCTGTCGGTACGGGAGTTGTATCGGTAAATAAGTCCTGAAACTCTTCGATTGTTGTCTTAAATAGGCGATCGGATAGCCCTTCTGTAGTTTCAGATACTTTAGCTGTTGTGCTTTCTTGTATGGCAATAGGTTTTAAGAGAATAACTTCGACTTCACCGGGGGTTAAATCAATGGGTTCGGTAATAATCAAATGACCGGACTCATCAATTTTTCCTTTCAGTTTTAAGGCTTGCACGATCTGTTTTCCACCCAATAGACTATCAATAATAATTATAAGCGATCGCGATCGCCCATCTACTCTCCTACTTTTAATCAACATTCATTTTCAACCAAGAAAAAAGCGTTTTAACTGTAAGTTCCAACTCGATCGCATCGAAAACAGGTATAGCAATTATCGAATGGATGAGGTACACTAGGAAAAAAGGAGGTCAAAAAAATAAATGAAAGCATACTCAACAGATTTTAGAAAAAAAATTATCGAAACTTACGAAGAAGAAAAAATCTCACAAAGAGAG
>JAGHZQ010000048.1 GCA_017746715.1 Cyanobacteria bacterium SBLK
GATTGGAGGGCTGATTGTCGGGCTGATTTTCGGGCTGATTTTCGGGCTGATTGTCGGGCTGATTGGAGGGCTGATTGTCGGGCTGATTTTCGGGCTGATTGTCGGGCTGATTGTCGGGCTAAAAGCAGAAATAAAAATCCGAACAAAACCCAATCAAGGGATTTGGTTATCTCGCAACAAAGCAGTCTTAATTTGGTTCTTGAGTATTTTTCCAACAATATGTATTTTTGTCTTACCCAATCTGATTTTAGGTCAAGAATTACAATGGTTGAATTCTGCAATCAGAGGTTTTTTTGGAAGTACAATCTTCGGTTTATATGGTGGTGGATTTGCTTGTATTCAACATTTTTCTTTGCGTTACGTCCTCCAACACCAAGGAAATATTCCTCGGAATTACTCCGATTTTTTGAATTATATGCAAGACCGAAAAATCATCAAAATCACTGAAGGCCACTACCGTTTTTATCACGATTTACTGCGAGAACATTTAGCAGGAGAGCTAGAACCTGTAAATTCTATCTCTCAACCTCAAACTACCAATACATTTGGATTCGTCGAAAGCATTATTGTGTTAGCTCTTGCTGTACTCCTCTTCATTTTTATTAACACCACAAGATTCTCGCCGGATTCCGTTACGGCAATGTCTCCTCTGATTCAAACCAATGATGTAATGTTGTGCGATCGCATTTTTTACCGTCTTCGTTTGCGTCCCATTGAACGAGGAGATATTGCCATTTTTGCAACAAGAGAAGGATTTAAAGATAAAGAATTTCCCAATCAATTCGCAACGCGTCGTATTATCGCCCTCCCCAACGAAACCATCGAAATCAAACAAGGAAAGGTTTATATTAACGGAAATGTCCGTGATGAAGATTATCTTTCCCCTCCCGACAGTTATCAACAAGAACCCCTGCAACTTCCCGGCGATGCTTACTATTTTATTGGTAATAATCCCGATTATAGCGATCGCGATCTATTCGGCGGTATCGTCCCTAGAAAAAATATCAGAGGCGAGGTGCTCTTACGAATTGCTCCCCTCAATCGTTTCGGACTCATTGATTGAGAGTTTTGCTTGATTTCTTACCCGTTAACCAATAGGTTTTCATCTCTCCTTTCCCCTTAATAGGAATCAAACCCCGTTCTGTAAACGCATAGCGATCGCGCAATCGTTGGTAAGTCGTTTCTGTCACTTGAATCCACCCCGCTTTTCCATGAGATTCCATGCGACTAGCAGTATTCACCGTATCCCCCCACAGATCGTAAATAAACTTTTTCATACCGATCACCCCCGCCACCACCGACCCCGTATTGATACCCACGCGAATTTTAAAATCTTGTTGCTTTGCTACATTAATTTTCGCGATCGCCACCTGCATTTCTAACGCCATTTCTGCCACAATTTCCGCATGATCCTCCCGCACTTCCGGCAACCCCCCCACCACCATATAAGCATCGCCAATGGTTTTTATTTTTTCCAATTGGTAACATTCCGTCAGGCGATCGAACTCCGAAAAAATCGCATTTAATTGTTCCACCACTTCAATCGGCGATAACTTGGCCGACATCTCCGTAAATCCCACCAAATCCGCAAATAACACCGTCACCTCATCAAAACTATCGGCGATCGTATTCGTCTCCTCCTTCAAGCGATCGGCAATGGGTTTCGGTAGAATATTTAACAGCAAACTTTCACTTTTTGCCTGTTGCTCTCGTAATGCCGCCTCCGCTTGCTTGCGCTTAATAAATTGTCCCAATTGATTCCCCGTCGCCGCCATCATTTGCAACAAATGTTCGTCGGGAGGCAACTTTTCTCGACCGAAAAACCCCATCACTCCTAACATTTCATTGCCGCTTTGAATGGGAAATGCAAACGCCGATCGCAACCCCGATCGCATCGCCGCAGAATCGAGACCGAAATCCGTATCGCCACTGAGATCGGCAATCCATTGAGGATAACCATTCTCCCAAACCCGTCCTGCTAAACCCATTCCCACTTGTAAAACCACCGTTTCCGTGATTTGAATAAACTCGCTGACCGTCGCATCGGGATTCGTCCACAACGCCACCCGACGCAAACCGGAATGCGGCGATAAATCCTCGCGTCCGAGGGGAGGCATTGCCGAAAAATTCCCCGCCGCTAAGGTTCTATTTTCGTCTTCCACAACCGGTCGCCACAACTCTCCCACATCCCACCCCAAAATCTCGCCGATCGCTTTTAAAATCCGTTGGGTATCAGTTTCGAGAGAAGAAGATTCCGATAAAATATTGGCGATCGCGTATTGAGCGGACAGGCGTTTTTGAGTGCGCTTGCGTTCGGTAATATCTCGTCCGATATAAACAATCTCTGGAGTGAGTGTCAAATCCCTCGCTTCATTTTCCGATCCAATTTGAATAAGAGAACAAGAAAAAGCCACAGTAATTTTCGCTTCAGTGCGAGTGCGACAAGTGACCTCGATATTGCGGTTTAATTCTCCATAATGCGCGATCTGTTTTTGCAATTGAGCAAAAATGCGATCGCCATCTTCCACTAATAACGAAAGATGGCGATCGATTAACTCTTTTTTCTCATAACCGAATAATCGTTCGGTTGCTTCATTAATCGTTTTCACGATCTGATGAGTATCGGTGACGATCAAAGCATCGGCAATCGAAGTGACAATGCGATTGGTATAATTTCGCGATGCCGTTAGCGCCGAGTTAAGTAATTTTGTTTCATTGGTTGCCTGTACTAAAGTTTGTTCGAGAGCCATTTTTGGGGTGACATCTTCCACAAAAAGAATTAATGCGTTTTGAGTTTGCTCGCTTTTTTCGTATGCCTGAAAATACAAATCGATATATAAATTCGTATCGCGATCCCTCGAGCGAGTAATCCCCTGCAAGTTAAAACTCTCTCGTTCCCCGGCTAAAATTTCCTCTAAAACCTCCTCGCACCCAAAAAGTTCTGGAAATCCTTCATAAATCTCTTGACCGACTTCAGTAGCATCTGCTTCCACAAATCGATCCAAACCCCGCGATCGCGCTAGAATCGTCAGATCGGGGGCGAGAACCAAATAATGAATATGATGGGGAACGGTAAGATCGTACATGGTTAAATCAATTCAAAATTATCAATTCAAAATTCAAAAGTACCTCAGTTTGAAGTCTGAGGCTTGGAATAAAGAAGATGATTTGTCTTTTTCTCCTTTAAATAAGGAGTTCCCATCCTTAATTGAACAAAAATTCAATGTAGTTTAGAGCTAACAATTTTGAATTCAAAAAGTCGAATTACAGTGCAAGCAACCAATAATAAATTAAGAAAAAATCATGCTGGCGGCTAATTCGTAAAAAATTTCATTGACATCTTTTCCTGTCTTTGCTGAAGTCGCGTAAGTCCCGATAACTTGGGGATAGTCAGTCTGAAATTGATTGACGTGCAAGAGCTTGTCCACTTTTTCCTCGCTAATTAAATCCGATTTATTCAAAGCAACAATAACCCATCCTTTGGGATTGATTTTAAAAAATAAATCGAGATGATTTCGCAAATGTTCAATGGTTTCTTGACGCTTGACATCGGCAACAATAATTGCACCCTTGGCACCCTGAAGATAACTCGGAGCAATCCCTTTAAATTGAGTTTGCCCCTCAATGTCCCAAATGAAAAGAGCGACAGGCTTTTCCTCCCCATCTTCTCCTTTCAAATTTACCGATTTTTGCGATAATTTTACACCCACGGTAGATAAATATTCATCGCTGAATTGATCGTCTACAAAGCGGCGAATGAGGCTGGTTTTGCCAACGCTAAAATCTCCAACTAGGCAGATTTTTCGAGAAACTTTACCCATAAATCAATGATCGGAAAAACCTTTAAGAAATGGTCATTATTCGTCTGAAAATGCGAGTTCAAAACGAACGCAACGACTCCATTTTAACGGTTGTTCGGCAGCGACATCCGGAGGGGCTTCGGGAATGCCAATATTTTCGAGGCGTTCTGCTGCAATGCCGCGACGTTCTAATTCCCGCCGCACGACCATTGCCCGTTCTGTAGAAAGCACTCGATTATCTTCCGATTGTCCCGTAGGATCGGCATGACCGATGATCTTCAAACGCAGTTCCGGGTGTTCGTTGAGAAACCTCTGAATGGGAACGAGGGTATTGGATATTTCTCGCGAAGTCAATCGGGAGGAAGCCTCTTCAAAATAGAGGCGTTTTTGTAAGACTTCCGGCAGTAATTGGGCGCGATCGACAGTGTTAATCCCCGGTAACTTTTGGAAGGCATTGATAATCATGCTGTAATCTTCCAAGCGGCTGACTCCACCCCGCAAAATGACTTTCCCAGGGGAATAAGCTGCTGTAATGTCAATATCGCGATCGCGATTGAGCAGAGACGTAACCAACTCGATGGAAGTGGCCACCCAAGCCGGATCCGGCGGGACTTGTACCACTGCAATTTGATTGTTCACCTCCAATCGAGGATCGATTCCCTGCACCATTTTGGCGGCATTGTCTTTCATTTCTATCAACGGTACCCGTCCGGTGAGAGACACTTTTTTACCTCGCACTTTTGACGAGAGTTCGGTATAAGAGGACGCTTCTAAATCCACCAAAGCCGCGTTGATTTTCGCTTCCAAGCGGCGATTGAAATAGCCTTTGACTTGAAAATAGCCCCAAGGAAGAATAACTAAGAGAATCATGGCCGCGAGTAAACTCAGTAATGCCGTAGGAGATTTCTTTTGTTCTGAAGAGGGCTTGGGAATTAATTTTTCGAGTAATTCGGGAATGGCGGCGGGAATGGTGTCCGAATCTCCTTCAAATTCCTCAATTTCGCGATCGTATTTTTGTACGATCTGGCCGAGGGTCTGGCGCATTTGCTTAATGAAGGGTTTGGGATGTTCTCCCTTAATGGCAACGGCAAGATAGCAATAGCCGGCAACCTCTAAGATAATGCGGGAGTCGCCGTATTCAATTTCATTGAGTTCGGCAATTTCCCCCGATTGGGCAATGCAATCGTTAACAAAACTTTGAATTGCCGTCAGCATTCCCGCCAGCATATTGGCTTCGAGACGGTGTTCGAAAGCGGGTTGTATTTCCGAGATGACCAGTCCCGAGGCTTTATGAATGAGGAAAATCGCCTGTACCGTTACGGGTACCGATTCTTGCAGGATTAATTCTGCTTCGGAGACCCCTTGTAGTTTGGCGCGGATTTTGCGGGTAATGCCCTCGGGACTCAAGGTTTTCTCCACCTTGTCGTTAATGGCCGAAACGACATCGCCCATGTATTTCGAGACCGTGGAGCCGATGACGGGATAGAGGGCATCCACCATTGCATCCCGTTCTACTTCGATTTGCTGCTTGATCGCCCGCCCCATTTCCGGACCGAGGGCTTCGGAAATAGCATCTCGTTCGACTCTAATTTGTTCGCGAATGGCGGCCCCCATTTCCGGACCGATCGCCTTGGCCACCTCTTGCGGGGACTTTTGAATTTCTCGGGCGATCGCGTCCGGAATGAGTTCTGAGATCGCCTCGCTCATGGCTGAAGGATTTTGTTGGGTGCGTCGCTGGATGACTTCATCGATAATGGGGACGACCACATCCATTACGGCATCTTGGGAAACCCCCACCTTCATTTTCAACAGTTGCACCATGAGGGGAACGAGAGGATTGATCACTTCGGTGGGTTCGTAAACCTGATTCTCGAGGGCGGCGAGTTTGTCTTCTAACTCTTCAATCGTCCCGTGCAATCGCGTTACATCTTCATCGCTTAAAGATTTGGCAACGGTTTCTAGCTCCCCCAACATGGGACCGAGCTCGGATTTGAGGTTGGAGGTTGGAGGTTTGAGGGTTGGAGGTTTGGAGGTTGGGGGTTGAGGGTTGAGGGTTGGAGGTTTGGAGGTTGGGGGTTGAGGGTTGAGGTTTGAGGGTTGAGGTTTGGGGGTTGGGGGTTGGGGGTTGGAGGTTGGAGATGGGGGGGGGGTTTGGGATTTAGATTGAGGTGGCTTTATGGGGGGCTTTGCCGGCGATTTTGTAGGAGCTGGTGCGGCTTGTTCGAGTTCGTGCAACCGTTTGAGTGAATTTTCAAAGGTAATGAGGTTGGGAATATCCAAATCTTCTTCCTCCTCTTGCACTGGAGGCGGTTCTAGCTTGGGAGAATCGGCCAAGAGAAAATCTCGCAAGTCTTTGAGGGGATCGTCAAGTTCTTCGGCACGGGGTTTAAATAAACCATAACTCCGCGATGATGTGCTTTTGCGTTTCGTTTGTCGATCGCCCGCACCGTTCTGACGCGGGCGATCGCTTTTGGCTTTCGGTTTTGACCGGGGAGGTGGGGGTGGAGTTTTGTGCTCGGCTTCTGGAGGTTGCGAGGATTGTTTTTGTGAAGATCCCAGAGGGATGGGATCGGTGTTTTCAACTGCTAAGGGAGGAGATGCTGCCAAGTCCTCTGCTAAAGGTGGGGTTGCTACAGAATCTGGCTGTGGGGAAAGATTGTCGGTTTGGGTTTCGCTAAGAGTTGAAGATTGCACGGGGGCGGGTCGTTCTCGTTGGGTGGGGAGAACCGAGCCCGTTGGAGCGATTGGTGGAATGGGTTGAGACGCTGGAGGGGTTGAAGGGATAGGTGAAGATTCTTTTGGATTCTCCACTCGTTCCTTTGCCGAAGGAGAGGGGGCAGATGGAATTTCTGCTAGTCTTTCGTTCTCGGTTGTTTCGTTCTCGGTTGTTTCGTTCTCGGTTATTTCGTTCTCGGTTATTTCATTCTCGGAGAGATCGGGAGCAAGACCGACGGGTTCGATTAAACCTTCAAAAAGAGCAGGGGTATTTTCTGCATCGGTCGGCATCGGCCATTCATTATCGGAAAGAGACGGTTCGGAAAGAGAGGACGGTTCGGAAGAGTCGAGAGGTGAAGGTTGAAATTTACTAATTTTTTGCGTCCAATTGGAAATTGAGGGAGCATTTGCGTCTTCCCCTTCGGAGAAGCGATCGAAGGAGGGAGGACTGGTCGGGTTTTGACCGAGTAATTGTTCGAGATCGTCAAATGTTAATCCGGCAGAATCCGCATTTGCTGGGGCGGGGGAAGAATTTTCAAGGGCAGGGGCTTCGGGGCGATCGTTTTGAGTTTGACGTTCTAAGGGATCTGGCTCTCGGGGGGGATTGGATTGGCCAAAATCTTCATCTTCCGGCTCTGCCCAGAAATCCAATAAATCGTCCCAAGAGCGGGTGCGTTGGGAAGGATCGGTCGAACCCCGAGACTGACTTGCCCCGTTGCCATTGGAGTTTTCTGAAGTTGAATTCTGTTTAAAAGTCATAATTCGCCATTCCCATCTCGAGGGCTTCAACCTAATAAAACCAATCTTAATTTAATTCTCAACGATCGCAAAAGAAAGAAAGGGGAAATTAGCACCTCGGAAAATGTTCCTTCCCTTGCCACCCGCTCTCCATGCCGCTAAAAAATCGAAGTCGGCAAAAGCGGCAGGATCGCGCTAATGAAATAGTAAACCAAGGGGGCGGTAAAAACATAGCTATCCGTGCGATCGAGAATACCGCCATGACCTGGAATAAGCTGTCCGGAATCTTTCACTCCAGCATCTCGTTTCATCATCGATTCGGTCAGATCTCCTAATAGACTGGCAATGCCAATTAATCCCCCCATGAGAATCCCGCTCAACTGCCAACTATTCCAATAGAGGTACCACGCCCCGAGGGTGGCTACGCCAATACTCCCCAAAATACCAAATATTGCACCTTCTACGGTTTTCTTGGGACTGATATGAGAAAGGCGGGTGCGCCCGAAGAATTTCCCCATGAGATAAGCGCCAATATCGGCCGCCCAGATGCACCCAAACGCCAAAAATGTTGTTGTTAATGCGGGGGAAAGAAAATGAAGGTCGAGAACGCGATCGCCGATAAGATTGAGGAAAGAAAGGGGATTTTCGCTGAATTCGGAGGCGATCGCGCGATAATCGATCGTTCCCGAATCCACCCGCAGGCGAATCCAATAACTCGGCAAATAACCGCCATAAAACAATCCCAAAATCGAAGTCGAAATATCGGCAATCGTGGCGAGTTTGGGCTGAAAGAGCAGGTAAAAGCAAATTAAAGTCCCGCCGACGGGGAATAGGGCATCGGTGACGCGAGGGGCGATCGCGGCGGTAATCAGTAAAATTTGCGAAATAAACAAGGTTGTTTTTGCTGCCGGTTCGATCCCCTTCGATCGCACCAGTTGAAAATATTCTAATTGACCTAAAAAAACAATAACCATAAATCCGGCGGTAAAATACCAACCGCCAGCAATAATCATCAATAACGCGACGGCGATCGCGACAATTGCACTTAAGATGCGAGACCAAGGCATTGGGTTCTGGGTTTTGGGTTCTGGGTTTTGGGTGTTAGAGGAATGTTAGGGATTAGAAGCCCAACAACAAACAACAACTTAGAATTTTTCCCCGCTCAAAATGAAAATGGGATTAACCGCAGCAAAGGTTTGATGAATGCCGCGTTTTTCCAAACGATTTGCCGATGATTGCACGACTTCGAGATTGCGAGCCTGCAGTTGGGCAAACCCTTCTGAAAGGGCATAAAGATTTTCCAAATTGCTTGCTGTTGCCACAATTCTACCGTTGGGTTGCAGTTCTTCCCATAAGGCTTTTAAGATACTCTGAATCGGTTTTCCTCCTTCCAAACAAATGCGTGCCGGTTTGGGGTGCAATTCCTGCAAGCAGTCCGGGGCATTGCCTTCAATGACTGTAACGTTTTTGACCTCAAAGCGATCGCAGTTATACCGGATTAAATTGGCAACCTCGGTATCTCGCTCGACGGCAATAATCGTGCTATCCGGACAAAGCAAGCCAGCTTCTACCGGGATCGTTCCCGTTCCCGCACCAATATCCCACAAGACGGAGCGGGCTTCCAAACGCAGGGCGGAAAGCAGTAAGAGTCGGACTTCTCGTTTACTTAAAGGAATGCCCGGAAGTCGCTCGAACAGATCGTCGGGAATGCCGGGAGTTTTGTAAGGCCAGAGCATTTTTGAGAGGGGGGAGAGGGGGGAGCTTCGGGAGAGGGGGGAGCTTCGGGAGAGGGGGAGCTTCTTCCTCTTAAATGGTCAATGCTATTTTGCCTGTAGACGAACCCGTTTCAAGCGCTTGATGGGCTTTTGAGGCTAAAGCTAGGGGAAATGTTTGACTGAGATGGATTTTCAATCGACCCGCATCGATCCATTCGGCACACTGACGCAGAATTTGACCGTGATAGCGTTGCCTCTCGATGAGTCCTTCTAGCATGGGGGTTAGCATGAGTTCCATGCTAACGCGTTGATTGCGCTTGCGGGCGAGTTTGAAGTTTCCTTGGCGGACATCGGGCTCGAGGAGCGTCACGAGATCTCCACCATACTTCACGGCGGCGACCGTGTCGAAAAAGATTTTTCCCCCAACGGTATCGAAAGCCAAATCGACTCCTTTTCCTTGCGTCCAAGCGATCGCTTCTGTCGCAAAGTCTTTTTGTCGATAGAGAATCGGCAAATCCGCCCCCAATTTTCTGACCAATCTTTCTTTATCGGGCGTACTTACGGTAGTACACACTTCTGCCCCTCTAATTTTAGCAAGCTGGATGGCGACATGACCCACTCCCCCGGCTCCCGCTTGGATTAAGACCTTTTGCCCTGCTTCGAGCCGTCCTCGGTCGTATAATGCCTCCCATGCGGTGATTAAAACGAGAGGTGCGGCTGCGGCTGCGGCAAAGGAGAGGGTTTTGGGTTTGGGGGCGAGATAATGTTCCTCAACAACAGCATATCGAGCATAATTTCCCGTCCCGGTTTGTCCGAGACCGCCAAAGCAATAATAAACTTCGTCCCCCGGTTTAAATTGACTGACTCCCGAGGCGATCGCCTCAACGACTCCCGCTCCATCGCATCCTAAAATGGCGGGCATTCGATCGGGATAAAATGTCCCCCGACGGCGAATTTTCGTATCGATGGGATTCACCCCAGCCGCACGAATTTTAATTAACACTTGATTGGATTCTTGAATGGTAGGCGCGGGAATATCTTGGATTTGCAGAACTTCCGGCGAACCGGGTTCGCTCATTAAAATCGCTTGCATTATTTGTTATTTGTTGTTGAGCTATCGCTGGTGACTCTTCGGCAGGCTCAGAGCATCACTGGTGATTGTTAATTTATCTTGCTTTTCTATCTCGTTCGTAGGAAATTAATTTACTATAATATTCGTGTTCTGTCAGATTCATGGATAAGAAAACGTGCTTGCGTTCGCCATTGAATCCTTTTCGTTTAAAAAAGTTAATTGCAGGAGTATTTTCGGGATCGGTATCTGCTAAAACCAATTGCACGTTTTCACCGATCATGCGTTCGATGAGTTTATCGACTAGGCGATCGCCAACGCCGTGACGCTGAAATTTGGGTTCGACTCCCATCCAATTTAAGTATCCATATGTTACGGAATGTTTGGTAAAAATCGTCCCCAAAATAAACCCAGCCATTTCTCCTTCAATCTCTGCCACCAAACAATATTCCCAATCCGTATTGTACAATCTCGCTACCTCCCATTCATCCCAAGTTCGGTATAAAGAAGGATAGCGATCGCGTGTAAATAATCGTTCCCCTAGATGATAAATTGGTGCGAGATCGTCAATAGAAATATCGCGAATTGTTATGGTTTTTTGGTTATTTGTTGTTAGTTGTTGGTTGTTGGCGTTGAATTTCTTCTCCTGTTCTTCCCTCTTTCTCCCCTCTTCTTGGGAGGGGTTAGGGGTGGTTTGTTGTTGGTTGTTAGTCATAACTGTAATCTCGCCTCACTCATGGATAACTTGATAACTGATTAAAGTCTTCTTAAAGCAACAATCGGATCCAGTTTTGCCGCCCGACGAGCGGGAAAGACGCCAAATCCCAAGCCAATTCCTCCCGATACGCCAACGGCTAAAATAACGGCAAAAGGAGAAATCACTGCTGAAAGAGGCGAGACTAGACTGACAAAGACAATACCGCCAATCCCGACAATTGTGCCAAGAAATCCTCCGATCGCAGAAACAATAGTAGATTCTACTAAGAACTGCGATAAAATGTCTTTATCTTTAGCTCCCATTGCCTTTCGCAGTCCGATTTCTTGGGTGCGTTCCGTGACAGAAACTAACATGATATTCATCACCCCAATACCGCCAACAATTAAGGAAATTCCTGCAATACCTGCCAGCAATGCCGTTAATCCTGCGGTGACAGTCCCGACAATACTCAAAATATCTTTTTGGGTTCTCACGGTAAAATCGTCTTCTCCTACAATATTATGACGCAAGCGCAATAAATTTTCGATTTGAAATTTGGCTGCATTAATACTTTGGCGATCGCGAGCCGAGACGGAAATAAAGCTAACTTGCGTTCCATAAATCGAGGTTTCCCCGACTAATTGATTGGCCATCGTACTCAGAGGAACGTAAACGGCTTCATCTTGATTCGTTCCTAAAAAAGACCCTTTCGATTGCATCGTCCCCACCACTTCAAAACTAATATTTTTGATGCGAACCTTCTTACCAATGGGATCGCGATCGCTAAAATATCTGTCCGCTAATTCCGATCCCAAGACGATAACTTTAGTATTTCTCCTCACATCGAGTTCATTAATAAAACGCCCTCGTTCCACTTCAAAATCTCGCACGGGAACAAATTCCGGCGTGACTCCCAATACTAAATGCCGCGCATTGCGATCGCGATATGCCGTCGTCATTTGCAAGTTAATTTGCGGAGCAACTTCCCGAACGGCGGGAACTTGCGTCGCGATCGCCTCGGCATCTTCTAACACTAATGTTTTGGGAAGTTCAAAAGTCGTTTGACGATCCTTTTGCGAGCCCGGTACGATAAAAATTACATCCGGACCGAGAGACTCAAATTCATCATTGGCGAGTTTTTGGGCTGCCTGTCCGAAACCAATTGTTGCAATCACCGAAGCATTGCCAATAATGATTCCTAACATGGTCAAAGCAGTTCGTAATTTATTTTCGAGCAAAGTGCCGCTCGCCATTCTAATACTTTCTGATGTATCCATTTTTTAGAGATTAATAGGTGTTTTTGGGGTTTATCTTAGTGCGGTTTTAATCGATTTTCCAATCGCAAAAGCGAGTAATGGTGGGACGGCATTCCCGACTTGTCTGTATTGTGCTGTTGAAGTCCCTAAAAATTTATACCAATCGGGAAACGATTGAAGGCGTGCGGCTTCTCTTACGGTAATATGCCGAGGAAAATAGGGATGAATATGCGGTCTGCCTCCTCCCGCTTTAGAACCCACTAAAACAGTTCTTGCGGGTTTTTCAGGATCTATTCTATCTGTATGGTCTACGCGATCGCGCCCGCCTTGAGGAACTTTTTCGTATCGACAACGCACTCGCTCTCCATGCTTGCGAAGATCGTGATTGTGCAAATGATTAATATCTTCAAGAGCGAGTTTCGCCGGTATCCAATTTAATCGCGATCGATCCGATATATTCAAATTTGATGGATTGCAATACTTCGGATTGGGAAAGCTAAATTCTGTAGGTTTGTAAAATCCAACAACAAAAACTCTCTTTCTGATTTGTGGAATGCCATAATCGGCAGCATTTAACATAGAAGTATACAGATTGTATCCAGTTTCAACTTGAAAATGATTGTAGAGATTTTCCCAATCTTTGCCACCGTTAAGCGTTAAGAGTCCGGGTACATTTTCAAAAATAAATACTTCTGGTTCTAACTCATTAATCAGACGAATATACTCAAAAACGAGCTGTCCTCGCAGATCGGCAAAAGATTCTCGTTTACCTAAAATACTGAAGGCTTGGCAAGGGGGGCCCCCGGCAATTAGACTGATGCTTTCCGTGTCAATGAGTTGTTTGATTTCTTGTCCTTTCACATTTTGAACATCTTTGATTTCCGTGATGCAATTTTTGAAATTATATGAAATGGTATCGCAATAATATTTGACGCGATCGTTTGCATATCGAAAGTCAAATCCTGCCAAAGATAACCCCAGATCGAGGCCTCCCCCTCCTGAAAATAAAGAAACGGCGATCGATTCTTTATTTTGTCCCCGTGGGAGAGATAGATGATTAAGCGCATTCAGATATGAGTTCATTGCAGGTTCGAAAGACTCTTACTCTTCTTTGGGTTGATATTGGGGAGGAAGTTCGACAAAGATGCGCTCTCCCGGTTCTAAACCGCTAATCACTTGCGTTTTGTCGTCAATGGTGGCCCCCAAAACAACCAGTCTGAATTCGGGTCGATTGTTATCATCGGCGACCATCACTCCTTGTTCGCCGTCTTGGGTCACGATCGCCACGGTAGGAATAACCGTACTGTTCGCGAGGGATTGTCCGACGAAAGTAACGTCTACATTCATGCCCGATCGCAGTTCTTTCTGGTTGGGATCGACAAAAACCTTCACCTCAAAAGAAGTGACGTTATCTTCTACCACCGCCTCGGGGGCGATCAAGCGCACGGCACCGCGAAAAACCTTATTGGGAAAGGCATCAGCCACAATTTCTACCGGTTGCCTGAGTTGCAATTTGCCAACATCGACTTCGGGAACTTTGGCGAGAACTTCCAAACCCCGAGCGATCGCTAAAATCGAAGTGGAAGTCGCCGAAGCCGTCGCCGAGGCGGAGGTAGTCGGGGTAATAAAAGCCCCTGGAGTAGCATAGCGTTGAGTAATAATCCCCTTAAAAGGCGCGCGAATCACCGTATCGGCTCGTCGGATTTGCGCCTCTAAGAATTGCGCTTGGGCGGCTTTTGCGGCTTCTTCCAATTGTACGATTTCCGCACGCCCCTTACTTTGCAAGCCTTGGAGATTGATTTGCGCTTCTTGTAGATTGGCACGCAAGCGATTCAGTTCCGGGGTTCTCGTTTCGACTTCTCGTTTGAGGGCTTCTTGCGAGGCCAATAATTCCGCTTGTGCTGCCGCTAATTCTACCCCCGCATCCTCGTAAGTATTGGTAGAAATCGCTCCCGTTTCTTGGGTTTGTTGGTAGCGTTGAAAGCGAACTTCCGCATTGCGATGGCGAATTTCTGCTTCTCGGACGCGAACCTGCGCTTCGTTGATTTCCGTGGGAATTCTTTGACCGGCTTCTTCAATACTGGCAGCGGCGGCAACAACCCGAGCTCGAGCTTGGGCGATCTCGGAATTAATTTCGGTGGTTGAGGCTTGACCGTTCGCCGCCGCTTGACGGAGGTTGGCTTGTGCCTGCAACACTTGTGCCTGAACTTCCCCATTGTCCATAACGGCTAATTCTTGTCCGGCTTCTACCTCCATCCCCTGCTCTACCCGGAGTTCCAGGAGAACTCCCGCACGCTTGGGAGAAATATTGACGCTTTGGAAAGGAGTCACGGTCCCGCTGGCTTTGATGCGGACGCGCAAAGATTCTTCTTCAACGAGAACGGTATATTGTTCGAGTTCGGACTCGCCAAAAATCGCATTATATGTAATGCCGCCAACGCCAACAATACTGGCACTGGCAACGCCAACAATAATCCAAGGGAGAAAATTTCGCGAAGAAAAGGTCATTTCCGTGAACGCTGAATGATGAACAATGTTTTCGGCATCTGTCGAAAACTCGAGATATCTTTTTGGGAACGAATCAAACCATTCGCCGATCTCGCACACTATCATTACACTATGATGATAGTTGATAGCAAAGGTTTCAAGCGATATCGTGCCTAAGAGGAACTGGTTACTTTCGGTTTTAGCAATAGCAGGGTCTTGGCAATTGGCTGCCCCCGCCTTCGGACAAGCCTTGCTCCCCTATACGTTTAATTTGAATGTTGAGGATTTAGAAGAAAATGGCATCGTCCTCGTGCAGGATGTCGTCCAGCTCGTGCGCTTCGAGCAATATGACTTGGCCGTCCCTCGGGCCAAGCTGGCGACTCAATTGGCTCCCAACATTTTTGAATCTTGGTTTATTTTGGGCAGCCTTTACGTTCAGCAACAAGAACTCGATCGCGGGATTGAAACCCTTCTCAAAGCGCAAGAACTTGCCCCGGAAGAGCCGGGGATTTTATTTACCTTGGGGTCTGCCTATTTCCAAAAAGGACGCTTTGAAGAGGCTTTAGAGGTCTTAGAAGCCGGATTGGATCTTAACCCCGAGTCCATTGAGGCTCGCTTCGATCTCGGCAATACTTATTTGATGTTGCAACGCTACGACGATGCGATCGCTTCTTATGACGTTGCTTTTACCCAACAAGAGGATTTCTGGCCGGCTATTAATAATATTGGTTTGATCGAATACGAGCAAGGGGATGTTAAGGGAGCGATCGCTTCTTGGAACAAGGCTCTGGAGATCGATCCCGATGCTGTCGAACCCAAACTCGCGATTGCGGTTGCTCTTTACACGGAAGGACAACCGGAACGGGCTTTGCAATTGGGAGAAGAAGCCCTTTCCCGCGATCGCAAGTACGCTGAGTTGGATTTTCTCGAAGAAAATCTTTGGGGCGCACGACTGCTGGCAGATGCGGCACAGTTTCTCGCAACGCCTCGCATTCAGGCACTTGTCAGTCGTTGATTTTGTTGTTTTACCAAGTAAACCCACCCCTAGCCCCTCCCAAGAGGGGGATAAGAGGGGGATTTAGATTCTGGGGTGTTGAAAAAAGGCGATCGCCAAAAATCTACTCGATTAATCCCAACCCTTTCCCGCAAACTCCGACTCCCCCTCTTGGGAGGGGGTTGGGGGGTGGGTCTGTCTTTCTATCCAATCATCGATCGCCAGCAAAACCCCATCGATATGCTCGCAAACCTCACCTTCTTGAAATCGTAAAAATCGGATGCCCAATGATTCTAATCGGTATTGTCTGTCGCGATCGCGTTCTTGTGCCTCTTCGCTATTATGAGAAGAACCATCAATTTCAATCGCTAACATTAAGGCTTTACAATAGAAATCAACAATAAATTGGTCGATGGGACGCTGGCGATCGAAGTCATAACCCCTCATTTGTTTTCCCTTGAGATGTTGCCAGAGTTTGCGTTCCCCTTTGGTCATGTTTTTGCGGAGTTCCCGAGCCCGTGCTTTGAGTTTGGGATTGTAGGGAATGATGGGGTGTTTCATTTAGTCAATGCAGGGACAATATATTTTTACTGCTCTCGGTAATGCGACCCACCCCTAGCCCCTCCCAAGAGGGGGACAAGAAGGGCATTGAGGTTTATGGATGTCGCGAAAAGGCGATCGCCAAAAATCTCTCCGATTACTTCCCACCCTTTCCTGTAAACTCCGACTCCCCCTCTTGGGAGGGGGCTGGGGGGTGGGTTGGTTTTCGCTTAGATGGTTCATCTGATGCTCTATTCATCGAATGGGCTTGCCAACCCTCCCCATTTTGTAGTACAAATATTTTTAGTTAAGAAATCGTAAATTTCTTTTCCTAATTCTCCTCCTCGCCCAAAAATCGCTTAATTTGAGCGACAAATTCGTGATGATCCACCACGGGCTTGGAAATATAACCATCCGCACCGCTTTGTTTGAGGAAGTTTTCGCGATCGCCTTCCATGGCGTGAGCCGTCACCAAAATGATGGGCAGATCGGCAGTTTTGGGATCGGCCTTAAGCATTTGCGTAATTTTAATGCCATCCACGGCCTGTCCCTGATAAACGCTATGAGCGAGGGAAACATCCATTAAAATAATATCCACCTCTCGTGCTTGGGCGGCATTCATCACTTCTTCGACATTTTCTGTTCCCTTAACCTCCAAATTGCCACGTTTTTTGAGAATCTTAGAAAAAACGCGAAGATTAATGGGATCGTCTTCTACAATCAAAACGGTTTTCATATGACATTAATCGCGAACAATGCGGATAAAAATGGCAAGAGAGAATAAATGGGGAGGCTTCACCTTTTGTAATATTCCCATTCTTTAGGATAATCCACTATCCCCTCCAAGCCGTAAGAAAAAAATCATTAAGGACGCAAAAACTCATGGCCAAACAGTTAAACCTACTAGAGACCGGGCAAATTATTCCCACGGCACTCCATACAGAAATGGAACGGTCTTATCTAGAATATGCCATGAGCGTCATTGTCGGTCGAGCTTTGCCGGACGTGCGGGACGGACTCAAACCCGTTCATCGCCGGATTTTATATGCCATGCACGAGTTGGGGTTGACGCCCGATCGCCCCTATCGCAAATGCGCTCGGGTGGTGGGGGATGTTTTGGGGAAATATCATCCCCACGGGGATCAGGCGGTCTACGATGCTTTGGTTCGCATGGTGCAGGATTTTTCCTCTCGCTATCCCCTGTTAGCGGGTCATGGAAATTTCGGTTCCGTGGATAACGATCCCCCCGCCGCCATGCGCTACACGGAAACAAGATTGGCAGCGATCGCCCATCAGGCCATGTTGGGGGAGATTGGCGATTCTACGGTGGATTACACCAATAATTTTGATAACTCTCAGCAAGAGCCAGTGGTTTTGCCCGCCCAACTGCCCCTTTTGCTCCTCAATGGCTGTACGGGGATTGCTGTGGGAATGGCCACTAACGTACCGCCTCACAATCTGAGAGAATTGGTAGATGGCTTAATTGCCCTCGTCGATAAACCGGATTTAGCCGATGAAAAACTCTGGCAGTTAATTCCAGGCCCGGATTTTCCCACGGGAGGGGAAATTGTTGGCATAAAGGGGATTCGCGATGCTTATCAAACGGGACGGGGAATTATTACCCTGCGAGGAGTCGCTCGCATTGAAAAAATACAAGTGGGAACGAAGCGACGCCGGAACAAAGCGGCTATTATTGTCACGGAACTGCCCTATCAGGTGAATAAGGCGGGGTGGATCGAAAAAGTGGCAGATTTGGTCAATCAAGGGCGTATTGAAGGCATTGGGGATATTCGGGATGAGAGCGATCGCGATGGAATGCGGGTCGTGATCGAAACCAAGCGAGATGCAAATCCGAGGGAAGTCCTGCGCCAACTCTACAAATACAGCGCTTTACAGAACAATTTTGGGGCAATTTTACTGACGTTGGTGAACAATAAACCCTGTCAGTTGAGTTTGCGGGAAGTGTTAGAGGAGTTTTTGAAATTCCGCGAACAGACTCTCGTCCGCCGCTATACTCACGATTTGGAGGAGGCACAACGGCGACAGCATTTAGTAGAGGGATTACTGGCGGCGTTAAACAACCTCGATCTGACGATTGAAATTCTCCGCCACGCTCCCGATGGTACGACGGCGAAAGTGAGTTTACAAGAGCGTTTGGGGATTAGCGAAGCTCAAGCGGACTCGATTTTAGCGATGCCCATGCGCCGCTTGACGGGGTTGGAGCGACAAAAATTGGAGACGGAAGCAGAGGAGTTACAAGAGAAAATTGCTGGATTGGAATTGTTGTTGCACGATCGCAAGGAATTGCTCAAATCCCTGAAAAAAGACCTCCGCTCCCTCAAGCGCAAATTTGGCGACGATCGCCGCACTCGTATCGTGACGGAGGAGAAGGGGAAGCAGGGGGAGCGTCGGGAGCAGGGCTTCGACTCCGCTCAGCCCAAGGGGAAGCGGGGGGAGAAGGAGAAAAATTCTGCCCCGAGTCGGGACAATTTATTTCGCATTCCTGATGATGCGGTGTTGGAGGTGACGCGCAAGGGAGGGGTTTGCTGGCAGTCGCCCCCGGAAAAACTAAAAGCAGCGAAGAAACCGGAAGATTTGCCGCTGTGTCGGGAGGCGATCGCGGGGCGAGAACAGTTGATAACGGTGACGGATAGCGGTAAGGCTTATCCAGTAATCGTGGGAGACATTCCCGAGTCGGGAGGAAAGGCTTTACCTCTGATCAAATATTTACCCGGCAGCGTTAAAAATAAGCGGGAAGCTATCTTTTCTTGCTTTTTTGCTCCCAAAGACCTCAATAAACATTTTCTAGTATTATTAACCCAAAACGGACGGATTAAGCGTTTGGCGGGGGCTGAGGTGGAAGGATTGACCAATCGCGGTTCCGTGCTGATTAAGTTTAAGGAAGACGATCGCCTGAATTATGTCGGTTGGGCAACAGAAGGGGACGAGATGGCGATCGCGACTTCGGCAGGACGGGTTTTGCGTTTCAGCATTGATGACGAACAAGTTCCGGTGATGGGACGCAATACTCTCGGCAATCAGGCGACGCGGGTGCGGGTGAAAGAAGAAATTATCGGTGGTATTGCCCTACCCTCCGATCGCAATTTACTCCTCGTTACCCAACAAGGTTACGCCAAGCGCATTCCTTTAAATCTCATTCGCCAGGCCAATCGCGGTGATATCGGTACGCAGGTGATGCAGTTTGTTAACAAAAGCGATCGCTTGGTCGGCATTGCGATCGCGCCGCCAGAAAATCAACGTTTTGCCGTTATTTCCCAAACCCAACGCTTATTTTACGTTCCCGTGAAGTCGGTGAATTTATGGAAAAAAGATGGGGTGGGCGATCGCATTTCTCAGTTGAAAGAGAATGAAACCATTGTAGAAATTCCTCGCTAATCAGGCAATTTGATTTGCAATTTTATAAACGAGAAAACTCATTAAAAAATTTGTGACCGGACGATTTCCGATTATTGAAGTTCCTTTAGATGCTCCGGAAGAATCGGAGGAAATGGGAACCAAAGAGAAATTTTGGTTTCGAGATAGCGATCGCGGACGTTGCTTGTACAAAAAAGCACGTCCCAATACAGGTGAAGATTGGTCGGAGAAAATAGCCGCAGAATTATGTCAACTTTTGAGTTGACCTCACGCCGATTACGAATTAGCAACTTTTGAAGAATGTCGAGGTATTATTTCACCCTCTTTTTTACCGGAAATGGGCAGGCTAGATTTGGGTAACGATATACTTTTTAAGCTCATGCCAGACTATCCTAGAAATGCTAGATCGCCTTCCCAACATACTCTCGGAAATGTTTTGAAAGTTCTTGACGATCCATCTGTACATTTATTGCCTGATTGGATGCTACCCAAAGGAATTGAAACTGCTGTCGATGTTTTTATTGGCTACTTAATGCTAGATGCTTGGATTGGTAATAGCGATCGCCATCACGAAAACTGGGCCTTTATCTGCGTGGGACAGCAAAACTATTTAGCTCCAACCTACGACCATGCTTCCAGTCTCGGTCGCAACGAACCGGATCAAAGACGACAGGCAAGATTAACCACAAATGATAAAGGGTATTCTGTAGAAGCCTATGCAGCCAAGTGTAAATCTTGCTTGTATGATAAAATTAATGATAGCAAACCCCTTAAAACATTGGATGCTTTCTGTAAAGCTACAGAATTTCGTCCCGAAGCATCTCGTATTTGGTTGGATCGTTTGGCAATGATTTCAGCCGAAAATATCCGAGAGCTATTTTTGCGAGTCCCTGAAAAGCGAATTACGCCCATTGCTATTGAATTTGCACTCAAAATCTTAGAAGTCAATCGAGCAAAGTTACTGGAGTTATTGTAAATGCAAATCCCTACACTATTTTTAGCTTGGCAAGATTCCGAAAGTCGTTCTTGGTTTCCCATTGGTCGCTTGACCTTTGATGGGGAACTATATAAATTTGTTTATACTGAAGGCGTTCGCAGTGCCAAAAGCAATCCTAATTTTTCGCTTTTACACTCCTTTCCAGAACTGACCAAAGTATATAAAGCAGTTGAGCCATTTCCCTTCTTCGCCAATCGATTGATGCGTCCTTCTCGTCCAGATTATCAAGATTATATTCAAGCGTTGAATATTCCACGAGATCGCGACGATCCCATCGCAATTTTATCTCGCAGTGGCGGACGCAAAGCGACAGATAATTTTGAGATTTTCCCGCGTCCCGAACCCGATCGCAATGGATTGTATCATATTCATTTTTTCGCTCATGGTCTTAGATATATGCCAAAATCTTCTAGCGATCGCATTAAGTCTTTGCAACCGAACGAACGATTATATTTAACCCATGATTTCCAAAATCTCTACGACTCTAAAGCACTCTTACTCTGTACGAAAGATCGTTATAATGTCGGTTATTGTCCGCGATATTTGGTTGCCGATATCTTAGACATTTGCCAAGAAAAACGGGATTTAGTTTGCGTTCATGTTGAAAGAATCAATCCCGCACCTACTCCCCTTCAATTTCGTTTGCTCTGTAATATGACGGCTGAATGGCCAAAGGAATTCTCGCCTTTTTCGGAACGAGAATATCAGCCTATCGTAACCGACAATCAACCACAACCCTTGCAGAATGAAATGAGTGTTTCCGTTTAATTGCGATCGCGCTACTTGTCACATTTTCTCATGTACGAGGTTGAGGAGCATAAACAATTCTTCTCCTAGATACGAAGCACGAGCAGTTGCATGGTATCAAGTCGATGGCTTAAAGACAGAGAAATAAGGTAAAATATTAATATCACAAATGCAAAGAAGGAGAATTATGATTAGCGCTCGAGATGCCGCACAATACTTTTTGGCTCTAGCTTATGACAATAATGATAGTGCCGGTGAGTTAATTTCTAACCTGAAATTGCAGAAATTATTATATTACGCTCAAGGGCTTCATTTAGCATTGTTCGATCGCCCCCTTTTTACTGAGTCTATTGAATCTTGGACTCATGGACCTGTAGTTCCAGAAATTTATCATGAGTATAAAGAGTATGGTTCGGGTAGCTTGCCTTTTCCAGAAAATTTTGATTATTCAAAGTTTGATGACGATTTAAAGGAAGTATTAGAAGAAGTATATGAGGTTTACGGACAATTTTCAGCATGGAAATTGAGAAATCTCGCTCATAACGAACCACCGTCACAAAATACACCAACAGGGTCTAAAATTTCACTTGACTCTCTAAAGCAGTATTTTAAAAGTCAATTAGTTTAATGACAAAAAAATCCAAAAACAAAGGAAAAAAATTTAAACAACCTTCGGTTTCTGAAGGAAACCAGATAAGAAGTCAGAAACACGAATTGGATCCATATCTACAGAAGCCTATTTTCAGTTTTAAATATCTCGATCGCCAGTACAGCATTGCTCAATGTACCAAGGATGAAAAAGCAGCTTTAATCGATACGTTAGATAGATTAAGCCAACTATCTTGGCGAGAACTCAGGCAAGCGCCAAGACACGGTTTGGGATATGAGAAAATTTCCAGAGATGATATTAACGTAAGTATTCCTAAGTTTATTACAGAAGATGTTAATTTTATTGCGTTTCGCTTCTGTGGTAAAGCCCCAATGGTGGGATATCGCGACGGTGAAATATTGCATCTGATTTGGCTCGATCGCGATTTTAGTTTATACGATCATGAATAAATTTATACTATCTTTTCCGTAGAATAAATTCATGTAACGCAATTGTAGTAAAATCGGATTATTCGAGGGGAGATGGCGATCGCGCGATCGAATGGGCGGACTTTGCGAAAGATTCCCTCGGGAGAGAACATCATATTTTTGACCTCCCCATTTTTGTTGGGATATGGTATTGATAGGAAAAAGCGGTACGGATGCACAGAATGTTCTGCTCTCCTGTAGCTTGCGAAGGGTAATCGTCTACCCCCATTCCCTTCTCATCTTGTCAAGGTTCATTAATGCCCATGTCAACCCTCGTCATTGTCGAATCTCCCACTAAGGCTAAAACCATCCGCAAATACCTACCCAATGGCTATCGCGTTGAAGCCTCAATCGGTCACGTTCGCGATCTACCTCCTTCTGCAGATGAAATTCCCCCCGCCCACAAGGACAAGGACTGGGCTAAACTCGGCGTTAATGTCAAAAATAAATTTACCCCTCTCTACGTCATCCCCAAAACGAAAAAGAAGGTCGTTAAAGAACTCAAAGAAGCGCTAAAAGTTGCTGACGAACTGATTCTCGCCACTGACGAAGACCGAGAAGGAGAAAGTATTGCTTGGCATCTGCTGCAAGTTCTCAAGCCCAAAGTGCCAATCAAGCGCATGGTATTCCACGAAATTACCGAGGATGCCATTCAAAGGGCATTGCAAAATTGCCGAGAAATCGATGATAACTTAGTTCGCGCCCAAGAAACCCGCCGCATTTTGGATCGTTTGGTCGGTTATACTCTCTCCCCTCTTCTCTGGAAAAAAATTGCTTACGGTTTGTCGGCAGGTCGCGTGCAATCGGTAGCAGTACGCCTGCTCGTGCGGCGAGAACGAGAACGTCGCGCTTTCCGATCGGGGGGCTATTGGGATTTAAAAGCCACTTTAGAGCAAAAAAAGAGCGTATTTGAAGCCAAACTCATCACCTTAAAGGGTAAAAAACTGGTAACGGGAAACGATTTTGATCCCAATACCGGGCAAATAGCCAAGGGGAAAGACGTGGTGCTGTTAAATGAAGAAGAAGCCACCGCCTTGAGCGATCGCATCGTCGATAAAACTTGGACAGTCGCCAACATTGAAGAACGCCCCACCAAACGCCGTCCTTATCCCCCCTTTACCACTTCGACCCTACAACAGGATGCCAACCGCAAATTGGGCTTATCGGCGCGGGATACCATGAAGACGGCACAGAAATTGTACGAAGAAGGTTACATTACCTATATGCGGACCGACTCAGTGCATTTGTCCGAAGAGGCGATCGCGGCGGCGAGAGCTTGTGTAGAAGAGAAATACGGGAAAGAATACCTCAGCCCCAAACCCAAGCAATATACGACCAAAAGTAAAGGCGCACAGGAAGCTCACGAAGCCATTCGCCCGGCAGGCTCTACCTTTCGCACCCCCCGAGAAACCGGATTGAGCGATCGCGAATTTCGCCTCTACGATTTGATTTGGAAGCGGACGGTTGCCTGTCAGATGGCAGATGCGCGTCTCACGCAAATTACCGTCAATATTGACGTAGAAGATGCTGGATTTCGCGCTAATGGCAAGCGCATTGATTTTCCCGGTTTTTTCCGCGCTTATGTAGAAGGTTCTGACGACCCCGATGCAGCTTTAGAGAATCAAGAGGTCTTGTTACCAGAACTCAAAGCAGGGGATATTCCCCAATGTAACGAACTCGAAGTCTTAAAGCACGAAACTAAACCCCCCGCGCGTTATTCAGAAGCATCTCTTATAAAAGTTCTAGAAACTGAGGGTGTCGGTCGTCCCAGTACCTATGCAAGTATTATTCATACTATCGTCGAACGCGAATACGTTCAAATGCGGAATAAAACTCTCATTCCCACGTTTACTGCTTTTGCCGTCACCAACTTATTGGAAACGCATTTTAACGATTTAGTCGATACGCGCTTTACTTCTCGCATGGAACAAACCCTTGATGAAATCGCCACGGGAGAGGTGCAATGGTTGCCCTATTTAGAAGGGTTCTACTTAGGGGAAATGGGACTGGAAACTCAAGTTAAAGTCCGCGAAGAAGAAATCGATCCCAGCATTGCTAAAGTTGTTAATTTAGAAAACCTCGGGGCAAGGGTAAAAATCGGGCGTTTTGGTCCTTACATCGAGGTAGAAAATGAAGGAGAAAAGGTTGCTGCGTCGATTCCCCCCGATCTAACGCCCTCAGATTTGAATCCCGAGCAAGTGGAAGTTTTAATCCGGCAAAAATTGGAAGGTCCGGATAAATTAGGATTGCATCCGGAAACAGGCGAACCAATTTATATTCTCACGGGTAATTACGGTCCCTACGTGCAGTTAGGCGAGAAAACCGAAGAGAATAAAAAGCCAAAGCGGGCTTCTCTTCCTAAAGGAATGAAACAGGAAGATTTAACCCTTGAGATTGCCGTGGGATTGTTAGCTTTACCGCGAACATTGGGAGTGCATCCAGAGAAAGAAGGGAAAATTCAAGCGAATAACGGGCGTTTCGGTCCCTATGTGGTTCATACCCTCGGAAAAGATAAGGATTATCGTTCGATAAAGGCTCCCGATGATGTTTTAACGATTACGTTAGAACGTGCTTTAGAGCTATTAGCACAACCCAAAAAGGGACGGGGACGCGGTGCAGCTAAAACTCCCTTGCGAGAACTAGGCAAGCATCCCGATGACGATAAACCCGTGAACATTTATGAAGGTCCTTACGGGAAATATATCAAACATGAAAAAACAAATGTGGGGATTCCGGAAGGGGAAACTGTTGAGGGAATTACCTTAGAAACAGCGTTGAAATTATTGGCAGAAAAAGCAGCTACGACGAAAACAACGCGCAAATCGACTGCACGAAAATCAACAACAACAAAAGCAAAAACAACAAAAGCAAAAACAACAAAAGCAAAAACAACTCGATCGCGCAAGTCAACGAAAGCAAAGGATGAAGAAAAATAGCGATCGCATCGTTTTGAGGTCGAGAAATGCGATCGTGCTACTTTAACAAGCGTTGAGACTCAATCATGATACAAACATCCATGACAACTTTTAAGCCTGCTTCTGCTGCAATTTGAGCGGCTTCTGGATGTATAATCCCTTCTTGCGCCCAAAAAACTTTTGCCTCGATTGCGATCGCTTCGGTGGCAATTTCGGGCAAAAATTCAGAGCGTCGAAAAATATTGACAATATCGATCGCTTCAGGAATCTCTTTTAAAGAAGAATAACAAGGCATCCCCTCAATTTCCGTCATAGTAGGATTGACGGGATACACCCTATAGCTTTTCTCTCGTAAAAATCGGGCAATGCGATAACTGGGGCGATCGCGTTTGTTAGAATGTCCGACAACAGCGATTGTCTTGGCGTTTGCGAGAATATCTTGCAAAGCGCGATCGTTGCCCTTCAAATTCATCTTGCTTTTATTCCTTTATTGTGCATGACAGGTTTGCAGGAGTTCGCGATCGCGATCGCTAATTTCCTCAATGCGATGAAATCCTTCTAAACCCGGTTGACTGGTGTGAATATCCCCCAGAGAAGCCAGCAAGGAGGTATCTTGAATGGCGATCGAGTAGGGGAAGGTTTCTCCAGTGTAGCTATCTGTAACCCTTAAGACTAACTCTCCCGCTTCAGTTTTTCCTCGGAAGCAATCAAAAGAAGAATGAGGCTGATAAAATGCTCCTGTAATTTCTCCGGCTGCGACTGTCAGAATCGCGTAAGATTTACCAATTGCGTTGGGGGTTGCCGACTCGCCGTATAAATGAACGCCTTCGGAGAAGCTCATGAGTGCGTTGCGAGTTGTTTCGGCATTGTGGAGAGTTTCAGATGCGATCGCGGGAGTGGCAAAGGTTAAAGCGGCTAAAATGGCGGCAAAACTACGAGCGATGGGGTTATTCTGGAGCTTGTTCATAATCCGTTCCTCAATTCCTCACGAGATTACTATCTCGCGATCGCCCGGACGATGCAGCGATCTTCCTCCTTCGTGCGGGTGAGATGAGGCAGGATTTTAGGCGATCTCATTGTCTCTTGACTAGCGATCTACATCACGGAAAACTATCTGGAATTTATGCTGAGGTATTGTGGAGCGGTAACCTTCGTACTTTGTAGCAAAGATTTTCCTTTTTGTCAAGTGTACGAAAACGGATTATAATTACCTCTTTATTGTAAATTATGCTCGTTTTCTTTTTACAATTTTTTGCCTTTTTCTTTTCTCTTCTCGTTATCAATCATGGGGTTAACCAACTCATTCTCAAGCATTTTGGACTTGAATCCCGATTTCTTCCGGTTTTTGCATGGGGATGGTGCTTTTATTTTTTCATCTATATATTAGGTCGTCGTTTAGGTACACCCGTTGAACCCATCCGGATGATGTTTGCAACGATCGCGTTTAGCGTAGCGATGACGGGGGGAGTTTGGTGGATATTACAACCGCAGCGATCGTTTTGGCAAGAGCGCAAGCAAGATTTGCCTCTCGATCGGGTAACGATCGTCTTTCTTCTCTGTTTCCTTGTTGCAATGATTTATATCGGTCCTTATTTAGAACATCCATCAGATTCGGTCGATTATTTCTATCGCATTCAAACATGGGAAAAAGCCCGATTTATGCACTACCGAACAGATAGTCGTTACGTCACTTTTGCCACATTTTACGAACATTGGCTGCTGCAACCATCAGCTTTAAGCTATGGAAAACGATTGGGTTTATCTTTCGTCTCGGCAATAACTCAAGGAATACTTCTGTGGGAAATGATTCGCGTTGCCAGACTGATTGTGAATAACGTTCCTGTTAGCTTGTTTGCGGGTTTGATGTCTTTAGGGTATTTTGGCTACGACGCTATTAGTTTCTATCGCTATGGTGTCTTTTCCGGTCCGATGATGGCTTATATTATTTATCTGGAAACTTTAGTTTTAATTATTGCACTCTTTTTAAAAGAACAGTGGCGTTATTTATTATTTCTGCCTCCTCTCCTGTGGTTGACTTGGGATAATCACGAACAATCGACTTTATTTCAGGCGATCGCCATTGCCGCGATCTCGACGACTCTAGTTCTCTTTCGCTATCGCAGTTTAAAGCCGCAATTTAGACGCGTTTTAATAGGCGCGATCGCTTTGTGTTTATTGGGAACAATTTTCCTGTGTTGTTGGCGCGAACCTCTCACAAAAAATCTGGATTTGGAATATCAAGATTTATATATTTTCAATATTGAAACGCTTTTCGGTTGGAAAATGTATGTTATTCGCTATACTCCTCTCAGCCATGCGATCGGTCTTGTGGGATGGTTAACGGCGATCGCCAGCATTGTATTTTTACTATTTGGGAAACCTGCGAGAAAGTTGGATATGATGGCAGGATTAACGCTGTTTCCCTTTCTGATTTTTTGCAATCCTCTCATCCTTGAAGCCTTACGGCGAGTGATGGCAGTCGAACAGTTTCATCGCTTGCTCTATGGGTGTTTATTTTGGATGTTTCCCGTTCTATTGTTGCATCATTTTTCAGGGAAATTAGAGCGGTTTTTCTCTCGCATTTCTTTATTAACGAAAGTATTCTCTCGATATATTCACTATATTCTAATTTCTTTATTGATTTTCGCTTCCCTTCTACCTCGCGATCCGATTTATGGAAAAATGATTCACAGTTGGTTGAAAATCCCGCAGATTTTAGATGGTTCCGATCTACAACCCGTCATTCAATATCTGCGAGACAATGCTGAGAAGCAATGCAACGATCCCTATCCCAATGAAAATTATTATCCCATTCGCCGCTATATCTTGAGCGATCCTTATGTTAATACTTATTTGTCGGGAACGGGCTATTTTTATACCAATACCCATCGCTGGGATAATGAATTCAGTCAGTATGCCGTTCCGTTGGGAATTTCTACACAATTAGATACTAATATTGATTATCCGCAATTTATGCAATTATTACAAGAGAAAAAAGTTTGTTATATTGTTATCTATCTCCCAAAAAAGCAAGTGACGAGTTGGTTGGGAAAAGTAAGCGGTCATTGGTACGATACTTATGCTCATACTCAGCGTCATTATTCGCCGACTTTTTTAAAATGGGTTAGAGAATCACCCCAAGATTTTCAGTTGGTTTTTGAGGAGGAAGGAATACAGATTTTTCAGGTTAATTATTAAGCGATCGCATCTCCATCTCGAAGCAACTATTATGATAAAATCAAGAATACGATTGGAGGAGAACAACTATGCAAGCCTTAAAAGACTCAAGGAGTTGTCTAAGAAGTATTACAACATTCGTTCCGGTACGCAATCTATTCTTGCAGAATTACAAAATGGGAATTTTCTCGGCGATCGCTTATCGGGATTTGGTGAAATATTGTTTTACTAGCTTGAAAATTCTTCCAAGCGTTTCAAGCGAAGCATTGTTTTGCTATTTTAAAAATATTCAAGTAATTCAATCCGATGAATCCGACACATCATCAAATACATCCAAGGAAAAATCTATTAATAACTCATATAAAAGTAAGCCATCTTCAGATAACTTATACTGTACATTATAAAAAGAACTGATTTGGCTTTTGTAGTTTTCATTTAGTTCTATGATTCCCTCAGAATGCAACAATTTTAAAGATGCTCTATTTTTTAAATAATTAGATTCTTGTCTGTTAAAATTTTGAATATTTTTTCCTGTTTCGATCACTACTTTTAATTCATCGGAGCTAATTTTTTTGAGTTTTTCTTTTAATTTATCTGTTATTTTTAGAGCAATTTTACTTTCTATCTTCAACGAAATATCTTTAAAAGTAATACTCGAAGAACGAGAAAGTACATTTTTTGATTCAGTCAGTATGTCAAAGATAGGATTATAAAAAAGCAACATAAAAATCAAGACAATTTGCTTCCACTCTAAGCGAAATAAGGAATCACAAAAAAACTTGCTTAATGTGACAATCTTGTTGAAGAGAATTTTTCCTATTTTAAACTTGTCCATCTTTTTATCAATCCCCAATAGCTGTTATTCAAGCACATGGCTTAGAATAGCATTGGCCACCACAACAATAACGTGTCTGAGTAAAGTTGGTGATATCCTCCGATTCAACAACTTCAGATCGAGCAAGAGTCGTGGCAGTTTCAAAAGGTAAACGATTTTGTTCTACAGAAGTTAACTTTAAAACAAAATTGTGGTTTTCACCATCTAAAACTTCTAACTCTGCGTCAGAATAAGACTCTCCATTTTCTTTTTGCATTGTTTCTATTTCAGATCTTGCCATTTGTAAACATTGCAAAATATAATCATCAGATTGTTGAGATTTAAATACCACTGTAAACTTTACATTACCCATGATGTTGTAATTTCCTTGTAACTTTATTGCAGAACTTAATGGTAAGTCAGAGATATCCTCAAAAGACAATGGTTTTTTGATTTCTTAATGATTTTTTAACAATTTTTTGTATTTTGTTTTGCGTTTTATTCTCGTAATATCTCGATCGCACCAAAATCCTTTCTATTCATTCCCTCGGAACAGTTGCCCGTTACCGAGAGCGATTATCATGGTAAATCCGAGACGGAATAAAGGAGAACCCCTATGCTACAAGAGTATCGCCAACACGCCGCAGAACGTGCCCAACTCGGCATTCCTCCCCTACCTTTGAATGCCGCGCAAACCTCCGCACTCTGCGAAATGCTGAAAAATCCCCCCGAAGCGGAAAAAGAAGAACTCTTAATGTTGTTGCGCGATCGCATTCCCCCCGGTGTCGATGAAGCGGCTTATGTCAAAGCGGGTTTTCTTACGGGTATCGCCAAAGGAGAGATCGAATGTCCCCTCATCTCCAAACAAGGAGCGATCGACTTATTGGGGACGATGGTAGGGGGATATAACGTACAATCTTTGGTAGAACTCCTCAAATCTCGTGACGAAGCCCTAGCCTCAGAAGCCGCTACAGCCCTCAGCAAGACCCTTTTGGTCTTCGATGCCTTTAACGACGTTTTGCATCTGTCAGAGACTAATCCTTACGCCAAACAGGTCATCAATGCGTGGGCGAATGGGGCATGGTTCATCAACAAGCCCAAAGTTCCCGAAAGCATTACCGTCACAGTCTTTAAAGTCCCCGGCGAAACCAACACCGACGACCTTTCCCCCGCTCCTCACGCCACCACTCGCCCGGATATTCCCCTCCATGCCCTCGCCATGTTAGAGTCGCGGATGCCGGAAGGATTGCAAACCATTGCAGACTTAAAAGAAAAAGGTTATCCCGTTGCCTATGTCGGCGATGTTGTGGGAACCGGTTCCTCCCGTAAATCTGCAATGAATTCTCTGCTGTGGTGTATCGGCGATGATATTCCTTTTATTCCCAATAAAAGGGCAGGGGGTTATATTTTAGGCGGAAAAATCGCGCCGATTTTCTTCAATACGGGGGAAGATTCCGGGGCATTCCCCCTCGAATGCGATGTTACTGCCATGAATACGGGAGATGTCATTACCATTCATCCTTACAAAGGCGAAGTGACCAACGAAGCAGGAGAGGTTATTTCTCAGTTTACCCTGCAACCGGAAACCATTCTCGATGAAGTCCGGGCAGGGGGACGCATTCCTCTCCTCATCGGACGCAGTTTAACGGATAAAACCCGCGAAGCATTGGGTTTAGAGCCGACGACGCTTTTCGTTCGTCCCACTCCTCCCGTAGATACAGGCAAGGGCTTTACTTTAGCACAGAAAATGGTGGGGAAAGCCTGCGGATCGCCGGGGGTGCGTCCGGGGACTTCCTGCGAACCGATGATGACCACGGTAGGTTCTCAAGATACCACGGGACCGATGACGCGGGACGAGTTGAAAGAATTGGCCTGCCTTGGTTTCAGTGCCGATCTCACCCTGCAAACTTTCTGTCACACCGCCGCTTATCCCAAGCCTGTAGATGTGGAAACTCACAAAACGTTACCGGATTTCTTTGCCACGCGGGGAGGCGTATCTTTGCGTCCGGGAGATGGTATCATTCACTCCTGGTTGAATCGGATGCTCATGCCGGATACTGTCGGTACTGGGGGCGATTCTCACACCCGCTTCCCCTTGGGGATTTCTTTTCCTGCCGGTTCTGGTTTGGTGGCATTTGCGGCAGCTTTGGGGGTGATGCCGTTGGATATGCCGGAATCGGTTCTGGTTAAGTTTAGCGGAGAATTGCAGCCTGGGGTAACTTTGCGAGATATTGTCAATGCCATCCCTTGGGTTGCCATGCAGGAAGGAAAACTTACCGTTGGTAAAGAGAACAAAATTAATGCGTTCAACGGGCGCATTATGGAAATGGAAGGATTGCCCGACTTGAAAGTAGAACAGGCGTTTGAATTGACCGATGCAACGGCCGAGCGATCGTGTTCGGGGAGTACCATTAAACTCGGGGAGGAAACTGTAGCAGAATACTTGCGATCGAATGTGGTGCTGATGAAAAATATGATTGCACGGGGTTATACAGACTCTCGTACCCTATTGCGTCGCATCGCCAAGATGGAGCAATGGTTGGCAAATCCCAGTTTGATGTCTGCGGATGGGGATGCTGAATATGTGGATACTGTGGAGGTAAATTTAAACGAGATTAAAGAGCCGATTGTTGCTGCACCTAATGACCCGGATAATGTGAAGCTCATGAGCGAATGTACGGGGGATACAGTGGATGAGGTGTTTATCGGGTCTTGTATGACCAATATCGGTCATTATCGCGCGGCTGCCAAGATTTTAGAGGGTGCGGGGACGGTAAAAGGTCGCCTCTGGATCTGTCCTCCTACTCGCATGGACGAACAACAGTTACGCGAGGAAGGGGTTTACGGTATCTTTGCGGCTGCGGGGGCAAGGACGGAAATGCCGGGATGTTCTCTCTGTATGGGCAACCAAGCTCGCGTTGAGGACGAGGCGACGGTTTTCTCGACTTCAACCCGTAACTTTAATAATCGCATGGGTAAGGGCGCTCGCGTCTATCTTGGTTCGGCGGAATTGGCGGCGGTTTGTGCTTTACTGGGTAAAATTCCGACGGTTGAGGAGTATTTATCCATTGTGGCGGAAAAGGTGGATCCCTTTAAGGCGGATTTATATCGCTATCTGAATTTCAATGAAATTGAGAATTTTGAAGATTTCGGACGCACGATTCCGGTGGAGCAAATGCCAAAGTTAGAGGAGGCTTTGGTTTAGTATAATTTGAGGGTGAGTCTTTATTGACTCGCCCACTTAATTCTAAGGAAGGCAATATCTAATTTATAGAACATTTCTTTCTCATACCCATCCCGATTATGAAGTTTATTTGGCGATCGGCACAAAAATTTATGAAAAGTTTTTCAAACAAGTTGCCATTGAATTAATTCCAAACAAGTTTCAAGTTTTACTATTGATTGTCGATCTTGACAAAGAGGAGATTAGTAAATGGACAAGTTAATCCATTATCAAAACTTAGTTAAACAAATTTTAACTGAATATGAGAGAATTTCATCTCAAGTTCCCGATCCCGATATCGATGAGGTGTTAATGTTTGATGACCAACGGAGTCAATATCTTTGGTTTAATATTGGATGGAAGGATTGGAGAAGAGTTAATGCTATTTCTGTTTACATTCGGATTAAAAACGAGAAAATTTATATTGAGGAAGATTGGACAGAAGAGGGAATTGCCAATGAGCTATTAAGGAAAGGTGTAACCAAAGAAGATATTGTTTTGGCTTTCCACGATCCGGAAACTCGTAAACTGACTGAGTTTGCTGTTGCTTAAGCGATCGCCAATTTTTCAAATACTAGGAGATTAATCTTATGGAAGAAGTTGCTTTAAATCGTACTGAGAGTGTATTAGTCTTGATTGCGAAAATTCTTGACAAAATTCCTTTTTCGAGCAATTTACAAGAAAGTGTTGAGAATATACGTTCTGGTATGCAAGCACTTCGTCCACCTCGTATCATGGTTATGGGTCGTTCGAGATCGGGTAAATCTGCTTTAATTAATGCTATTTGTGGATTGAAGGTAGCTGAAGTAAGCGATGTAAAACCAGAAACAGGTAAAGCACAATGGAAAACTTATGAATACGATGGTGTTGATTTAGTTTATATTTTAGACACAAGAGGATTACAAGAAGCAGAAGCTCCACGTCAAGAAGATAGAGCTAAAACACCTTTTGACAGTATAAAAAATGCTATAACAGAAAAATATCCTGATATTATTTTATTGGTTTGTAAAGCCACTGAAGTTCATGCAGCCATTCAAGAGGATTTGAGTATTTGTGAATCTATTGTCAAGAGTATCAAAAAAATTCATGCTCACAGGAAGTTTTCTATAATTGGGGTTTTAACCCAATGCGATCAAGTTGCTCCACCGAAAGCTGATTTATCTGGCAATAATGATAAAGATGAGAGAAAAAGAAGAAATATTGATGATTGTGTTCGGAGCTTTTACAAATATATTCAGCAAAAAGAAGAATTGCGTTACTCTCTTCAAGAAGCTATTCCTACTTGTGCTTATGCTGAATACGAAGAAGGAAATTCTGGTTTAATATTATCCGACGAAGACTATCGGTGGAATATTGATAAGTTAGTTGACATAATGATGAAATATACACCAAAAGAAAGACGAGGAAGTTTAGCAAGGATGGCACACATTAAAGCAACTCAACGCACTGTTGCTGAGACTATAAAAAGTGCTTGTGTAATTATTGCTGGTGCAGTTTCAACAAATCCCATTCCGGGTACTTCTATTGCTCCTGTCTTAGCTATTCAAACTTTCATGGTAATGTATATTGGTTGGCTAAGTGGTCGTAGTTTTTCCCAAGAAACTGTCAAAGATTTTTTAGTAACCAGTGGAGTAGCTGTTGGTACAAATGCGACAACTATAGGACTAGCAGATATTGCGATTAAGTTTTTACCCATAGCAGGTAGCATAACTTCTGCTGCTGCTGCGGCTGTTGCAACTCAAGGGTTAGGAGATGCCGCAATTGCTTATTTTTTAAAAGAAGAATAATCGCGTAGGTTGCGGTTGAGGCACGAAACCCAACAGCATCAATGCTTGTGTTGGGTTACGCTGTCGCTAACCCAACCTACGATATTAAAGTTGATTTTCCGGGTTTGATATGAATTCAAACCTCACTCTTTCATTGTTTAACTCGCTATTCCGTGACATTTCTCAATTTGCGTCAATAATTGTTCCCAATTCTGGGGGGTTGGCAGACAAGCTAACCCTTTACAAACCAAGCCGATCGCATTTTCGGGAACTTGTTCTTCAACTTGATAAACGCTTTTAGGAAAATACCGCGACGTAAGTTCGCCAACGCGATCGCTTGTCGTCCGAATGAGGGTAGAATGTAAATACCAATCCAATCCTAGAAACAAGCTGGGACAGCCTTGGGGAGACTGTTCCATCACTGGAGCAAATGCCTGTAAAAGGGTCTCGGCACGTTTTAAATGACTCGTATTCTCCGTTAATAAACCCAAGCGCACTAAATTTGCTGCTGCTACCCCATTTGCTGCCGGGGTGGCATTATCGATATAGCTGCGTTCTCGGATTAACAAATCGTCGCTAGCATCCGTCGGTGCATTGTAATACCCTCCCATTTCGACACTCCAGAGAAACTCGTCAAACTCTACTTGGATTTCAATGGCTTTGCGTTGCCAAATTCCCCCGGTTTCCCCCATAACCGCACTAGTGCGATCGCAATCTAAAAGTGCTTTAATAAACAAAGCGTAATCCTCCGATTGTGCCAAAACGCGCACCTGTCCCTCATAATTCAAGCGGTGAAAGCGTCCGTTAAGCCACTGATGTTCTACAATAAAATTGGCGGCATTCTTGGCTAATTCCCAAGCGATCGGGTTTTTAAAAACCTCAGCCACCCGTGCCAATCCCGAAATTGTTAGACTATTCCATGCTGCAATCATTTTCGGATCCGTGACAGCAGGGATGCGCCCTTGCCAATCTGTCGTTTTGGCTTCATGATTATCTCGTGCGGGAGGAAACGTCGCGATCGCTTCTATTGCCTCCCCATACCGTGCCAAAAATAGCCGAGAAAGCCCCTTTTCGCTCGTTTCCGATAATTGTCCCCCGCCTCGCCGTTGTAAGACGTTCTTGCCCTCAAAATTGCCCGCAGAACTGACGGTAAATTCTGTCTTCAAGGCTTCTAGTTCGTCGGGTGTCAGCAATTCTTGCAACTCTGCATATTTCCAAACATAAAATGCCCCTTCTTCCGGTTCGATATCTGCGGGGGTCTCGAAACTATCTGCATCTTGTGCCGCGTAAAAATATCCTTGCGGCGAAGTCATTTCTCGTTGCAACCATGCGATCGTTCCCTCCACCGCACGCAGATATGAGGGTTCTTCTATCCCTGCATTCCACAAAGAAGCCAAATAATCCAAAATCTGTCCGTTATCGTAGAGCATCTTTTCAAAATGCGGCACCGTCCAAGTGGCATCCACGGTATAGCGGTGAAACCCTCCCGCAACGTGGTCGTAAATGCCGCCTAATGCGAGATCGTCTCCCCGTTGTTTGGCGACTTGTTGCGCGTCCTGTTGCTGGGAAAAACGGCTTCCCTGCACCACTAAATCCGCATAGGGAATCATGGGAAAACTGGGAGATCCCGGATCGTTGCGATCGCTAATGCGAACGCTAATCTCGATCCCCGTTTGCAATAATTCTTCCGTGAGGCTGTTATCCGGTGCTTTGGGGAGTAGGGTCGATCGCTTTAACAGACCGAACATTTCCTTTTTAATCCCTTGTAACTTCTCCTTCTCTCCATTGTAAAAATTGTGAATTCCTTGGAGAATCTCAAGAAAAGCGGGACGACCAAAACCCGGTTCGACGGGAAAATAAGTTCCGCCATAAAAAGGAATGCGATCGCTCGGGGTCAAGAAAATATTTAACGGCCATCCCCCCTGTCCCGTCATTGCCTGTAACGCCTGCATATAAATACTATCGATATCCGGTCTTTCCTCGCGATCGACCTTAATCGGAACAAAATACTCGTTCATGTATTGTGCGATCGCTGCATTAGAAAACGCCTCTCCTTCCATCACCGTACACCAGTGACAGCTCGAATACCCAATAGAGAGAAAAATCGGTTTGTCTTCCGTCTTGGCTTTATCTAAGGCTTCTTCGTCCCACGGCCGCCAATCAATCGGATTTTCGGCGTGTTTGCGAAGATAGAGACTTTGAGAGCGAACGAGGCGATTAGTCACGGCACTGGTGATAATGAAAGGTTGCGTTTAGTGTATCGCGAGGGGATTGGGAACGGAAAACAATCTTAAGGTTTTTCTATCTGAGGTATCACCCGACACAAAGCCTATTACCATAGAAAGGGAAGCGATCGCTATAGATTTCTCATTTTATTGTCTTCAATTCATCATAAATCGTTACAATACCGAGTTAAATTTTTCAATGAGCCATGAGTAACATGACACCTCAAAAATTCCGAACGGCTTACGAAGCCTTGCAAAAAATCCCACCCAATCATCTCAATATTATGGGATATGTGGATGAATCTCGCGTCAACGGTCCCGGTTATCGGGCCGTTGTTTGGGTGCAAGGATGCCTCCAAGAATGTCAGGGTTGTTTTAATCCCCAGTCTTGGCCTTTTGAGATCGAGCAATTAATTTCCGTGGATGCTCTCGCTGAGAATATTCTCAGCAATCCGCGCAATGAAGGAGTCACATTTTCAGGAGGAGAACCGTTTTGGCAGGCGCGATCGCTGGCACGACTGGCGAGAAAAGTGAGAGAAAAAGGCTTAAACGTCATGTCATTTACGGGGTTGACTCTCGAAAAGTTGAGTTCTAAAACTGCTCCGATCGGTGCCAAAGCTCTTCTCGAACAACTCGATATTTTAATCGATGGCCCGTATGTTGAATCTCTAGCCCTTCACTCCCCCGATTCTCCCGTTTCTTCTCACAATCAACGGGTTCATATCTTTAACCCTGCTTTCCAAGATAAGATTACATGGGCTAGCGACCAAATCGAGATTCACATTCTCAAAGATGGATCGCGCATTTTCACGGGATATCGCGGACAAGCCGGCATCGATCGATAAGTTCGATCGTCCTCGATCGCCGGATTCGATGAATTATTGCGTTTAGTGTATCGCGCAATGAGCGCCGACCAACCAGAATATAAAGTTTTTTTGTCTTAAGGTATCAACCAATACAAAACTTGCTACAACTATATGAATTAGAGAAATATCGGTAACTTTCTGGAGTCAAATCCCATACAGTTTCTGCTTTGGTTCGCGAAGGATGCCGTATAACCCTCATTTTTGTCAGTCAGAGTTCCTAAATCATCATGACTAACATTACCTTTCCCGCAAAGTCCCTTGAAGCCTACCAATCTTTACAAAAAATCCCGCCCGGTCATCTTAACCTCGTTAAATGCGTCAATGAGGTGCAATTCTACGGTCTCGATTCTTGTGCGATCGTTCTCGTACAGGGATGCTTTCAATCTTTTCAACGTCGCATCGATCCGCAAACTTGGTCGTTTGCTGTCGATCGGCCGATCGCGGTTGAAAAACTTGCCGAAAAAGTTCTCGAACATGGATGCAATCAAGGGATTATACTATCGGGAGGAGAACCGTTTTGGCAAGCGCGATCGCTGGCAAGATTGGCACGGAAAATCAAAGCACGGGGTTTATTTGCGATTTCTTTTACCGCATTTACTTTAGAAAAATTGTGTTCTCACACGGCACCATTAGGCGCAAAAGAGTTACTAGAATCTTTGGATGTTTTAGTCGCGGGACCTTATATTAAATCCTTAGCTTATCATGAGGATAACTCTCCTCTTGCCTCTCGCAATCAACGGGTACATATTTTTAATGCCGATTTTAACGATAAAATTTCGTGGAGCAATCCTCAAAGAGAGAGCGCGTCTTTCGAGTATAAGCCAATATAAACACCATTGCGAAAAGGTATAGGAAAAATATCTCGTTCGATATCGAGTATTTTTGCAAAACTGAGATGCACCCAGCATACTGGTATAGCGTCCCTTATTCTAACGAAAAAAATTAATGTTGCGCGATTGCTATTCTCGATTATAGTAGAAAAGGCGATCGCTAACGGAAAATATGGATAATAATGTAATTTTACAAACCCACAATCTTAGAAAAAAGTATCAAAAACTGATAGCTGTTGAAGATGTCAATATTACCGTTCGCAAAGGGGATGTGTTTGGTTTTTTAGGACCGAATGGCGCAGGAAAAACCACAACGATTGCCATGCTTTTAGGACTGCTCCATCCAACGGGAGGAGAGGTGAGGATTTTAGGGCAAAAAGTAACGCCTAATCATCATAAAATTTTACGTCAGGTTGGGGCATTAGTTGGTGCAATTCCCGCTCTCATTCCTTATCTTTCCGCACGGAAAAATCTGCAATTGATGGCGAGTTTATATCCGGATTTGCCGAAAAATCGCGTTGAAACGGTTTTAGAAATGGTGGGTTTGTCAAATGTTGCCAGACGAAAAACCGAGACTTTTTCGACGGGAATGAAACAGCGTTTGGGAATGGCATTGGCGATTTTACATCAACCCCAACTCTTAATTTTAGACGAGCCGACAAATGGCATGGATCCGGCGGGAATGCAGGAGATGCGAGAAATTCTCAAAACTCTTGCAACTGAAGGCGTAACGGTCTTTTTATCCAGTCATTTACTCTATGAAGTGGAACAAGTTTGCGATCGCATTGCCGTTTTAAATTGCGGTAAGCTCATTGCTCAAGGGACAATCGCGGAAATGAGAGGAGAACAAAAGAATCTGCGGATTAAAGTGAAAGATGTTGAAAATGCTTTTACAGTTTTAGAAACATTGCCAAATGTAACTCATATCGGTAAAAATAAAGATTCTCTCGATATTCGCGGTGTTGATGGAGAATTAGTTATTAAAAGTTTGTGCGATCGCGAAATTTATCCCAGCGAGGTCTTTTATACGGGCAACGATTTAGAAAACCTATTTTTAGAACTGACCAAACAAGAGGAAAAATGAACGAAAATACAGCAAAATATCACGTAATTTACGACGGGAATTGCAATCTATGCGTCACATTTACCCAACTCCTCGAACAATTCGATCGCGGGCAATTATTCGATTATATCCCCATGCAGGATCGAGAGAATTTGGAGTATTTTAATATTACTGCCGAAGATTGCGAAATGGGGATGATCCTCATCGATCGCGAGAACTCGGAAAAACGCTGGCAGGGTAGCAATGCCGCCGAAGAAATTACCCGCTTGCTGCCAATGGGAGCGTTATTTATTGATGCTTATCGCGCCCTTCCGGGGATGAAAGGGTTCGGCGATCGCACCTACGAACAAATTCGCGACAATCGCTATCAATGGTTCGGAAAACGAGATGAAACCTATCATTCTGGGTATCCTTTCGGGTGTAAAACTCAACCTGCAAATAATGAATAACGGGTGACTGATACCTGATAACAAATTCGGAAAATAGGTTATAATTAATATTGGGCACAATATACAGTCCGCACGCTTTACTCGTGGGGGCTTCAAGATCGGACAGCACAATGTTAAGCTCACCAAAATCGGCAAGGTAAAGATCGTTTGGAGTCGGGAACTCCCCAGCGAACCCTCATCGGTGACAGTTATTAAAGATAGCTCAGAGCGCTATTTCCTCAGTTTCGTTGTGGAAATTATTCGCGAGCCATTACCCAAGACCGATAAGAGTTGCGGGATTGACTTAGGAATCACCGATTTTGCAACCTTCGACAAAGGAGGTAGGCTCTGAACGCTCTAAGATGATGATTTCCACGGATTCTCTCGCATTAAAAGGGAGTTCTTTGAGGAGAAGCGTTCCATTTTCTGTTAAAGTTGCGGTTAGTTTGTGAGCATTCATGATTTTTGAGGGGGATAGGATCGAATTTGAAATTAGGCGGGGTTTAGTAGCAAAAAAAAGCGATCGCGGCATCATTCCATAACCTGAAACCCTCAACTACAACATCAGCCAAGTAAAGATTTCTCGCGGAGATAATTGCCAATCTGAAAAACCAGCGATCGCGGGTAATCTTTCTTCACCAAACTGAATTTCGGGTAATGAATTCGATTTAAAAATCATCACCGATTCTTCTTTGGGGTCAATCAACCATCCGAGTTTTGTTCCTTGCCGAATGCAAAATACAATATTATCAATCACTTGAGTTGCTGACTGGTCGGGGGATAAAATTTCAATTGTCCAATCTGGAGGAATTGTAAATTTATTTGCCAGTTTTCCTGTTTCTGTTCGCGGGATTCTCTCCCATGCAAATACTGCAATATCGGGAACTATTGAACGTTCTGCAAAAGTGCAACGAATTTCAGTTAAAGCTAACGCTAATTTTTGAGATTCGCCAATTTTATTGATTTCCGTACATAAACGACTTTGAATGCGGCTATGTTCTCCTTGAGGCATGGGTTTTTGAATAATTTTGCCATTAACATATTCACGAGCGGGTTTAGTTTTAGGAAGTTGCAAAAATTCCTGTAACGTCAATTTGTGTGTAATGGGATAAGCAACAACCATATTCAGCGGCCTCCGAATCGATAAGGCATTCCCTTAAATTGTAACTTCAATCGATCCATTCCACGATCGCTCGCTATAATCCATTATTGTAAATAAATGTAAAGCGATCGCCATGCAAACCACAACCCTCGGTAAAAATGGAACTCCCGTTACGGCGTTAGGAATCGGCACTTGGGCCTGGGGAGATACCCTCTTTTGGAACTATGGTAAAGTCTATGGCGAAACACAAGTCGAAGAAGCCTTTAATGCAGCGATCGCGGCAGGAATTACCTTTTTTGATACCGCAGAGGTTTACGGGTTGGGAACTTCCGAAACCCTCCTCGGACAATTCATGCAGAACAATCCAGAAAAATCGGTAAATATTGCCACCAAATACGGTCCCGCACCTTGGCGTTTATTTGGCAATTCCGTCACCGATGCCGTCACTGCCAGTTTAAAACGCTTGCAAGTTCCCAGCGTAACCCTTTATCAAGTTCACTGGCCGTTTGCGTTTTTAATGAGTCAAGAAACTTTACTGAATGCGTTAGCCGATGAAGTGCAACAGGGAAGAATTAAAGCGATCGGTGTGAGCAATTATTCAGCAGCTCAGATGCGAGAAAGTTATGAAATCTTGAAAAAACGCGACATTCCTTTAGCCGTCAATCAAGTTCAATACTCTCTTTTGCATCGCAAAATCGAAAGTAATAGTATTTTAAAAACTGCCCGAGAATTGGGGGTAACGATACTCGCTTACAGTCCTCTAGCCCAAGGATTGCTGACGGGAAAATATACCTCAAAACGCAAGATTAAACCCGATGGTGCGAGAAAAATCGATTCGAGATTTAGCGATCGCGGTTTGACAAAAATTAAACCGTTGACCGATCTCGTTCAAGAATTAAGCGATCGCTATGATAAAACACCCTCGCAAGTCTCTTTAAATTGGCTCATTTCTCAGGGCGATATCATCCCCATTCCGGGTGCAAAAAACGCCGGGCAAGCGATCGATAATGCTGGAGCATTGGGCTGGAGTTTGAGTCCAGAGGATATCGCAAAATTAAGCGAGGTTAGTCATCCTTGGTTGTAATAATAATTTGCAATTCCTACTGGGAAATTGATTGCGATCGCGATAAAATAAAGATTGCGACCTGCAAACCAAGACGTTAAAAACTGTCTGTTTCCCTTCTTTCTCTCTCCATATAATGCACCAAAATTATCATTACCTCATTCCCCAACTCCCTCCAACGGCAGATATTTTTGCACCCTATCAGCTTGCTAATGAATTTCGGAGAGAAACCGAATATCGCCAGCAAATGCAAGAATATTGCCAATGGTATTATGAAACAGCTCGGAAGCATCAGGCGGAACTCGAAGCAATGCGGGGTGATATCAATATTTTTGGTTGGTTTTTGCGAGGAAAGCGGTAATGGCAAGAAATACTGTGGGACTGGACGATCGCCTCACCGATTATTTGCGATCGGTATCCGTAAGAGAACCGGAAATCTTACAAGAATTGCGTAGAGAAACGGCAAATCATCCCATGGCACAAATGCAAATTGCCCCGGAACAAGGGCAGTTTATGGCTTTATTGGTGCAGTTGATGGGAGCAAAGAAAGCCTTAGAGGTGGGAGTATTTACCGGATATAGTTCTCTCGCCGTTGCCCTTGCGCTACCGGAAGATGGTACAATGGTAGCCTGTGATGTCAATGCAGAATATACCGCGATCGCTCGTCGTTATTGGGAAAAAGCAGGGGTTAGTCATAAAATCAACCTTTACATTGCTCCAGCATTGGAAACATTAGATCGCTTATTGGTAGAAGGAGAGGGAGAAACTTTTGATTTTGCTTTTATCGATGCGGATAAAAGCAACTACAAGAATTATTACAATCGCGCTTTTGCTTTAGTGCGATCGGGGGGCTTGATTGCGATCGATAATGTACTTTGGTCCGGAAGAGTTGCCGATCCTAAAGTGCAAGACAATCGCACAAAATCCATGCGTGCTTTTAACGAAAAGTTATATCAAGATAAAAATATTACTCTCAGTCTTGTTCCAATTGCCGATGGTTTAACTTTAGCATTAAAACATTAGTTCAATTCAAGATTCAAACCTAGGATTCAAATCCTAGGCTGAAAGTTAGAAAATTGCGATCGTTATAGCCTGATTTAGCGGGCTTGAGCTTTGAGCCAAGAATTCGAATTCTTGGTAACTTCAAAACAGTTTTTAAAAACTTTTTTTGCGATGCAAAACCTTGCCTATTCCCAATCCTCCAAACAACAATAATCCTAAAATTGTAGAAGGTTCGGGAACAGATTGCTGTTCGGTGGTAATTCTTAAAGCAAAATCATTATCAGGATCGCCATTATCGCCCCAATATTGGTCTTTTGCTGCCACAAAGAGATATTGAGCCAAGTCGGGAACTTGTATGTTAAATGGCTCTCCCTCAATCAGAAAATCTTCAGCAATATCATTATCATTAAAATCGAGATTGAGTGGTGTTGTAATAACATCATTGCCAAATTCAATTGCTCCTGAAACTCGATTTAAAAATTCACTGGGCAGTAACTCTGCACTCGTACTGAATACACCTGTCATACCTGTAATAATATCAGGCGAATCATTGGCAATCCGAAAAGAAAAATCCCCTAATTGTTCGAGGGTGATAAAGTCTCCACCGTTAATTCCCAGACTGGCAAGATCGATCGCAACGGTATCTAAAGCTAGAGGATCGCTCGTCAGATGCAAATACGTTTCTCTAGGATCGACTTTAATCGTAAAACTATCAGCACGAGCGGGTTTAGCGATCGCGATCGCAGAAACGAGAGAAATGGTAGCGATCGGGAGAAGGTGGGAGAATAGAGAGATCTGTCTCATGTTTGATATGTTGCAAGAATGTAACTTGCGCTTAATTATCTCTAATTTCTATAATGTGTTTAGGGTGAATTAACAATTTTTATCGAATCTTGGTATAGAAGAAGACTATTTAAAATCTGAGGAGCACGATCGCCGATCGCTCCACACTTATATTCTAGCAAGCCGTTCCATTCAGCCCTTAGTTTTGCGAGGCAACGTACAAATCCCATGCACTCCGATCGCGGCTAAAATTGCACTCTGAAGCGTCCAAACCCCATCGGCAAACAAATTGATGCGGTGGATATTTTGCCGTGCTTCTGCCGCAAATAAAGCCGTTAAATCCGGAGATTTCTGGGCAACGTCGTCAAAATTAAGATAAGCCAATTGTAAGGCATTCCAATCAATTAGAGCGTAGTAACCAAAGCCGAGAACCCCCGCAACACCCAAAACGAAAATGAGAAATAGAGGAATAAATCTGAACATAAGCGGAATCATTAAGGAGCGCAGGATTTTGAGATTCAGCAGACGGTGCCTGCCCAATTCTGGAGCGTTAGGGTTCAACACAGGAGTCAGTAGCGGCGCTTTGACTACGCCTGCAAGAGTCCATTTTTGGACTGCTTCCGAATCCCCGTCTCTTTAGAGCGGGGAGGGTCAATCTCATTAATAATTTACGGCGTTACCCGATACGTGAAGGTAACACCGTAGATACGGGTCAGCTTAACCCAAATCACAAGAGATCGTTCGATCGCTAATCGTTCTTTTTGAACTCATCGAGCCAACCGCGAATTTGCTCGGCCGCAATATCCCGACCGCCCAAACCAAACGCGATCGCGATCGCTACGGCCATACCGCCCAATAACAAGCCAAAGGCCAGATTGACAATATCGCTGGCAATGCCGATTTGCCGCAGGGACATGGCCGAAACGAGGGCAATGATGGCAATTCTAGCCGCATGACCCACAATTCTCGCTTGACGGTTGCCGGAACTGGAAATCAAACCGAACGCCAAATTCGCCAAATACAGGCCGACAGCAAAGATAACCACTGCAACCAAGACTTGACCGCCCACTTGCATCGTTGCCTGTACGAACTCCGTCAAAGCGGGAATTTGGAGAATATCCACCGCCGCCAAAGCCGCAATCAGCATAATGGCAATTAATACCACCGTCCCGGCTAACTCCGAAGGGGTGCGGGTGGGAATCTGGCTTTCGGCGGCTTCTGAGGGAGAATCTCCTTCTGCATCTGCGGGAATTTCGGCCTCGCTCGCCAAACCCAACCAGTGCAACACATTATTGAAACCAATACCCACCAATAAACTCGTCACCAACTCAGAGACATAATTGCCCCCCAAATAAGCCAACACGAGAATCAAACTGGCCGTAAAGACGTGGGGCAAGATACTCAACACCTGATCCAACATGGCGATCGCGGGTTCGGAAATCGCGCTGATTTGCAGGGCATTGAGGGCGGAAATGGTGACGGGAATCAAGATGAAAACGTGAACCACCGTTCCCAAAATCCACGAGAGAGAACGCTGTTCCCCTTCCCCCGTCAAGCCAAAACGAGCGCCCAAGCGATCGACTCCCGAGGCCGCCAGTAAATTTGTAACGATGCGGCGAACCACTTGGGCAATGGTCCAGCCAATAAATGCGATCGCAATACTCGCCAGAATCTTGGGGATTGCTTGCAGAATTTGATTGAGTAAATCTTGTACGGGAACGAGGGTTCCGTCTAGTTGTAACGTGCTGAGAATAGCCGGGAGAAACAACAGAAAGATAAACCAATACAAAGTATTGCCTACCGTTTCTGCGAGAGAAAATGGGTTGCTCGCTCCTTCTCCCGTTACCTGTTGTCCCAAGCGTTCGTCAAGGCGTGCCGTTCGCAGAGCGCGCGAGATAATCAGTTTCACGAGAGTTGCCAGCAGCCAAGCCAAACCGATGAGAATTGCCGCCCCGCCAATTTGAGGCAAAAAGCTCGTCACCGACTCGAGCAAAGATTGCAAAGGCTGAGAAACCTGCTGTAACTGTAAGGCTTCTAGAGCAGCAATCACCGTGAAGAGAATGGCCAGCCAATAGAAGGTTTCGGCAATCCATTTCTCAATCGGGAGTGATTCGCTTCCTTCTTGGGATCCGGTGATCCAAGCGGCAATTTTATTATCGATATTCGTGCGGGTCAGCAGCCCTACAATCACCCCGCGAATGATTCCCGCAACGATCCAGCCGATCAGAAGAATAATAACAGCACGAACGACATCTAGAACAGATGTACCTAGATTTTCTCCTACTGTGGAGAGCATATCCTGAACCCATGTCGGTAAAGGAGGAAGCTGTGCCAAAACTCGAGATTCTCCGATCGCCAAAGCCGTTTCTTGAATTAATATCATTGTTTTTCGTGGCTTAAAAATCGATCTGCACGTTCACCATATCAGTACATCGCTCATTATTCTTTAATTTGTAATTTGTTGTTTATTGTTCGTTACTCATCGGTAACTGGCGTACGGACGTTTCCTGAAACATTTTTACTGTTTAGAGGAGATTGCGGCATAAAACGGATCTCCTGCTCCCCCCATTCCCAGCATTTGTAGCAATCTCCCCAATTCGGAGCGATGGGCGACGATTTCCACCTCGCTCAAACCGGGGACGGATTGAAAATAATTCTTAACCAAATTGATGCGACTGTCTTCCGTTCCGTCTCGCCAAACCGCGATCGCTTTTTGGAAAAACATGCGATTAGAAAAACTAATAATGACAATACCCCCGGGCTTCAATACGCGATGAATTTCGCTGAACACTGCTTCGGGATATTGAAGATACTGGACGGAAACGCAATTGAGAACCGCATCGAACTCATTATCCTCGAGGGGAAACTTAGGGTTTTGATTGAGATCTTGGATGAAATAGCGATCGAAACGGGGATTTTTCGACAATTCTTCCTCATTCATCCCGTGACCTTCAACGCGCTCGAATTCCATCTCTTCAGGCAGATGAGATATCCAACTGCTCATCATATCCAAAATCCGACCGCGGGGCGGGAGGCGTTCTCGATAGAGGTTAGTCAACCGCGACAGAAAATACTTGTCAACGTGGGTGACAAAGCGAGGAAACATATAAAAAAAAGTATCCTCAGCGCGATCGATTTTGCTGCGTTGTTCTGGATTTAACATCAGTTCTTTTGTCAAGTATGAAGAACGAGGGAAAATATGAAGAACGAGGGAAAAGACGACTCTCCCCCGTTCCCTCATTATCCCAATTGCAAATCGATCTTATTTCTCGTAGAGCCAAGGTTTTGTATGGGACTCCCAAGAAACCAGCTCTTCTTCTGTAAACCAAAGGGCAATTTCCCGTTGAGCCGTTTCGATCGCGTCGGAACCGTGAATGAGATTGCGTCCCACATCAATTCCATAATCGCCGCGAATCGTTCCGGGTTCGGAAGTTAGAGGATTGGTTGCGCCGATGATTTTTCGAGCGGAAGCCACGACCCCTTCTCCTTCCCAAACCATTGCCACAACGGGACTGGAAATAATAAATTTGACCAGCCCCGCAAAAAAAGAACGCTCCTTATGAACGTCGTAATGTTTCTCCGCCAATTCTTGAGAAACAGAAATCAATTTCAAGCCGACCAAAGTAAAACCTTTGGTTTCAAAGCGCTTGACAATATCGCCAATTAAGCTGCGCTGTACCCCATCGGGTTTGATCATGATGAAGGTGCGTTCCAATCTACCCTCCCGTTCGTTAAAAAATCGATACAAAGGTCAGATTAGCTTAGAACGGGGACAAAGAAACAATCCCCCATTCATTAATTCCCCATTCATTAATCCCTCATTCATTCTTACAGCGATCGCGGGTATGGATTGGCATCGAAGCGATCGCATCTTAGATATAACGCCGCATGGTGTCGTAGTCGTCGAGGGAGTCTTCATCAAATTTTTTCAGATGCTTTTGCCATTGATTCAACCAATCGGCCAATTTCTCCTTTCCCGTCTGGTGTCGGTCGATCGCCTGTTGAAATTCCTCATAAAATTGATAAAACCTTACATAGTCATCAATATCCATACCGCTAACGTCGTATCCGCACTCATTGGCAACATTAGCAAATCCCTGACGATTTGCGGGACAAGGGGCTTTGAGTTTATTTTGAGTCGCTGGATCGTCACAGACTTTTTGAAAAAAGTCAATTACCCTTTCTCGCTGAGACATTTGGCTACACTTATACCTAACTGGAATTAAATTTTATCGTAATGGAAGTCAATTTTGACACACACTTCCCTCAAACTGCAAGTCGCTTGAGGACGAGACTCTCTTAATTTCATATATTATGCTCTTCGGACCACTGTTTGAGTTTTTCTAAAAAGCCTAATGCCGTTCGCCCGAAATCGGTAATTGCGTAGGTTACGGCGATGGGTTTCGTTGCAATAACCCGACGCTCGATTAACCCTGCTTCTTCTAATTCCCTTAGTCTTTGAGACACCATTTTTTTACTCGCTCCCCCCAATTGCCGCACTAAATCGTTAAAGCGCACGGGATTGTCTTTGAGATGCCAAAGGATCGATCCCTTCCATTTCCCTCCTAAAAGCCGCATTCCGCGTTCGATGGGGCAAGGTTCGAGACAGGGTTCGATCGCCTGCTTGCGACCGTCGCGATCGCTTTCGATAACAGAGAGCATTTTTTCTACTAGGTTACAAAAAGTATACTGGTTGACTATAGTAACTGAAAAGCATAAATTAAGCAATAGTTGCCGCATTTATCCCGCAAAACATTATGAGCGAACAACCCGATATCCATCTCTACACGGCATCGACCATGAACGGTTGGAAACCCCTCATCTTTTTAGAGGAAGCAGAAGTCGAATACGAGTTAACCCCCATCGATTTTAGTAAGAAGGAACAAAAATCCGAGTGGTACGTGCAGTTAAATCCTAACGGTCGCATTCCCACCATTATCGATCGCGGCAATGACGATTTTGTTGTTTTCGAGTCGGGGGCGATTCTTTGGTACTTAGCCGAGAAATACGGCAAGTTTTTGCCCGAGGGGGAGAAGGGGCGATCGCAAGCGTTGCAATGGCTGATGTTTCAGATGAGCGCGATCGGTCCGATGATGGGACAAGCAATGTATTTTCAACGCATTGCCGAACCCCGAGGACATCGCGAAGAATTTTCCATCGATCGCTATGTGGCAGAGTCTCGCCGATTGCTCGAAGTGTTGGATAAGCAACTCGCGGGTAAAATGTACTTGCTCGGAGACCCGTTCACCATTGTCGATATTGCCACTTATCCTTGGGCGCGATCGTATTATTGGGCAAAGGTTTCCGTGGAGGGATTAAATAACCTGCAAGCATGGTTCGATCGCATGGACGCGAGACCCGCCACCCAACGCGCCCTAGAAATTCCCAAACCCTTTCCCGCCTTCTTTGGCAAAGGAGATGTGGCGGTATCGGAAGCAGCTAACGCCGATCGTTTTAAAAGCGATGTCAAATTAGGGCAATCGCGCTCAAAAAGGTAAGATGTCAGCCCTCTGGCGCGAGCCAGAGGGTATAATTTTGAATTAATAATTTTGAATTTTGAATTGATTAAACACATTCGCCCTTTGTTGGCTCGCGATCGCGACGAGGAACATCGCGCAGCCACGCAACTCGAACTATTATTCGATCTCGTTGTCGTCATCGCGATCGCGGCGATCTCTCGCGGTTTGAGTCACCAAGTGGCCGCCGGACATGGCGCGATCGCGATCGTGCATTTTTTAATGGCATTTTTTGCCGTCTGGTGGCCGTGGAATCTCTTTACATGGTTTGCCTCGAGTTTCGACAACGACGACGCGGCCTATCGCATTAATGTGATGGTGATGATGTTCGGGACGATGCTCGTGGCAGCCAACGTACCGGCTTTTTTCCATGAAGGATCCCTGAGTTATGGATTTATCGGCTATCTCATTCTGCGCGTTGCTTTTGCCATTCTCTGGATGCGAGCGGGAATTGCTAATTCTCACTTGCGCGTGACTGCTGCCCGTTATGCCCTCGGACAAATTATCTTGCAAGTCGGGTGGGCGATCGTCATTTTTGCGTTTAAACCGGGCAGCGTGTTGTTTGTCGCGCTTTTTGCCTTGGCTGCTGTGGGAGAGCTTTTCGTGCCTTGGTACGCGGAAAAAGCTGCTAATACTCACTGGCATCGACATCACATTATCGAACGCTTCGGTCTTTTAAATATTATCGTTCTGGGGGAGGTTCTGCTCGGTAGCACGATCGCTTTGGAAACGGCTTTTGAGGACGGATTTGAGTTTTCTTTGCTCTCGTTGGCACTGTGCGGGGCGATTTTGGTGTTTTCCATGTGGTGGCTCTATTTTTGCGAGGAAGAGCATTTGGAAAGCACGGAATTCAAGCGCACTTTTATTTGGAGCTACGGGCATTTTATCGTCTTTGCGGCGGGGTCTTCTGTGGGGGCGGGGTTGGAGGTGGCCATTGAGGCGATCGCGGAGGAACATGGCGCTCATGGCGATCCTAGCATTGCATCGTTTGCGATCGCTATTCCCATTGCCTGTTATGTGGCGGGGCTTTGGTTGGTACGCGATCGCTATATGCTGCGCGGGGTTCACGGCGCGTTTCCCCTCTTTTTCGCAGTTGTCATCGCCCTAACGGGATTTTTGCCCTATTCTCCTATTCCGGCAACGGTTTTATTGGTACTTTGTTTATTCGTGCGGTTGGTGAGCGAAAAGCACGGTCATCGAGGAGGGGTTTAGCGGGCGATCGTTTAATTGATATCAAATCCGAAAAATCAACTTTAATATTGTTTGGTATCATACCAAGTTGCGATCGCATCGATAATTTGCGAGAGTGCATTCTCATCGAGAGGATGAGTGAAATTGCTCTCCTCATTCATCGTAATTTTGCCTCTTGTAAAATTATTCTTCTGACTATGATTAATAATGATAATAACTCTCTCAGTTCCGATCCGCCGAGGAATGAAATTCCCCGTCTCATACGAGAAGTCCTCTTAAGAGGACTGCACGCCTCAAATTGAGTGAGGGGAAATCTTGCGATCGCGGAGCGTGGCTTTAGCCGTATCGCAATTTTCGTATGAGACAGGAGTTCAAAACCCCTAGCGGATCTGGATCTACCGATTTATTTCCTTAACTTTTATTAGCGATCGCAACCGATAAGTGACCACTCAATAATGACAAAAGATGAGGAGAAAAATTTATGCTATTATTTAAAAATAAATTCTGAGTTGATACCAATCACTCTTAATTTGAATATTCTCCAAAAAGAGGTTAGCTTGTGGTTAAAACTTCTTCAAATGTAGAGATCGTTATTTTGTCTGCATTACCTACAGAGCTAAGTGAAATTGACTTTAATTTAGGATTAAAGTGGTATGAGTATCCTTCTCAAAAATCTCCTTTTCTGAATCGATTTCAAACAACCAGTCAAAAATTTGATAACAAACATAGCAAGCAAACAATAGAAATAAAAATTGTTAAAGCTAGTTCAAGGGAAATGGGACTTACAGATAGTGCAATATTAACGGCAATGTCTCTATTAACTTTTTCTCCCAAAATCTTAGTCACGATCGGAATATGCACTGGCATTCAAGACGAAGTTAATATTGGAGATATTATTATACCCAAGCAGTCTTTTCATTATCAATTTGGAAAAATAATACAAGAAGAACGCAATAATAAAATATTGTTAAATCAAATGAAAATGTCGCGATCTAGTACGGGATTAACTCAGAAACTCGAACGATTTTTAAGAACAGAAGGAATTGCAAAAATTGACAATATTATCAGAAATCGAGGAGTCAGGAGACCTTTTGTTCCACTTCAATTTTCAACAGATTCGATAGGATCTTCGGATTTAGTAATTGATGCTCAATTGGTATTAGAACAACCAAAAGCACAAGATCGAAAAGTTGTTGCAGTAGATATGGAAAGTTACTCGGTACTGGAAACAGCAGAACAGCTAGGTTTTCAAGAAAATGCTCTTGTTATTAAAGCAGTTCGAGATTTTGTTGCCAATAAAGAAGGCGATGAAAAATATACTCCTTTGGCTATATTAGCTGCAACTCAAACTTTTTTTCTATTCACGAAATATCTTGCTGAAGAAACCGATTTTTTTTTGAGTTAGAACAGAATAATAGTTCGTCAAGCAATCAAGCTAATTCTATTAATCTTAAATCTGAGAAGGGTATTGATTATAATCAATTACATAACTTCCTTCAACAGAAACAATGGAGAAAAGCCGATGAAGAAACTACTAAACTCTTGTTAAAAGCAGCGAATAAAACTATAGCATCAGGGTTTACTGCTACAGATGCAGGTATAATTAATTGTGATGATATATACATTATTGCAAAACTGTGGAATATTTATAGTAATGGTCATTTTGGTCTTTTTACTCAAGCAAAAATTTATCAAGAAGTTCAAGAAGATTATTCTAACTTTAGTATTCGAGTTGGTTGGAAAAACGAGAATCAATGGGTAGCCTATAATAATTTAGACTGGTCGTTAAATGCACCTCGAGGACATCTTCCTTGGATTCAAGGAAGAGTCTTATATCACTCCAGCCATCCAGATTTTAATTTTAACTCATTTTCTCTCGCTTTAGGAGATATAGCTTTTGGATTGCTGGAAAAATGGGGTTCTATGAATTCTCCCGTGATTCACAATCTAGTGAATAAAATAAGACTTTGTTGCAAGCATCTAGAAATTTATTAAATGGCGACTCCTTTTTTAGATTTCGCGATCTAAGAGTCTGATAAAGGAACATTACGAAAATCTACAACTATTTTAAAATTTCGATATTGTGAATTGCTTAAAGAAAGACCTAGTTCAAGAATCTGTAATTTTTGGACTTCTAAAGGAATTTCTCGAAATGTTATTTTCGTTTTTAATGGTACGTCTTTAGGTATATTTGCTGTGGAAGAATACCGATCGGATTCACTACCAAATTCTACTTGTACTGCATTGTACTCTTGACCGCTCTCTACAAACCTACTTCGCCGATTAGAGCCATTGTACGCATAAATTGTTACATTAGAGTCTTCTTGCAAACTCGTAATAGAAATGAAGCAAGATATAGTATATTCTGTTTGCGATTGATTAGAAGTTTGACATTTTTCAAGATTAATAGAAAGCCCCTCAATTTCATAAGATTGGATCGATGCTTGGGACGAGTCGGGTTGGTTGGGTGTGGGTGTAGAAATTGGTGTTGGAGTTGAGATGGGAAAATTAGAAGGATTAGGAGCAGTTTCTTCAATTTCCTTGGGTTGAGGGGTTTGAATTGCGATATTTTCTAAAATATTCGTTAATTTATTGTTTTCTCTCTTAATATCTTCTAAATCGTCTTTCAAAGCCTCATTATCATTTTTTAATTTTGATATTTCCTCTTCAAGTTTTACAGTTAGATCGGCTTTTTCTTCGTCAAGAAGAGCTTGAGTGGATAAAGGATAGAGTTTATATCCTGCAAAAATTAAGAGAGGAGATAACAATAAAATTGGCATGATAGTCAAGAGGAGAGTATTCCTTCTTTGACGTTTCCCGATCGCCTTATTCGCTTGGTTGCGAACTTCTTCAATGTCACTCTCATTCAAAAATTCAATAAGTCCTGCTTCTGTTAAAGCATCTCTGACAGTTTCTAAACTAATTCTCTTTTGAAGCTCTTTTTTTCTCCGAGAGAGTCGTTCTATTAACTGCTGAAATTCTTTTTCTTCTAAGCTATTTTTTTTTGCTTGATTCAAATTAGACACGCTCTGCTTTTCCTCCCGTTCTAGTTTATTAAGTATTTTGATTGTCTCTATTGTAACTCAATTTTTATGTTTGTATTAGATAGACGCAATTACAATTCTTTAAGTATTTTAGCGAAACTTTTAAAAGAAAATATTCTTGTGAGATTGAAGATGAGACCAAAGAAAATCGCTTTTCTCCAAAAAAACCGAAAGGAAAAGCGAGCGTTCGCACTCAATGCAACCATTATCCTCACATTTGCTCCACTGCGCCCTTCGTTTAGATCGCATTTTTACAGATGTCTATAACAGCAGAAAAACCCAAAATACACGGGTTGAAGCCCCCAAGATTCCCCTCGGGGGCTGTAAAATCCTTCGTATTGTTCAAAAATTTTAGTAACAGACGCTTCTCAAACCGGTTTGCACGTTTTCATCCTCCGGAACGCGAATAGGACGGCGAATCGTGTAAATGCACCCTAAGAATTGACCGTGCATGTGGGTCTCAATTGTTTCGACGTGACAGAGCTGAGATTCGCAGGTTATACCCAAATAAGACAATTTCATGGGAGGCCTCAAATACTTGCTAGAGTTTTTACTGAATTTGGTTTGAAAGTGCGATAAGAAAGATCGCATTAACACGATCGCTCTTACCGCTCGCTCGTTCTAAAAGACATTTCGATGCCGATATTTTGGTCTCTGAATTACCCCTCAGATAATCCGGCTGTTTTTAGAACTCTCTATTCTGTTGTACTTCTACAACAAGGTTATTGTCAGCCTCATAAAACTCATAAAAATCTCATATATTTTTCATATGTATTTTTTCAGCATGTAGGCTTCTATTTTTATCTTTCAGTTTAGATCTCATTAGAAATAGCTGAATTACATGCGATCGCTTGGCAATTTTTTGACGGGTATGGAGATGGAGTCAAAAGAAAACCCTTCGATACCCCTATACGAAGGGTTTTTTTAGCAATGAAACTTTTGCACGCACAACATCTCATTCAACGATAACAGACTGCAAAAGAGTGTCAATCTGTAAAAATAAGGAAATACGATCGCACCCTCCACCCATCTATTCTCATCTTCTCAAAACCCTTCCAATAAGCTAATATCTAATTGTTTGGCTGCGGGCGCAAAAGCGATCGCTCTTCAACCGAACGAGAACGACAAGAGAAAGAACAAGCACAAACCGCATTACAAGAATTATGAGGGCATCTTCTCGCCCGAGGAATCGATCCCGATTCACTCGCTTAAAAAAGGCACGCGATCGCGTGCCTTAAAACATTCTCTCGTAACGAAACTAAATATCTCGCTCTTCAATCACCTTATCAATTAAGCCATATTCTAAGGCTTCATAAGAAGACATGAAGAAATCGCGATCGGTGTCTTTTTCGATCTTATCGATCGCCTGACCCGTTCGTTCTGCCATAATCTCATTCAGTTGTTGCTTGATTCGCAGAATTTCTCGCGCTTCAATTTCGATATCCGTCGCTTGTCGGCGGCCTTGAGTTCCTCCTAACGGTTGGTGAATCATAATGCGAGAATGGGGCAAGGCCAAGCGTTTTCCTTTCGTTCCGGCTGTCAGCAAAAATGCACCCATCGAAGCCGCCAAACCCACGCAAAGGGTGACGACTTCTGACTTAATATGCTGCATGGTATCGAAAATGGCCATGCCTGCGGTGACGGAACCGCCCGGGGAATTGATATACAAATAGATGGGCTTATTTTGGTCTTCTGAATCGAGATAAAGCATAATCGCAATAATCTGATTCGCCAAGCTATCATTGACGCTGCGACCGAGGAAAATAATCCGTTCGCGATAAAGGCGATCGTAAATGTTGATCCAGTCAGTATAGGGTTGACCGGGCATCTGATAGGGGACTCTGGGGACACCAATAGGCATGATGATAGTTGATAGTTGATAGTTGATAGTTATCGGTGATTCACTTTTAAGAAACTGCAGGGACGGGTTGGGGGAGATCCTTGCGACTTTCCAACACTTTATCGATGAGACCGTACTTTTGTGCTTGTTCTGGTGTTAGATAAAGCATTCGGTCGGTATCTTGTTCCAGTTTTTCAGCCGTTTGCCCCGTAGTTTTGGCAAAAATGCCTAACATTGCCTTTTTATTTTCTAGAACTTCTTTGGCACGAATTTGAATATCGGAGGCTTGTCCTTGCGCGCCTTGGCGAGATTGATGCAAGATAATCGTAGCGTTGGGCAAACTGGCACGACAGCCTTTCGTTCCTGAAGCGAGAATCATCGCCGCCGTTCCCATGGCCTGACCGATACAAATGGTATGAACGGGAGGTTTGATATAATTCATCGTGTCGCAGATTGCGAAAGCCTCTGTTTCAAAACCGATCGCATCGCCTCCATACCAAGACGTTCCGGTGGAATTGATATACATGTAAATGGGTTTTTCCGGATCGTCAAATTGCAAGAAAAGGAGTTGGGCGACAATCAGTTCGGTCACGTCGATTCCAATTTGTTGCTTGTATTCGTCCGGGGAAACGAGGGGCAAACCCAAATAAACGATCCGTTCTTTTAACAATAAAGACGGTAAATCTGGAGGAGGCGTGCGATAGGAAGCTCCTCCTCCTCGATAATAAGGCGATTGTACGGCTCGGATCGGTTGGTTCATCTTCGTTTTACTTTAACAATCTGGCAAGTCTGCCTTGCGGGCGTTGGAAGGGAAAAACCTTGGGAAAAATCTTCAATGTTTGACCCGATCGCAACGGTTATTTGTCGATTTTAGCTTATAGAATGAAGGTAGAGTTCTGAAACCGTCCTTTGGTTGGAGGTTTGACGATGAATTCAGCGCAACAACCGAACCTCGCCGCGATCGCTTCTCTGTTACTCATCGGTGGCCTTGCTTCCCCCGTCAAGGCGCAATTCTTTCGGGAACATCCGACTTTTTTTGAGGAGGGCAATCGCCAGCTAGAGAGGGAAATTCAAACCCTACAAGAGTCTTCTCCCTCTAATTCCGTTCTGACGATTAATTCTGGCGGCTGGCAATGGCAAAAATTTGTTTCGACCGAGGGAGATTTTAGGATCTCGATGCCCGACGAGGCGGTTAAAAGCTGGAGTTGGGAAATCCCTACTTCAATCGGTATCCTGAAGTTAACGGCGGTCGATATCGAGCATCCGGACTATTTTTTTATGGCCGCCTTTTCCCAAAGAAATCCCTCTCTATCGAGGGTCTCTTCAGAAGCATTATTAGCCGAAGTCCGCGATCGCCTTGTCGAACTCTACGGCACGACTCCGACTCGCGAAACGGCAATTGCTCTCGCCGACTCCCCCGGTCGAGAATTAACTTGGATTGAAGACGAGGAGGCAAATCAGGTGCGTTTTTACAAGATGAGCGATCGCATTTATATTTTCGCTGTTGGTTTGGAAAATGAAATGGCGCTCTCTCAAACCGGACGGGCGTTTTTTGATTCCTTTGAATTGCTCTAGCATTTTTTCTCGAAAATCATACCAAAGCATCATAAAATTTAAAGTGACGTTTTGTTTTTTAAGGGTTGACGATTGTAATGAAATATGCAGTTGCTTTGTGGGCGGGTATTGTTGCGATCGCCATTTTCTTCTCTCCTGCTTCTGCGATCGCCGTAGGAGGAAGTTCTTCGCTCATTCGCGCTTATGATGATGAAGTCATCGTCAGTAAAGATTTTGCCGGACAAGTCCTTCAAGAAGCTGAATTTGCCAATACAGATTTAGAGTCGGCTAATTTCAGCAATGCAGATTTACGCGGGGCGGTTTTTAATGGCTGTTCTCTCGTTAAAGCGAATTTGCATGGTGCTAATTTTGGGAATGGCATTGCCTATTTAAGCGATTTTAAAAATGCAGATTTAACGGATGCAATTTTCACCGAGGCATTGTTATTGCGTTCTTTATTTAACAATGCCAAAATCGAGGGTGCCGATTTTAGTTTTGCCATACTCGATCGCCAACAACAGAAACAACTTTGCGATCGAGCATCGGGAGTAAATTCAATTACGGGAATTCCCACCAAAGCGTCTTTAGGATGTTAAACACGTTAATATCTTTCTATCGATCCTTCGAATTTACTGCCATAAATTTGGGGGATTATTTTGCGATCGCACAGTGTCAAACGAGTGGTGCCAAATGAGAAAGTGGTTTTGATTCTGAAAAATTCCCACGGAATTCAATTAGAGTGAGATTAAATCGCTTAACCATCCCTCTAATATTGGGAGAGAAAGACAATGTTTTCTAAAATGCGTCGCTTGTGCAGTCGATTTTTGAATAAGTCGAGAAATGTTCAAAACGAACCCATTAATAAGGTAACATTAATTGTTATTATTGTTATCGATATTTTTATTTTGTTTAATGTATTTTCAGGATTGGATAATATTAGTCACTGGTATCTCAATCCTGCGGCTGCTCATCCTTGCTATTTTGAATGGAGCGATTATCGCGATTCCGAGACTCCAGATAAAGATTGGCAAATTATTCGCGATTCCTTACAACAAGATATTAAATTTCGGGAAAACTTTCAACGCGCAGAAAAAGGACATTTAGGCTCCGTATCTGCAACTTGCTTGAATTATGGAAACTTAAAAGATGAGGTGAATCGTCTCGAAAATCAGAAAATTTCGACCGATATCGATCGCAGACAAACCAATATTAATAACTTAGAAGAAAGAAATCGCAGAATTCGCGAACAATATGATTCTACCTTATTGGAAAAAATAGCCGGACAGCCTCGCGATCGCTCGATTAACGATGTTGATTCCGATAAAGTCAAACAAGAATTAGAGAAAAATAATCACAATATAGCCGCCTTCAAAGAAGAAATTACAACCCTCAAAAATGAATTACTTTCTCAATCAGAAATCATTAACTTTATTACTTTCTTGGATGAAAACGAAGAGTTTGCAACTCTGGAGACAAGTTATAAGCGAGCTTCCTTTTGGTATCCCAGCATCCAAATAACCTTTCAAGCTATCTTTTTGTTACCTTTGCTTGTTCTTGCTCTATCGTTGCACAATTTTTCCGAGAAAAAAGGTTACGGACTTATGGCACTCATGAGCTGGCATTTACTGGTAATTTTCTTGATTCCGTTACTGATTAAAATCTTTCAATTCTTGCAATTTGGAGGTTTTTTTCAATTTCTCTTTAAATTTATTAGCAAACTTTTGGGCGGATTGCTCTTTCTCATCAACTATCTTTACATTTTCATTATTCCTGCCCTTGGTTTTGGAATTATTAAGTTTTTTCAAAAGATTGTTTTTAACCCTAAAATTCAAGCTGCGAATCGCGTTCAACAATCGCGCTGCATCAAATGTGCGAAGAAACTGCAACCCCATGATAGCCACTGTCCTCATTGCGGTTATTATCAATATACCGAATGTCCCAATTGCCACAATTTAACTTACAAAAAGCTATCATATTGTAAAGAATGCGGCGCATCTCAACGTCCCAACCGTTAAAACCCGAGTCAGCTAAATTTTTCTTGTGAGGATGAACGAATGAGTAATTCAATTATTCAGCTTATTGACGAGCTTCCCAAAGATAATATGACCTCAAAGTCCTACCCCCCTGCTCCCCTTAATAGCCGTAAATTGCCTTCTGGGTCGAGAAATCGATAGGGTTAGTAAAGGGCGTTGCTCGCAATGTGAAGCAACGCCCTTATCATTTTCAATGAATTCGTTGTTGGGATTAAATCCCTTGTACTTCGCCTTTAATGACAAATCGAGCCAATATGAGGCAAAGGGCAGCATTGACGAGGAGGAAAAGCGATGCAAAAACGCCCGAACCAATCCCCCAGATCGCAGGCGAAAGGAAAGCGTTCACCGCCAAACAAGACGCAACCCCCAGAGTCGTTCCGATGGCGAACCACTTCCAACGGGGATGACCGAGGAATAAGACAATTAAACCCGCCGGAATGAGAATACTAGCAAAGAGAGGGTTCAGGGTCGAACCCCCTTGCACGGCCGTCCCGAGTTCGGGAATCGAACTTCCCAACACCCGAAAAGGGGCTTGGGGCAAATCGAAGATATAGAATCCCCGCAGGAAAAAGAGTCCCGAACTGCCGGCAATTAAGCCACTTCCCAGCCACCAATTCCAACGGAAGGGGAAATAGTTGCGAAGCAGCCAAGCCAGTAAATAGGAACCAATCACCATCGCCAGTTTTGGCAGTAAGGCGATCGCCCCGCCATCAAACCAAAAACGCAGATTTAGATAACCATTGTCTCGCAACCATCGAAAGAAATCTTTAAAGGTAATTTTGCCTTTTGATGCCAGTTCGACGGCAGCACCCGCATCCAATTGTCCCGCACCAAAGTGATTCAGATCGTCTTCTTCTACTTTGCGAGCGGACTGTTTGAGGATTTCGTAAATTTCGGCAGGGCTTTCGATGCCTTCTGATTTCAACAAGGCAGCAACTCCGGCAACGTGAGGGGAAGCCATACTCGTCCCTTGGAAGCCGGCAAAAACCGAGTCTCCGGTTCGGGGATCGATGGTATTTTGCAGCACTTTCCCCAATTCACTACCTCCGGGTGCGGAAATGTCAACCCCCGCCCCAAAGTTGGAATAAGGGGCTTTTACGCCAGCGGGATCTAAAGCCGAAACGCTGAGAACTCGAGGATAGCGGGCGGGATAAGAGGAAGAATTGCGGTTTTCGTTACCAGCGGCGGCAATAATCGCCACGCCTTTATCGTAAGCATAAGCGATCGCCTCGTCGAGGAGCTTGCTTTCACCACCCCCCCCGAGACTCATATTGATGACATCTGCCCCATTATCGGCAGCAAAGCGGATGCCTTCTGCGATATCGGAGACCGTACCGCCTCCACTGCGAGACAGGACTTTAATGGGCATAATTTTAGCTTTGTAGGCAATGCCGGCAACACCATAACCGTTATTGGTGGATTGGGCAATCGTCCCGGCAACGTGGGTACCGTGACCTTGATCGTCCGTGGCATCGGCTCGATCGTTAACGAAATCGTAGCCTTTGACAAATGCCGTGTCTTTGAGATCGGGAACCTTGCTCACTCCCGTATCGATAACTGCCACGACGGCACCTTCTCCTTTCGTTTCCGCCCAAGCCTGCTCGATATTAATATTTTGGAAATTCCATTGTTTGCTGTAATCGGGATCGTTAGGACGTTCGAGGGTGTGGTAAACGTAGTTGGGTTCGATATATTCCGTCGCCGATCGCAATAATTTAGATTTTCTCAAGGCTTTGAGGGTTTGTTTGTCCCCTTCGATGATATAAACGCGATCGCTTTGAGAAAATTCGCTGTTTAAATGGGGTTTAACGCTGTAATTTGCGGCGATCGCATCTAATTCTCGGAGAATTTCCGTTTTGTCAACATTATTCTGAAAGTCTAGAACAATGGAGCTATATTCTCCTTTATTCGCCAGACCTTTGAAGTTCCATAAGGCAAAACTAATGCCAACAATAAAAAGGCAAAATAGCAAAAATTTTTTCATAGCAATACGCTCGTGTAAAAGTAAGGGCAGGCATATCGATGACCGACGAACGATGACCGACGAACGATAAACTCTTCGCGCTGTTGACGGCAGAAGTTGAAAACCTCATTTTTTCGGTCGGTCTCTCCTACTACAATAGCTCATGGCTCTTTTTTTCGTCCCCGTCATTGGGTTTCTTTTGGCTCTGCGAGGAGAGTTCCGATCGCCTCTCCTACTCTTCTGTTTCTTTTTGTCGAAAGCGATCGATTAATTCCTCGCGAGATAATTGCAGGAGTAAGGGGGTAAATTCTTCTGAAGCGAGTTGCATAATTGGGGCGATCGTCGCTGCGAGTTCTTCATCGATCTCCTCAAAGCGAGCTCGAAAAATATTTTCAATGAGAAGGCGAGTTGCTTCCTGTTTGCCTTCTCCTCGTCCCCGTTCGAGACCTTGTTCGAGACCTTGTTCGAGACCTTGTTCGAGACCTTGTTCGAGTCCCTCTTTTTTTGCTTGTTCGCGGACTTCTGCCATTTCTTCCGCCATTGCTTCTTTGTACATCTGAGTCAGGGTCATAATTAAGTCCTCGTCATCGCGATCTAAATCTCGTTCTTTGTTTTGACGTTGGGTTAATAGAGCAATCAGTTCTCGTACCAATTCTATAACATTTTTTCGCAAGCGGTTCTCTTGGGGTAAGACTTGGAGTTCTCGGATGGCTTGTTTTTGAACCCTTCCTCTTCCTAACAATCTCAACCAAAGGGTTTCTGGGGTTTTGGGGAGTTGATGAATCACGACGATCGCCGCCCTCCAGTCCGAACTCAAATAATAAATTCCTTGCTCTTCTTCTCGCTTTGAGGCAGTTGCATGAAAACCTTTGAGAAAATTTGCCGATGCAGTGGGAGTCAGTATCCATAGGTGGGGCAGTTTTTCGCGATCGAGAGGAGTTTTGTCTCGTTTAGCTTCTCGCTCCAATTCAGCAATCACGACCAATAATTTCATCATACAGGTGCGAAAGTCGCTGACAGTAACAGGATTGCGAAAAGGCTCAAATAATGCGGGAGTTGTGGTCAATCGTCCGAGTAAGCCTAAGTTTCCTCGATGGGTGGTTTCTGAAGAAGAGGGAACAAAAAATAAGTCAATGTGACGACCCTCTGATTGGATTTGCTTGCTAATTTCGACAGTACCGAGAGGAGAAAGGAGTTCGCTAAGATACTGTTTGGCAAATTGGTCGTGGATAAAACGGGTCAAATCAATTCAAAATGCAAAATTATCAATTTAAAATTATAACCTTATATCGGACAGGGAACACGCGATCGCAATGCGGTCAACATTGACATCAATATAGTCGGTATTGCTTTAGCAATTATGGTAATGAAAGCATTTTTCGGTTTTTTTGGATTAATGGCTTGTCGTTCAAATTTAGCGATCGCTACTCGACAAGCAATCGCGATCGCATTAGGTTTGACTTAAGATTGAAGAAAAAGCGATCGCACTGCAATCGCGATCGTTCTCAGAAAAAATCAGCCATAAAGGGTCGTTCGTTCTCGATAGGGGCGATCGCAAGCGAGTATTGCGGCTTGTAAAGATTCTACCGTCATATTCGTGCCGCCTTTTGCCCCGGCCATGGTGGTAATATGCTCTTCCATGAGAGTTCCGCCAATATCGTTACAGCCCCATTTTAAGGCTTGAATTGCTCCATTTAATCCCAATTTAACCCAACTGGGTTGATGGTTGACAATCCAATTTCCCAAATAAATTCTCGCCACTGCCGTTAATAATAAAGTTGCTTCTAAATCCGGTTGATCTCGTCCGACACGACGGCGGAGAGGCGACGGGGCAAATTGTCCCACAAAGGGCAATAAAACAAATTCCGTAAATTTTGCCGGATAGCGATCGCCGATCGCTTTTTGTTGCAAAGAACGCAAGCATTCTAAATGTATTATTTGTTGTTCTGGGGTTTCAATATGACCGGAAAGCATGGTACTGGTAGTCGGCATCCCCAATTTATGAGCCGTTTCGATAATTTCCAACCAAGTTGTCGCATCAATCTTTTCCGGACAGATAATGCGCCGCACGCGATCGCATAAAATCTCCGCCGCAGTTCCGGGCATTGAGTTGACTCCCGCCCCTTGTAAGGCTTCAATAACAACCGCATAAGGAAGCCTATCTTCTCGGGCGATAAATTGAATTTCTTGGGGGGAAAAAGCGTGCAAGTGAATGCGGGGAAATTCGGCTTTTATGGTTTCTACCAAACGTAAATAATAGGGAAGGGATTTCCCCTTAATTTTCGCCTCTGGGTTCAATCCTCCCTGCATGCAAATTTCCGTCGCCCCTCGTTTGACGGCATCGGCAGTCTTGTCTGAGATTTGTTCCCCCTCGAGCCAATATGCTCCTTCCTGTCCCGCATCTCGGCGAAAGGCGCAAAAATTACAATGCTGCTCGCAAATGTTGGTAAAATTGATATTGCGATTAACTACATAAGTGATAGTCTCTCCCGCTTGATGCTGGCGGAGGCGATCGCTGGTTTCTCGAATCGCGGCGATCGCGTCAGCATCTGTCTGTTTGAGGAGAAATACGCCATCTTCTGAAGAGATATCTCGACCCCTGCGGGCATCCTCTAAGATCGATTCGAGGGTTTGGGTTCGCATCTTAAAATTGAGTTTTTAAATCGTTTATAATGATCTTCGGATTCAATTTTAAATGATTTTATGGAACGCGGTTTACTCTGGCTGCCATTACTACTCGGATTTTTTGGGTTAGCTTGGGCGGGATGGAACGAATATCAAAAAGTCGAGGCCTATCGCCATTGGGCCGCAGACTTCGATAATGCCAAATACGATCTCTATGCAGTTTTAGCTCACAAAGGCTGTGAAATGACTTGGGGAAAACCCACCCGCAAGGCTCCCATCAACTTGCAAACCTTGTCTTTAAAAGATGTCGAAAAAATTCGCTTGTTAGTGAGCGATCGCATTATTGAAGCAGAAGAAAATCTACCATCAAAAGGAAAGCCAGAATTAGAATTTTGTTTGTATCATTGCCAAGAAACTATTAAAGTTCCTTTTACCGATATTGAATTGGCGGCCAAATGGAGACAATATCTACAAAGGGTGAAAGATGAGAATTAAAAATTAAGAATTAAGAATTAAGAATTGCAAATGCAGGAGAAGAAGCGAAAGAAAGCGATCGCTGTTCCCCGGCTTAATATAACGCCAGCATACTCAGAAAAAAAAAATTTCCAATAGATATCATGAGTAGTTTGAATCAAAAAGAGATTGCCGAAACTTCCATTCCCGTCGATACTTGGATCGACGGGACTTGGGAGGAGTTTTTGGACTTGTGCGATCGCCCGGAATACAAAAAAAGTAGCACTTACTACCATAATGGTTGGATGAGGATTGAAATGGCATCACTGGGTTTGGCACACAGTCGGGATAATTCAATTATTTCTACAGTAGTGATTTTATATGCTGCTTTGAATAATATTAGAATTCAAGAACTGACCAATGGGAGTTTGAGAAAAACGGGAGTCCGAGAAGCACAACCGGATATCAGTTTTTATATTGGCGATAATTTTGAGTTTTTACCTCGGAATAATTCCCCTGTCGATCTCGATCGCTTTCCTCCTCCTCATCTGATTGTAGAAATTGGAGCATCTTCTTTTTGGGACGATCTGGGACAAAAACGGCTTCTTTATGAAAGTTTAGGGATTGAAGAATATTGGGTCGTCAATGTTGCTGAAAGTCGAATTCTTGCCTTTTCTGTAGGCGATCGCGGCAGTTTTCAAATTCGAACTTCCCAAGTTTTAGCTCAATTGGAAATCGATTTAGTCGAAGAAGCCTTGAGACGTTCTCAAACGGAAGATGATGGCGCGATCGCTCGTTGGTTTATGTCTCGACTTACAGAATCTTAAGATTATTTTCATGTTACTCGCATCAACCTATAAATAACCATGCGATTGCTTAATCTTTCTATTTTAATTGTCTCATTCCTGACTTTTAATTTCCACTGGAAGGTAATGAGTCAGTCGATTATTCCTGCCGATGACGGTACGGGTACGACAGTGAATTTAACGGGCGATCGTTTTACCATTAACGGAGGTTCTTTATCTGACGATAATGCCAACTTATTTCACAGTTTTGAGCAATTTGGACTGCTTTCAGGGCAATCTGTCGAATTTCTCAGCCATCCGCAGATTCAAAATATTTTGAGTCGCGTCGTCGGTGGAGATCCTTCGATTGTTAATGGATTGCTTGAAATCACAGGAGGGAATAGTAATTTTTATTTGCTCAATCCCGCTGGAATTGTTTTTGGAACGGGAGCGAGTTTAAATGTTCCGGGAGATTTTACAGCAACAACAGCCACGGGAATCAGTTTTGGTGAAAATCATTGGTTTAATGTTTTTGGTGGTAATCATTATCGAAATTTAAACGGCATTCCCACTCGATTTTCTTTTGATTTAGAGCGATCGGGAACGATTGTGAATGCAGGGAATTTAACCCTCAACCTCGATCGAAATTTAACCTTACTCGGGGGCAGGGTTATTAATACGGGAACGCTAGCAGCAGAAGGCGGGAATATTCTCATTTCTGCCGTACCGGGAGAAAGTACGATTCGCATTTCGCAACCGGGAAACTTATTGAGTTTAGAAATCGAACCGCCGCGAGACAGTCAGGGAAATTTATTACCATTTGAAGCGATCGCTCTGCCTGAATTATTAACGGGAACCGATATAGGATTGACAGCCAATGATGATGGAACAGTGCAATTTAATGACTCTGGAACAATCGTACCTTTTTCCGTGGGAACGACACTTTCATCGGGAATTATAGATAGTTCTGGAATGACGGGACAAGGTGGAACGGTTCATTTTTTAGGGGAAAAAGTCGCTTTACTCGATAATGCGAGTATCGATGTTTCTGGAGAAACAGGAGGTGGAAATGTTCGCATTGGTGGCGATTATCTTGGTCAGCATTCCCTTGCGTCTGCCGCCGACGCGGGGTCTGACCGCTATCTTGGTCAGCATTCCCTCTCTTGGTGCGCGTTCCCTTGCGACTTTCGTCGTCGCGGGGTCGCACCGCTTGCGTCTGCCGCCGACGCGGGGTCTGACCGCTACTTAGGAAACGGATATATTCCTAATGCACGCTTTAATTTTGGCGGTGAAAATGTTTCTATTAATGCCAATGCGAGAAATACGGGAGATGGTGGAACGGTTATTATTTGGTCGGATGAGGCCACTCGATTTTATGGCAATATTAGTGCCAGAGGCGGACAAAATGGAGGAGATGGCGGATTTATCGAAACTTCAGGAAAAGATTATTTAGACGTTTTTGGTGCTTCTATTGGTGCGGGCGCGATCGCGGGAAATCCGGGAGAATGGTTGCTGGATCCTCGCGATATTACCATTACCAACGTTACTGGCGGCGGTAGTTTTAGTGGCGGCAATCCCGATATTTTCACCCCAACAACCGATAATTCAACTGTTGATGTTGCAGACATTCTCAATGCTTTGCAAAATGGGGTCAGTCCTGGAATTGGTGCGAATGTGACAATCACCACAGGAAGTACGGGCAGTCAAAATGGAGATATTACGGTTGCTGCTGCCATTAATGCACCTAATGTGAATGGTGCTTTAACCTTAACCCTCGATGCTGCCAATGATATTTTTGTCAATGCAGATATTATCAATAGCGATACAACAACCGGCCATCAACTGAATGTGGCTCTTTTTGCTGGAGGCGATATCGATACAACTGGCGCGACGATCGACACGTCTAAAACAATTGTCGCAGGGGCATCAGCACCAGGCGGGAGCATTTTGATGGACGCGGGAGGGTCAATCGCAACGGGAGCTCTGAATACCAGCGCAACCTCTACCGTAGGCGGTGCGGCTCTAGCTGGGGACGTAACGCTGACGGCGGGAGGTTCTATCAATATTACCGGAGCGATCGCTGCGACGGGAACAAATGCTTTTGGCGGTACGGCAAAAGGGGGAGATATCGATCTGATTTCCGGGCGCACCCCCGGAAGTCATGTTACCTTTACAACCATCGACACGACAGCAAATAATGCCACCGTACTTAACGGAGGAAGTGTCACCATTGATGCCTACGGACTGGTACGAGGATCGGGAACATTAGGGAATGGCAATACTATCGATACGTCCGCGACAACCAGTAGTGGAACGATTGGCATTACCCACGATGGCGGCTTTGATAATATTGATTTTACCGTAGGAGGTTCGACAACTAATGGCACGGCAGGGGGATTAAACAGTACTGCTTTACTTGCATCCGGTTCGTTTCCCGTATTGGCTAATGGAGGGTCTGTCACGCCAGCAACGGACATAACAATTACTTCGATTAACACTCCGCCAACAATCAGTACCCTGTCAACGACGGTCTTGAATTCGGGAGAGACGCTAACTTTAAGTTATGCCGACTTAGCAGCTGCGGCAACAGACGCCAATGCAGACAATTTAACGTTTACTTTAGATAATTTTACCAATCTCGGTACATTCACGTTAAATGGAATCGCGATCGCGGGAACGTCTGTCACCGTTTCTCCCGGAGATACTTTAGTTTATATCGCCCCAACCGATTTTTTCGGTACGATTGATGTTTTTAATGTTAGTGCGACCGATGTCGTCTCAAATTCCAATACCATTACGGTCAGTGCCAGCATCCCGACGATCGCCACTTCAACAACAATAGCAACGACAGCAACAACCTCTACGACAACTCCCACGACCTCCACAACAACACTTTGTCTGCCTTTATGCGACGATCGCGAACTTCCCGAGCCGAGCTATCCCGACGGCGATCGCTCCGGTGCGGCTTGGTTATTAGGAGCTTATTGTCGGGGAGAGAAGCGATCAAGCATCCATGCGATCGAACGGCTTTATAGCGAAGAATACGCCCGCTATTTGGATTTAACCGCTCCCGAACCGTTAAATCTACAACAGGTGCAAACTGCCCTCAAAAATGCCGAGTCAAAAACCGGAGTCACGCCAGGCGCCATTTACCTCGCTTTTTGTCCGCAATCTCTTTTACCCCCCTTGGCTGCGGTAATACGCGGTGAAAAACAAATCGGAGAGAAAGATAATCGAGAAACGCCCGTTATAGACGCAGAACCGCAAGAATCCTATATTCCCGTGATGCGCGATCGCCTCCTTCGAGATGACGATCGCCTCGTTCTCGTTCTCGTTTCCCCAGAAGGAGAACCCATTCGCTACGCGATCGATGCAACCCGAGGGGAATTAAGAACCATCGCGATCGAGTTTCGTCAAACTGTTACTAACGTACGCCGCCCCGATGCCTATGCCAAATCTGCCAAGCAAATGTACGATTGGTTGCTCCTGCCTTTAGAAGGAGAACTCAAAGAACGCGACATTCAGCACTTAACCTATATTGCCGATACGGGCATTCGCACCAGTCCCCTCGCCGCCATGCACGACGGTAACGGATTCGCGATCGAACGCTATAGTATTAGTTTCCTGCCCAATGTTTCGGCCAGCAATTTGATCCCTCACAGCCTGCAGGACGAGAAAGTGCTGGCCATGGGTGCCGATCGCTTTACCGACCAACCCCCGCTTCCTGCCGTTCCTGTCGAACTCGGACTTATTACCGAAAAAATTTGGCGAGGAGACACCTTTCTTAACGAACAATTCACTTTAAATTCCTTGAATCGGGCTCATCAAAGTTCTGACTATGGAATCGTTCATCTTGCCACTCACGGGGATTTTCGTCCGGGGGATTTAAGCAAATCCTACATTCAACTTTGGGATGCGCGTTTGGGTTTGGATCGCCTGCGACATTTGCGCTGGCACTCTCCTTCGGTAGAAATGTTGGTATTGAGTGCCTGTCGCACGGCATTGGGAGATGCCGATGCAGAGTTGGGATTTGCCGGATTAGCCATTGCAGCGGGGGTAAAATCGGCGTTAGGTAGTTTGTGGTATGTTAGCGATGAGGGAACTTTAGGGTTAATGACCCAATTTTACGAACAGTTACAAGATGCTCCCATTCGTGCCGAAGCGTTGCGACAAGCTCAATTAAAAATGCTGTCTGGAGAAGTCCGCTTTGAAGGGGGAAATTTAATCGGCGGAAAAGAAGAATTTCTCTTACCTCCCAGTCTATCTGGAATTGGCAATTTTCGATTATCTCATCCTTATTATTGGTCGGGTTTCACGATGATAGGAAATCCTTTTTAGTGGTTATATCAAATCCGGATCATTGTCCGAACTTAGGCTTTGCTTGCAAAATTCTTCTTCCCCCGCTCCCCCTGCTCCCTCACCGAGAAGTATGGTGATTCAAGCGGATTTGATATTAGTTATCTCCCCACTCCCGACACTCCCCCTATAGTAATATTAGTTTTCGTCCAAATTTTGAGGATGAGATTGAGAAGATTGAGGAGTCTTTGCACTTTTTGCAGTTGTCCTTCAAGGTTGCCATAGCGATCGCGCAGGTTCGCCGCTCCTTTTTGTGCGATGTAAATATAGTGCGGCGTAGGATGAAGGGCATTGTAGAGGGTGCGATCGAGGGAAATGAGGGTTTGAGTGGCGTTGGCGAGGGTTTTTCGCAGGCGAAGGATTTTCCACGCGATATAGAAATTGATAATCGCAAGCAGACAATTAAAAACAATAACAAAAATTAACATCAACTGAGCTGTAAGTTTTTTCGGATTGAATCACCTATCTATTGTACTGCATAACTTATTAATTATCTGGTGTTGCTCCCTCTAATAAACGCTCGTCAACCTCATCGACAGAACGAATAATAGTTTCATTGGTATCATTTTGCGATCGCGATTGAAAGAGTTCTGTAAAGGCATTATCTAAGGTATTTGCCATAACAATTTTATTTTCATAAATCACAATGACTCTTGCCAGCGTCGGGACTTTATTTTGTTCGGCTTCGAGATAGAGCGGTTCGATGTAGAGTAGGGAATCCTCAATGGGAATAATCAGTAAATTGCCCTGAATAATGCGAGAACCTTGAGTGTTCCAGAGAGAAATTTGTTGGGAAATAGTAGGATCTTGATTAATTAAGGCTTCAATTTGACTGATGCCAAAAACGAGCTTTTGTTTGGGGAATTGATAGAGTAATAACTTACCATAGAGATCGCCATCCGATCGCGCCGCCAACCAAGCGATTAAATTGGGACGCGATCGCGGGGAATAAGGATGCAGTAAAATAAACTCTTCCTTGTTTTCCCCCGGCAAGCGCATGATTAAATGATAGGGTTCGACGGGGAGTAATTCATTGCCATAAATTTCTTGAGGATTTTGCCATTGATCTTCGCGATTGTAAAAGACTTTGGGGTCCTTCATGTGGTAGGTTAAAAGTCGTTCTGATTGAATGCTGAAAAAATCCGTAGGATAGCGGATATGCTGGCGCAAACTCTCCGGCATTTCTGCGAGGGGTTTGAAGAAACCGGGGAGGATTTTTTCCCATGTTTGAATAATTGGATCTTCGGGATCGGCAATATAGAAATTAACGGTACCATTGTAAGCATCAATAACGACTTTAACTGGATTGCGAATATAATTAAATTCTCGTTCTCCCGGATCGGAATAGGGATAGCGATCGCTCGTCGTATACGCATCGACGATCCAATATAAATAATTGCCCACCCGTTGCGCTTCTTCATCCCCCGTATCGGCATTGACTAAATAGGGATCGCTGTCGTAGCGTAAAAAAGGAGCAATTTGACGAATTCTGCGATTGATATTGCGACGAAATAAAACGCGGGTTTCGTCAGTAAAATTCTGGGTAAATAGCATTTCCCAATCTTTGAGATATTCGGCAAACACCAAACGCCGCCAGAGTGAATTTAAAGGGACTCCAGCAATGCCATCGTAAATATTTTGAGCATTATCTTGACCGCTGGGAAAGTCTAGTTCTTGCACTTTCGTATTGGTCATAATATAAGTATCGCTCAACTCGCCAAAGTAAATCCTCGGTTTGCCAATGGGAATGCTTCCTTCGATAATTTCGTCGGCAAGACGCAGGGTTCCGCCTTCTTCTTCGGTGGCGATATCTTGGACGAAATAAGCCGGCAAACCGCCGCGATCGACTTTATTGACGGGGGAGAGGGTAAACCCATAGCCGTGAGTGTAAACTAAATGTTTGTTGACCCAAGTTTTTGCTTCTTGGGGAACGCGATTGTAGTCTAATTCTCGAGCGGAAATAAGCACTTGTTGCTTTTGCGTTTCCCGTTTTCGCTCCGTTTCAAGATTGCGAATTTGCATGGTATAGCGATCGATATCGGCATCGTGAAAGCGATAGTAAAGGCGAATTTCTTGTAATTGGCGATTGGCTTCGAGGAGGGGACGAGTATCCCAGAGGCGAATATTTTCGATGGTAAGGCGGTTGTTTTGCAATCGTTGCAAGTTGAGGGTATCTTGGGGATCGAAGGTTTTTGCATCGATGCGATCGAGGGCAAAAGCCGCGCGCGTTTCGCTAATATTGTGCTGAATATAGGGGGTTTCTCGTTCGAGTTCGTTGGGTTGAACGCCGATGCGCTGAACGATATTTTCGGCCATTTCCCCCGACACGAAAACGGCGATATAAACGGCCAGTAAAATAAGCGTGAGAGGGTGGTGGATTTTGGAATTTTTGCGATCGCGCCCGAGGCGGTAAAATCCGCGATAGAATAACCAGGAGGCAACGGCTGCGGCGATCGCGCCGGATATAATTTCTACGGGGAGTTGGACGTGGAGATCGGTATAACTCGCCCCGTAGGTTACGCCCCGAGTGGAATAGATGGTTTTGACAGCGGCGAGAAGGTGATAGAAAACGAGGGCGAGCATCACTAAACCGCCCAATATATCGATGTGGCGCAGTTGCTCTCGAGAAAATCCCGCGAATTTCCCTTGGGAGAGGCTGTCTCCCGATAGTAAATAAATGAGAGTACAAACCGCCCAGCCGTAGAGAAAGAGACCGCCCAACCAAAAATAGAGCAGTTCCCACAAGGGCAAGCGAAAGAGATAAAAACTGATATCGAAATGATAGAGAGGATCGGGATGGTTAAAGGAAGTCGCGGCGAAAAATTCAAGGATTCTCGTCCAATTTCCCGCAAGGGTTAAACCAAAGAGAAGACTGAGAACGATCGCCATCGCCATCGCCATCAATTCTCCCACAAACAAAAAGGCGATCGCCGATCCCGCCAAAACCACCCATTGCCAATGAATCCCCCATCCTTTCCCGATGCTTTCTCCGAGGATATTACCAATCGTGACGAGATCGAAGGGTGCGGGTAAAGGAGGCGTTACTTTTGCGAGGGCGAGATCGGGCTGCCAGTAATCGAGGGCGATTCTGCCGTAGTGAATCAAGCTCAATCCCGGTACGCTCGCTAAAATCGGTACGGCTAAAAAGAGCCAGTTTAAAGAAAGGGCGACGGGTTTGGCAATGGCTGGGGCGGTAGATTTAACAAGGGTACTTTGACGACTTTGTAAAATTGAATCTTTTAGAGAGGGATAGGTTGGGGGTAATGCTTTCTGTTTTGGGTATTGGATGCGATCGCGATATTGAGAAGGAGGAGGATATTTGAGAGAATGGACAACTCGTAAGTTGATCGATAAAAAAATCAAAGAAATACTGCTGGCGATCGCGCACAAACTGGCTTGTGTTCGAAAGCGCACGAAAAAAGCGGCCAGATAATCCAGTTCGTCAAACCAAAGAATTTCAACCAAGAAATGAGCGATAATATCGAAGAGCAACCACGCGCCCAAAATCCCAAGGGCTATTTTTCCCAGTAGTTTTATCGGCTCGTTCATGGTTGCATCGGAAATTCTTGATTCTATAGCAAGGATAGCATTATCGGAGGCGATCGCATGAGGGTCAATTTCGACCGATGGGCAGATTTATTGACGAGATTAGCAGGAAAAACCATTCCGCCTCTAACTCCCATTCTTACCGCTTATGGCGAATCCCATCGGCATTATCACAATTTACAGCATCTTGAAGAATGTTTGTCGTTATGCGATCGCTTTGCCGTAAAATCGGCAGAAATTGAAGCCGCACTCTGGTTTCACGATGTTATTTATCATCCTCGAGAAAGCGATAACGAGATAAAAAGTGCAAATTATGCGTGTCAAATTTTAGAGCGTGCGGGAGTCGAAAAAAACAAGCAAGAAGCGATCGCCGATTGCATCTTAGCAACCCGTCACGATGTCATACCCGAGAATTTACTGGCAGCAACGGTTGTGAGTATCGATCTGGCAATTTTGGGGAGCAATTCGGAACGATATCGGGAATACGCTCGAGCTATTCGTTTGGAGTATCATTGGTTGAGCGATCGCCAATTTAGGGAAGGTCGCGATCGGGTCTTGCGATCGCTGCTCCAACGCCCGAAAATCTTCCCGATCGAGCCGCTATTTTCGCAATTGGAAGAAATGGCTAGAATCAATATTCGCAATGAAATGAACGATTTAATGCAAACGCGATCGCTCGTGTAAGATGGGGAATGCTGAAAATCCGCAATGAATGCAAACCTTTATACCTCAATAAAAGCGATCGCGTCTGATGTTCGAGCAAACTTTTAAAAATATTGATGATATTCTCCGGAAGGAGGCGGGCTGTACGACAGAACTCGATTACGTCGAGCAAACGTCATGGCTGTTATTTCTCAAGTATTTGGACGATTTAGAGGAGGAGCGATCGCAAGGGGCGGAGTTGAAGGGGGAAGCATACGCGTTTATTCTGAAGGAGGCGTATCGGTGGTCGGTTTGGGCGGCTCCCAAGGGTCCTGATGGCAAGTTGGATGAGGATCGGGCATTGACGGGGGAGGATCTGATCGAGTTCGTCAATGGGGGGTTATTTCCCTATCTGCAAAAGTTCAAGCAAACGGCTGAAAGTCCGAATACGATTGAATATAAAATCGGCGAGATTTTTGGGGAGATTAAGAGCAAGTTTCAGAGCGGTTACAGCTTGCGGGATGCGTTGGATGAGATAGATGAGTTGCGGTTTCGCTCCCAGAAGGAGAAACACGAACTCTCTCATTTATATGAAGCCAAGATCAAGAACATGGGGAACGCCGGACGCAATGGGGGAGAGTATTATACGCCGCGTCCGTTGATTCGCGCCATGATTCGGGTCGTTAAGCCGGCGATCGGGGAGACGATTTACGATGGAGCCTGCGGATCGGCAGGGTTTCTCTGCGAGTCTTACGATTATTTGCGTCGGGGGGAGTTAACGACGAGACAGTTAGAGACGTTGCAGAAACGGACGTTCTACGGGAAGGATAAGAAGAGTTTGGCTTACGTTCTCGGTATTATGAATATGATTTTGCACGGGATCGACGCGCCTAATATTATTCATACCAATACGCTGACGGAGAATATTAACGATATTCAGGAGAAGGATCGCTTCGATATTATTCTCGCAAATCCGCCGTTTGGGGGGAAGGAACGCAAGGAGATTAAGAAAAATTTTCCCATTCAAACGGGAGAGACGGCGTTTCTGTTTTTGCAGCATTTTATCAAGATGTTGAAGAAGGGGGGAAGAGGGGCGATCGTGATTAAGAATACGTTTCTTTCTAATGCGGATAATGCGTCGCGAGCTTTGCGAGAGGAGCTGTTGACGAGTTGCAATTTATATGCGATTTTGGACTGTCCGGGGGGGACGTTTATCGGGGCGGGGGTTAAAACGGTGGTACTGTTTTTTGAGAAAGTGGGGCTTCGGCTCCGCTCAGCCCCCTCCGATCGCTTAGGATCGTCAGAGCGATCGCTTTCTTCTGATGGCAAAGGTTCGGAGCAGTTGAGTTTGATGCCTTTGGCGACGGAACGAATTTGGTATTATCAACTGGATCCGGGGCGAAATTTGGGGAAAACCAATGCGCTGAATGATGAGGATTTAGCGGAGTTTGTGGCGTTTCAAGGGGAGTTTAAGGAGTCGGAGAAATCTTGGTTTGTGGATGTGGCTGATGTAGATCGAGAAACCTTCGATCTTTCGGTAAAGAATCCCAATGCACCAGAGGAAGAACCGTTACGAAAGCCATCGGAAATTATGGCAGAAATTGCGGCTTTGGATGAGGAAAGTGCGGAAATTTTGAGGCTGGTTTCGGCTTCCCTTCGACAAGCTCAGGACAACGCACTCAACCAGCCGGTCCAAACAACTAGCAGAGGAGATGAGGACTGAGGGAGAGATGAGGACTGAGGGAGAGATGAGGACTGAGGGAGAGATGAGGACTGAGGGGGAGATGAGGGCTGAGGGGGAGATGAGGGCTGAGCGGAGCCGAAGCCCGGTCAATATAGGAGAAACTTTCACTATGCCCTACATGTATATACTTGAATGTTCAGATGGTTCTTTCTACACGGGAAGTACAACAGATTTACCTCGTCGTTTGTGGCAGCACCAAAATGGTTTGGGTGCAAATCACACCAAAAAACGGTTGCCTGTAAAGTTGGTTTATGCAGAGCATTACGATCGCGTTGCCGATGCGTTTTATCGCGAGAAACAGGTACAGGGTTGGAGTCGCAAGAAAAAGATCGCTTTGATGAATAGCGAGTGGAACGAGCTTCATATTCTGGCAGAATGTCAGAATGAATCTCATTATCAAAATGCTGGTTTCGACTTCGCTCAACCAGCCGACTCCTTTTCAACCAGTTCGGAGCAAGCAGGGCAAGTGGGGCAACGAGAGACAAACAACTCGGCAGGACAGACGAGAGCTGAGCGAAGCCGAAGCCCGATCGCCAAAACGGAATCCCAAGCAATTGATAGGAAGGAATGATGATAAACAGCAGAAAGATTCAAACAATAATCCAAAGTTGGAAAAAACAAAGATTAGGTGATATTTCTGTAATTAACTATGGCTATACAGCTAAAGCATCTTTTGAAGAAACTGGAGCGAAATTTTTAAGAATTACAGATATTCAAAATGATTCAGTAAACTGGGACAAAGTTCCGTATTGCTCAATCAAAGATTCGGATTTTGATAAATATAGGCTAATTGATGGTGATATCGTTTTTGCACGTACTGGAGCAACGACAGGAAAAAGTTATTTAGTGCGTAATCCATTACGGGCTGTAGCGGCATCTTACTTGATTCGACTAAGGTTAAACGATCCTAGTGTTTCTCCGAATTTTATTGCTAAATATTTTCAAACTTATGAATACTGGAATGCAATATCTTTAGGGATGTCGGGCAGCGCACAAGGCGGATTTAATGCTTCTAAGTTATCAAATTTAGTTGTACCAATCCCATCCCTCCGCGAACAAAAGAAAATTGTAGAGATACTAGATGAAGCATTGGAGGGATGCGATCGCGCTATTCGCAACACAGAAAAAAACCTCGCCAACGCCCGCGAACTCTTTGAAAGTTATTTGAATGGGATATTTACTCAGAAAGGTGATGACTGGGTTGAGAAAAAATTAGAAGATGTTTGTACATTACAGAGGGGTTTTGATTTACCCAAAAGGTTAAGACAGAAAGGAGTATATCCATTAGTAAGTTCCAGTGGAATTATAGATAGTCATGTAGAAGCGAAAGTCAAAAGACCGGGAATAGCAACAGGGCGAAGTGGTAGTATTGGTAATGTTTTCTATATAGATGACGATTTCTGGCCTCTTAATACTGTACTATATGTAAAAGACTTTCATGATAACAATGCTGAATTTATATACTATTTTCTGAAGTATTTCGATCTAAGTCAGTATGCTAGTGGAGCAGGTGTTCCTACACTAAATAGAAATCACGTTCATAGCATAAAAGTGGAAATTCCAAGATTAATAACCGAACAAAAAATAATCGTTAGCTGCTTGAATAACTTAAAAGAAGAAACCCAACACCTCGAAGCCATCTACCAGCGCAAACTCTGCACCCTCCAAGAACTCAAACAATCCATCCTGCACCAAGCCTTTACGGGACAGTTGACAGTGGATAATGGACAGTTGAAAACGAGAAATCACCAATTAAAAGCAGGCTAATATCACTATCAACTATCAACTATCAACTATCAACTATCAACTATCAACTATCAACTAAAAAAATGTCCCCACTCAAAGACAAATCTTTCGCCTTTGCTATCCGAATAGTCAATTTGAATAAATACTTATGCTCAAACAAAAAGGAATATACTTTATCCAAACAATTACTCCGTTCTGGAACTGCCATCGGCGCACTTGTTCGAGAAGCAGAGCAAGCCGAAAGTAAAGCCGACTTCATTCATAAATTAGCGATCGCCCTCAAAGAAGCCAACGAAACAGAATACTGGATTTTGTTGCTTCGCGAAACCGATTATCTGACCACCAAAGAAAGCGAATCAATCCTAAACGACCTAATCGAACTACTCAAACTACTCACCAGCATCATCAAAACAAGCAAACAAAAAATCAACAAAAAAACCTAACGCCGTCAACTATCAACTATCAACTATCAACCATCAACCATCAACCATCAACCATCAACCATCAACCATCAACTATCAACCATAAACTATCAACCATAAACTATCAACTATCAACTATCAACTATCAACTATCAACTATCAACTATCAACTATCAACTATCAACTATCAACTATCAACTATCAACTATCAACCATCAACTATCAACTAAAAACATGAATGAGGCTGAAACGAGAGCAGAACTCATCGATCCCGCCCTACGCGCTGCGGGATGGGGCGTTGTTGAAGGTAGTCGCATCCGCAGAGAAGTCATTGCCCCCGGTCGCATCCTCGGAAACGGCCAGCGATCCAAATCCAAATATAGCGATTACGTACTGGTTTATCGCAACCAAAAACTCGCCGTCATCGAAGCCAAAAAACGGGATGCCTACTATACCGAAGGCGTACAACAGTCCAAAGATTACGCCGATCGCCTAGAAATTCGTTTCGCCTACGCCACCAATGGCTTAAAAATCTATCAGATCGACATGGATACCGGAGTCGAGGGGGATATCGCTGCTTTTCCCACCCCCGACGACCTTTGGGGCATGACCTATCCCGAGGAAAACGAATGGCGCGATCGCTTTGCCGCCGTACCCTTTGAAGATCGAAGCGGCACGCGAGAAGCGCGTTACTATCAGCACAACGCCATTAACGCCGTTTTAGAAGCCATTGCCGAGGGGCGCGATCGCATTCTTCTGACCATGGCCACCGGTACGGGAAAAACCTTTATTGCGTTCCAAATCGCATGGAAACTCTTCCAAAGTCGATGGAACATCCGGTCTCGACTCCGCTCGACCTCCTCGGGCAGGTTGAGCGAAGTCGAAACCCGCCCCCGCATTCTCTTCCTCGCTCATCGCAACATCCTCGCAGATCAAGCCTTTCTCAACTTCTCCCCCTTTCCCAGCGATGCCCTCATTCGCATCGACCCCGAGGCGATCGCCAAAAGAGGGAAAGTTCCCAAAAATGGCAGCGTTTTCTTTACCATCTTCCAAACCTTCATGGCAGGGGCTTCGACTCCCCTGGGGGCTGAGCGGAGCCGAAGCCCCCGAAACCCCAATTTTGGCGACTATCCCCCTAACTTCTTCGACTTGATTATTATCGACGAATGCCACGCGGGAGGGGCAAACGACGAAAGTAAGTGGCGGAACATTCTCGAATACTTCTCCCCTGCCGTGCAGTTGGGTCTGACCGCCACCCCCCGCCGCGATAATAACGTCGATACCTACGACTATTTCGGCGAACCCGCTTACACCTACTCCCTCGCAGAAGGCATTGAGGACGGCTATCTGACCCCCTTCAAAGTCAAGCAAATTCAAACGACCCTAGATGAATACGCCTACAACGAAGAAGACCGCGTTACTGTCGGAACCATCGACGAGGATCGCACCTATACCGAAGCCGACTTCAACCGCATCATCGAAATGCTCCCCCGCGAAGTTTATCGCGTCCGGCTGTTTATGAAAGCGATCGACCAAAACGAAAAAACTCTCGTATTCTGTGCCAAACAACCCCACGCCCTCGCGATCCGAGATATCATCAACCAAGTGAAAACCAGCACCGATCCGAACTATTGCGTCCGCGTCACCTCCGATGACGGCAAAGAAGGAGAACGATTGCTGCGTGCCTTCCAAGACAACGATAAAACCATCCCTACCATCCTCACCACCTCTCGCAAACTTTCAACGGGAGTGGATGCTCGCAATATCCGCAATATCGTCCTCCTGCGCCCCATCCACTCCATCATCGAATTCAAACAGATTATCGGTCGAGGAACGCGCCTCTTTGACGGCAAAGATTATTTCACAATTTACGACTTCGTTCGCGCCTACGAACACTTTAACGATCGCGACTGGGATGGCGAACCCGAAGCCCCCGAGCCCATCGTTCCCAGACCGCGCCCCGCGATTAGAGACGGCGATCGCCCGATTCCCAATCCCGATCGCCCCGATCCTCCCGAAACAATTCAAATCCAACTCGGGGACGGAAGAGAGCGAGAAATCCGCCACAGCATCCAGACCATTTATTGCGCTCCCGACGGTCGCCCCGTTTCCGCGATCGCCTTCGTCGAGGGTCTCTATGGTGAATTGCCCGAATTATTTAAAGATGAAACCGAGTTGAGAGCCTTGTGGAGTCGTCCCGATACCCGTAAAGCCTTACTCGAGGGACTGGCAGAAAAAGGTTATGGAGACGAGCAGCTAGAAGCCGTCAGCCGCATTGCCGACGGGGAAAACAGCGATCTTTTCGACATTCTCCTCTACATTGCCTATGCGAAAAAACCCATGAGCCGCCGAGAGCGGGTCATCAAACATAAAAGTTTAATTTTTTCCAAATATACCGAAAAACAACAAGAATTTTTAGATTTTGTTCTGGATCAATACATTCGCGAAGGATTCGGGGAACTCGATCGCGCTAAACTCCCGCAACTCCTCACTATCAAATACGGCAGTATTAACGATGCCGTTACCGAACTCGGCGAAGTGAGAGAAATTAGTGCCGCCTTTATAGAATTTCAGCAGTATTTATACGCTAATGGCAAAGCTGCATAGTTGCAAGAAAAAACGGCAAGAAATGCGATCGCATCCAAAACCTTTCCTCAACGAGGAAAAATCTCCTCTACAATTTAAAGTTGCCCGCTTGTTTATCCTTCTGCGATGAAATTTGAAATCCCTCGCCCCCAAATTCCCCCTTGTGCTTGGCAGCGACCCATCGGACTCGGTTGGGATCGTCCCTACACTGCCCGCAAAAACGATGATGGGGTTTGGCACGGAATGCCCCTCGGGGGTTTGGGTGCTGGGTGTATCGGGCGATCGCATAACGGAAATTTCAATCTCTGGCATCTCGACGGAGGCGAACATATTTTTCACAGTTTGCCTGCCTGTCAATTTAGCATTTACGAGGAAGTCGAAGGGGAAAAGCCCAAAGTTTACGCCCTTTCTACCCAGTCCCCCTCCGATGGCAACCTCTCGCGATGGGCGTGGTATCCCGAAGGGGGCGGCACTTATCATGCTCTCTATCCTCGCAGTTGGTTTAAGTACGAGGGTATTTTTCGGAGCGAGATTATTTGCGAACAATTTTCTCCCATATGGGCGGGATGCTACCAAGAATCCAGTTATCCCGTGGCGATTTTTGATTGGACGATACACAACCCGAGCGATCGTCCGATCGCTCTCAGCATTATGCTAACTTGGCAAAATGTGGTGGGTTGGTTTGCCAATGCCAATAAAACTCAAGAGGACTATCAACCTAAATGGCGAGATAGTACCGGGAATTTCAATCAGTGGATACAAGACCACCATCGCATCGGTTGCCTGTTTAATCGGGTGCGTCTCTACGATGAATTGCAGGAAGGGGAAGGACAAATGGCGATCGCGAGTATTATCAATCCTGCGGTTGAAGCCTTTTATACGGCACGTTGGAATCCTGAAGGAGATGGGGGAGACGTTTGGGATTATTTTGCAATGGATGGCAGTTTGCCGGATCTGCAAAATGAAACCCCCGCCTCTCCGGGGGAACAAATTGCTGCGGCAATGGCTTCTCGCTTTACAATCCGTCCTGGGAGAACTCGCAAAATCCCCTTTATTCTCGCTTGGGATTTCCCCGTCACCGAATTTGCCGAGGGCGTGACTTATTTTCGCCGTCATAGCGATTTTTTTGCGAGGACGGGTAATAATGCCTGGACAATGGTGCGGACGGCACTCAAGCACGGGGATGTTTGGAAAGAGAAGATCGAGGCATGGCAAAAACCGATCTGCGATCGCGATATTCCCAATGGGTTCAAAATGGCACTGTTTAATGAGTTATATTTACTCGCCGATGGGGGAACCCTATGGACGGCAGCAACGGAAATGGATCCCGTGGGACAATTTGCCATTTGGGAGAGTTTGGACTCGCGTTTTTATGAAAGTTTGCCCCAACGTTTATATGGTTCTTTTGCCACTTTAAGGCTCTTCCCTCGCTTGGAAAAAGCCGTTTTAGAAGCCTTTGCCAGAGCTATTCCAATTGAAGATGGAGAAGGAGAAAAGATTCGCAAAATTGCGGGAGAAACGCCACGAGATTTGGGAATATCAAAAGAGCATCCTTGGATTAAAACGAATGCTAATCCCCAAACGAATCCCGATTGCGCCTCTCTTTTTATTTTACAAGTTTATCGAGATTACATGCTCGCGGGCGCAACAGACACGGAGTTTCTCTGGGAATGTTGGTCGGCGATCGCTTTTACCCTCGCTTACGAAAATAAGTGCAAAGAAGCAGAAAATCGAAATGAAAAATTATGGGAGGTGGGATTAAAATCAGCCATCGCGATTGGGGAAATTCTCCTCGAAAATCCTCCATTGAATCCCGATTTACAAACCCCTCACTATCCCGACGATCTGAAAAATCTTCTCGATACTTATCGAGCTTGGCTGGAAAAAATGCCTGTTATCGAGAGCGATCGTTCTGGAATGATGCCCGAATATTTATACTATCAATTATTGGGATTTTTGGATGAGAGCGATCGCAACAATCTCCAAACTTCATTAAAAACACTTGCAGAAAATTATTCTTTGCAGTTTCGCGAGGTCGATAATAACGACGATTCCCCTTCATCAGAGATTCATACGAGCAGGACTTTGGCATTCTCAGCAGCGTTATTATTGGCAGGCATGAAAGAGGAAAGCATGGCGATCGCGGAGAAATGGATCGAGCAAATCTATGAAAACGGCTTGCAATTCCGCACCCCTAAAGTTTTGTTAGCAGAAGGAACATTTCAGGAGAGTCATGCAGTTGGCGGCCTGACAATTTGGGCAATATACGAAGTTTTAAGTAAAATGAAAATATGAGATTGAATGATACAGACACCGATGCCCGTTCCACTAAAATACCCATTCCACGATCGAATAGAATTGTGTATGAAAATTTTCCTATTTTTGTCGATTTTCTTTCTTTCTTCTTTTTCTTCTGTACGATTGTTTTTTTCTCGTGCCAATGCCACAGAATTTGAAGAAACGACACCCGATTTAGAAGTTGTCGAGCCAACGATAGAAGAAGATTCTATTTCCTTTAAGGAAAATCCGATTATTAAACAATGGCGAAATGTTTCGATTTTCAATACGCTAGCAGGGCATCAAGCGGCGATTACATCTTTAGCATTCAGTCCGGACGGTCAAATTTTAGTCAGCGGTGGCAGTCAAAACGATCGAAGTATTTATGTTTGGGATGCGAATACGGGGCGCAGAATTAGGAAAAATCGCATTCAAAATGGTAGGGTGACATCGATCGCGATCGCTTCTGAGGGAAACTTAATTGTCAGCAGCAGCGATGTTGCGGGAGTATCGTTATGGGAGTGGCAAAATCGCCGCAGAAGGGAAAACGAACGCTGGGTTGTCGGACACAATCATAATATTCTTTCGTCGATCGTTACTCCGGACGATCGCGTGTTAATTACGGGGGGGTTGGATGGAATTCGCCTCTGGGATTTACAAGCAATGAAGCCGATTTATACATTAGTTCGGTTTGACGTAGTAACGGCTTTAGCAATTCATCCTAACGGGTATATTTTAGCCAGTGCCAGCCAAGATGGAACGCTGAAATTATGGAATTTAAGAACGAGCGAATTACTCGAAGAAATTAAAGCACATGAAGAGACAATTAATACATTAACTTTTACTCCCGATGGAGGAATGTTAATTTCTGGCAGTCGCGATCGCTCGATCAAGCTCTGGCGATCGGGGACGGGGGAATTATTAAAAACTTTAGAAAGTACGGGAAATGTGAATGCAATTGCAGTTCATCCGAGTGGCGTTCTTTTGGCGAGCGGTTCTCGATCGGGAATTCGTCTTTGGGACATCGAAACAGGAGAAATCATTAATACTTTCACGGGATATTCGGATTGGGTGGAAGCCTTAGCATTTAGTCCCGATGGGAGTATATTGGCGAGTGGGGGATTTGACAATCAAGTCAGACTTTGGCAGCCGATTTCACCGGAGTTGTCCGAGGACAATTAAAGGGAATTTACGATTCTAGAGAAATAATAATAACACCAGCACGAGTCGCAATAATTACTCTGCGCTGCAAGCGATCGAGCGCAAATGCTTGCACGATTTATATTCGGAAGGAATGCGATCGCTTTCCCCTGGCGATAGTGCAATACAGCTTTTCCATTCTCGCAATCGTTTCCCCTGCGATCGACGGCGATCTTATTCGTCACGCCTAGAGATAGGGCGATCGCTCTCCTCTCTCCAGTAGCACCTAACATTGGAAATCTCTTAACTTCTTTTTAATATTAAGAAATATAAAACAACAAAACTGGGAACTCGTTTCATGATACAAAACCTACTAGCTATCTTTGGTAGTAAATTAATTTGGGTTGTATCTACCTTTTCCCCATCGGTCATGAACGAGAGCCAGCGTACGAACTCCTCTATCCCTCAAACGGCAAAGCAAGGGCACGGCGATCGCGTCGCCCCTACGAGCCAATCTCTCAACTTTGAGGAGGTTTGGCAGCATCTCAGACCCCTCGCCCTTGCCTTGGGGTTTATCTTCTTCTCGTTTTTCCCCATCTGGCAGTTGTGGGATAATAGTTTTGCTCCCTCAGCACTGGCAAGTCCCGCCCCCAGCGCAAAAGTGGGAACGACTCCTGGGGAATTTGCCGTGAATGGGAATGGCGGGGCAACCTATGCGATTCCCATTGAAGTTCCTCCCGGAATTAATGGAGTCCAGCCGAATCTCTCCTTGGTATACAACAGCCAGCAGGGAAATGGGCTGTTAGGGGTCGGTTGGGAATTAGCCGGGCTATCGGCGATCGCTCGATGCGGTAAAAATTTGGCAACCGATGGGGAAATTGGCGGCATTAACTTTGATGAGGACGATCGCTTCTGTTTTGACGGACAGCGACTCATGGCGATAAGGGGTAGCTATGGTGCCGATGGGACGGAGTATCGCACGGAACGAGAAACATGGGTTAGGGCGATCTCCCATACAGAAGGGGGGAAAAACGGACCGCGATCTTTTACCCTGACTACCCAAGACGGTCATCAGATGGAATTTGGCACCAGCGAGGACGCGAAAATTTTAGCCGAAGGGCGATCGGATGGAGCGGTACAAGTTTGGGCGTTGAATAAGATAAGCGATCGCAATGGCAACTTTGTAGAAATTAGCTATCAACAAGATAGCAGCCGACTCGACCCCACCATTCGCGGCGCATTTCTCGGCTACTTTCCTACAGAAATTCGCTACACGGGCAACTCGGATGCAAAGATTTCCCCCTTGCGAGTGGTGGAGTTTAAGTATGAAAACCGCAACGATAAAATTGTGGCTTATATCGGGGGGTCTAAAGCCGAAACAACTCAGCGACTGGCACGCATCAAAACCTATGTCGATCTCGATGGCAATAATATCGCAACAGCAGCGAACTTGGTCAAAGAATATCGCCTGAGTTACGAATACGCTCCTGTAACGGGACGCAGTATCATCACTCAACTCGAAGAATGCGATGCGGCTGGAGTCTGCCTGCCTGCTACAAATTTTGCTTATCAGCAGGGAGAGCGGAAATTCAGCCCGCAGCGTTTATGGATCGACCGATTCGGTTACGGTCAAGGTTGGCGTATCGATAAGAATCCTCGAATGACGGCAGATGTGAATGGGGATGGTCTGGCCGATGTGGTGGGTTTTGGCAATGACGGCGTTGAGGTATCAGTATCGAATGGAGAAGACTTTGAACGAGATAGTATATGGGTTGAGGACTTTAGTTACAATAAAAATTGGCGAACCGAGAAACATCCCCGGATGATGGCCGATGTAAATGGAGATGGCCTCTCGGATGTGGTGGGTTTCGGGAATAACGGAGTCGAGATATCCACATCGAAGGGAACGAGTTTCAATCAGCGGAATCGGTGGATCGATTGGTTTGGTTACAATGCTAATGAATGGCGAATCGAGAAACATCCCCGGATGATGGCCGATGTGAATGGAGATGGTCTGGCTGATGTGGTGGGTTTTGGCGATCCAGGAGTATGGATATCCTTCTCCACGGGAAGGGATTTCACGCCCCGAGATCTATTGGTAGGTGATTTCGGGTACAACCAGAGTTGGCGTGTGGATAGGCATCCTCGGATGATGGCCGATGTGAATGGGGATGGTCTGGCTGATGTGGTGGGTTTCGGGAGTAACGGAGTACGGGTATCCCTCTCCACGGGAAGGAGTTTCAAGTACGCTAGTCTCTGGCTGAATGAGTTCGGGTACAACCAAAGTTGGCGTGTGGATAGGCATCCTCGGATGATGGCCGATGTGAATGGGGATGGTCTGGCTGATGTGGTGGGTTTTGGCGATGAAGGAGTATGGGTATCCCTCTCCACGGGAACGAGTTTCAAGTCCAGGGAACTATGGGTGAGTGATTTTGGGTACAACCAAAATTGGCGTGTAGAGAAGCATCCTCGGATGATGGTCGATGTAAATGGGGATGGTCTGACTGATGTCGTGGGTTTCGGTTATAACGGAGTGGAGGTGTCACTATCAACGGGAACGAGTTTTGAGAAGCGGAGTCGATGGATTAGCGAGTATGGAGGATGGAATCAAGATCGCTATCTACAGGAAATGGCCGATGTGAATGGAGATGGTATTGCTGATGTGGTGGGCTTTGGCGATCGAGGAGTCCTCGTCTCTGTTTCCGAAGCCAAGAGCGAGCTGCTTACCGAGATTGTGGATGGGCTACAGGGGAAAATTAGTATTGAGTACAAGCCCTTAACCGATAAGACCGTCTATACCAAAGGAAGTGGGGCAACCTATCCAGAAGTTGACGCACAACCCCCCATTTATGTCGTTTCCCGATACGAAATGGCAGAGTCGGCAGACAATCCCAGCAATACTTTCGTTTACGAAAATCAATACGAAGGCGCAAAAACCGATTTTGAACGGGGTTGGCTGGGATTTGAGAAAACCATTCTCATCGATCGCCAGAATGAGACCAAAACCATCACCACCTATCATACCGACTTTCCTTTATTGGGCATGGTGGCCGCTCGGGAAATTCGCGATAGTAGCGATCGCTTATTGGAGAAAATCTCTTCGAGTTACGAATCTTCTAAATCCGGCAGCCTTTATAAATTCTGGGAAACCGGTGTCGCAATGGACTACTACACCGATGGCAAACATAGCTATACCCTCGAACGCACCTATGAGTATGATAAGAACCATCAAAATGCGATCGTCATTGCCGATTTAGGGGATGTTGAAGACCCCGACGACGACGTTTACACCTGCTTGGCCTACTATTTCGGCGGGGGCAATTCATGGTGGAAGAGCTTCTTCCCCCTTGAACAAAAAGTTGTTAAGAGTGCAGAGGGTTGCGGAAACTTCGGGAGCTGGAATGAAGCGACGGATCTGCGTTGGGAACAATTCTATTACGACACTCGCATGAACTTAACCTCTCACGATCGTTGGCAGGATCGAAACGGCTTCTATGGCAGTACGGGCTCGTGGTTGACCTCAGACACCGCTTATGATGAGTGCGGTAATGTCATCACTCAAACCGATAGTGCCGATCGTACCAGCGAAATTGTTTACGAGGATAAATATCATACCTTTCCCGAATTGACCATTGCTCCTCCCGCACAGTCTGGAGAAACCCGTTTAGAAGTTCGCACCGAATACGAGCCGAAATTTGGCATTAAAACCAAAGTTATCGATGTCAACGGCAATACCTCAATGCTCATTGCTGACAGCGATATTGATGGATTCGGTCGTATCTTAGCCATTCAAGGCATCAAACCCGATAGTCAAGACCTCGTAACCCTACAAAAGAACGAGTTTATTGCCGAAAATAGCGGGATGTCCCTAAAAACATGGTATCGAACCCAATGGGATGGCAACAATACCCCAGACGAAACATGGCTTTGGGGACGAGAATATATTGACGGTTTGGGACGCACCTATAAAACTGAATTGGAAGGCGATGGGGGGCAAACTATCCTCACAACCGCAGAATTCAATGCGATCGGACAGACGAGCAAAGAATCCCTATCTCACTATGCTGGAGAGAGCCAGCACTTCTTACGTTACGAATACGACATTCGAGGAGAACTGGTCAAAACGACAGATCCTATCGGTGCAGTGACACAAATCGATCGCGATCGCCAGTACGACAAGCGCGAGATAACCTATTCCGTCGCCGATCCCCGAGATGATTCCAGTGGCAGCAATTTTGTTGAATCCCTTCTCAAAAATACCTCTCGCGGTTGGATGCAAGCGGAACAACAAGCCGATGGCGGTAATTCCTCCTATACTTACGATCGTCTCGGACAAGTAATCTCTATGACCGATCCCCTCGGACAAAAGACAGAAATTGTCTATAATTCCTTGGGACAAGTCCTCTCGGAAACAACCCCAGAAACGGGAACGACCCAATATATCTACAATGAAAATGGCGAAGTCATCAGGCAAATCGATGCCAATAATCAAGAAATCCGGTTCCGTTTTGATGCTTTAGGTCGCCCGATCGCCAAAGATATTTACGGCAGCACCAGCAGCATACCAGTCCGAATTGAAGACTACGAATACGATACCGTTGGGGTTAAAAATGGTAAAGGCGCTCTGACGAAAATATTGGTACGGGAGTTGGATCGAGATGAGACAATAATTCTGACTACCAACTTCTCCTACAACAATCGCGGCGAGATCGAAACCGAAAAAGTGGAAGTTGTCGATGGGAACAGCAATATGGGAAACTATACGACCCGATATACCTACGATGCCGTCGGTCGCCCCGATACCATGACCTATCCCGATGGTTCTGTGGTTCGCTATACTTACAATGATGCAGGAGAACTTTATACCGTCGAACTGAGAGACACCGGAGAAAGTAACTTTAGCACCTACGCCACCTACGAGAACTACACGGCTCTCGGAGAGATTGGCAAAGTCACTTACAATCGCAACCAAGTCGAGTCGAACTACACCTACGACGCGGTTGGACGCATTACCGACAGCACCACGAAAAAAGGCGCTCATACCTATTTCGACTTCGATTATACGTGGAATAAAGCCAATAAAATCCTCGCCATTCGCGACAATGCCGGGCAAGGACTCAATCAAAACTTTGGCTATGACACAATGGGACGGCTGATTCAAGCTAAGGGAGAACCTTACGAAGACTTGAGTTACCAATACGATCGCGCCGGGAATATCACCAAACGCAACGATACCACCTACGCCTACAAATCTGACAAAAAGCACCAACTGGCAGCCGCGACCTATGATGCAAATGGTAATACTGTTGCCTATGAGTCTTGGACTTATACCTACGACCCTGAAAATCACTTGCGTCGAGTCGAGAAGGACTCGAATCTCGTCAACAAGTTTGCCTATGACGACTCGGGCAGTCGCCTGAAAAAAGTGGAAGCGGATGGGACGACAACCTACTATGTTGCACCTTTCTACGAAGTGGTGACTCAGCCGGATAACTCGCAAATTCACACTAAATACATTGTCGGCTCTCAAGGTGCTGTTGCTGCCATCTCCAAAAATGGCAGTAATGTTAACCTCGTTGCCGCGATTAAAGGCAATAGTGCCGCCTTGGAAGCATCATTTTACGATCCCCATTCTTGGGGCGGTTTGGCGAAATTCTTAGGAGCGAAATTTACGCAACTTTCCTTGAATGGCAATCTCGCTGAAGCCCTCATTATCTTTGCCTTTGTTAGTTGGCTGGCTGTCGCTCTGGGCCTCTGGTTCTATCGTCTCTGGCGGGAGGCTTCCCCAGAGAGCGGGTTGGGTCGCTCGCGGGCGATCGCGGCTCGATCGCTCGCGAGCATTGGCAGTCTCTCTCCCTTTAGTGCGGAGAAATTAACGGCATCTGAGAACAAGGGCTGGCTCTTGAAAGTCTGGTATCGTCCCGTCTCCTTCAGTTTGGCGCTGATTTCCTTTGCGTCGATGAGTTTGAGCAGTGCGGGAATGCTAGCTCAACTCACTCCAGGAGCAAACGGGCCGGGCTATCCCGTGGCGGGACAGGTGCTCTATTTCCATTACGACCAACTGGGTAGCACTACTTTGGTCACGGATGCACAAGCCAATGCAGTGAGCCAAGTCAACTACGAACCCTATGGAGCGATCGCCAAATCCAGCAGTGGAGAAGATGCCTTCCGACCCAAGTTTACGGGGAAAGAATACGACAGCAACAGCGAACTTTACTATTTTGGCTCCCGCTATTATGACGGACATTTAGGGCGCTTCCTGACCCCGGATCCGGCCCGGCAATATTTCAGTCCCTACGTTTATGGCAATGGCGACCCCCTCACGGGGATCGATCCCGATGGAGAAGGATTCTTTGCCATCTTGGGAATAATCATTGGGGTTGCCGCAGGTGCGTTGATGGGAGGAGCGATCGTTAACGACAGTTTTAACCCCGCGAGTTGGGATTGGAGTTCTGGCAAAACTTGGGCGGGACTAGTGGGTGGCGGTCTCCTCGGCGGTGCGGCGGCCGGGATCGGCGTGGCTGCTGGAGGCGCGATCGCGGCATCGGCTCTGGGAACGTTCGGCCAAACCGTCGCACAGATGGCGGTTGCGGGCGGTATTATGGGGGTGATGAATGCCTCCTTTACCGCGATGGCTGGGGGCAATATTAGCGATGTTGCGGCTGCTTTTGGCTTGGGCTTTGCCCAAGGGGCTTTCTTTGCCATTCCGGGGGTTGGTGCAGTCGGTTTAGCGGGTTCGCTGACCTACAATACCTATCAGGTCATTAGCGATCCCTCCATTGAGAGCGGTATTCAATTGGGAATGGATATTCTCGCTTTGGGGATGCTGGCAGGAATGCGCCTGAGCCAAGGCGGGAAGCGATCGGCCTCCCGAGGGGGTTGTAGTTCCTGTGCTTGCTCTTCCTTTGTCGCCGGGACTGAAGTGGCAACGGCGGAAGGAGAAAAAGCGATCGAAGAGATTGCCGTGGGAGATTTAGTTCTGGCTTATAACGAGGACACTGGGGAGGAGGGAGAATATCCCGTCAGCCAGCTATTGAGACGTACTGCCCTCGAATCTGTCATCCTCACCGTGGGAGATGAAACCGTTACCACGACCCCAGAACACGAATTTTATACCGCTAACGGTTGGGTGGAAGCGGAACATTTACACGAGGGCGATACTTTAGTTCGACTCGGGGGCAAAACCGCGATGGTGACCGACGTGGAGAAGCATCAAGATAGCACGCGAGTCTACAATTTCGAGGTCGATGAAGCTCACACTTATTATGTCTCCCGCCAAGAATTGCTCGTTCACAATCCCAAGGGTTGCGGATGGGTCAGCGAAGGCGGAAAACACGGACGAACCAAGCAATTCTCTGAGAAACTTATCGTCGAAAGCAATCACTTTCCCGCCGCCGATTCTTATAAGGGAACGCCCTATAAAGTGTCGCGCGATCGCATGCCCGCCGTGACCATGGATTATGACGATCATCGCATTGCTCGCTCGACGGGTTCGTCAAATGCAGCTAAAAAATGGCGGCAAAAACAAAACCAATTTATGAAGAATGGTCAATATGACAAAGCGATGGGGATGGATATCCGGGATATGAAGAATATCACCCTCAGTTCGACGGGAAATAGCACCCATCTCAAAAATGGGATGACAGATGCCATCAAATATGCCCAGAGTTTGGGCTTCTTGGATAATGCTCAAACCGCTCGACTTATTAAACTTGCCGGTACACCCAATACGACACCGTACAAAAAGTTCTACTAACCCACGAGCGCCATTTTTAGGAGCGATCGCATTATCAGTCTCTGGGAGAGAGTTAAAAATAGTGCGATCGCTCTCCTATTCTCAGCTATATCTAAGATAAAAATATCTTAATCTCTTTTTAATATTAAGAAATATAAATCAACAAAATTGTAGTCTTGTTTCATGATACAAAAACAACTAGCTACCGACCGTAGCGAAGTGTTTTCCGTATCTACCCCTTTCCCATCCCTCATGAACGAGAATCAGAGTGCAAACTCCCCCATTTCCCAACCGGCAAAGAGCGAACGCTGCGATCGCATCGTCCCTGCCAGCCAACAAAATCGCTTCGAGGGCGGTTGGCAGCACCTAAAACCCCTCGCCCTCGCCTTGGGGTTTATCTTCTTCTCGTTTTTCCCTATCTGGCAGTTGTGGGACAATAGTTCAATCCCTTCAGCACTGGCAAGTCCTGCACCCAGCGCTCGCGTCGGTACCATCGCGGGAGATTTTGCCGTCAATGGGAATGGAGGAGCAAACTATACGATTCCCATCGAAGTTCCCCCCGGAATCAACGGGGTACAGCCGAATATCTCCTTGGTCTACAACAGCCAGCAGGGGAATGGGTTGTTGGGGATGGGTTGGGAACTCGCGGGACTCTCGGCGATCGAGCGATGCGGGAAAATTATCGATACTGATGGGGTTAAAGGGGGAATTAACTTCGACAGTAACGATCGCTTCTGCTTTGACGGACAGCGACTGATGGCGGTCAGTGGGAGTTACGGAGCCAACGGAACGGTTTATCATACAGAACGGGAGACATGGATTAAAGCGACATCCTACGGCAGTCAAAACGGGCCGCAATATTTCGAGATCGTCACCAAAGACGGTCACGTGATGGAATTTGGGAAAACGAGCGATTCGCGGATGCTGGCGACAGGGCGATCGGACAATGCAGTGCAGATTTGGGCCTTGAATGAGATCGGCGATCGCAATGGCAACACGGTAAAAATCAGCTACGAACCGAGTACGAGTCAAGCGGTAACGGAATATCCCACAGAAATTCGCTACACGGGTCATCCCGGAATCGAACGCTACAGTGATTCGGGGCTCGGCTTCACGAGTGTCCCCGGACTAGCTCCCGAGGGAACGATTCAACCCTTGCGCTTGGTGAAATTCGAGTATGAAGGGCGCAGCGATGACATGATGGGGTACGTGGGAGGATCGAAAACAGAAACAACAAAGCTACTATCGCGAATTAAAACCTATGTTGATTTGGACGGAGATGGAAATAATATTGCAACAGCAACGAACTTGGTCAAAGAATATCGCCTGAGTTACGGATACAACACGGTGAGCGGACGGAGTTTATTAACGCAACTGAAAGAATGCGATGCAATAGGAACGTGTTTGCCTGCAACTGCTTTTAACTATGAGAGTGGAGATTTCGCATTTAGTCAGCCTAGTCAATGGACAGCCGGATTTGGATATGACGATGGGGGATGGCGTGCAGACAAAAATCCTAGAATGACAGCCGATGTGAATGGAGATGGTTTGGCCGATGTGGTAGGTTTTGGAAATGGTGGCGTTTGGATTGCGACATCGAATGGGACGGGTTTTGATAGTGGAGGAAAATGGATAAGTGATTTTGGTTATGATGCAGGAGGATGGCGTAACAATACGCATTTGCGAATGACGGCGGATGTGAATGGAGATGGTTTGGCTGATATCGTGGGTTTTAAAAATTATGGCGTTTGGGTCGCCACGTCAAATGGGACGGGTTTTGATGGTAAAGGAAAATGGATCGATGGATTTGGGAGTAGTGCAGGATGGGATATACAAGAAAATCCACGAATGATGGCGGATGTGAATGGAGATGGTTTGGCCGATGTGGTGGGTTTTGGCAATAGTGGCGTTTTTGTCGCAACATCGAATGGGACGGGTTTTAATAGTACAGAAAAATGGATCGGTGATTTTGGTTATGATGCAGGAGGATGGCGTACCGATAAAAATCCACGAATGATGGCGGATGTCAATGGAGATGGCTTAGCCGATGTGGTGGGTTTTGGGAATAATGGCGTTTTGGTCGCGACATCAAATGGGCAAGGTTTTAATCCCGCAGAACAATGGATAGCCGGATTTAGTTATGACGACGGGGGATGGCGTACCGATAAAAATCCACGAATGATGGCGGATGTCAATGGAGATGGCCTAGCCGATGTGGTAGGTTTTGGGAATGCAGGCGTTTGGATCGCGACATCAAATGGGACGGGTTTTGATAGTGGAGGAAAATGGATAAGTGATTTTGGTTATGATGCAGGAGGATGGCGTAACAATACGCATTTGCGAATGATGGCGGATATCAATGGAGATGGCTTAGCCGATGTCGTGGGTTTTAAAAATTATGGCGTTTGGGTCGCCACGTCAAATGGAACAGGTTTTAATAGCGTAGCAAAACTGATAGATGAATTTGGGAGTAGTGCAGGATGGGATATGACAGAAAATCCCAGAATGATGGCAGATGTTAGTGGAGATGGTATTGCCGACGTGGTGGGTTTTGGGAATAATGGCGTTAATGTGGCGCTCTCGAAAGGTAAAAGCAATCTCCTGACGACCATCACCAACGGACTCGGTGGAGTCACCCAAATCGAATACAAACCTTTAACCGATAGTACGGTTTATAGCAAAGAAGTCACGGAAACTGAAAATAATAATAGTTCGACTTCAGCCGATGGTTTGGGGAGCAATGATTTAACAGTACGGGGGAGTATCTCCTCGAGTAGCGACGAGGATTGGTTTGCCTTTGATATTCCATCCTCTCGGAATCTGACAATTTCTGTAGCGATCGCCAACGGTCAAGATTTGGATTGGTATCTTTACCAAGAATCGGATCCGTCCCAACCGGTAACGCGCGGTTTCACAACCAATAATCCCGAAAAAGGAACTTATAACGCGACAAACCCCGGTCGCTATTACCTAAAAGTCAATGGTTGGCAAGGGGCAACGGGGGACTATACTTTAACTTTGCAAGCGTCAGATTCCATTGTGAAGGTGCAAACTCCCCTCTATGTGGTGTCTCGGCATACAATTAAGGATAAAGCCAGCAGTCCCACCAATACTTTTATCTACGACCATCAATACGAAGGGGCAAAAATCGATCGCCATCGCGGTTGGTTGGGATTTGGCAAAACCATTCTCGTCGATCGCCAAAATCAAACCCGAACCGTCAGCATCCACCATACCGATTTTCCCCTCTTGGGAGTCATCGCCGAGCGGGAAATTTGGGATCTGCAACATGAAGGGCGCTTATTGAACAAAACCGATTCCAGTTACCAGACTTCCAAGGATGGAAACGGGGTCTATAAGATGTGGGAGACTGAGGTTGAGATTGAAGAATATACCGAGGGAACGCACAACTATACCCTCAAACGAGCTTACGAATACGATAGCGAGTATAAAAATCCGATTCGTATCTCCGATTTGGGAGATACAGGCACCTCTGATGACGACCTGTATACCTGCATTGCCTACCATGCAGGAACGGGATCGAACTGGTGGAAGGGCTTCTTCCCCACCCAACAAAAAATCGTGACGAGCGAGACGGGTTGTAGTAACTTCAATAGCTGGAATGCCACAACCGATCTGCGTTGGAAGCGCTTTAGCTATGACGATCGCATGAATGCGATCGCTCAGGATAACTGGCAGGATAAAAACAGTCCGACTAACACGACAGGGCAATGGATAAGCTCAACCATCGCCTACGATACCTATGGGAATGTCACCAGCATGAGCGATCCTTCGGGCAATACGAGCGCGATCGCCTATGATGCGAAATATCATACCTTTCCCGTTCGTCAAACCGCACCTTTGGTCAATACGACCTTAGAAGTCAGCACCGAATACGAGCCGAAATTTGGCATCAAAACCAAAGCGATCGATGTCAATGGCAATACATCCATGGCGATCGCCGATAGCGATATTGATGGATTCGGTCGCATCTTAGCCATCCAAGGCATCAAACCCGACAGCTCGGATCTCGTGACCTTACAAAAGAACGAGTTTACCGCCGAAAGTAACGGGATGTCCGTCAAAACATGGTATCGCACCCAATGGGAGGGGAATAATCTCCCCGATAGTACGTGGCTTTGGGATCGGGAGTACATCGACGGGCTAGGACGCAGCTATAAAACCGAATCCCAAGGCGATCGCGGTAAAATCGTCACCAATCGCATTGAATTCAACACCAAGGGAGAAACGAGCAAAGAATCCCTCCCTTACTATGCCGGAGAGAACCAATATTTTCTAACTTACGAGTACAACACTTTCGGAGAGATCGTAAAGACCACCGATCCAATTGGTGCGGTAACGGAAATGGATTACAATCGCTTGAGCGATCGTCGCCAGATTACTTATTACGTCGCCGATCCTCGAGAGAACGCGAACGGGACTCAACTCGTCAAATCCGTTGTCAAAAGCACCTCTCGCGGTTGGTTAAATGAAGAAAAGCAAGCCGATGATGGAGAGTCTTCCTATACTTACGATCGCCTCGGACAAGTGACGGCAATGACCGATCCCCTCGAACAAACCACAGAAATTGTCTATAGCTCCTTGGGACAAGTGCTTTCGGAAACAACCCCAGAAACGGGAACGAACCAATACACCTACAATGAAAATGGTGAAATCGTCCAGCAATTCGATGCCCAATATCAAAGAACCGTGCTGGGTTTTGATGCTTTGAGTCGCCCAACCTTCAAGCGGATTTACAAAGACGGCTTTGTTGTGAGGAATGAAGACTACCAATACGACACTGTCGGGGTTAAAAATGGCAAAGGCGCACTGACTGAAACTATTGTCCGAGAAAAAAATACGAGCGGACAGTCGGAGATAACAGTGAGGACCAGCTTCTCCTACAATAATCGCGGCGAGATCGAAACCGAAAAAGTGGAAATCGATACCGATGGCGATGGCAATCTGGAAAGCTATACGACCCAATATACCTACGATGCCGTCGGTCGCCCCCACACCATGACCTATCCCGATGGCGCGATCGTCCGCTATGCCTATAACGATGGCGGCGAACTCTATACCGTCGAACTGAAAGACACCGGAGAAAGTAACTTTACTCCCTACGCCACTTACGAGAACTATACTGCCCTCGGAGATATTGGCAAAGTCACTTACAATCGCAACCAAGTCGAGTCGAACTACACCTACGATGCAGTCGGACGCATTACCGACAGCAGGACGCGAAAGGGCGCTCATACTTACTTTGACTTCGACTACACTTGGAATAAAGCCAATAAAATCCTCGCCATTCGCGACAATGCCGGGCAAGGACTCAATCAAAACTTCAGCTACGACATCATGGGACGGCTGAGCGGAGCCAGTGGCGATCCCTATGCAGATCTGAGGTACGAATACGATCGCGCGGGAAATATCACCAAACGCAACGATACGACCTACGCTTATAAATCTGACAAGAAGCATCAACTGGCATCGGCGACCTATGATGTCACGGGGAACACCACGCAGTGGGGGGCTTGGGCGTATACTTACGATGCCGAAAATCACTTGCGCCGAGTTGAGAAAAATTCGGTCATGGTGAATGAGTTTACCTATGACGACTCGGGCAGTCGCCTGAAAAAGGTGGAAGCAGATGGGACGACAACCTACTATGTTGCGCCTTTTTACGAGGTGGTCGCTCAGCCGGATAACGCGCAAATTCACACCAAATATATTATTGGCTCCCAAGGTGCCGTTGCCGCCATCTCGAAAAATGGCAGTAATGTCAACCTCCTCGCTGCGGTTCGGGGAAATGGTGCGACCTTGGAAGCCGACCTCTACGATCCCCATTCTTGGGGCGGCGTGGCGAAATTCTTAGGAGCGAAATTTACGCAACTTTCCTTTAATGGCAATCTGGCGGAAGCTCTCGTTATCTTTGCGTTCGTCGGCTGGCTGGCTTGCGCTTTGGGTCTTTGGTTCTATCGTCTCTGGCGCTCTGCCTCTCCTGAAAGCGGTTTGGGTCGCTCTCGGGCGATCGCGGCTCGATTCCTTGCAGAAATGGGGAGCTTGTCTCCCTTTAGTGCCGATCGCTTAACGGCATCTCAGAGCAAAGGCTGGCTTTTGCAAGTTTGGCATCGTCCCGCCGCCTTCAGTTTGGCGCTGTTTTCCTTCGCTTCGGTGAGTTTGAGCGGGACGGGAATGCTGGCAACCCTGACCCCCGGAGCAAACGGGCCGGGCTATTCGGTAGCCGGACAGGTGCTCTACTTCCATTACGACCAACTGGGCAGTACCACCTTAGTCACGGACGCGCAGGGTAACGAAGTCAGCCAAGTCAACTACGAACCCTACGGAGCGATCGCCGACTCCAGCAGCGGACAAGATGCCTTCCGACCCAAGTTTACTGGGAAAGAATACGACAGCAGCAGCGAACTCTACTATTTTGGTTCCCGCTACTATGACGCGCATTTGGGACGCTTCCTGACCCCGGATCCGGCACGGCAATATTTCAGTCCCTACGTTTACGGCAATGGGGATCCCCTCACGGGAATCGATCCCACGGGAGAACTCTTCTTTACTCTCTTGGCAATCTTTGTCGGCGCGGTCGTCGGTGCTTACTTAGGCGGTGCGGCAGTCAATGACAGTTATAACCCCGCCAGTTGGGATTGGAGTTCCGGGAAAACTTGGGGCGGCATTATTGGCGGTGCGATTCTCGGCGGTGCGGCAGCCGGTGCTGGAATTGCTGCCGGGGGTGCGATCGCGGCGGCGGGTTTGAGTTCTGTGGGAACGACTCTGGCCAATATGGCAGTGGGCGGCCTGATTATGGGAACCTTGAATGCCTCCTTTACAGCCATGGCTGGGGGTAGCATTGGCGACGTGGCCGCGGCTTTTGGCATTGGTTTTGCCATGGGAGCATTATTTGCCGTGCCTACCCTCGGACCGATGGCCGCGGCGATCGATATTACCCAAAATGCCATCCTCACCCTTGCCGATCCTTCGGTTGAGGGGGCAATTCAGTTAGGGGTAGATATTTTAGGTATTGGCATTTCCCGAGGCATGCGACTGAAACAAGGGGGCAAAAAATATGCTCGCGGTGGCAGAAAATATGCCGGCGGTTGTTCTTCTTTTGCTGCTGGAACTGAGGTGGCAACGGCGGAAGGGGAAAAAGCTATTGACGAGATTATCGTCGGGGATACGGTTCTGGCTTATGACGAGGACACCGGAGCAGTGGGAGAATATCCCGTCAGCCGCACGTTGACTCGTATTGCTCCCGAATCCGTCGTCCTCACTGTGGGAGATGAAACCATTACCACAACACCAAAACACGAATTTTATACTGCTAATGGTTGGGTAGAAGCAGAACATTTACACGAGGGTAACACTTTAGTTCGACTCGGGGGCAAAACCGAGACGGTAACCGAAGTGGCGTTACATCAAGACAGCACGCGAGTGTACAACTTTGAGGTAGAGACGGCCCATACTTATTATGTATCCCGCGAAGAATTGTTGGTTCACAATCCCAAAGGATGCGGCTGGGTGAGCGAAGGCGGAAAACACGGACGAACCAAGAAATTCTCTGAGAAACTGCTGGTCGAAAGCAATCACTTTCCCGCAGCCGATTCTTATAAAGGAACCAAATATAAAGTGTCGCGCGATCGCATGCCAGCCGTTACTATGGATTATGCCGACCATCGCATCGCCCGCTCGACGGGTTCGTCGAATGCAGCCAAAAAATGGCGGCAGAAACAAAACCAACTGATGAAGAAGGGTCAATATGACAAAGCAATGGAGATGGATATTAAAGATATGAAGAATATCACCCTCAATGCCACGGGAAATAGCACCTATCTCAAAAATGGGATGACGGATGCCATCAAATACGCTCAGAGTTTGGGCTTCTTAACGAATACCGAAGCCACTCGACTCATTAAACTTGCCGGTACGCCCAATACAACACCATACACAAAGTTCTACTAGCTCGCGATGGATTTTAACATTACTCCTTACATCAGTATTGGACCTCTAGAACTCGGCATGACGAGAGCGCAAATTCGAGCCTGCCTGCGGGGCAATCCTGTCTTTCTTCCTGCAGAAAGCAATTCTGTTGATGCGGATCTCGATCGCCCCGCTTCCGATTACTTTGAGGAGGACGACGTAAAAGTTGAATACGATGACAAGATGGAATGCGAGTTCGTCGAAGTTGGGGCAAAATCCAATGTTATTTTAAATGGGGTTTCTCTTTTCGATCTGTCGTTTGCGGAGTTATACAATTATTTGCAGTCCTTAGATGCGGATTTATTGGAGAGCGATGCGGGTTGTATCTCCCTCGGATTGGGGATTGCTATTTTTGGGGAAGAATGCCTCGACGATCCTCAACAGCCCTGCGAACTGATTAGCCTTTTTAAACGAGGTTACTACGATGAATTGCTGGGGGAGAACGCGATCGCTGGCTAGTTCGAAGGATACTTCGCTTGTTATTGAGATGCGTTGGTTTTGGGAAATACGCATCCGGTTTTTGCGATCGCGCCGTGTAGAGATAGCGCACCGCCGCAAAAAAATCATCGGTAAAATCCAAACTCAAGGTGGTATCGATTTCATCCACAAACACCACCACCGACGCTTGGAGCTCCTGCAACAACACCTGCTCGAAAAACAAAGTCAAACGTTGCGCCATTCCTAACTGCTCTCGTTCTTCCCACCAAGCGATCGCATCCGTCTCCAACTGCAATTGGTCTTCAAGGGTCGTCAACACCCCCAAATACCATTCCTGCACCGTCACTCGCGTCCCCAACTGCTGCAAATCCACAATCACGGGTTGAATTCCCTCCTCTGCTAACCGCGTCGCCGTTTGCACCATCAAACTCGATTTTCCCATTTGTCGAGGGGTCAACACATAAGCGAAAACCGACTCTCGACATAAAACCAATAGTTCCTCGTCAGCGTGACGGGGTAGATAAATGCCACTGCCTGCTTGTACGGTGCCACCTACGGTATAGATACTTTTGCTCATGGCGATCGAGGTTACTTAACGGGTTCGAGATCGATTTTATCCTCCTCAGCCCCTCTTTGTAAGGAGGGAGAAGAGTTTTGCGATCGCTTTGTCATTATATTTTAATATTTTTGTTCATCTCAATTGCGCTCTTTCGAGAGCGGTAATCTTGTCCTCTCTTACAAAGTGGGTTTAAGGGGAATTCAACTCAAACGTTTCTGAAAATACTCCGCATACAACCGACATCGAGGCCTCACCTTATTCCCTTCCCGCCGCACTAAACCCGCCCCTCGCAACCGGAAAAAATCATGTTCGCTGCCACAATTCCCCCCGCGAATAATCTGTAAAAAACACTTCACCAACGCCTCGCGATCGCACAATCGAAATAAATGATAGCGAAGATGATCCCCAAAGGGTCCGCGATCGCTCGTCCCTTCTCGAAATAATTCCTCTGCCGTCAAGCGCCCCTTTGCCACTAAATACAGCGCTCGCCTTACTAAATAGGGATGTCCCCCCACCCACTCTAGCAATTGTTTCTCTGCCTTCCCATCCAAGGGCAAACCGTGCCGCCGATTCAACTTCGTCACCTGTTCCCCCGTAAAATCTGTCAACTCCAGAACCTCTCCCACATTAAAAGGAGATTGATTGAGATCGGCAATCAGTTGATAGGGTTCTGTTGAAGTCACCAACGCCAAATCCAACTGCTTCCATCGCTTTTTCATGGCGCGGCTATTGTGCCAACCCCGCAACATGGCAAAAAAATCCGAGCGAAAATCCGACCCGAAGAGGGATTCTACCTCGTCCATCGCTAAGACTGTCGGACGCTCGATCGCTTTCAAAACATAAGATTCAAAATAGCGAGTGCAATTTCTGCTATTACTCAAAGCCGATCGCCAGAACTCCTCGCGTTTATCCTTCAAATCTAAATCGTCTGTTAGAGCGGTACAGAACTCCCTGTAAAAAAGATCGGCATTCGCGAGAGCCGCGCGATCGAAGAGCTGAAAGTCAAGAAAAACAACTTGTTTGCCAGCTGCTTCCGCCGTCTTCATTACCCGCAATAACAGCGAACTTTTACCCATCTGTCGCGGTCCTTTAATGGTAATTGTTGTCCCCTGACGCGCGATCGCTTCCAAGGCAATCCGATCCGCCGATCGCTCGATATAAAACTTGGATTCTACTTCCATCGTCCCTTCCGGCATCTCTAAAGGCGCGGCGGGTAATGGTTTGGGAATGTTTTTAGGGTTGGGGGGCTGCAAAATCCCTGCTTTTGCGCTATTGGTATTTAAAGCTAATTCCCTCCCCGCGATCGCCGCTTGCAATTCGGCAATTAATCCAAGCGTATCCTCCTCTCCTTGCCAAAATGCCCAGTTAATCGGATCGAGGTAAGAACCTAAAGGAGGTTGAAAGGGATCGCGATAAGCCAAGCGCACCGGAAGAATTTTCGGCATTCCCCCTCGTTCTTTTGTCCATTGATGGGCCATTTCGATCTCGGCTTTCACCATTTCGCTATGGATGGAGGCTTCCGATAATAGGATGATAAAGAAATGCGATCGCTCGATTTCCTCTTTAATTCGATCCAGCCAAGACATACCCACCAACATCTCGCGATCCATAAAAACATCATGTTCTGCTTTCAACGCCTCATAAAGCTGCAAAGCGATGGTTTCATCGGGTGTAACGTTGCGCTTGTAACTGATAAATATTTTCGCCTTCCCCGCAGCGCGATCGCTCTTCTCGATTTTTGTTTTGAGAACCGGGATATGTTGTTCGGGAATATTCTCCATCTCGATCGCATTACATCCCAACCCAAACGCATTCTCAATCGATTCTCCTGCAAATAAAGTATCGTAAAATCCAATGGCAAATTTTCGAGCAGCGCGATCGGCGATCGCCTGTTTCATCCCCACTACATAATTCACATAAGGTTGAATGGCATTGGCTTGCACCTCTGAGTAACAAGCATTCAGCACTACGCATTGAATTGAAAAACTTTTCCGCAGGATGCGAAACAGCGTCGCTAAGGCATTGGGTTTCACTAAAATTGCCTGTCCTACATCGTTTTCTAGAGTCAAGCCGCGTTCTCCTCCACCATGCCCGGAAAAATGAAGAATATCGGGTTTGCGAGCCAACAGAGAACGCCTTAATTCTCGGGGGCGCACGGCAGTTTCTACCTCAATGGCAAAGCGATCTCGCTGTCGCGATCGTTCCCAAGCTGCTCGAACTTCTCTCACCTCCTCACTCAAACGCAAGGATTGTGTATTGGTAGGATTTGCCGTCAAAATAAGAATAGTTTTTACCGAGGTCATTTTCGATCGAATAGCGCGCTTCAAACAAGTATACTTACTTAAGTTTAATTTTCAGTTATGATGCCAATTCTCCACTGTAATAAACGATACCCAATCAAAAGAATGCTCGTCGCTAAGATATTTTAAGAGAATGAGATCGCCTTCTCCTTTGCTAACCCCGCAAAATTTTGGCATCCTAGAAAGGCAAAGTCAATCGAGAACCATGAAAAACACAGATCAAACACATCCCCGAGAAACAGTCGATACCTTTGTCATTAGAAAAATTCAAGAAGAAAAAAGCGATTATAATATCGTAGAACTGGCTCGTCTTCGCATTCGCTATCATAACTTTCCAGGTGCCAGAAAAATCCAACAAGACCTCGATCGCATTCTCCAAGATTGGGGTTTAACTGAAGAAGAATTATTCGCACTTTCTCGAGACATTCACAGCCAAGGCAATATCTATCGACGCACTCGCGATGGCGAAGAACAACAAGATTGGAGCTAATCTTTAATTATCCCTTCGACTTCGCTCCCTTCGACTTCGCTCAGGACAAGCAGGACAAGCAGTTATCGGTTAAATGCACGATAGAGAATTATCTCAACCCGATTTTATCTTATTTGCCCAACATGGTTGGGCGGATACCGATCGCCAAATTCAAACCTTAGCGAAATCCCTCACTTCTTCAGAATGGGTTATCGCTCCTAATTTGGGTTGGTTTAAAACATGGTGGCGCATCGATCCCCTCATTCAAACAGTAGAAGAAATCGCGATCGCAACTTTGCAAAAATATCCCGATACTCCTTGGCGGATTCTCGGTCATTCAATGGGGGGATTGATTTGGGTGGAATTGCTACACAAACATCCCGAATGGCGATCGCGAGTTCATTCTTTGATTTTAATTGCTTCTCCCATTGGTGGCTCGGATTTAGGGCGATTATTTGATGCTTCTTTTCTGGGATTGGGAATTGCCAAAGATTTAAGCAAAAATCGGCGGGAAATGGTGGAAGAAATTGCCAAAGAAATTCCAACCTTTGCGATCGCGGGAGATATCGATAAAGGCAGCGACGGGACGATTGTAGTGGGATCGACGCAATGCGATCGCGCTCAATTTGTAACCCTTCCCATCTCCCATCCCGAATTGAAAAATCATCTCAGTTTAATTCCCCTCATCCAAACATTTTGGAAAAATCCCATTCTAACTTCTCCTCCCAAATCAACCCTAAAAACAGAACTCATTCGCGAATTGAGACGCATTCCGGGCGTTTTAGACGCGCATCCGCGAGACTTTCCTCGTGCCAAAATTACGGCGAATTTACCGGAAGGAATGACCCTGAGAACTTGGAAAAATCCCCTCAATCAATTACAGCATATCTTTTTAGGCGATCGCCGCGATCGATGTATTTATAGTGCTTTTATCACATGGAAAAAATATCCAGAATTTCAGCAAAAACTCGCCGAAATTCTAGATCGTTACCAAAACTAATCCTCATTTTGAATTGATTTGGATTGTCGATGTCAAAAATGCGAAAATTATTGCTTGTGCGATCGAGAAAGAAGGCAGCCGTAGAATAAAAACTTCTGCCGTTTTACCCAATTTAGCAATAGCCTTATTAGAAGAAGCTCTCAAACGCACCCGACAAAGCAATCATGGTAAAGTTAGCGCATGGTTGTTAGAATGCTGGCAAAAATAATGCGTATGTCAGGTACGATCGCCAAACAAGCAGGATGCTTGTTGCACGGGCTAAAGTAGAATAACTCTCTTACTATTTTGCCATTGCTTTTTTCTGTTTCTTGGCTTTTTGTTTCTCTTTTTGTTTGGCTGCTTTTTCGGCGCGTTTGGCTGCTTTTTTTGCTTCTGCAAGGCGATGGCGTTCCTTTTCTTTTTCCTCCTCAATTTTATCTAAATAATAGTGATAATCGCCATTGTAAACAATCAGTTCCCCTTCGCGAATCTCTACAATTTTGGTGGCTGCTTTCGAGATAAAATAGCGATCGTGAGAGACAATAATCACCGTACCATCATAGTTCTGCAATGCTTCTTCTAGCATCTCTTTCGCTGGAATATCGAGATGATTCGTCGGCTCGTCTAAAATAAGTAAATTCGCCGGACGCAGTAACATTTTAGCAAGGGCTAAACGTGCCTTTTCTCCCCCACTCAATGCCTCGACTTTTTTATACACCGTATCGCCGCTAAATAAAAACTGACCCAATAAAGTGCGAACCTCCTCGTTTTTCCAACTGGGAACTTCATCGTGAATCGTTTCCATCACGGTTTTATCTAAGTCCAATGCTTCCGCTTGATTTTGCTCGAAATACCCCGGAATGACGTTATGTTCACCTAACTCAATCTTGCCATCTTCTGGCTGTTCCATCCCCATCATCATGCGAAGGAGGGTAGATTTTCCCGAACCATTGGGACCGAGAAAGGCAATGCGATCGCCTCGTTCGATGAGTAAATTTGCCCCCAAAAAGAGCAATTTATCATCGTAAGTATGAGATAAATCCGTAATTTTGACTACTTCTCGCCCGCTACGAGAGGCGGGGGGAAATTGAAATTTTAACGTTCTGACGTTGGATTCTGGTGCTTCGATGCGTTCGATTTTGTTCAGTTGTTTCTCGCGACTTTTCGCTTGAGTACTGCGCGTCGCACTGGCACGAAAACGCTCGACAAAAACCTGCTGTTTTTCGATTTCCTTTTGCTGGCGTTCGTAAGTTGCTTGTTGAGCGAGGCGATTCTCTTCTTTTTGTTGTAAATAGGTGGAATAATTACCAAGATAAGTGGTAGAAATGCCGCGTTCGGTTTCGACAACTTGCGTGCAGAGGCGATCCAAAAATTCGCGATCGTGAGAGACAATCACAATCGGCGTTTTTAAGCCTTTGAGATAGTTTTCCAGCCATTCAATACTTTCTAAATCTAAATGGTTTGTCGGTTCGTCCAATAGCAAAAGATCGGGGTTTTGTAGGAGAATTTTTCCCAAGCTCATCCGCATTTGCCAACCTCCGCTAAATGCGCTCACTAGGCGATCGCCATCTTCGACGGTAAACCCCATTTCTGGTAAAATTTTATCGATTTGTGCCTCTAATCCGTAACCGTCCAAGGCTTCAAATTGACGCTGCAAGCGGTCTAATTTATTCACCAATCGCTCTAATTCTTCCGGTTCGGCAGTTTCCATCTCTACAGAAACTTTTTCGATATTTTCGTGAACCTCATTTGCTTCTTTAAAAACTCGCCAAAATTCCTCTTTTACCGTCCGAGTCGGTTCGACTTCGAACTCTTGCGTGAGATAGGCAATATGCAAACTGGCAGGACGAATCACTTCCCCAGAAGTGGGTTCGATTTCTCCCATGATAATTTTGAGTTGGGTGGATTTCCCCGCCCCATTTACTCCCACCAAACCGATGCGATCGCCGGGTTTGACTTCCCAGTTCACATCCTTGAGAACTTCTCCCGTGGGGTAAATCTTACCGATCCGCTCTAGCCGCAGCATTGCCCATTCTCCATTTATCGCTCTTCACCAATCTTAACATTAAGAAGCATGAAGACAAGGCAAGCGATCGCTAATTTTCAAAATTTCCGGTAAATTCTTCTAAAGAGAGGAGATGAATGCGCGGGTTATCGGCGATGGAATCGCGCATTTTTTGGGTATTGTAGCCCCAGTCCCCCAAATAGAGAGAAACAGCTTTGAGATCGGATTGTTCTGCGACTAATTCTAGGGTTTTGAGGCGATCCTCGACAAACCAAATATTATCCGTATTGTAAGCTGGATTGGTGATTAATTGACGCAGGGTTTCTGGTTTGGGACGCTTGACTTCTTTACCAAAAATAGCGTTTTGAGGAAAATCTAATCCTTGTTGCTGCAATAATTTGCGAGCGAATCGTCCTTCTTTTGTGGTAATAATAACAACTTGGGTTTGTTCTGCCAATAAAATGCGCTGAATTTTCTCGATAACACCGGGATAAAAACGATGCAGTGCCAACCATTCCTCTAAATGGTTGGCAATCCATTCATCTCTAACCTCATCTACAATTTTTGCAATTTCTTTTCCGTTTAATTGTTCTTTTGCGATGAGGCGATCGCGAATTGTCGGCCAGTCTGCCAAAATATTTTCTTTCGTTTCTCCCAAAATCAAAGCATGCAACAAAACGGGCATTTCCCAACCCGTTTCGATGACGGGACGGAGTTGATAAAAAGAATCGGCAAAGATCGCGAGGTCTTGAATCGTTGCTTTCGTCCAAATGCGATCGCAAGCACGACAAGTCGTTTGAAAGTATTCCTTCAAACCGTCACAGATTACACCATCAAAATCCAATGCTAATAAAGTTGGAAGAGCAAGCATTTTTCGCCAATCTAGTCGATCGCTTTAATCATATCGCGTTTTTTTCCATCTCTCTATTTTTCTCTGCATTCTCCGCATTTGTTGCCGATTTATTCCCTTCTCTTGTATTCCAAAGTTGGTAAATTTAACGATCCGCGCGATCGCTCCAAATGATGGTTAATTTTCTTAGTTAAGCGTTGATTAAAAATCGCTTGTCGCTCAAATCCCGATGGTATATTTCTGCCATTCTTGATGGCGACCGCTCCGAATATAACGAGCAATTTCAAAGTGAAGGCTGCTATAGGGACGACGGGGTTTGGAGAGAAGGGGCATACTTGCCTCTTCGGGGGTACGACTGCCTTTTTTGACGTTGCAGCGAACGCAAGCCGCCACTAGATTTTCCCAACTGTCTCCTCCACCGCGAGAACGAGGAATAACGTGATCTAGCGTCAATCCATCCCCTTTGTAGCGACAGTATTGACAAGTGTGGTTATCTCGTTCTAAGATATTTCTCCGGGTCAAAGGAATTTCTTTGTATGGGACGCGAACGTAATAACGCAGGCGAATAACCGTAGGAATGGGAAATCTAGTCCGCAATTCCGCTTTTTGGTATTCGAGTTGCTCGGCCTTTCCTTTGAGCAATAAGACAACCGCTCGTCGCCAACTGGTGATATTGAGCGGTTCGTAGGAGGCGTTTAGCACCAGAACCTTGCCCATTTTTCCTCAAAATATTTTTTGTGCAAATATATCACAAATAGTAACACAGGACTGCAAAAAAATGTTTGCAGTCTTAATTTGCATGGGTGTAGGGACGTAGCATGCTATGTCCCTACGGTTCAGTTGCCCATTTCCCGTTTCATTTGTTCGATTTCCTCATCCATTTCCCATTGGCGGAAGCGATCGTCGAGAGGGTCGTGTCCGGTGGTGCTGCTGCGATAGGTATCGGCTTTCTCCCAACCCGAAGTGGAACTCGATGGTGGGTTTTGTGCCTGCGATCGCGCAACTTCGGCGGCTTTGGCTTGCACTTCTTTGCGTTTTGCCCGAGTTTGCTGCAAGAGTTCTTTGGCTTTGACGAGATTTTGCTTAACTCCTTCCATCTGCCCCCATTTTTGATTCCCCTGACGTAGGAGAGTGGCTTCTCGTTCTTTAGCCGCTTGTACCAAGTCGGGTTTATTGGCACTTTCTGCTTTATTGACCCGCTTGTGCCATAATTCGATATCTTTGGCGATCGCTAAAATTTCATCCTGAATTTGTTGTTCTTGACGTTGCAAATTAACAATTAAGCGGCGAGTATCTTCTTCCTGTTCTCGCAACTGATCTTCGATCGCCTGCAATTCCAAATGAGGATTATCCCGCAAGAACTCATCCAAGCGATCCTCTAAAAATTTACCAATGTCATCGAATAAACCCATTTTTTCAGTTATACAGTTACCGTTAAAATGTTTGGCCGACGTAGACGGAGCGAATTTCGCCATCTTTTTGTACGATCGCGGTTTGACCTTCGACACCGACCAACGTCCAGCTGCTTTCCCCAATAATTTCGCCGATCGCGATGCGTTTGGTAGAGTCATCAATGCGAAACAGTGCGCCAGAGTTGTCTCCCGCTTCGAGAACCCCTGCTAGTTTGATGTTGTATTCTTCCGTCGTTGGAGGGGCATTTGAGGGCGGATATGGAGGATCGAAGGATTCAATCGGGATATTTGTTCCTTCAAAGTCGGGCAATTCATCTTGGCGATAAGCCCCCAAACGTTCCGGGGGAGGACTGGGGAGGGTTGTCTCGGGAGAATTGGCGGAGGTGGGTTCTCCTGTATCGATGGGGGTAGGAGAGGCTTCGGGTTCGGGTTGTTTTTCTTCGATAGGCGAGGGGGTAGGGATCGGGGTGGGCGAGGGAGCGGGAATCACGGCATCCGAGAGGTTATTCGGCGTAGCTGGCGCAGGGTTGGGAGGATAGACCGGAATGTAAACGCGTTCGATAACTTGAGGGGAAGCAGAAACATTGGCGGGGGGTTCTGCGTTGAGATTAGAGGCAGGAGTTGGTAAAGTAGCGACTTGTTGGGGTTGGGTGCTTTCGGGCTTATTGGCGATCGTCTTCAGCGATCGCAGCATATAGCTAATAAAGGGTGCATCCTTAGAGGGATCGGTAGGAATGCGAGTATTATTTTGCGGGGCGGGTAGTGTCGGTTCGATCGCTGGCGGATTGAGATCGACTCTCCCGCGAGTCAAAAACCAAGCACTCACTCCCAGTAAAGACAGGCAGGCGATCGTAAATAAAATCTTATCGGCGTGCCGGCCGAGTTGCCAAGAAGTGCGAGTCTTGTCTTGAGAAGCTGGCTCTTTTTGAGTTTTATTTTTTTTCAAGGAGAAACGCGATCGCGGTTTTTTCTTTTTCTCGGGCGTTACCGACCTATTTTTTGCAGCTTCGGGTTCTGAGGTGGGAAGGTTAATTGGAGGAACGAAAACGGATTGCAGGGTGACGTATTCGGCTTTTGTCGGTTTGCTCGGCAATTGAGTGCTTCCTTCAAGAAGAATATCAATTTCCGAAAAGAGATCGTCCATGAGGGCATCGGCAGCTTTTTCGAGCGATCGCGGTTCGATAGCGACGGATTTTGCCGATAAAGCGGGTTGAGTCCCGTTTTGGGTTGGATTCTGGATGGAGTGAGAATGGTTCTCCTCGGACATGGTTGCTCCCTCAAATCTTTCGTCGTGCCAAAGTTGGGGCATTTTCCCCGATGCAATGATGATATAGCATTTCTTCGGTCGTGGCGAAAGGGATAGGCGGATTTTTTAAGGGATTTTTTCGATGGGAAGGGCGATCGCGAATTCCGTTCCCCTGCCGTTTTGAGAGCTAAAATCCAGCTCTCCCCCGTGTTTTTGGATAATTTCATAGCAAATTGCCAAGCCCAAACCCGTGCCTTTGCCAATGGGTTTGGTGGTGAAGAAGGGATCGAAAATTTTGGCTTGAATTTTTGGGGGGATTCCAGGACCATTATCGCGAATGAAAATTCGGACGCGATCGCTTTCTATTTCTTGGGTGATAATTTCAATATGTTTATTTTCGTTATCAGTTTGAGCGAGTAAGACTTCGATTGCGTTACTTAAAATATTCATAAATACTTGATTGATTTGCATGGGATAGCAAGCCACTAGCGGAATATCGCCATATTGCTTGGATATGGCGATTTTATTGTCAATTTGATTGTTTAAAATGAGTAACGTGCTTTCAAGTCCTTGGTGCAAATCGACTTTTTTAATCCCGGATTCATCGAGGCGAGAAAATATTCGCAAAGATATAATTAATTCTCGAATTCTCTCTGTCCCAACCTGCATGGATTTTAAACATTTCGGCAGATCTTCGAGCAGAAAATCCAGATCGATATCCTCATTCTCGATTTTTTCTTGAATGCTATTGGGAACGGTTTCTTTTTTATCTTGATAGATATTAGCGATTTTCAACAAATCCTCAACATATTCGGTCACGTGGGTAATATTGCCGTGAATAAAGCTCACGGGATTATTGATTTCATGAGCTAACCCTGCCACCATTTTCCCCAAACTGGACATCTTTTCACTTTGGACGAGTTGTGATTGAGCGTGTTTGAGTTCCTCGGCTTGGTTTTTATAAAGTCGTTCCGAAGTTTGCAAATCTTGATGCTGGGTTTGAATGATACGATCGGCGCGTTTGATAATTAAAAATAACGCAATATACAAAATCCCTAAAATCAGAGTACAAACCAGAGTAACCGATCGCTGAAGTTGCGCGATTTTGTCGTAAAGTGGCGTAACATCGCTATAGAGTTCGAGAACTCCTTCAATATCAGTATTTTTTATTCCTCTTTGAATGGGGACGTAACTAGAGAGGAGTTGCCGATCTTGAATTTTTTCAGTAAAAGCGCTAAAGGTTTCTCGATGTCCTAATTTTGTTTCTAACTTTCCCGATCGTGCCGCAATAAATCCAGAATAGCTGCTCTTATCTTCACCAATTTGCTTGGCTTCTGTGGAAAAAATCGTTCTTCCTTGCAATGAAAAAACCTTAATTTTAACAACGGGCAATCCTTCCATTTGATTGAGGATACTTTGGCGCAATCGCTCTGTTTCCGGATGGGTTCTGAGTTCTTCGTCGCTTAAATTTGACGTAGCATCAACAAAATCCGAAAATTCCGACCAAATCGTATTGGAAAAACTTTTAGCTAACGTAACGTTATTTTCTTCTCCCTTTTCGATCAAAATTTTAATAGACTGCTGGCGGTAAAACTCACCTAAAATGAGAATGACAACGGAAAAAGCTGTTAAACTTGCGATGGTAAAATAGCGGACGAGTTGAAAGCGATTAACTTTAGACTGCGAAAGGGATAGTCGAAAAGGAATGGAGACGTTCATAATGAAAAACTCAACAATTTAGACAAACGAACCCCTTACAAAAAGAATGAGATAAGAAAGACAAACTCTTTCTATCTTCTTTTTCTCTTTGCTTGGAGATTTTCCGGAGAAAAATAAGCAGAAGACAATAATTAACGACTGCTTTCTATCGGTTTGTGCAAGATAACAGACTTATCGATATTTCTTGGAAGTTAGCAACAAATTGTCAAGAACTTGTAAAGTTTTACAGTACACCCGCAGCCCAAAAAAGTTAGATCTGTTAATATTTCAATCTATGAAGCCAACAATCCAACATCTTCCCCCTGAAGTCATCAATATCATAGCAGCCGGAGAGGTAATTGACTCTCTCGCTTCAGTGGTGCGGGAGTTAGTCGAAAATGCGATCGATGCTGGGGGAACCCGCTTAACCCTTTCCCTGTTTCCCGATTTGTGGCGAGTGCGGGTTGCAGATAACGGACGGGGGATGGATTTGACAAATTTGCATTTTTGTGCAAAACCTCACAGCACCAGCAAGATTCACACCTCCGAGGATTTATGGAAGATTACCAGTTTGGGATTTCGCGGGGAAGCGTTGCATAGTTTGGCACAACTGTCGGAGTTGGAAATATGCAGCCGATCGCCCTTGGAAGAGGCAGGATGGCGCATTAAATACGATCGCGACGGAAAACCCATTGAGGAGGAAATAACCGCGATCGCCCCCGGTACGATTGTTACGGTGGCGAATTTATTTGGCAGCATTCCCGTGCGCCGTCAGGGTTTGCCGCCAAAGTCCCAACAGTTGAAGGAAGTTCAAGAAATTATTCAAAATTTAGCTCTCTGCCATCCGCAAATTGCTTGGCAAATTTGGCAAGATGAAACCCTGTGGTTTCGTATTTTTCCGGGGGCAACTGTACGAGAAATTATCCCCCAATTTCTCAAGCGAATTCATATCAGCGACCTGCAATATTTAAGCAAGGAAATCAGTCCCGAAAATACTGCTTTTTCCCCAGCGAAAATCGAAGTCGCGATCGGTTTGCCCGATCGCTGCCATCGTCGGCGTTTGGATTGGGTAAAAGTGGCCGTCAATGGTCGTTTTATTCGCTCTCCTCAACTGGAACAAACCATCGTTTCCAGTTTTTCGAAAACACTACCTCGCGATCGCTATCCACTTTGTTTCCTGCATTTAACTCTCGATCCGAGGCAAATTGACTGGAATCGCCACCCTGCCAAAACCGAAATCTACCTGCACGATCTGGACTTTTGGCGAGAGCGAATTGGAGAAGCGATCGCGGAAAGTTTGCGAATGAGTCCGACGGATTTAGGGACGACAGCAAACAATCGCAGAATTGGCAAATTATTGAAAGTTGCCGAAGAAAAAGGGAGTTATAATCTGGCTCGCCAAATCGAACCGCAAGCCAATATTAAAAATGAAATTGGCTTGCTGGCATTGCGAGCTGTGGCACAGGTCAATAAAATGTATATTGTCGCCGAACACGAACATGGTTTGTGGTTGGTAGAACAGCATATTGCTCACGAACGAATATTATACGAACAACTACAAGATGCTTGGGAGTTTATATCAGTTGAACCGCCAATTGTTCTCTCTCAATTAACCACTTCGCAAGTGGAACAAGTACGGCGCATTGGTTTAGAAATTGAGTCATTTGGAGAAGACATGTGGGCAATTCGCACGATTCCGGAAATGCTGGCAGAACGAAGCGATCGCGTTGATGCGATTTTAGAATTAAGTTGGGGGGGAGATATTCGAGAGGCGCAAGTTGCAACGGCTTGTCGCAGTGCCATTCGCAACGGGACAATTTTAAGCGTGCCGGAAATGCAAGCGTTGTTAGATCGGTGGAAAAATACCCGCAATCCCCGCACTTGTCCCCACGGCAGACCGATTTATTTATCCCTCGAAGAAACAGCTTTATCTCGCTTTTTTCGCCGTCATTGGGTGATTGGAAAAAGTCACGGGATTTAGAAGGTATTTCAGTTCCGCTCTCTTTTTAAAATTTAATGAACGGCGATCGCGACTGTCACAAATTTTAACTTAAATTTAATGGGCAATTCAATCTAAAGTTTGTTAACATCTTGGCACGGAAAAACTATAGAGTCATAAATTCTTAAACTTTTTATGTTCATTCTTAATCGCTTAACCATAAAATCAAAAATCTTGCTAATGCTTTTAAGCGTTAGCCTCACATCCATCGGCATTATTGGCTATTTAAGTTGGAATCGCAGCCGTGCCGCCTTAACTGCAACGCTTTTCGAGCATCTGACCAGCCTGCGAACGTCCAAAGGCCATCACATTGAAGCCTATTTTGAAGATGTGAGCAATCAATTGCATCTATTCTCGGAAGACCGCGAAATTATTTCATCGATGGTTGAATTTAATAAAGGATTTAAACGACTCAATCGCCAGCATGTTTCTGAGGAAATCAAAGATGCCGTCCAAGAGTTTTACGAAAACGAATATTTCCCCCGATTAACCGAAAATCTATCGGGAGAACCGACCTACGAGAGCTATCATCCCGATACCCAAGCTGCTGAATACTTGCAATATCACTACATTGTTACCAACGAACATCCCATCGGCGAAAAAGACCTTCTTTTTGATGCCGAAGATGGTAGCGACTATAGTGAATTTCACCGCCGACACCATCCTTTTTTCGAGGATGTAATTAAAAAATCCGGCTACGAAGATTTATTTTTAATCAATCATAAAACCGGCGATATTGTTTATTCCACCCACAAAGAAGTAGACTTCGGAACGAATATCGATACCGGCCCTTATCGTCGCAGCAGCCTTGCCGAAGTCGTCGAAAAAGTACGCGACAATCCCGAAAAAGGAGCCATTCAAATTGCCGATTTTAAAATTTATCGTCCTTCTTTTGGCAAACCCGCCGTTTTCCTCGCGGCTCCCATTTATAATGGTCCTCATTTTATCGGGATTATTGCCGTTGAATTGGCATTAGAAAAACTCGATCGCGTCATTTCCGACGAAGGCGACTGGGAAGGGGATGGCCTGGGAAAAACCGGAGAAGTTTATCTTGTCGGTCCCGATTTTCTCATGCGTTCCGATTCTCGTTTTGTCGTTGAAACTTCCAAGCATCTCCACCATTCTGAAGAAACCGAACATTCCCAACATTCTGAAATAGAAAAACACGCCGAAAATTCCGAAAATTCCGAAGATTCTGATGAGTCCGAAGCCGCTGCAAGTCGCGAAGACTCTCAAGAATCCGAAAATTCCGAGAATGCTGAAAAAACCGAAAACTCTGAAACACCAAAAAGGTATCGAGATTATTTAATGGGAGGACATCATAATTCGGAACAAACCCTCAATCTCATCGAAAATCTCGGCACGACGGTTTTATTGCAAAAAGTCGATACCGAAGCCGTTAGAGAAGCATTTGAAGGCAATGAAGGGATTCAAACCCTCAAAGGCTATCGCGGTATCGAAGTGCTCAGTTCTTATGCACCTTTAGATATTCATTTAGAAGGCATGGAACTCGCAATCGTTGCGGAAATGGAACTCGATGAAGTCTATCGACCCATCTACAATTTACAAACTTACTTGTTGATTTCTACCGTTCTGTTAATTCTCTTCATTACCGCGATCGCGATCGCGATCGCGACTCGTTTTGTCAAACCCATCGAAACCCTCATAGAAGCCGTCGATCGCGTCAAAGATGGCGATTTCGATACGGAAGTCAAAATGGACACAGAAGATGAATTCAGCACCCTCACCACAGAATTCAATAAGATGATCGACAGCATTCGCAATCAGCGCACCCTCGTCCAACAAAAAGATCGCGAAAATGATGCCCTCTTGCTTAATATTTTACCCAATTCCATCGCCACGAGATTGAGAAAAGGAGAAGCGGAAATTGCCGATTATCTCCCTCAAGTTGCCGTCCTCGTTGCCGAGGTTAAAGGCTTCAATTCCGGAGCATCTCAAGCGAAAGAAGTCGCTAAAACCGTCAAGATTTTAAACGAGATCGTACAAGCCTTTGACGAAGCTGCCGATCGCTTGGACGTTGAAAAAATCAAAACCCTTGGAGAGCATTATATTGCTGCTTGCGGTGCCACCAAACCCCACCTCGATCGCGAAAAACGCATTGCCGATTTTGCCGTTGAAATGACCCAGATCCTCCGGAAAATTAATGTTGAAAAGGATCTGTCACTCACTGTCAAAATCAGCATTCATACCGGAACGGCGATCGCGGCAATTTTGGGCAGGAAACGATTTACCTACGATGTTTGGGGAGAAGCGATCGATATTGCCGTTTCCCTCAATGAATATGCCAATCCCGATACTATTTTAGCAACCCAAGACGCCTACGAGCGCCTCAAAGATTTATATGCTTTTGAAACCGGACAAGTCCTCTCGTTTAAAGATAAAGAAGCACTCCAAACATGGGTATTGAAAAATGATACTAACACCAATCAATTTTTAACAGATTTAGCAAAACAGAATTCACCGAAACAAGAGCCGCAAACAATCCTTCCACCGACAATGAGAAGTAATGGGAACTCGGACGAGGGACGAAACTCTGCGAACAAAACACCAACTTCGCAAGCCGTTTCCTCTAGCATAACAGAATCCTCCACCAGCCCTCTTCACAAATCCGAAGAACGCTCCCCTCAAAATCCTCGCGATATGGTGCAAATTGCTTTCGACAATCCCAAACTCAAACGGCAGGAGAAATCCTCAGAATCCAAAAAATTATGGACTAAAATAACCGATCCTTTCAAACGATCGCAGAACTCCGATCGCTCTTAATCAAAGTATATTTTGAATCTTGAATTATTATGGAACAATCCGCGATCGTTTGGACATTAATTCTCGCCCTCGGCTTTCCTTTCTTCATTCTCGTCTTTGGAGAAATTATCGAAAGGTTAGAGCGACGAAATAATCCGCTTGCCAACTTTTTTCGCAAGCTGCGCCACTATGTTTTACCTTCTTTAGCCGTCTTTTTATTAATTCGACAATTTCAACCGCAACTCTCGCAAACAACCCAAACCGAAATAATCCTGCGTCCCATTGCAACCATATTTTGGCTGGCTATTATTTATAGCACACTCTCTTTGATTAATATTCTTTTAACGCCCAAGGAAAAAAAGCAATCTTGGCAATTTAGAATTCCAAGTTTGCTCTTTCACTCTCTGCGGATGAGCGTGATTTTAATTATCGCCGGCTATATTTTTGATGCCATTTGGGAGGTCGATCTCGGTCAATTGGCAACGGCTTTAGGGGTCGGTTCTTTGGTCATTGCTCTCGCTTTGCAAGATACCCTCAGCAACCTCGTATCGGGGTTTCTCCTCCTTTTTGAAGCCCCTTTTAAAATTGGCGATTGGTTGCGAGTCGGGGATATTGAAGAAGGAGAAGTGTTAGAAGGAGAGGTGATCGAATTAAATTGGAGAGCCGTGCGCCTGCGAACTGCCGATCGCGATATTGTCATTATTCCTAATGGCGTTTTAGGAGGAAATATTATTTATAATTACACCTTAATGGATCCCCTCCACGCCGAACGAGTAGAAATTACCTTTTCCTATCAAGATCCCCCCAACCAAGTCAAACAAATTCTCTATGAAACCGCGATCGCGACTGGAGGAGTTTATCGGGAGCCTCCCCCAGAAGTCAGGACAATGGCTTATGAAGAAACTTCGATTCTCTATGAAGTTAAATTCTACGTCAAAAACTTTGACGATCGCGATGACGTGAAAGATGCCGTCACGACTCGCCTTTATTATGCAGCCAAACGCTACCATTTGAACTTCCCCGAGCAAGTTTTGGGAGAGACAATTTCTCCCCAAGAAATCCCTCGATTTTTACAGACTCTTCCCTATTGCAAATCTCTCAATCAAACGACAATTGACACTCTCGTAAAATCGATTATTGTTAAGGATTACGGCATCGATGAATTGATTGTGAGAGAAGGGGAAATCGACGATGGCTTGTTTATTATTTGGGCGGGTATCGTACAGCTAACCCTTTGCGATCGCGCCCGAGAAGAACGAGATGTCGCCCGCTTGGAACGCTCGGAATTCTTCGGAGAAATGGCACTATTACCGCGAGAAGTCAGCCCCGTATCGGCAAGGGCAATTCAAGATTTAACCGTGTTGGTCATTCCTCGAGAAACTGCCATTCAACTGATTGCCAGCAATCCTCAATTCGCTTTTGAAATGACTCAATATATCGACGAACGCAGGAAAATCATTCAAACGATTGCCGGACTCGAACAAGACTGGAACGGACGACAAAATAACGCGATCGCGCCAATTTTTAGCCTTGAATCTTTGCAAAATTTTAATAATAATGGAGACGAAAGCTAAAATGAGACACTGGAATTTTCTCTTTCTCATCTTGCTACCTATTTTAGCGATCGCCTGTCGGGCAGAGGTCGAAGAAAAGTTAGAACATATCCCTTCTGCGGAGATCGAACCCGACGAACGCAAGGAAAAAACAACATCTCAATCTGTTTCTCTAGAGCAAGATTTAACGTTATCAACAGAAAGTTTAAAGAATGAACAACCCGTCGGCAAAGTCAAATTAACCGCGATCGAACCCCTTGACATTTATGACGATTTATTTATTGCCGGCAGTTCGAGTATTCATCCCCTCGTGCAAGCCCTTTATAATCGCTTTATTGAAGAGGGATTTTCTGGCGTTATCGAAATCGAAAGCATCACCTCTGGGGTCGGATTTCGCTTATTTTGCGAGGGAACAACAGATATTGCCAGTGCCAGCCGTCGCATGGAAGAAAGATTCCGCCAAGAGTGCCAAAAACGCGGTTTGAATCCCATTCCTTTTCGTATTGGTACGAGTGCTGTTGTCATTATTGTCAATGCTCAAAATAATTTTGTTAATAATATTTCTTTAGAAGAATTAGCAGAGATTTTTACAGCAGAAAAATGGTCGGATGTCAATCCTAATTGGCCAGATGAAGATATTATTCGTTTTATTCCCATTGCCGAATCGGGAATTGTTGATTTCTTTGGTGCGAGAATTTTAGCAGAAGATTTTGAGAGTTTGATCGAAGCAACCAATACCACAGAAAATGAAGATCAAAATCTCGTTGCGCGTTCGGTTGCGGTAGAACCTTATGGGGTTGCGTTTGTTTCCTACGCTTACTATAAAGCAAATTCACGAGAATTAAATCTCGTTCCCATTCAAGGAATTACTGCCAATCTCGAAACTGTTAATAGCGAACGATACCCCTTAACCCGTCCTCTTTTTCTCTATTCCGATGCCAAAATTATGCAAGAGAAACCGCAAGTCGCTGCATTTATTAACTTTTTTCTCAGTAATGTCAATGAAGAAATTCCTAAAGTCGGTTATTTTCCTGCCACTGTAGAAGCTCTCGACGAAGCCGAACTGAATTGGCTCGAGGCAACGGAAAATTAAGAGACTGTTTATAAAATAAAAATTAATCTTGTAGGGTGCTGTTAGTAACACCCCACAAGTCTAAAATGGGTGCGTTACTTTTATTTAATATTTGCTTTACGAACAATCTCTAAGGAGAGAGCAAAAATGCGTCGCCGAAATCGATTTTATTACCTTATTTTAATTGGATTCGCGATCGCTTGCACGGATCGAGTTGAGGAAATTGCTCCCGATCCCTCTCCTTCGGAAATAACCTCCCATTCTGCCGATATTCCTTCTCTCGTTGAAGAACCGCAAGCAACTCTTTCCCCGTTTAAAGAACAAGGGAGTGGTAAAATTCGACTGCCCGAAATCAACCCGCTCGACATCAGAGAAAATTTTTCCATCGCCGGGAGTTCTACCGTACATCCCCTCGTACAAGTCATGTACGATCGCTTTATTGAAGAAGGCTATCAGGGAGAAGCACTTTTAGAAAATATTACCTCAAATTCAGGATTTAAACTCTTTTGCCAAACGGTCGAATCCGATATTGTTAGTGCCGATCGCCCCATTCGCGACGACGAAATGCAAGCATGTTCCCAACGCGATCGCACTCCCATTTCCTTTCGCATTGGCACCGATGCGATTGTTGTTGCCGTTCACCCAGACAATGATTTTATAGAGAATCTTTCATTTGCAGAACTGGCAGGAGTTTTTACTGCCGAAAAATGGTCGGATATCAATCCCAACTGGCCGAAAAAAACCATCGAGCGATTTATTCCCAGTCGCGACTCGGGAACCTTGAGCGTGTTTGTCGATCGCATTTTTCAAGGGCGATCGCGTGAGATTTTAAATGCTCCCAATACAACGGAAAATGATGAAGAAGAAATCCTCGCGCAATCTGTCAGTTTAGATATTTATAGCGTTAGTTTTTTTAGTTATGCTTATTACCTCGATTATGCAGAAACTTTAAAACTTATTGCAGTTGAAGGAATTCCTGCTAATCCTCAAACAGTGAAAAACGCAAATTATCCCTTAATTCGTCCGCTTTTTCTCTATTCCGATGCCAAAATTATGCAGGAGAAATCACAAGTTTCTGACTTTATCAACTTTTTCCTCACTAATATTAATGAAGAAATCGGCAAAGTCGGCTATTTTCCCGATAATGCAGATACTTTAGACGAAGCCGAGTCCAATTGGTTGAAAGCGATCGGGAAAAATAAAAAAAGGTAGTCAAGTAAGATCTTACAAAAAAATCCGGACAGCCTTTTTCTTTGCTTTCCCTTGATTTTTTTCTTTTTTGTGAAGTAAAAAAAAGAAGATAATAACCCTCTTTTTTCACTCTGTTGATTTTTTGTTCTAAGAAACAATAAAAGAAAATTCTCTGTGTAAAGAATTATTACGAGTAAGACTTCAATTTTGAAAAAAAACTTAGAATGTTCGAGGTTCACTCTTAAGGTTAAAAATCAACAAACATTAAACTGATGAATAGATTTTTCACAACAACAACCGTCATATTGGGTTTAGCCACAGGGGTAGCGATCGCAGAAGATGCTTTTGCTTTTACCATTACCGATACAGTTTCAGCCGATCGCAACCTTTATCACGACGATTGGGGACATCCTTATACAGTGCCCAATGGAGGCAATGAACTGTTTGCTCTCGGTCGAGGAAGCGCACCGATTGCCTTTGGAAATGGATTTGCCTTTTCCTCCGGACAACAGCTCGATATTGCCGCACAAGGTTGTGTCATCGTCGGACCCGTTACGAATTGCCCCGATCCCGACGGTCAGCCTCCCACTATCTTTCGCGAACTGACTGTTTTATCTTTAATTGGAGTCTGGAGTTCTGATGCCAATACCATTAATGCAATTAACGATCCGTTTTTCGTAGGTTCGTCTCTGGATTTAGTCGTTCCCGATTACACGGATAGTTTATATCTATTTTTGGGTATCAATGATGGAAGTTTTGCCGAAAATCCAAGCTCCTCATTTCATACGGTGACAATATCGGGCGAGGATCCCGAAGTCGTCCCCGAACCTTCTGCCATTCTAGGAATATTGGCGTTTGGCGTTTTCGGAACTTGCTTATCTCGCAAACGTGCAGCCTAATTCTAGGGGGGCGATCGCCAGCAAACCCGATCGAGTCGGGAAAAACTGCCTCAAGCAAGCGAATTGGTTAGCAAATAAAGCTGGCGCATTTTGCTGGCGATCGCGACCGCACTCAATGGTTCTATTCCGGGCATTTGCATCGTCTCCACCAGATACTCTTGTTGATAGCGAGCAAACTGTTGGCTGAGGAGATCGATCGCCCGTTCGTCTCGGTTCATGGTTTTCGCCAAAGCCGTGCGAGAAATGACTAACAATGCCGTTTCTTCCACCGCCCTCATTTTCGCGGCAACGAGGGGCTGTCCCAAAAACAAACAGGGTTCGCCAAAAAAATCTCCCGCTTGTAACTGTTCTACTGGAGCGGAGGGACGCAGGGCGAGGAATTCTTGGCGTTGTTCGGGATCGGGAATTTCCTCAGCTAAGTCCCGATAAAGCCAATAAAGCGAGGTAATCCCTCGGGCGGTTTCTCGGGTTTGGGGAAAGGCACCGGGTCCGATATAGCGAGCCAACTGACGGGCTACTGTCTCCACGGTCTCCACCGTCAAAGGAATGCGGCGGTTTTTAGCGCGCAGGTTGAAACGGAGAAATTCTTCTTTTTCCACCGTACCGACTTCCTTGCGTTCGATTTCAATGCAGCCGGAAAGAATAATAAACATGGAGGCTTCGGGCAAGCGATCGCGATCGAAGGTTTCGCGCACGTCAAATAACAAAGAGTGAGAATGACGCAAAAGAACCTCTCGGGTTTCCAAATGCAGGGATGCAAAGAAATCAATGGCACTCAAGCGTTGAATGCAGAGATCGCGATCGGGGACGACAGCATCGGCAATCATTTGTTGGCGGTGCAAGGCATACCAAATGCGGCGCAAAATTTCGCGATCGGTTTGCAGGGTAGCCAAGCGGTAATCGTTGGGATAGTAGAAAATTTTATAGTTCGCCCAGAGTACCCCATCCTCCCGCTCGTATTCCCACAATTTCGTACTCACGGGATAATCGGGATTGAGATTGCCAATGGGTTCGTTGAGAATGGCAGTACAAACCGTATCGATCGCTTGTTGGGGAGGAAAGGTGGCAGGTAGAGTAAAATCGACCCCTCGTTGGACTTTTCCTCCCGAGGGAATGACCCGGATGGAATCTGCCGAGAGAGAGCCGTTGGGAACGTGAATGAGAATGCCTTCAATGGTTTGAATGGTCGTTGCTCGCCAAGTAATCGCAACGACCAACCCTTCTATATCGTTGAAAATCGCCGTATCGCCGATTTGAAACGGTTGGTCGATCCGCAGGGCAATACCCGAGAAAAAGTTGCCCAAAGTGGACTGCAAGGCAAAACCGATGACGACACTAAATACCGCAGAGGTCGTAAAAAGGGCTGCGACATCTTTGCCGAGGAGAAGCAGGATAGCGATCGCGTAGATGCCATAGAGGAAAAGGGCAACCACGAGACGCAATAAAGCAGACGGTTTTTTTCGTCGGGTGCGAACAAACCAAATATCGACGATAAGAAAGGAGAGAATATTAACAAGGGCGATCCCGCCGCAAACGGCAACGGCCATTTGCAGTCCGCCGAGGATGGGAGGGGAAAAAATTTCGGGATTATTGCTGGCAAAAACATATAAAAACAGCAATATTCCGGTGATGGAAATGATAATAAGAGAGAAGGCGTTCATTTAGGCATTCAACAAACAACAAACTATTTTTGTTTGACAAGGCGATTGCGTTTGCGGGCCGCATCGCGATCGGATAGGGATTTGGTCAGGCTGATTAATAAGCGATTGATGGATTCGCTGAGAATGCCCAGTTCGTCCGATCGCTTGGTGGGTAAATGGACGATTTCGCTTTCCCCGAGGCTGACTTCTTCCACTAAATGGGCGATGGTGTTGAGGGGATAAATAATCCATCGCCGCACTAATAAAATAACGGCAGTATAGGCAAGGAGAAAGATACTGGCAATCAGTAAAAGGAAAGATAAAATCGAATCCCGCGCTAATTTGCGGGTGACGGAAACGGGAATGGAAATGAGGCGAATGCCGATAATTTCATTGAGTTTCCAACCAAAGCCATTGACCTCGCCATAGGTTTTTAATAGGCTGACCGGGGCGCGATCGGGGGTGCTGTGACAATCGAGACAACCTTCTTGAGTAATTTTAATCGGTTGGGTCACATAGAGCTTATTGATACCAGAGCGATCGATGCGTTCGCCAATGAGTTCTTTTAAGTCTGGATTATCAATAAAAGTTTGGATGAGTTCCACTTGCCAGCCTTCTGCTAAATCCTTGGGGTTGGTGGGGTTGAGGGCGCGTTCGGCATAGGTATAAGTTTGATATTGTTCGTCTAAGCGGGCAAAGATCTGCTGTGCGCCATAGGAGGGGACGGTTTGGGGTAAAAACTCATTGTCCGTGCGATCGGCGAGGAGAGGGCGAATTTCCTCCGCCGTGTATACTCTGGCGGCGACGGCGGTATTGAGCAAAACTTCAGCCTTGTGGACGGTATCTTTTCTGGCGTTGGTATTTTCGATCGCATAAGCAGCGATTCCTGCAACCAACCAACCGCAGAAAAAGATCGCGAGCATGATGAGGGCGAGTCTGGTTTGTAGTTTCATTTTTGGAAAATTGGAGATAGCAAGGAGCGATCGACTTCGAAAAACGCAATGCTAATTTTATCAATTGCCAATTGAACGGAGTTTTGCATCAATCAGATTAGAAGATTGATGTTAAGCAGTTATTAAGACGAGGGAAAGCAACGGCATGACGGTCAAGATCGAGACCGAGTCGAGCGATGGCAGAAAATCCCGCGCCATCCGGCATTTATCGCAGGCATTGCTATGTTAAGACTCAGAGCTGAAGCGATCGCAAAATAGCTAATAGGCATAGATTACATACCAAATCAAACAACCTATCAGCCAAATGACTGGAAAAGCAAATTTTCCAAATTGAACGAGTTGGTAATTTTTGATTCCTGTTGCTTGAAACCTTTTACTATGCCCCAAAATCACTAAACATAACTGCAAGCCAATCAAAGTATAAAGCAAGTAAAAAGCATAGTCGAGGGCGATGACATAGCCGACTCCATCGGGTAATGCGTCCAATAAACTGAGATGGTAGAACACAACAGCTAATAGGATACCGCCAATCGCCTCAACAGAAATATCTTCAAATGGTAAAAACATTAGAGAATAGGCAACTAGCACAAAAAACCATAAAGGTAATAAGTTTTTAATACTAAAACTCAAAATATCTCTCTGAATTTCAATCGCTACATTAAACTGAGAATATTCAAACCTTGCGTTAGTATTGACTAAAGATTCGTAACCTAGAGTTGATGGATCGAAATCGGTACTCTGATAAAAGGTGATATCTTTAATAGACCAATCCGTGATGTTACCAAGAACTTGATTTTCGTTCAGGATTTTAATAACTTCATCTTCTGGAATATCACCCGTTCCTACCAAATCTACTACATAAATAATCTGCTCTCTTGTTATATTATAATGTTGAAATCCGATCGATAAAATTTGGAGATCGAAAGGATAATTGTGAAAATCAAACTTATTATAGAAATCTGCTTTCATTTGATAAATAACGTGATTAATTCCATCTGTAACCTTAACTTCGAGAGGTTCGCCTAGAGTTAACCGTTCTCCCGAATCTAGACGATCGACATCATAGTTAGTAAATTCAATATTTTCGGGATTAAGATTCTTATTTTTATATTTAAACCAAAGATAAAAATCAATTAAATAAGATGAATTTTTTTCATCAATATCATTAATCTCGTTAATATCAATTCCTGTATAAACAATATTAGTTTTTTGCAAATAGCGATCGCCAATTTTGATAATCTCTCCTTGTTTTACCATTTCTTCTAAATTAGTCACGAGATCGAGATTTTTAATGGGAGAAAGCTGGATAAAATCAGAAATAAAAAGTCCATTTTTGAAAAAACCCATTAAAATAGGAATTGAGGTTTCTCCTCGATCGTCAAAATAAAAGTTTCCGCTAATTCCTTGAATTTCTGTATCTGGAGAGTTGATTTGAGTAAGTCCTTGGTAGACTAAATTACGATCTCGGTTGAGATTTTTTCCAGTAAAAACATTTTGAGGTAAGTCTGGTTGTGTTGAAATCTTTTGCATCGCTTCGACAATCGCATGAGCCGAATCGTAATAGAGAGCAGCAGCCCAATCAGGATAGTATTGATAGCGTCGATAGAACTCAATTCTAAAGTTGTGTGCTTGTTGTTCGGCGATATCAAAAATAAGTGGTGTAACTGCGTGAATTTTATTCGTAAAGAATCCTGGTATTTTTTGCTCTTGAGGTGTGTTTTCAAAGTACCTTTCCAAAAAATTATTGGAGAGAGAATCTCCACCAAATATTGGATAATCCAGTCCATTAGATCTCATCTTTGTGACAATTTTTTCGGCTTCAAAAGGTTGAACTATCAACAGAATTGTACTGGGATCTCGATCGCTTTCTTTTAATTTTTGCAACTCTCGAACAATTTTCTCTGCTTCTTTTTCAATATTCTTAATATGGCTAATCTTATGCTCACCTATTAATGGGTTATTTGATGAATTAAATGTTTTTTTCATTGCTCGAGTTAAAGTTTCACCATAAGAACGATCGGAATAAATTAAATAGACATTTTTACTTCCTATGATATGGTTCAAATAATTGGCTATAAATTCACCTTGTTTGCTGTCGCTAAAAATAGTCCGAAAATACCATTGACTATCGGTGACTTCATCAGCAGTTGCAGTTGCAGTCACCGCAGGAATACCGTATTGATGATAAACCGCTCCTGCCGCTAAGGATGTTGTGCTTGTTGCATGACCGAGGACGGCAACTGCAGGAGATTGGGCAATTTCTTCCGCAACTTCGACAGCAACTTCTGGATCGTTGCGATCGTCATAAACTTTTAAGACCAATCGTTTGCCCCGAATTCCTCCTCGTGCATTAATGCGGTCGAAATATAACTTTACTCCGTTAATCATCTCTTTGCCATCCAGAAGTTCGTCACTATAAAGGCTACTGGTAGGTGCGATAAGAGCAATCTCGATACGTTTTGGCTGTAAGAGATTGGGTAAGAATTGAATGATAATGAAAGCCAGTAGAAAGAGGAGAATCAAGAAATGAAAATAATGACCTCTAAGCCGATCTTTGACTTTTTTCGCGAGTTTTTGCATATCCGTCCCCCTATCTATACAGAGTCCCTAGGATTTAATATTACTGATAATACTATATTATCTATACTTCCGTCCTCAATATAATATCTTCTCATTGAAAATTTTTAGATATCTTTGTCGCGATAGAGATATCTAGCGCATACTTCTTTAGCGATCGCAAAATCCCTAATAAGCATAAATCCCATACCAGACTAAGCAACCTGCGAACCAAATGGTGGGAAAAGCAATTTGACCGAATTTTATCAGTTGGGCATTTTGAATTCCCGTCGCGTGAAACGCCTTACTGTGTCCTAAAATCACTAATAATAATTGCAAGCCAATTAAAAAATAAAGTAAGTAAAACGCATAATCGAGAGCAACGACGTAACCTACACCATCCGGCAGAGAGTCCAACAAACTGAGGTGATAGAAAACAACGGCTAAGAGTACTCCACCGATCGCCTCCGCAGAAATATCCTCAAATGGTAAAAACATCAGTGAATAGGACACCAAGACAAAAAACCATAAGGGCAATAAGTTTTTAATACTGAAACTAACCATATCTCTGGCAATTTCAATCTCTAGATTAAACTGAGAATATTCCGACTTCGAGTTAGTATTCGCTAAATCCTCATACCCTAAAGTTGCGTCATCAGTATCCGTACTTTGATAATAGTTAATTTTTTTAATATGCCAAGATGTAATCGTTCCAAAAACCTCATTTTCTTGGAAACTTTGCAGCCAGTCCTCTTCTGTAATCTTATTCGTTCCTAATAAATCTATAACGTAAATAATTCGTTTTCTAGTTAAGTTATAATGTTGAAAGCGAATTGATAAAATTTGGCGATCGAAGGGATAATTATGAAAATCAAATTGATTGTAAAAATCTGCTTTCATTTGGTAAATGATATGCTTAATATTATTATTAACTTCCCATTCTATCGGTTCGCCAAGGGTCAATCTTTCTCCAGAATCGAGTCGATCTACGTCGTAGTTGACAAATTCAATATTCTCCGGCTGAATATTGCTTATTTTGTATTTAAACCATAGATAAAAATCTATTAAGTAAGATGAATTCTTTTCATCAATATCATCGATCTCGTTAACATTAATTCCCGTATAGACAATATGAGTTTTTTGTAAATAGCGATCGCCAATCTTAACGATTTCTCCGTTTTGTAATTGTTCGTCTAAATTAGAAATGAGATTGATATTGTTAATAAGGGAAAGCTGAATCGGTGCAGAAATAAACTTCCTGTGATTAAAAAACCCCATTAAAGTTTGTATTGATGCCTCTCCTTGTTGATTAAAGTAAAAATCTCTAGTTAATCCTTGAACTGCTGTATCAGGAGAATCGATCTGCACCAATCCTTCGCGGATTAGATTGCGATCTTGTTTGCTATTCTTACCTGTAAAAACCGTGGCGGGCAAATCTTTTTTTTCTGCCAGTATATTCTTCATCGCCTGCACGACAGCCCGCGCTGAATCTTGATAAAGGATAGCACTCCATGCCAGATTGTATCCATAACGACGATCGAACTCCATTTTGAAGTCTTGTACCTTTTGTTCGGCAATATCAAAAATCATGGGAGTCACGGCGTAAAGATTGTTGGTAAAAAATCCCGGTTCTTTTTGTTCTTGAGGCGTGTTTTCAAACCGTTTTGCAAAAACAGTATTTGTCAAACTATCTCCACCAAATATAGTATAGTTAAATCCATTTAACCGCATTTCCGTAATAATATTAGCGGCTTGCGAACCTTGAGCTAATAAAATAACAGCATCGGGTTCTCGATCGCCTCCTCGCAAATTTTCCAGTTCTCGAATAACTTTTTGTGCGGCTTGTTCGGGTTCTTCATCGCGATAGATTTTTTGCACGCCTATTAGTGGTTTATTAGATGAGTTGAATACTGTTTCAATTGCCTTGGTTAAACTTGTGGCATAAAGCCCATCTGCATGAATGACATAGATATTTTGGAAGCCAAAAACATACTCTATATAGTTAGCAATAAATTCACCCTGCTTGCTGTTATTGAAAACCGTCCGAAAATACCATGGACTATCGGTAATGCGATCGGCAGTTGCACTTCCTGTAATTGCAGGAATACCGTGTCTGTCGTAAATTTTTCCTGCGACTAAGGATGTTCCGCTGGTAGAATTTCCCAGAACGGCAACGGCAGGGGATTTCACAATTTCTTCAGCAATCTTAGCAGCCCTTTCCGGATCGAGCCGATCGTCATAGACTTGTAAAACTAATTGCTTGCCATTAATCCCTCCGGCTGCATTGATTTCGTTGAAATATAATTGAATACTGTCAACTCTTCCTCTCCCATCCAGCATTGTTGTCTTATCAGAAGTATCTACGGGAGCAATCACTGCAACCTCGATCGTTTCTTTTGGGAATAGTTTGGGAACGAACAGAATACTTGTCAAAGCAAGCAAAAAGAAAACGATAAATAAACCGAAACGATACGTTTTTATCGATCCTTTGATGTTTTGGGATAATTTTCTCATATACCTTCCCAAACAAACAGTAGGTTTTTGATTCTCTCATAATTAATCAATGAATGCAAGCCTTTATGGGAATCCATGCCACTCCTACTCAATTGGAGAGTATAGAAAAAAGATGCAGGGGAATTAACCCTGCATCTTTTCAATTTTTGCAATCGGTCAAGATGATGTCAGCATTCGCGATCGCGAATTACGCCAAAAACAAACTATCGACAACCATTCCCGCGCATAACAGCATCATGTAGAGGATGGAAAACTTAAACATGGATTTGGCTAGAGGGATATCTGAGGGATTTTGTTTGAGTTGCCATGCTTTATGGAGAAAGACAGCATTGAGCAGAAAAGCGATCGCGCCGTAAATCCAACTCAACGCACCTAAAGGATAAATCAATAAAAAAGTGCAAGCGATTGTGGCTAAAGTATAGAGCCAAATCTGTTTGACCGTTTCCTCTTCTCCTTCGATTACGGGCAACATGGGAATATTAACCTGAGCGTAATCATCCCGAATCATTAACGCCAATGCCCAGAAATGAGGCGGAGTCCAAAGGAAAATAATGGCAAACAACAACCATGCCGCCCAACTTAATCCCCCTGTGACTGCCGCCCAACCGACTAAAGGAGGAATGGACCCCGCAGCGCCGCCAATGACAATATTGTGAACCGTCGATCGCTTCAAAAAGCGCGTGTAGACGATCATATAAAACCCAATACCAGCCATGGCTAAAAAGGCACTGGCTAAATTGGCAAAAAATGCGAGTAAAGAGAAAGACAGAGATCCCAAAACGATTGCAAAGATGAGGGCGTGATGGGGTTGAACCCGACCCGAAGGAATGGGACGCTTGCGAGTTCGCAGCATTTCGTAATCGATATCGCGATCGTAAACGCAGTTGAACGTTTGGGCGGAAGCGGCGGCTAAAGTCCCACCTAACATGACAACGAGCAATAAAATGGGATCGATATGACCGTTTGAAGCCATCCACATGGAGGCAGCTGTAGTAATCAATAACAGGGGAATAATGCGGGGTTTGGTTAATTGCAAATAACTTTGACAAACTTCCCGAAAGTTCTCGTGGCGAGAAGACAAACTCGTTCCTAGCATTCTGATAACCTCTTGATGATGAGCGATGAACAATGAGTAATGAACAATGAGGACTTGGGAATTGTTCGAAATTAAGATGGGGATGAAATTGTATTGCGACGAGCCAACACTGCAAACATGACGAGAACGCCTAATAATGCTGCCCCGATCGCTTGATGGGAAATGGTCAGCAGTTCGACTTGCAATCGGAAGCGATAGGTTGAAAGACCTAAAAGAATTTGCAGGACGACGAAGAAAGCGGCAGAATTGGCAAGGATTCGCAGGGCAGGATGGAGGGCAGGGGTACGCCATGCCGTGACGATCGCGATTAAGGTGGCGAGGGTTGCCGGGACGACTCCGATCAGGTGGCTATTCATGACGGCGCAAAGGCGAGATCCCCACAAGCATTGGTGCAGCGCCCATTGAGAAGCGACCAACGCCCCTAACAAACTTTGCAGATAAATGGCGATCGCGGCAGTCCAACCCAAAACAGAGAGATATTTTCCCGTTCCCGTTGCTTCATAGGGCATCAATGCTGCCCCCATCGCCAGTAAAATACAGAAAAAGAGTAATGCCGTGCCCAAGTGAGCCGTAACGATATCGAACCGCAGGAGTTCTGTCACCGTCAGTCCTCCGAGCGCCCCTTGCACGAGGATCGACCCCAGCGCTAAAGTTGCCGCATAAGGTACCCATCGAGGCAATTCTCGCCGCCACCACCAAGACAATCCGGCCAGAGCGATCGCGCTAAATCCGACAAGGGCCGCATCTAGGCGATGAAACCACTCTAAAAAAACGCGCAAGTTCATCTGTTCGAAGGGTAAAAATTGCCCGTAGCACAGCGGCCAGTCGGGGCAGGCGAGGCCTGCATTCATGACTCTCGTGGCACTTCCTACCGCCATTAACAAAAAAGTTGCCAAGGCAATTTTCCACACCAAGCGACGAATTTGCACTGCGGGAGACGGGGGAGCAATAGGAGATTTAAGAACGGATTCTGTCATACTGGTTTTGTTTTTAAACTCATCAATAGGAAGGCGATCGTGTTTTTCGGCAAGGAAATTTTTGAGAGAAACGATGATGAGAGTAATCACTCATCTTTCTATGACTTTAACGAAATTATTATCGTCTTTAGTTGAACTTCAAGTATTCTTCAGATTGCTTGTTGCAAATCTTAAAAAAATAAGAAAAAAGGAGTTCTTTGCTTTTCTTCTGATGAATAACTGATAACGATTGCTTATTTCCTTGAAAACAAAAAGAGAGAAACAGATAAAATGTTTCTCTCGTAACAGAAGATCCATAATTGAACTGTTAGCCGATGGTCATTAGAAGCGTGTCAAAATATACAATAAGGCAAACAGAATAATCCAAATAACATCGACAAAGTGCCAATAAATCTCGGCCATTTCAACTCCCGTATGCTTGTGTTCGTGATAGTGACCGGGACGGCGCGATCGCCAAACAACCCCGAGAATTAGCAGAATTCCGATGAAAACGTGCAAGCCGTGGAAGCCGGTCATGAGATAGAAACAATTAGAAAAGACATTTTCTGTCAGACCGTATCCCAAGCTCAGATATTCATAAACCTGACCCCCCAGGAAAATAGCGCCCATTAAAGCCGTGACACCATACCACAAGCGCAAGCCAGAAATATCATTCTTTTTCACTGCTGCATCGCCGCGATGAATGACAAAACTACTAGAAACCAGAATAATCGTGTTAATTGCCGGGAGCAAAAGTTCGACTTCCGTTCCTTCCGGCGGCCAAGTTTCTTGTGCTGCTCGATAGATCAAATAAGACGCAAACAAAGCGCCAAACATTAAAGATTCGGAAATCAAGAAAACCAGCAGCCCTAAAGTCCGAAAATCATGTTCTTCATGAGTTGCGGCGGCGGGTTTCGCACCATTTACAGAGGTATCGATTGAGGTCATTTTTATTATTCGTTATTGTTGTTTGTTGCTCTCTTCGCGATTGCCCCTCTTACTCTCCCCCTCTTGGGAGAGGGTAGGGGGGTGGGTCGAGGTTGAGGGCGGGTTAAAGATTTACTTCACTTCTTTAGAAACTTCCTGTAGCATTTCTTCCACGGAAGGAACTTCTAAACCTTGGGTATCGATGCCATAATCGTAGGGACCCGCCCAAACGATGGGTTCTTCATCGAAGTTTTCAATGGCTGGGGGAGAAGTGGTCTGCCATTCTAAAGTTAATGCGTGCCAAGGGTTGCGTCCGGCTTCTTCGCCAGCAATCCAACTCCAAACCATATTGATGATGAAGGGAATCACCGACAATCCCAAAATAATTGCGCCATAGGTGCAAATCTGATTGATAAACTCAAATTTGGCATCATACATGGCCACCCGTCGGGGCATTCCTTGCAAACCGAGGGAGTGCATGGGGGTAAAGGTGATGATCGTTCCCACAAAAGTCATGGCAAAGTGAATTTTGCCCAAGGTTTCGTTGTACATCCGTCCGGTGATTTTGGGAAACCAGTGATACATGGCCGAGTAAATCCCAAAGACGGAACCGCCGAAGAGGACGTAATGGAAATGGGCCACCACGTAATAGGTATCGTGTACGTGGAGGTCAAAGGGAGCCGCACCCAAGGTTACGCCACTCAGACCGCCGAACACGAACATGGCTAGCAATCCCACGGCAAATAAAAGCGGGGTTCGCAAGCGAATTTTGCCGCCCCACAACGTAGCCACCCAACTGAAAATTTTCACCCCCGTCGGGACGGCGACGATAAAGGTGGAGATGGCAAAAAACATCCGCATCCATGCAGGGGTGCCACTGGTAAACATGTGGTGAACCCAAACAAAGAGACCCACAAAACAAATCGCCAAACTGGAGTAAGCGATCGCCTTATATCCAAAAATTGGCTTGCGAACGTGGGTGGGAATCACTTCCGACATGATGCCGAAAATGGGCAGGATCATCAAATAAACGGCGGGATGAGAATAGAACCAAAATAAGTGCTGATAAACGACGACGTTTCCTCCCATTTCCGGACGGAAAAAGCCGGTACCGAAGTTGATATCAAACATTAACAAAATCAAGCCGATCGCCAAGACAGGGGTGGAAAGCAGGGCGAGCAGGGAAGTTGCAATCATTGCCCAAACGAACAAGGGCAACTCATCCCAACGCATATCGGGGATTTTCAGCTTGTAAACGGTGATGAGGAAATTTAACGCCCCCATAATGGAGGAGGTTCCTACTAGGGTAATGGCGAGACACCAGAGGGTTTGGGCGGTGTTATTGGTAATCAAGCTCAAAGGCGGATAAGCAGTCCAGCCGGTTTGAGAACCGCCAAAGAATAAACTGGCTATGATTAAAATTCCCGCCGGCGGGTTCACCCAAAAGGCGATCGCGTTTAAGTTGGGGAAAGCCATATCTTTGGCTCCCACCATCAAAGGCAGGAGATAATTCCCAAATCCCCCAATGGCGACGGGGACGACCCAGAAAAAGATCATCATCGTGCCGTGGTTGGTGAGGAGGGAATTATAAACGTTGGGATCGAGTAAGTCAGAATCGGCGGTGTAGAGTTCTGCTCGCATAAACATCGCCATCATCCCGGCAATGAGATAGAAAACGAAGGACAGGACGATATATTGAATGCCGATGACTTTGTGATCCGTGTTGTACCAAAAATAGTGATACCATTTCCACGCTTCGGGATGGTGATGCCCGTTGGTCTCGCTGGGAGACGCAGGGGGGGTATTGAGGGGAATTTGTGCTTGTGCCATAAATCTTCAGAAGTCAGAAGTGAGAAGTCGGAAGTGTTCGGATGTCTTCGATAGTGGGAAGTCGGAAGCTAAAAATTCAATCCTTCTGGCTTCGTCTTTATCCGTTGGTTTCAATTGCCATGAGACTGCTGGTATCAATACCCAAATCTTCGGCATAGGGGGCGAGAAATTCGCGATCGCTTAACTCTCGAGAGTCAACGGCGACGGTTTCCTCTAAATCTGGATTTTGGGCGATTTGGTTTTCTTTGACCCAATCGGCAAATCCTTCGGCATCGTGGACGATAACGCTTGTTCGCATGGAACCGTGATAAGCCCCGCAAAGTTCCGCACAAACAACGGAATAGGTTCCGGTTTGAGTGGCGGTAAACCGCAATTGGGCTTTTTGACCCGGAATGGCATCTTGTTTGAGGCGAAATTCTGGCAACCAAAAAGCATGGATGACATCTTGGGCGGTAATATTGAGCTGTACGTCAGTCCCGATGGGAACGTGCAATTCTCCGGAAACGATGCCCATATTGGGATAGGTGAAGATCCACGCGTATTGGAGTCCCATAATGTCTACGGTTAAATCGGGAGGTTCCAAGCCTTCGATGGGGGTTGCACCGATACCGTACTGAGCATTTCCGTCTGCATCGACGGCGAGTAAGGAGTTCATGCGACCCAAGGGCATATCGGCAACTTCCATGGTGTTGTTGTGATGGTGATGCGCCACTTGTCCGACGCTATCAAAACCCCCCATCTCGTTATAGACTTGCACGCTATAAATTCCCAATGCCATGACGATAAAGGCAGGAATTGCCGTCCAAAAAATTTCTAAGGGCAAATTGCCTTCGACGAAGGGGGCGTCGGTTTCATCCCCCGGACGCTGGCGGAATTTGATGACGGCAAAAAGAATTGCACCTTCTACTAGCAAAAAAAGTCCCGTGCCGATTGTCACCATAATGGTGAAAAGATTATCGACTAAGGGGGCTTGTTCGGAAACTTGCGTTGGGAGCAAGCCATTATTTTGACCGTACCAAAGGCTGATTCCTGCTACGGCTAACCCTACGGTTAGGGTAATGAAAGAACCGGGGACTGTCTCTTTCTCTTTTGCCATAAGTTTACTTTCCTCTGGTTGTTATTAAGAGTTAAACGAGATTTATACATACACTTTTTCTATGAAAGCACTGGCCTGCTGAATTTACCGGAAGCTACAAAATCTCTTAACAACCTTTTGGGATTTGCAGAAAATCTTAAAAAAAATGGAAAATTTTGCGATTGCTGTTTTTCCTTAATTTGTTGATGGTTTTGTATAGGAGTTTACCTCACAACTCTCAATCAAGGGATGCGTTAAAGTCAAGGGTAAAACCATCAGTCTGATGTTTTTATAAAATTAATCTGCGTCCTCAAGGGGAAGGAGAATTGTTAGGAAATTTACATTTGACTTCAATCTCAAAGTTGGCTTCTGCGGAACCTTCGGTGAGGACGGGAATTCCTGTTTTTCCACCGATATTCATGCCAAATTTTAGGGTAATTTCTTCGACTTCAGTTCCCGCTAAGTTTTTGAAGGCTCCGATCGCATATTTGGTATAGCCGCGAATGATTTTGTGAATGTCCTCGAGTTTTGCTTTTGCTTCTTCCACAACGCCATAATTTTCAAAGTCGTCATCATCCGATGAATTTACTTTTGATGAACTGGCTGAAGATTGAGGAATTTCCAGACGGGGTGTTTTGGATTGAACAAAAATTTCGTAGGTTTCGCCGTCTTCTTCAAAAACAAGGCGTTCTATCTCGGACATCGGGAATACCTGATAGCAGAATACTTTGACTATTTTAGCGCTTAATTCATCAATTTGTAGAACTGGCATCCTGCCAGTTTCTTGTCATCAAGCACAATATTATTGCCAAATTTAAGATTGAATTGGCATTGCAAGGTGAATTTTGCGATCGCTTTGACCGATCTTGGAGATGCGATCGATGTATTAAATTATACAGGGGCAGGTGGTCGCCGAGTCTGTCGAAGTGATACCCGTTCCACAGTAAAATACTATTCTTATAATGGTTTAAATCGGGAAGCGATCGCGCGATTTCAGGGGATTATCGATCGCTAGCATAATGAATGATACAATTAAGAGCGATCGCTTTGAAAATCCCCCCTAGAAACTCATATCAAATCCGGAAAATCAACTTTAATATCGTAGGTTGGGTTAGCGACAGCGTAACCCAACACAAACATTAATACAGTTGGGTTTCGTTTCTTAACTCAATCTATACTTCAAAGAAAAATTTCAACCTATTTCTTAACTTATCTCCCAATATGGCGATCGATTATAATTAATATTGGGCAAAATCTAAAGATTAGTCAATTCATTACACAATCTGCAATAGCATAAGTCACAAGGGGGCTAGCCCCCTTGGAATCCCCCATTGGGGGCGCAGCGCCGCCCCCAAACCCCCCGCGCAGGGCTTCGCTATAGTTTGATTGCCTCTACGCCTAAAAGTACTCTTTCTAACCCATAAGAATGAGCACAATATCTCAGTTCAGCATTGCAATGAATATTTGCTCATTAAACGGATTTGATATGAAATTGTAGAATTCACCAATTCATTAATATGGATTGCGATCGCTCAATTTTCCCTAAAATTATCAGATTCAGTCCTCTTGAGAGAACTAACCCATTCAAAATTCAAAATTATACCATTTACAGAAAGTAACTGAAGAGTTAATATAATTTTTTTGTGTTTTTTGAACCCCCGTCCGACCGACACCCCCCTTATTAAGGGGGGCAGGGGGGATCGAAGCGTTACTATTAAGGTGTCATCTCTCTAGCCACTTTATATAAATGGTATTATCAATTCAAAAAATTATCCATTTTGGTCGGATTGTGCGATCGCAATATTCAGGTAAAATCAGGCAATTCCCCAATCCATTTTAATGGATTTTTTATATGAGACAGGGGTTTTGAACCCCTGGCGGATCGACGAGAAGAGGGACAATTTAATTACTTTTTAACTTCTTTAGATTGAAAACGATTCTTAAACCATCGCTTCACACGTTCTACAAAACTCGACGATCTTTTGATTTCTTGATGCAAATACACTAAATTATTTTGAACAATTTTAGTGTTAGGATGCTTATTCCCTAGCAATTTTTCACATAATTCTAAAGATTGGAGAAAGAGAGGTTCTGCGGCTTCATATTTCCCTTGGGAGTTGTATAATAATGCCAGATTGTTGAGAGAGTTCGCGACAGATGGATGGTCTTCTCCGAGGAGTTTTTCACACAAATCTAAAGATTGGAGAAAGAGAGGTTCTGCGGCTTCATATTTCCCTTGGGAGTTGTATAATAATGCCAGATTGTTGAGAGAGGTGGCGACATCTGGATGGTCTTCTCCGAGGAGTTTTTTCCTCAAATCTAAAGATTGGAGAAAGAGAGGTTCTGCGGCTTCATATTTCCCTTGGGAGTTGTATAATAATGCCAGATTGTTGAGAGAGGTCGCGACAGATGGATGGTCTTCTCCGAGGAGTTTTTTCCTCAAATCTAAGGATTGGAGAAAGAGAGGTTCTGCGGCTTCATATTTCCCTTGGAAGTTGTATAATAA